>NZ_JACFRQ010000016.1:0-371 GCF_016100865.1 Snodgrassella sp. W8132
TCAGCTGCAGCAGCACAGGGACATGCAAATGCTCAGTGTAATTTAGGTGTATTGTATGAAAATGGCGAGGGTGTAGATCAGAGCTATGAAAAGGCAGTTGAATATTATTCAGCAGCAGCTGAACAGGGAGATGCTGTTGCCCAATGTAATTTAGGTAGATTGTATGAAAATGGTGATGGTGTTGAGCAGAATTATGAAAAGGCGGTTGAGTATTATTTGGCTGCAGCTGCACAGGGAGATGCTGCTGCCCAATTTAATTTGGGTGTATGCTATGAAACGGGCGATAGTGTAGAGCAGAATTATGAAAAGGCAGCAGAGTATTATTCAGCTGCAGCAGCACAGGGACATGCAAATGCTCAGTGTAATTTAGG
>NZ_JACFRQ010000002.1:0-258255 GCF_016100865.1 Snodgrassella sp. W8132
CCTGCAATGGAATGGCGGTATTAGTGCATATGATGCCAGTCATGGAAGCGGAAGTGCACAAAGAATTACCCATGTAGCAGCCGGTGATGTATCAGCACATTCAACTGATGCAATTAACGGAGGTCAGTTCTTTGCTCTGTCCACCTCAGCTTCAACCGGTCTGAGCAGTCTGTTAACAACTGTTTCCTCAACTGTTTTCGAAAATGTTTCTCCTCAGATCTCCAGTATAAGTAGTTCTCTGTCCACCGGATATCAAGGTCTTTCAAAGAGTGTAGAAACCTTGGCAAGCACTTCTAAATCCATAAAGGGACGAGTGGATTATCTAGAAGAGCATACGATCACATGGAATAGTGATAAAGACGGATTTGATGCAGGCCAAACCAACAACGGTATGACTCGTGATGGTTCTACTCCTTATCGCAAAATTGTGAATCTGGCAAATGGTGATCTTACTCCAGGTTCGCATGATGCGGTAAATGGCGGCCAGTTATACGAAGTAAAAACTTCGCTGTCTACCGGTCTGAGTTCTTTGTCAACATCTTTGGGTGGCACAAACTTGGGCAGTATGAGTACCAGTATTTCTAATATGCTTACCAGTATCTCTGATCTGAATGCGAATGCGTTACAATGGAATAATAGTAGTAAAGTTTATGATGCTGCTCGCGGAAGTATTGAAGGACAGAGAATTACCGGTGTTAAAAGCGCTAGTATAGCAGCCGGTTCTCTTGATGCAGTGAATGCTGGTCAGTTGTGGGATGTACAACAAAGTATCAATACCTTGTCAACTGGTTTGTCAAGCCTGTCAACAGCAGTAGACGGTCTGCCCGCAGGCACTGGCACTATTTCTAGTGATGCACTGTCGAGTCTGTCAACTGCAATCAGTAAAAGAACAGAAAGTCAGCTTTCTAGTATAACTGCCGGTTTGGGTAAGCCAAGCGGATATGATCCAAGTACAGGTCAGATTACACCGCCTAAATATGAAACTACTACGCCGACAGGCAATATAGTAACTGCTGATAATGTGGCTGACGCTCTGCGGAATATTCAGGATTACGGCACTAAATATGCAAAGAGTAACTCAGCAAAAGCAGCCTCAATCGCTCAGGGAGTTGATTCAGTGGCAATAGGCGGTGCATCAATGGCCAGCGGCACCTCAGCAGTTGCCATCGGTGATTCTGCCAGCGCATCGTCAGCCAATGGTGTTGCTCTGGGCAGTCAGGCGAAAGTAACTCAGAACGGAGGCGTAGCACTTGGATCCGGATCGGTGGCAAATACAGCAGCCGGTAAAGAGGGCTATATACCGGTAACGGCAACGCAGCAGCAGGCAGCAGCAATCCGGGCAACGAAGAGTACAGAAGGAGCGGTATCTGTAGGAGATGCATCGAAAGGTGTATACCGTCAGATAACCGGGGTTGCCGCGGGTACGGCTGATACTGATGCAGTCAATGTGGCTCAGCTTAAGGGTGTGAATAATCAGATTACCAACATCAATAAGTATGTAAATCAGGTAAATGATCGTGTTCAGCGGACTGAACGCCGCGCCTATTCCGGTACGGCACTGGCCATGGCTCTGTCCGGCGCTTATCTGCCTTCTCTGAATGCCGGTGAACAGGCTGTCGGTGTGGGTGTAGGTACTTATCGTGGCTATACTGCGGTAGGAGCTAATTATAAAGCCATGAGTAACAGCGGTAATATTGGCTGGGGTGCAGGTGTTTCCACTACAGGCAAAGAAGTTGGCTTTAATGCCGGTGTCGGCTTTAAGTGGGGTCGAAATTAAACTGTTTTTACTCAGTAGTCTGACTAACTTCCGGATTTATCTGAATCCGGAAGTTTTTTTATGGTTTGGAAAAATGTTAAGAGATAAAAGATGGCGGATATACTGTATCTTCCCGGTTTACGGATGAATCAATTGGCATCGATTTTATGGATAAAGTGGTTCCCAAGCACAGGATTAATCTGAAAGTATTTAGTTATAATTGGTATGGTTCAGATTGAAAAAATCATAAAATTCTAGTGTGTGTACCGGATATTGGCAGGCTGATTTACACATACAGAAGCCGTAGAAGATATTAATATTTAGATACTGTGCGCCGGCTGGCTTTATTGATTTACTATAGTCAGTATTATATATTTAATAACATTAAAATATTATTACATAAACATAGGAATGCTAACATGCATGCTAATCAGCAGACAGCCGGAAAGCAAACTGCACTGGTTGTAGAAGGCGGTGGAATGCGTGCTGCATTCAGCAGCGGTGTTACTGATGCTTTCTTACAGGCAGATTTTAACCCGTTTAGTTTACTGGTCGGAGTATCTTCCGGAGCCAGTACTATTGCCAGTTATCTGGCCGGACAGGAAGGGCGTAATCTGGCTATACTGCTTGATCAGTCCTGCCGGCCGGAATTTATCAGCTGGTCACGCTTTATCCGTGGCGGCGACCTGATGGATATTGACTGGTTGTGGCAGGTTGTACAACAGGAAAATCCGCTGGATTGTGAGCGTATGTTTGCACGACAGCGTGATTTCAGAGTTGTTTTAAGTAATGCTGTTAGCGGTGAGCCGGAGTATGCTGTGGCTCAGCCCGATTCTTTTCTGGAAGTACTGCGTGCTTCGAGTTCAATTCCGTTTATGATTCGTAAACCGGTAGCAATTGGCGGAGGATTTTATTTTGACGGCGGAGTAGCTGATGCCTTGCCGGTACAGTGGACTCTGTCTCAGCCGGACATCGGTTGTGTGATAGTAATTCGTACCAGAGCGCACAATTATGTGAAGAAAGGTAGTCTGGGTGACAGTCTGCTGGCAAGGCGTCTGCCGGTCAGCGGGTTTGCTCAGGCATTACGGCAGCGAGTAAAGCATTATAATACTATCCTGACATGGATGCGGCAGCCTGAGAACTGCCGGTATATTATTGAAATTAATCCTCCGGATGATGGCAAAATGGCCGGACGTCTGTGCCGGGATGCCGGCCGTTTACGCTACAGTTATGCAGCCGGTCTGGAATGCGGCCGTGCATTATTGCAGCAATGGCCGGTAAATTAATAGTTTTTTTGCCTTAAAGGTAAACGAGTAATTTGGTGAAGTAATGAAAACGGATTCGACTGTATCGAAAACACAGCACCGGCTTAGTCTTTTTGTTGCTATTCTGGCTTTGGCATTTGTTTTACGCGGCCCGCTGACTGGTGTGGGTCCCCTGTTACAGAATATTCAGACGCAGCTGCAGATAAGCAGTACGCTGGCCGGCATGCTGACTACGGTACCATTGCTGACATTTGGTCTGTTTTCGATTTTTATCCCCAGGCTTGCAGCACGTCTGGGCTCGGAGCAGATGGTCTTTTTTGCTTTGTGGATATTAACGCTGGGGCTGGTGCTGCGCTGTGGTTCCGGGCTGTTTCTGCTGCTGACTGGTACGGCTTTGCTCAGCTGTGCCATTGCTGTTGGCAATGTACTGATTCCCAGTATGGTAAAGCAGTATTTTCCGTTTAAAATGGGACTGGTTACCGCATTATATGCACTGGTGATGAATATGGGCGGTGCGGCCGGTTCTGCTTTAAGTGCTCCGCTTGCTCACAGTAATCTGTGGGGCTGGCGCGGTGCTCTGGTAATCTGGGTACTACCGGCGCTGATGGCCATGGTTATCTGGTGGCTGCCTTTTAAAGCGGCCAATGCTGTGCCCAAGGCGGCTGTACGTGCACGTCAGGTAAAGATACACCTGTGGCGTAATCCGCTGGCCTGGCAGGTAACGCTGTTTATGGGATTTCAGTCGTTTCTGTTTTATTCTACCGTTAGCTGGCTGCCGCAGATTGTAGCCAAAGCCGGTGTATCAGCAACGGAAGCCGGTGGCTGGCTTGGGCTGATGCAGCTGGTGATGATACCAACCAATTTGCTGATACCGATTTATGCAGCCAGATTAAAGCAGCAGCACTGGATAGGGTCGATGTGCGGCGTAGCTTTAATTTTGTCGGTATTATTGCTGATGTCGCCATGGCGCAGCTGTTATTTTCCGGCAGTGCTGTTGCTGGGGCTGGGCATCAGCGGGGCTTTCTGTCTGAGCATGATGTTTTTCAGTTTGCGCAGCAGCAGTGTTACTGAAGGAGTGCTGCTATCCGGAATGGCACAAACCTGTGGCTATCTGTTTGCGGCTGTGGGCCCTGTCCTGATGGGCGCTCTGCATGACATGATGCATTCCTGGTTTCCGGCATTGTGTCTGATGTTTATTGCCGCGGTCGTTATTACTGTGTCTGGCTGGAATGCCGGTAAAGATCGCAAGTTATCTGATTTTCAGGAATAAAAATATCCACAGTTTTATCCACAAATTTCTGTGGATAAAACTGCCTGCCCGCATACCGGACAATCCAGATTGGCAGCCAGCTGCAGGCGCTGCCATTGAAAAGAACAGGCGTCAAAACAGTGTAGCCAGCAGCCGTCAGGGTGAATACCGGCAATTATCTGCAATGCTTCACTGGCCTGTGCCGCGCCCATAATACCGAGTAAAGGCGCAAAAACTCCGTTTTTGGCACAACTGGCTCCTTCATCATTCATTTCTCCTTCAAACAGGCACTGATAGCAGGGGCCGCGACCATCACGAAAATCATATACTGCCAGCTGACCGGCAAATACCAGTGCAGAGGCTGAAACCAGTGGTTTGCGTGCATTAAAACAGGCCTGATTAATCAGCCGGCGGCTGGCAAAATTGTCGGTACAATCCAGAATGATATCGGTATGCTGAACCAGTTGCTCTAACATGCTGGCATCAGCTCTGGCTACAATGGGCTTTAATCCGGTTTGCGGATATTGTGTATGTAGCTGCCGGCACAATATCGCGGCTTTTGCCTGACCGATATCTTGATCATTAAACCAGAACTGGCGTTGCAGATTACTGATTTCGATAGTGTCGTTATCCACAACGGTAATATGCCCTATTCCGCTGGAAGCCAGATAAGTCAGAGCCGGATGTGCCAGGCCGCCGGCACCGATTACCAGAGCACGGGCAGCAAGAATTGCTTCCTGTCCGGCAATATCCAGCTTATCCAGTAATATATGACGGCTGTAACGCAATAGTTGTTCATCAGTAATCATGATTGTCTCTGGTGGTTGGGTGGCTGTGACCGGTACGGGTGTAGTCTGGTTTATTCTGCCCTGCTATTATAATAGTTTAGTCCAGTTTCTCAGAATATTTATGCGCCATCCTGCCCGTCCGTCCGGCCGGTTTTTATATCGTCTGCGCAGCCATCTGCATCGTGGCGGTTTGATTGCTTATCCTACAGAAGGCAGTTATGGGCTAGGCTGTCTGCCTGATTGTGTGCCGGCGGTGCGTAAAGTCATTGCATTGAAAAAGCGACCGCAACATAAAGGGCTGATTGTTATTGCTGCTGATTTCACTCAATTACAGCCTTTGCTCGCACCTTTGTCCACAACTGATATAGCGGCTGTCAGCCGGCAGTGGCCGGCACCCAGAACTTTACTGTTACCGGTACGCAAACAGGTTTCACCTGTGTTACGCGGGCGTGGTCGGCAAACTCTGGCCGTACGGGTTCCGGACCTGGCAACTGCCCGGTTTTTATGCAGAGCAGCAGGTACAGCGCTGGTATCTACTTCTTGTAACCGGGCAGGAAAAAAAGCTTGTTGTACAGAGCGTGAAGTCAGACGCCAGTTTGGAAAACAGGTGATGATTCTGGGCGGGCGCACTGGCGGAAGAAAGCAGCCCAGCCAGATTATTGACTGGGCTTCCGGTAAGCGGCTGCGTTAGTTATTTTATGAATAAGCTGATCTGTAAATAAGTTATATCTGTCATTAACTGAATTACTGCGCAGACAATGTTTATATATTTGTAGTTTGCTGTTGCTTAGCACATTTTTAATGATTGCGGGCAACGACAAATTGCGCCAGTGCGCGAAGATGAGATGCACGCTGGTCAAAATCGCTTAAAGCATCAATAGCCTGTTGTACCAGATTTTCTGCATACTGGCGTGCTGTAGTCAGCCCCATCAGACTAACGTAGGTAGGTTTATTAGTCCGGGCATCTTTTCCGGCGGTTTTACCCAGTGTGCTGCTATCCTGCTCGTAATCCAGTACATCATCAATAACCTGAAAAGCCAGACCCAGATGAGCGGCATAATGGTCGAGTGCGGTTAATGCCTGCTGGCTGATATCCTGACAGCAAAGTCCGCCCAGTGTAACTGCTGCTCTGATCAGCGCACCGGTTTTCAACTGGTGCATGTGTTCCAGTTCGGCCTGATTCAGACCTACCCCTACGCAGGCTAAATCGATAGCCTGTCCGCCGGCCATGCCATGACAGCCGGCAGCCTGTGCCAGAGTCTGTATCATTTGCAGCTGACGCGCAGCGTCCAGACCGGTTGGACGGCTCAGCAGGCTGAATGCCATACTTTGCAGGGCATCACCAACCAGTAAGGCTGTTGCCGGTGTATATTGTATGTGACAGGCCGGTTTTCCGTGACGCAGACTGTCGTTATCCATCTCCGGCATATCGTCGTGCACAAGCGAATAGATATGTATGCATTCGATTGCAGCCAGAGCATGATCTGCGGCTTCTGTAACCGCATTACCCAGCTCCGCCGCCGCCAGAACCAGCATTGGCCGCAACCGTTTACCGCCATCCAGCGCCGCATAGCGCATAGCTTCAATCAGTGGTGCGGGAAGTTGTCCGGCCGGGGGGAGTAATCGGGTTAATGTCTCTTCTGTATGTGTCTGTACCTGTTTTTGCCAGTCGGCAAAATTACTCCCCTGTTTCAAGCTTCAGCTCCTTTAATTCACCATTATCCAGTACCTGTAGTTTTTGTTCTACCTCCGCCAGCTTCTGCTGGCAGTATTGCACCAGTTCCTGACCATATTCATATGCAGCCAGTGATTCTTCCAGGGGAAGATCATTGTTTTGCATGGATTCAGTTATTTTTTCCAGTTGCTGGATAGCTTCTTCATAGCTTTTGGGGGTTATTTTCTTCATATTATAGATCTTTACATGAATTTATGGCTATTGTAACACTCGCACTATGGCTATTGCTGCGGATATCTGTATCATACAATTAGTCAGAATTAGCTGATAACCGGATGAAGTATATTTCAGTTTGTGTTATTAAAAGTAATGTGCTTATATAATCAGTAATAATATTTTTATATGCAACAGAATTTATTCATGTAATGAATAATAGTACAGATATTTTATTCAGATAAGGGCAAATTTAAATCAATATCTGCCTCTCTAAATATAAAAATTGTTTTTTAACCGTAAGAATAAAAAGTTATTTGTAAAAATTAATATATTTATATATTAATTATATAAATTGTTATCTTATGCTGATGTTTGAAATAGCAGGCGGAAAACAGTTTTATGTAAAAAAATCAAATAAATTTTGATTTTTTGTATTATTTTTTTAGCATATGTTTTAATTTTCGGTAATACTTACTATTGTTGCCGGTTGTACGGTGTATAACTTTATATATATCGAAATATTTCCAGCATATTATGCTTTTGGAGTTTTTTAAAATTAGTTCATTATTATGGATTTTATTTGTCAGCAGGTATTTTTTTGCTGTTTATTTATCTGGTTTTAAAGCATAATGTTGTTTAAAGCATAATTATATTGTGCTAACTTTAAGTAATTGTTTTAATGGAAAATTAAAACATGGAATTATTTAATTTGTATGATTTGACAATCGGATATATGCAAAACAGGGAAGCCTGAGGAGGAATAATGGTGAACTATTTATACAGATACGGTTGTCTGGAACAGAGTAGCAGAGCAGGCATAGAAGCGAAGATTGAGTACTGTCGTTTATAATCGAATAAATAGTGGTTTCTGAATCTGTTTTACAGATTACTTGAGTAGTTTCTTTGTTTTAAGTAGGCGTTATGGGTAAACAAATTTTTTATGAGGAGTCAGGTCAGTTTAAAGTAGCGGAAATAGTTCAGGAAAATGATGCTACTTTTCTGGTTAATACACAACATGGTAAGCGGGCAAAAATCAAGGCCAGCCACGTTTTTCTGGTGTTTGATGGTGATGCTGCGCAATTTTTACAACAGGCTGCTGAAGCAGCTGCCGGTATTGATATCAGTCTGCTCTGGGAAGCGGTAGGCAATGAAAATGAATTTACCGCAGCCAGTGCAGCCAGTGAATATTTTGGCGATAGCAGCGGGAATATTGAGCTGGCAGCCACACTGATGGCTCTGTATGCAGCGCCTATGTATTTTTACAAAAAAAATAAAGGTGTATTCAAAGCTGCGCCGGCAGAAACATTACAGCAGGCGCTGGCAGCCATTGAACGGCGCAAACAGCAGGAAGAGCAAATCAATGGCTGGATACAGGAATTACTGGCCGGTCGCCTGCCGGATGAGATTGCTGCTGAAGCCAAAATGATTTTGCATGCACCTGATAAACAAAGTCTGAAATACAAAGCAGTGGTCAAAGCTGCTGATCAGAAAAAAACCTCACTGTTTGCCCTGCTCCGGAGTGTTGGTGCAGTACCGCCTCTGCCTGAATATTTTCTGGATGGTTTTTTACTTACCCAGTTTCCCAAAGGTGCGGATTGCGGTAACTATCCTGTACCGGTTATGCACAATCTGCCAGATGCCGATACCGCAGTACGCGCATTTTCCATTGATGACATTGAAACCAGTGAGGTAGATGATGCATTCAGTGTGCGTGACCTGCCCAATGGCAACAAACTGGTCGGAATTCATATAGCTGCCCCGGCTCTGGCAATAGATGCTGAGTCTTTGCTGGAAAAGCTGATATTTGAACGTTTAAGTACTGTGTATTATCCCGGCAGTAAAATTACCATGCTGCCGGATAACTGGATAGCTGCTTTCAGTCTGGATGAAGGAGCAGCACGACCGGCAGTCAGTCTGTATGCAGAAATCAATCCGCAGTTTGAGGTGATACGTTATGAATCACGAATTGAATCGGTGTATATAGACTGTAATTTACGTATTGAAAATATTGAGCAGGCATTTCAGCCTTTGCAGCCACGCGGTGATACTGAAGCTTTTGCACATCAGCATGAAATGAACTGGTTATATGATTTTGCTGTGGCCAGAATGCAGGCGCGGGGTAAATATGATCCGGAACGTTTACCGCAGTACGATTATGGAATTAAGCTTGGGACAGATAATACTGTACATATCAGTGTGCGTGAACGCGGAGCACCAATTGATACGCTGGTCAGTGAGCTGATGATTTTTGCCAACAGCACCTGGGCGCAGATGCTGGACGAGGCTGAAATGGCGGGATTATTCCGTGTACAGCCTACCGGCAGAGTACGGATGAGTACTCAGTCTGAACCGCATATTGGTCTGGGGCTGAAACATTATGCCTGGTTTACTTCACCACTGCGCCGTGCTACTGATTATATTAACCAGAAGCAGCTGATCAGTTTACTGGATCCGGACGCAGAGCCACGTTTTGAACCGCAGGATGCCATGCTGTTTGCGGTATTGCGTGATTTTGAATCGGCTTATGCAGCCTACAATGATTTTCAGCGCCATATGGAAGCATACTGGAGTCTGATATATATTCAGCAGGAACAGTTGCAGGAGCTGACCGCTCAGTTAATACGTGATGATTTAGTGCGTATTGAAGGCCTGCCACTGGTAAGCCGTGTTAACGGTGTACCGGTTGATGCCATGCCAAAATGCCGGATGAAGGTATCGATAACCGGAATCGATCCGATACAGGTAAGTGTCGGACTAAACTATATTAATGTTTTGCTGCCGGCAGATAATGCCAGCCAAATATCGGGCTGAATTATTTAAAATGCTTTGAAGATTACATGATGGATGGTGCACGATTAGATTGGCTACTTTGCTGATAGTATAAATATACGGGTGTGACCGTTGATTCTTTGTCTGTCTGATTGTTTTCAGGCCGTATATTGTGCTTCGGTCAGAAATAACTTTTACTTAAAACCTTGTTTTTATACATGCAGCCCATATATGGGTTGCATTTCTATTATCTATCCGGTTTTGCTGTTCAGGCATCCTGCTGTTTAAGAGCAGGTTGCCTGCAAACCTTTGGAATAAAATTATGACTGAAGTAGATTTTTATGAAGTACTGGGTATAAGCCGTACTGCAGGGGATGAGGAAATCAAAAAAGCTTATCGTAAGCTGGCCATGAAATACCATCCTGACCGTAATCAGGGCGATAAAAACGCCGAAGAAAAATTTAAAGAAGTACAGCGTGCTTATGAAGTATTGTCTGATTCTCAAAAACGTGCTGCTTATGACCAGTTTGGACATGCCGGTGTAGACGGCAATATGGGAGCCGGAGCCGGCGGCTTTTCCGGCGGTTTTGATTTTGGTGATATTTTCAGCCAGATGTTTGGCGGCGGAGCCGGCGGACGGTCGCAGCAGAATAATCAGGGCGCTGATTTACAATATAATATTGAAATCAGTCTGGAAGAGGCTGCGCGCGGTATTAAGAAAAAAATCACTATTCCTACTCATGAAGAATGTGATGTCTGTCACGGCAGTGGTGCTAAAGTCGGGACTTCAGCTACTACCTGCAGCATGTGTGGAGGCAGTGGTGTCGTTCAGGTACGGCAGGCCATTTTTCAGTTACAGCAGACCTGCCCGACTTGTCACGGCAGTGGTAAACAGATTAAGGATCCGTGTGTTAAATGTCATGGCGACGGACTGGTAAAAACCCGCAAGACTGTTGAGGTTTCTATTCCGGCCGGTATTGATGACGGTCAGCGTATCCGCCTGAGCGGTGAAGGTGAACCCGGTAAGCATGGTGCGCCTGCCGGTGATTTATATGTGATGGTGAACGTGCGCCCGCATCCGGTCTTTGAGCGTGACGGCATGGATTTGCACTGTGAATTGCCTATCAGTTTTACGATAGCAGCGCTTGGCGGGGAGGTTGAGGTGCCTACGCTGGATGGTAAAGTTAAACTGAATATTCCGAAAGAAACACAAACCGGTCGTCGCATGCGGGTACGTGGTAAAGGAATTAAATCTGTACGTTCGGCTGCTGTGGGTGATTTATATTGTCATATCGTGGTAGAGACACCGGTAAATCTGACCGATCGTCAGCGTGAATTACTGGAAGAGTTTGAAAAAATCTCTACCGGTATGGACAGGGCTCAGACGCCGCGGCAAAAATCATTCATGGACAAACTGCGTGATTTATTTGAATAAAATACGAAAGTACCACAGTTCAGAAGTGTTTATTCCGGATGTATGAATAATTAATACTGGTTATACTGTGTAAAAGCCCGCAGAGCATAATTTTTCTGCGGGCTTTTGTTATCAGAAGAAAAGATACAGGCCGGTTAAGGCTTGCTTCTGCTGAAACCGGCAGAAAAAAATGATTTGTCGCATTTCCTGTTGATGAAAAGCGTAAGCAGGCGTTTTAGTGAATTAAGTTCCGCTAAATATGCAGGATATGGCTAGTCTGTAATCACAAAGGCGTTTAAGCTGAAACTGACTGAACAATTTAATCTGTATTGACCAGGAAATAAATTATCGCTCCGTTTACCGAAAGGTGCAGGAGCGACAGGGAGATTTGGTACAACAACTGAATGATTGTGGACAAATTTGTAGTATTTAACTGGATAAAAATCAGTCTTTATGCTTAATTCCTTATAAAACAAGGGTTATAGCATAATAAATACTATTTATTTTACTGATTATCTGTGGATAATTCTGTGGATAATTATTGAATCAAAAAATGGTCAGGCCAGTTCTGCACGTAATTGTGCAGCCAGTTGCGCCAGTTCTGCCTGATCAGCAGCCACACTTTCATGTTTACCCAGTTCATGGATATGTCCGGGAATCAGATGAATGTGATAATGAAATACAGACTGACCGGCCTGTTCGCCGGACAACTGTAATTGCACAACGCCATTACGATGTAACACTTTACGTTGCGCATTAATAATCTTTTTGGCTGCACTGAATACGGCAGCAAGGTAATCTTGCGGCATGTCAGTTAACTCTATTGCTTCACATTTAGGAATCACCAGTACATGGCCGCGTGCCTGTGGCATCACATCCATAAAAGCCAGTGTCTGCTCATCCTCATAAACTTTATGGCAAGGAATTTCACCACGGATAATTCGGGCAAAGATATTGTTACTGTCGTATTGTTGCATGACTGTCTCCTCTCAGGCTTTTGCTTACCAGCCGTTACCTGAGCAATTGTTTAAGAAATAATACTTAGCTTGCTTTTGGCAAATACGGTATCCAGCTCTTTAATCCCCTGTTTACCGAAATTGATGGTCAGGCGTGCCCCTTCAGCTTTCCGGGTAGCATCTATGATGACACCTGTGCCAAAACGTTCATGATAAACATTCTGTCCTAGCTGAAAGCCGTCAAAATCTGTGCTCTCCTGTATTTCTGCCAGTTTGCTGCGGCTATGAAACGGATTGGTTCGCTGCGTGGACTGTTGCCGGGCTATCAGAGAGTTTCTGTGTGCAGACAGATATTGCAATACCTCTTCCGGTATTTCATCCACAAAGCGTGATGGCAGGGCAAAATGCGTTTGTCCGTGTAACAGGCGTTGTTCTGCCATTGTTAAATACAGGCGCTTACGTGCTCTGGTAATTGCTACATACATCAGGCGCCGCTCTTCTTCCAGCCCGTCGCGTTCGGCCATGCTGTATTCACTGGGGAATAAACCTTCTTCCAGCCCTGTCAGAAATACACCGTCAAATTCCAGCCCCTTGGCTGCATGTACAGTCATTAACTGCAAGGCGTCTTCACCCTGACCGGCCTGATGCTCTCCTGCTTCCAGTGAGGCAGTACTTAAAAAAGACAGTACCGGAAATAAAGGATCGTTTTCATCATACTCAGGTTCCATATCATAACCGGATTCCTGCGGTTTAAATGCCACTGCCGCATTCAGTAATTCTTCCAGGTTGTTGATGCGTTCCTGCTGTTCACCTTTCTGGGTACGGTAGTGTTCCATCAGACCGCTATCATAGATGGCAGCAGCCATCAGTTCCTGCAGAGAAACTTGCGCAGCCTGTTGCTGTAAATTTTCAATCAGGCGGATAAAAGCAGCAATTTTACTGTTTTTCGCTGACAAGCTGATGGCCGCCTGCCATAACGAAGTATGGGCTTCATTGGCTGCCGCCTGAATGTTTTCAACACTCCGCGCGCCGATGCCGCGTGCCGGCACATTGATTACCCGTAATAATGCATTATCATCATTGGGATTAACCGCCAGACGCAGGTAAGCCAGTGCATGTTTGATTTCCTGACGCTCATAAAAGCGCAGGCCGCCATAAATTTTGTAAGGTATACCGGCGCGGAACAGAGCCTGTTCCAGAACCCGCGACTGGGCATTACTGCGATACAGTACAGCCATCTGCATATAATTCAGCCCTTCGCGGTGTAAAGCTTTCACTTCATCAACCACAAACTGCGCTTCTTCAAGATCATTAATTGCCTGAAGCACACGGATTTTTTCGCCATCGCCGGTCTGAGTGCGCAGATTTTTACCCAGACGGCTGGCGTTGTGTGCAATCACCGCATTGGCTGCTGTCAGAATATTGCCTACCGAACGGTAATTTTGTTCCAGCCGGATGGGTTCGCCAACATGAAATTCATTCAGAAAGCGGGTCATATTGGCTACTTCGGCACCGCGAAAGCGATAAATACTCTGGTCGTCGTCTCCCACGGCGAAAACCGCTGCATGCTCTCCGGCCAGTAATTTTAGCCATGCATACTGTAATTTATTTGTATCCTGAAATTCATCAATCAGCACATGATTAAAACGGTTCTGGTAATGATTGCGCAATATTTCATTACTCTGCAGAATTTCATAACTGCGTAACATTAATTCCGCGAAATCCACTACCCCTTCATTCCGGCACAAACTGTCATAGGCGGCATAACATTCAATCATTTGCCGTTCATGCGGGTCGCGGGCCGATAAACGCGAAGCACGCAATCCGTTTTCTTTTTGTGCATTAATGAATCCTTGCAGACTGCGCGGTGAGATAATTTCTTCAGCAATATTCAGTTGTTTGAGCAAGCGCTTGACTACGGAAAGCTGATCACCCATATCCAGAATCTGAAATGTCTTGGGCAGTGCTGCTTCCTGATGGTGCAGTCGTAAAAACCGATGGCACAGCCCGTGAAATGTCCCCAGCCACATCGCCCGTACCGAAACCGGTAACAGCGTGCTCAGGCGCAATTGCATTTCTTTAGCCGCCTTATTGGTAAAGGTAACGGCCAGAATGCTGTGTACACTGGCCTGACCAGTCTGCAATAACCAGGCAATACGTGTGGTCAGTACTCTGGTTTTACCACTTCCTGCACCCGCCAGTACCAGTGCCGGTTGCGCAGGCCAGGTAACGGCGGCTAATTGTTCACTATTAAGACCGGTCAGCAGACCGGCAGAAGATAAAATTTCCATAGTGCTTATTGTAGCTGATTAAGCCTGAAAAATCGCTTTGAAAAATATGCTTATGGATTATTTTATGGTATTTATGCAGCACAAGAAGATTTATCTGACATCTGCACAAACTGAGCTTAAGCAGGACAATGGATGTTGCGTAAAATTCTGGCTGACGATACCAAACAAGAGCAGAGCAAAATATCAGCGCTTTGCCGAATATCTGCCCTGCTCCTTTAATAAATCAGATTGCCGGTTGCAGACTAGTCCGGCGTGCTGAGCGGGCTGAGTCCGGGTAAGTCGGCAAAGCTGCGTTCGCGCACAATCTGGCAGAAATTATCCAGATAGCTTTTATTACTGTCTGTTTCGCGCATGGCGGCATACAATTCACTTTGCAGCGGTATATCGCCAATCTGCCGTGCTACTACATAGCCTTTTTCCAGATACGGCATAACCGTCCAGTAAGGCAAAGCAGCAATGCCGCGCCGGCTGGAAACCAGTTGAATAATGGCTATCGTCAGTTCACTGTTACGCCGTGCCGGCTGTACCCCGGCCGGTTTTAAAACCTTACGCAGTAAATCCAGCATATCATCCGGTACCGGATAGGTGATCAGTGTTTCATTCTCAAAATCCTGAGCCTGCCACACACTTTTAGCCGCCAGCGGGTGATCCTTCGCGCAAATGCCGACCATTTCATAGGCAAACAATGGCTGAAAAATAATCCCCGGCTGCGGAGCATATTCGGATACGATTGCCAGATCAGCACGGTGAGTCAGCAATAACCCAACCGGATCGGCCTGAAAGCCGGAAACAATATCCAGCTCTACTTTAGGCCACAGCGCCCGGAAAGCATCCATGGCCGGCATCAGCCAGTCAAAGCAGGTATGGCACTCTACCGCTACCCTCAGCTCCCCTGCCTCACCTTCAATTATCTGCGCTATATCCAGCTCTGCTACTGTGACCAGCGGCGTGATTTCTCGTGCCAGCTGTAACAGCCGCATACCTACCGGAGTAAAGTGAATCGGGTTGGATTTACGTTCAAACAGGGGGGTACCATAGAAATGTTCCAGAACACGAATCTGGTGTGACAGAGCAGACTGGGTCAGAAAAACCCTTTTTGCCGCCATCGATACGCTGCCGGTTTCTTCCAGAGCCAGCAAAGTGCGCAGATGGCGCAGTTCAATAATCGACTCCATGTATTCCGCCTTTGATGAGTATTTTTAACTACAAATTCAAGTTAAAAAATTCATAAACAGCCAGACTGCTTATAAATATCATTTATATGAATAGAACAATAATTACCTTACTGATAGCCAGTTATCTATTTACAAACCGGACACCTGTATACCATATCATACTCTTGGATTACATTAGTCTGAAATATAGTATTAAAAAAATTCATACAGAACTGCAAAATTTATCGCTTGTCGTAATGTCATAACTCACGCACACTGGTCGTTATTGAAATCCATCATTCGTAATAGGGAGAAACAAATATGAATACATTCCATCTGTCTGGTTATCCGCGTGTTGGTGCCAAGCGTGAATTAAAATTTGCCGTTGAAGCATTCTGGAAAGGCGCAAAAAGCGAAGCCGAGCTGCGCCAGACAGCGGCAGATATCCGCCAGAAAAACTGGGCAACCCAGATTGCCGCTGGTGCCGATCTGCTGCCGGTAGGTGATTTTTCATATTACGACCACGTACTGGATACGCTGTGTGCACTGGGCGCTATTCCGGCACGTTTTGGTTTTGACGCAGATAAACTGACCCTGTCTCAGTATTTTGAACTGGCACGCGGTAATGCCAGTCAGGTAGCAATGGAAATGACCAAATGGTTTGATACCAACTACCACTATATCGTACCTGAATGGCATCAGAACACCAGTTTCAAGGCCAATGCAGCCAGTCTGATTGCCCAGATAGAAGAAGCCAAAGCCACCGGACATGATATTAAACCTACACTGGTGGGTCCGCTTACTCTGTTGTGGCTGGGTAAAGAAAAAGATGCCGGTCATAATCGTCTGGAATTATTGCCGCGTCTGCTGCCTGAATATCAGAAACTGTTACGTGAACTGGCCAATGCCGGTGTTGACTGGATACAGATTGACGAACCGATTCTTGCCGTAGATATTGCCCGTGAGTGGCTGGATACCTTTGCTCCCACTTATCAGGAGCTGGCGATTACCGGTACCCGTATTATTATCGGCACCTATTTTGGCAGCGTTGCCGAACATATTAATCTGCTCAAAAACCTGCCGGTTAACGGCGTACATATTGATTGTGTGCGGGCACCTGAGCAACTGGCTGAATTTGCCAATGCATGGCCGGAAAATAAAGTATTGTCGGTTGGTCTGATCGACGGACGTAACGTATGGCGCGCCAATCTGCGTGAAGTGATAGAACTGCTGGCGCCGGTAGCTACTCAGCTGGGTAATAATTTATGGATTGCGCCGAGTTGCTCACTGTTGCACAGTCCGCAGGATTTAAGTGTAGAGGAGAAACTTAACCCTGAAATCAAAAACTGGCTTGCCTTTGCTGCCCAGAAACTACAGGAACTGGGTATCATCAAACAGGCACTGGCACACGGTAAAGATTCCGTACAGGAAGCTCTTGCCGCTTCTGATGCTGCGGCTGCCGGACGCAAAACCAGTAAACTGATTCATAATGATAAAGTTGCACAGCGCGTAGCCAGCCTGCGCGAACATGCCGACCAGCGTCATAGCCCGTTTGCACAACGGATTGAAAAACAACAGCAATGGATGAATCTGCCTTTGCTGCCAACCACCACTATCGGTTCGTTTCCGCAAACACAGGAAATTCGTCAGGCACGCGCCGCCTTTAAAAAGGGTGAACTGAGCGCTGCCGATTACGAAGCGGCCATGAAAAAAGACATTGCCTACTGTGTTGAGCAGCAGGAACAGCTGGATATCGATGTGCTGGTACATGGTGAAGCTGAGCGCAATGATATGGTTGAATACTTTGGTGAACAGCTGGATGGTTACTGCTTTACTCAGTATGGCTGGGTACAGAGCTATGGTTCCCGCTGTGTTAAACCACCGATTATTTTTGGTGATGTGGCACGCCCGAAAGCCATGACTGTTACCTGGTCTTCTTATGCACAATCTCTGACCAAACGTCCGATGAAAGGCATGCTTACCGGACCGGTAACCATGATGAAGTGGAGTTTTGTACGCAACGATGTACCATTAAGTCTGGTGTGCAAACAGATTGCGCTGGCACTGAACGACGAAGTACTGGATCTGGAAAAAGCCGGTATTCGTGTTATTCAGATTGATGAACCGGCCATTCGTGAAGCCTTGCCGCTGAAACGTGCGCAATGGGATGAATATCTGGCCTGGGCATGTGAATCATTCCGCCTCACTTCCACTGATGCGGATGACAGCACTCAGATTCATACACATATGTGCTATTCTGAATTTAATGATATTCTGCCGGCTATTGCCAGCATGGATGCTGATGTAATTACCATTGAAACTTCCCGTTCTGATATGGAATTACTGGATGCTTTTGTTAAATTCAGCTATCCGAATGATATTGGCCCCGGCGTATATGATATCCACAGCCCGCGTGTGCCTACTGAAGCCGAAGTCGAACATCTGTTGCGTAAAGCACTGAAAGTCATTGATCAGCGTCGGTTGTGGGTGAATCCGGATTGCGGACTGAAAACACGCGGATGGCCGGAAACCAAAGCAGCACTGGAAGTTATGGTTAATGTAACCAAAAAACTGCGTGCAGAATTAACTGCATAATTCAGATTTAGCTTAACACACCGCCCCGGTTTGCCGGGGCGGTTTTGTATGCCTGATTTTCAGAATATACCAATAATATTAAGTTAATTTTACTTTTAATCAAACAAGATAATCAGTTATCTGTATGTTCTTATAAATTGAAATATATCTGAGTAAGTGCTCAGTTTATCATATAAATATACTTATATAATTATGTATATGGCATTAAATATTACTGATGGCAGATAAAAAAACATATTATTCAATATCAGACAAGACCTATTCTTTATTGTTTGTTCTAAATAACAAATTTTAATTTAATTAAGTTAATATAAAATAATAATTGTTTATTATTGTTGTAAAATTTATTTATAAGTAAATATAATGTTAAATTTACGTTTGTCTGATGAAATTTTTTAATTACTTGGAGAAATAAAGTTGGCTAAAGGATATTTTTTAAGAGTTGGGGATCGTACGACTTGTGGCGGTAAAATTATCAGTGGTGACAGTATGATCTTATGGCATGGTAGCGCTGCCGCATGGGAGGGCGATTGGGTTACCTGTGGAAGACATAGCGGAACCTACCGTATTACCGGAGGAGTCGGCAATATGTTTAATCCATCAAAAAAATTAGCTGGTTCAATCAGCAGTATCAGTACTTGTCCATGTAAAGCACGCTTAATTCCTTCCATAACTGACAGCTATATTGAAGACAGACTAACTAAATCTGTTAGCAGTATGCCGTATTCCCGCAGCTTTCATATTAAAACCCCGGAAAACGTTAATACTTATGGTGTGGCTTATGCTATCAAAACAGCTTCGGGTATTGTAACGGGAGAATCAAACCGCGATGGACATATGCATACCGTACAAACTTCGCAGCCTGAGCAGGTAGAAGTAAGCTATTTAGTTCAAACTAAGTTAGGAATTTAATTATGGCAGAATTAAAAACCCACACTATGAAATCAGCGCCCAAGACTACTCTGAATGCAGATATTTTCACCATAGACCAGATTCCTGCTGCTATGGATAAAATGGGCTGGAAAGTTGCCCCACAACTGATGCGGCACTGGTTTAGCGGAAAACCGGCTAAAGCTTTCACTGAAAAGGAAAAACATCTTTATGTAAGAGGACCGGCAATAAATATACCATCAAAACATGTAAATGATTCTATTGTAAAAATGCAATGGGCAAGGCAATTTAAACCCGTGCAGAAGGGGCTTAATATATTATTGAATAATTGGGCAAGTTATAAAGGAAAAAAAGAACTGATAAATCAGCTTGCTAAGAGTAATGGTATTCTCACGAATCGTAGAGATATTAGGGAAATTGATACATTTAATTCAGTAAATTCAACTACGATAGGCGATTATTTAAAGGGTTTTGGAGAAACCATTGATGATTATTTTGGTGCAATAGGCAAGGCTAATTTAAAACTTGCGGTTCAGGGGTATCAGGATAGATCTGGGGGAAAAAATGTCTTTATTACGAAACAAATTGGTTTTTATATAAAAGATACCTATGATTTTCTCGGTAATGAATTTTTAGGTGTCTGGCATAAAGATGGAGTACTTAACAAAAAACAGATGCTACTATATGTAGGCTATCAAGGAAGTCAAGATTGGGTAAGCATTGCTAATATGAATATGCAGTGGGCTGCGCAAGTTTATAATAGTGATTTCAGGAGATGGCAGCAAGTGAGAAATACCGGTGTTGATTTTATGGTTTTTTCAGATGTTCTCTGGCTTCCTCCTCTAGAAAACCACAGGCGTATTGATTTAAACATTAAAGAATAATCTAGAAAGATTTTTTCAATTTTATGGGTGGTTTTGATTTTCTGTACCTTTTACAGGAAATTTAATCAGAAATTTTTAATTCTATGCTGAAATTGAATGAGAATGTAAATTGTTTATTTATAAATATTTCCACAGAGTTGGAGCTTATTCAGTTTGGCTGTTTCCTGAATAGATATTGATGCCGGGTTTAAATCTTCCGGGAGTAATGAAAAATATTTAGCTTTTTAGAAAAAGTGATGGTTATGATGGTATTAATATCAATATAAAATCAAATAAAACCATAGGAAATAAAATGAAACATAATATCCATATATTTTTTGAAAATATACTACGCAAAAATGCTGTATTTAAAAAAAATATATTAGTACTAATTATGGTGCTGTGGTGGTGGTTTTTCTCGTCCTCCAGTTTTTATGGTGATTTTAATCTGTGCGAGACAATAAACGGTGAGGATCGTGAGTATTACATAAATGTATATGAGCATCTGCCAACAACCCCGTTGGCGGTCTATGAATTGATACAGGGGGATCGATATTTTTATGTTTTATATAACAAACAAGGTAAAAAAATTTGGCGTTCACCCCATTATGCTTATCTATACGATAATGTAGATAGTTTTTCGATACCGACTAAAAAAAGTAATTCATTCAAATATTATGATAAAGAATGGAAAACAGTTAATATAACAATAAAATAAATTAAGTATACAGTAATATAGAACACAAACAGTATTAAAGATGGAAGCCAGTCTATAATAAAAGTATGGAGCGACGGATTATGAAAAAAAGCATAAAATGGATAAAAATGATAGGTTATTTTGCATTTTTCTATTGGCTATGTCTGTTTTCGCCATCCAGTTTTTACGGAAATTTTAATCTTGATTCAACAGTAAAAAGTGAAGATGGTGAGTACTATGCCAATATATACAAACATCTGCCCACTTCACCAATTTCAATTGTGCAAATATTAGGCGGTGATAAATATTTCATTGTCTTATACAATAAAAAGGGAGAAGAGCTATGGAGAGTATCTTATTTTGAATATATTAGCGAAGAAGCACTGTCTACTATGATGTCTTTTCCTGATAAAACAAATAACACTTTTATTTGCCCGACAAATCATGGCGTAGACGGACACGATTTTTCTACAACCATACGTAATCATAAAGTAGTGCCAATCAAGTAATTTAAACCGGGTTAGCAAAATTCTTGGATGCAGGATAGAATTAAGTTAATTTAACTCAAAAATCAAACGAGATAAAATATTAAATAATAAAAGCCTCCTTTTTTGCTTGCATATTTCATATCATAACAAATGACAAAAATTTATTTTATACGATAAATATTTGTAGTAAGTTGGAGCTTATTCAGTTTGGCTGTTTCCTGAATAGATATTGATGCTGGGTTTAAATCTTCCGGGAGTAATGAAAAATATTTAGCTGTTAGAAAAAGTGATGGTTATGATGATATTAATATCAATATAAAATTAAACAAAACCATAGGAAATAAAATGAAACATAATATCCATATATTTTTTAAAAATATACTACGCAAAAATGCTGTATTTATAAAAATTATATTAGTGTTAATTATGGTGATGTGGTGGTGGTTTTTCTCGTCCTCCAGTTTTTATGGTGATTTTAATCTGTGCGATACAATAAACGGTGAGGATCGTGAGTATTACATAAATATGTATCAGCATCTGCCAACAACCCCGCTGGCAGTCTATAAATTGATACAGGGGAAGCGATATTTTTATGTTTTATATAACAAACAAGGTAAGAAAATTTGGCATTCACCTTATTATGCTTATGAATCCGATCATTTAATAACTGATTTTGTGCTACCTACTAAAAATAGTAATTCATTTAAATATTATGATGAAGAATGGAAAACAGTTGATATAACAAATCAAATAAATTAAGAATGCAGTAAGAGCATAATCAGCATTAACGGTGAAACCAGTCTATAATAAAAGTATGGAGCGACGGATTATGAAAAAAAGTATAAAATGGATAAAAATAATAGGTTTATTTGCTTTTTTCTATTGGCTGTGTCTGTTTTCGTCATCCAGTTTTTACGGAAATTTTAATCTTAATTCAACAGTAAAAAGTGAAGATGGTGAGTACTATGCCAATATATACAAACATCTGCCCACTTCACCAATTTCAATTATGCAAATATTAGGCGGTAATAAATACTTCGTCGTTTTATACAATAAAAAGGGAGAAGAACTATGGAGATGCTCTTATTTTGAATATCTTAGTAAAGAGGCGATATTATATCAAGAAATTTTTTTTCCTAATAAAACAAGAAATGATTTTCTATTTTTTACAGATCATGGTTTAGAAGGACACGATTTTTCTACAACCATACGTAATCATAAAGTAGTACTAATCAAGTAATTTAAATCGGGTTAGCAAAATTCTTGGATGATTATTTATTTTTGTTTCATTTATAAAAAATCATCTTAGCTTAAGAAGTTTCTTAAATGTAGGGCAGTAAATATAAACTCTGGTTTAACTGATATAGAGGATATACAAGTATCAATAAAGCAATACCAGATGAATCAATCATTAAAATATCGATAAAACCAATTTGTAAATTGTGAAGTTAGATATATTCATTTTGATATTGCTGATATAACACAGATAGCAGCAACTAAGACATAGCATTAACCACAAATTCAATAAAAATATTGTGTTTTGACGGCCGTTGTCTGTCGGCTGTATAAAGCAGATGTACTTCTTTTTCCGGTGGTAAAAAATCTTGTAATATGGGGAGTAACTTATTTTGTCTGATGGCATCGCTAAGCATGGATTCGGGCAACATAGTAATACCCAGTCCTTCAATTGCGGCTTTTGCTAATACCAGAGTCTCATTGCTTTGTAATGAACCTGATATAGAAATGTTAACTTTTTTTCCATTTATCATAAATGGCCAAAGGTAATCATTTTTATTTGGATTCATATACTGATAAATAAGACAATTGTGCTTCTCTAAATCTTTTGGTACAGACGGAACACCATGCTGAGCCAGATAAGAGGGAGAAGCAGCAAAAGTGAGTTGATAGGGTTTTAATTTTCGCGCAATTAAACCTGAATCAGCTAACTGGCCAATACGAAACACAACATCAAAATTGTCCTGAACCAAATCTACATAGCGATCACTTAATTGAATATCAACTTCCACTTTGGGATAGCGTTTCATAAAATCGCTGATTACCGGTATTAAATTGTAATAACCATAGCTTACGGGAGCACTAATTCTTAAATTGCCTTTTGGCTCTTCACTGAATTGTTGTGCAAGTACTTTAGTTGCCTGGATTTCCGCTAAAATAGATAAGCATTTCGGGTAATATTGTTTGCCGAATTCAGTCAGATTTTGTGATCGTGTGGTTCGGTTAAGCAGTTTTAATCCTAAATAATTTTCTAAAAATGCTATGTATTTAGCAATCATTTGCGGTGATGTATTTAATGAAACGGACGCTGCGGCAAAAGAACCGGTTTTTACGGTCAGAATAAATGCTTGCATACATCGGAATAAATTCATATTGCCAACTTTCAGTTGTTAATCAATCAATTTTATTTGTATTTATTGCCTTTTAATTTGTACTGATAATACAGCGCACTATTTAGAAAAGGAAATATTACGATGAAAAAGATTGGCATTATCGGAGCAGGATTTATCGGTCAGGCCTGGGCAAAGCTATTTATGCAGGCTGGCTATCAAGTGATGGTGAGTAATTCCAGAGGGAAAAATACATTGTTCAGTGTGGCCAGCAGCATAGGCTGTGAAATTGGAAGCCAGGAGGAAGCTATTGAGTTTGCAGAAATTATTCTGATTGCTATTCCATTTAATAATTATCTGCAACTACCTGCTGAATCAATGAGTAATAAAATAATATTAGATACCATGAACTATTATCCCAATCGCGACGGGCACTGGCCGCAATTAGATAAGCGTGAAATTACAACCAGTGAATTGGTTGCTCAGCATTTTTCGAAATCCAAAGTGGTTAAAGTTTTTAATGCGATTCTGGCAAGAGATGTTATTAAAGATGCCAGACCAAACGATAAATTAAACAGAAGAGCCATTCCTGTGGCAGGCAATGATTTAACTGCTAAACAAACTGTATTTAAAATATTGGATCAGGTCGGTTATGATTTTGTTGATGCCGGCCTGCTGTCTGATAGCTGGCGATTTGAGCGGGCTAAGCCTGCTTATTGTGTTCCGTTAAATATCCGGCAATTACAAGAGGCACTGGAGCAAGCTCAAAGAAATATTGATTTACCTGAAAATTCATGGAAATAAAAAAGTGAATGTTACTAAGATATAAACAGGCTTCATTATTCTGCTATTCTGATTGAATTTGGTAATTAAACAAATTAAAAAGCCCGTAATCATCGTGCTTTTTATGAGTTATATAAATTCAGAAATAGTATTCGATTAGCTTTTTTGCTATCAGCCAGTAATCTTTTCTATGGTTAAAATTCATTAAATCAGCAGTTATTCAGTTTGCAATATTTTAATTAGTATTAACCAGAATAAAAACGCAGACTGCCACACAGGCAGTCTGCACAGGTTGCTCACTGTTTTATATGGTTTAGTTAACCTGATATTTCGCCAGTGCCGCACGAATTTGCGGTAAGGCTGCTCTGGCAGCCTGTTCACCCAGCCGGATAGCCTGAGTTTTCTGGTCAAAACCGCCTACTGTACCCAGTTTCTGTACCTGAGGACGGATTACGACCTGAGCTTTGCTCAGTTCGCTGTTCAGGGCTGATGCGCTCATGATATTCAGGCTCTGGTCAAGATAAGAAAAAAATCCCTGACTGGTCAGACGTGCCGGTTTAGCAGATATATCTACCGCGATAACTACATTGGCGCCCAGCTGTTTGGCTGCTGTGACCGGTACCGGAGCAACCAGACCGCCATCGACAAAACTTTTATTGCCGATTACTGTGGGCTGAAAAACATTGGGGATACTGGCCGATGCGCGTACTGCCTGTCCGGCATTACCACTGTTGAAAACAGCCATGCGGCCGGTACCGAATTCAGTAGCCACTGCGCCGAAACGGATAGGAAACTGCTGAATCGGTTTATTGCGAACTTTATTGTTGATGTAATCCTGCAGTTTTTGTCCTTTGATAAAGCCGGATGTAGACAGTACCGGATCAACTAAATCGGTTTTATTCAGTATTTCAGCCTCAAGCTCCAACCTGTCCGGACTCATGCCGGAAGCATACATGCTGCCAACCAGCGCACCTGCACTGGTACCGGTAACAACCCGTACCGGAATATGGTTTTCCTGTAAGACTTTAATTACCCCTATATGCGCAAAGCCTTTAGAAACTCCGCCACCAAGTGCCAGCCCGATAACAGCGCGAGGTTTGGCCGGAGCAGGAGGGGTAACCGGTGTGGTGTTTTTGCAGGCAGTGATGGTAACGAATGTAGTAATAATAAGTATGCTATTACGCAATAATGCCGAGAATTTCATATTATATTAATAATGTTCGGATTCTAAATTGTAGTTGAGGGATAAAATTGTACTGGTGCTGTATTGTCGGGCAGTACCTGTTTTTTAACACCATGTCCGTACACCAGCTCAAGTGTAACATTTTGAATATCATTGCTCTGCCATGCATTAGCCAGAATACGAACTGCATCGATTTCACTGTTAAATTGCAGACTTTGCCATAGTCCGGCTGTGCGCATGTCATCAATAAAGCGCTCTGCATTGGTGTATTGCAGAGTCAGCATATCCATATCTGTTACCGGATCATAAAAACCGTGCTGAAACAACATGTCCCCAAGATCGTGCATATCGATCAGATTCGGTGTTTTCACTACTATACCCTCTGTACGCCAAAGTGTCATGACTTCTTTCAGGGTATCCGGACCAAAATGGCTGAAAAAAAGCAAACCATCCGGTTTTAAAGCTTCGGCCCAGTTTTTGATAACAGCCACGGGATCATTCTGGTGAATCAGACCAAGGTTACTCCAGACCATATCAGCAGACTGGTTGCCGGGAAGCCGGTCGGAAACGGTTTGTGCTGGCAGATTGCTGTGGAGTTTTTGCCACCAGTTTTGCTTGGCTTTGCGAATAATCTGTGCTGCCTGTAAATAAGCCTCACGACTGTCATACTCCTGAAAATGCGCATGCGGATAACGCATGCTGAGCAAACGGTAACTTTCATCACCGTCTGCTGCTGCGAGGATAATCTGTTCCGGCGGTTGTTTCAGAATACACAGACGTTCATCCAGCGTAGCGGCCAGATGTGCATGGAGAAACCAGTCTGGCTTGTGTGGCAGAGTTGTCATGTGTGTCGCTCCCAAAATTGGCACAGTGCACGGGCAAATTGATCAGGATGGCTTAAAAACGGTGTATGTGCAGCCTGTGGCAGGAGGCACCATTCGCTTTGCGGCAGCCGCTGATGAATGTATTCACCCATACGTGGCGGAGTAATGGCATCGCGATCACCATAAACCAGTAATACCGGACAGTTTATGCTAGAGAGTAAAGGGCGTAAATCAGCCTGTTCTAACGCATGCAAAGCCGCGTTAAGAGCAGCAGGCGGTCCATACTGACAGATAGCCGGTATCAGGCTGTTAACACTGGCTTGTGCTGAAGTGTCTGCATACAGCATCTGTAATTGTAGAAACTGCTGCATGTATTTGGGATAATCTTCACGAAATTTATCGGCCATAATATTGAGGCTGGTACGTTTCAGCCCTTGCGGATAATCGCTGCCGGCCAGCAGTCTGACCAGACTGGCAGTCAGACACAGTGTGGCTACTTTCTCCGGATAGCGGGCAGCCAGAGTCAGTGCCACCATCCCGCCCAGTGACCAGCCAAGCAGATGAGCGGGAGCCGTAAGCTGTGCGGCCAGCTGGTCTGCAATACTGTCTATACTGAAATTGCCGTTAAACGGTGCACAACCATGCCCGGGCAGGTCCGGGGTATACCAGTTTTGTTGCCATGGGGCTGGCAGATATGCCTGTAAAGGGTCGAATATATGGTGGTTAGCGCCCCAGCCATGTATCAATAACGTTCGCGAAGGTGTGATCATGAGTATAACTTCATTGCTTACTTCATTCTGGCACGCCTGCATCGGCGCACCGCACTGTTTATTATGCCACGATTGTGCGGATGTCTCAGGTTTGTGCCGGTCATGCAGGCAGGATATGGCTGCTTTGCGGCGTTCTGATACTGATATCTGTCTGCGTTGCCGTGCCGGCGGGCTGACAGCCGGAGTGTGTGAACAGTGCGGCCAGAAATGGCCTTTTACAACTTTATATGCCAGTTACCGTTATGCCGCACCATTACAGCAAATGCTGCGTGCATTTAAGCATCAGCGGCAGCTTGCTTTACTGGATACGCTGGCAGCACTGATGCTGGCACAGCCGCCGCAGTGGCTGGAGAAGGTAAAAATAGATGCTGTACTGGCTATGCCGCTGAGCCGCAGGCGCCTGTTTGAGCGTGGTTTCAATCAGAGCCAGTTACTGGCTGCAATCGTTGCCAGACACTATACCTTGCCAATAGTGACACCAGACTGGATAGAGCGTTGTCACCGACCACCGCAATCAACTTTAAAAAAATCAGCACGTTTGCATAATGTGCGCGGTGTATTTCGCCTTAATAGCGCAGTTAAAAAACGTAACTTGTTGTTAATAGATGATGTTGTGACCACCGGCGCAACAATTTTCGAATTGGCTCAGACCCTTAAGAAATCAGGTGTTGCGCAGGTTTATGTCTGGACACTCGCACATCCGGAATGAAAAAATCTTTGACAGACTGAAGTCTGTTTGGCATAGTGTCGCCCAGTTAAATAACTGATTCAATTGTTAACTGCGTTACAATCAAGGCGATTTTGCCGGTTAGTAAGCAATTTTCAGAACCCGCCAGTGTGCTGTTTTAATCACAGCCGGTGTTTGTTCTTGCCAATTGAGGCACCAGCCTCTTCTGCCACATTTTAAGTGGCTGCCACTGTTTTTTGCTGTCTTAGTAGAAATTCAGTCTTTACCGGACTATGTATTGTTTACCCGCAAATGGTAATTGCGTGTCTGGTTTTTGCGTCTTTTACTCAAAGAAACGGAAATACGGTTTGATCAGAATTAAATTGTTATTTATTAGTGTTGCCATGGTACTTGGATTGAGTGCGGCATATGCCGGACCATCAGGTAATTTGTCTGCACCAGTTTATCATCCCAAAAAATCAGTATCTAATCTTACAGTAGTACCCGCAGAGCATCTGCATAAAACAGCTAATCTTAGCTATCAGGTAGCGGGCAAACGTTATTATCCGCTACAAAAAGTGGCCAGTTTCAGTCAGGTAGGTAAAGCTTCCTACTATGGCAAAAATTTTCATGGCCGTAAAACTTCATCAGGCGAGCGCTTTGACAGCCAGATGCTGACAGCCGCCCATCCGACTTTACCTATCCCCAGTTATGCACGGGTAACCAACCTGTCCAATGGAAAGACAGTGGTTGTGCGTATTAATGATCGCGGTCCCTTTCATGCTAACCGGGTAATGGATGTATCCTATGCTGCCGCACAGCAGTTAGGTTTTGTACGTGCCGGTACTGCTCAGGTACGGGTAGAGCAGATTCTGCCCGGAGAGCGTCTGCAACCGGCAGGTACCAGTGGTAATATTTACGTGGATCTGCAGAAATTTGACAGTAAGGAGCAGGCTCAGAAATATCTGAAAACCACTTCACGTCATTTACAGAGTGCAGGAAGCGAACAGCAGGCTAAGCTTGTGAAAGTTCAAAACAGCTATGTTGTCCGCATGGGTCCGTTTAAACAGCAGCAGCGTGCCGATGAGGCCAAAAAATCAATGCTGACTGTATTGTAAAATTGCTCAGGCTCAGAAAAAAGCCCGTGATATGATGCACGGGCTTTTATATATCTGGCTGTTGGGAAGGGAATATCATGATTAGCCGTTTACGCGGAATCATATTGGAAAAAAATCCGCCGGTAGTGGTACTGGATGTTCATGGTGTAGGCTATGAAGCTCAGGTTTCCATGCAAACCTTTTATACTTTACCGGCCGCAGGTGAAGAAACTGCACTGTATACTCAGCTGGTCGTGCGTGAAGATGCTCATCTGCTATTTGGTTTCGGCTCCCGCGAAGAACGGGAAACATTCCGTGCATTAGTAAAGGTAAGCGGTATCGGAGCCAAAAGTGCTCTGGGTATTTTATCCGCACTGACCAGTGAGGAGCTGGCTGCCGCTATTGCTACTGAAGATATCAAATGCCTGACAGCTGCACCAGGCATCGGTAAAAAAACCGCCGAACGCATGGTACTGGAATTGCGTGGCAAACTTGCCGCCGCCAGTGATGATGCTACCGGTTTGTTTACACAGAATACAGCCGGCAATAACGAAGATATTATTAATACATTGCTTGCTTTAGGCTATACCGATAAAGAAGCCCGTACTGCCTGTAAAAATATACCGGCAGGTACAGACGTCAGTGAAGGTGTACGGCTGGCTTTAAAAAACATGCTATAAATTAATTTGCTTTATAATCATATACGCCACCACGGGAATTTGTATGGCATCTAAATTGATTTTGCTTGATCAGGATGGTGTTCTGGCCGACTTTGAGCAGGGAGTAAGACAACTATGGCAGCAAACCTATCAGCAAGCGCTGCCTCTCAAAGAACGCAGACATTTTTACCTGCGTGATGATATGGCTCCCGAATTTCACCGGCAACTGGCGCAAATTTATAGCAGTAAAGGTTTTTTTGCTTCATTACCGCCTATGCAGCATGGTATTTCAGCAGCTAAGCGCCTGCTGGAGGCCGGCCATGATGTGCGTATTTGTACCTCGCCTATACAGGATTATCACTATTGTGTATCCGAAAAATTTGACTGGGTATGCCAGCATCTGGGTGAAGACTGGATGCAGCGCATAATTCTGGCCAAAGATAAAACCTGGGTGCGCGGCGATATTCTGATTGATGATAAACCCCAGATAAGCGGCAGTCTGGTGCCGCAATGGCAACACTGGATTTATGATCAGCCCTATAATCGGCATCAGACTGAATTATATCGGATAAACTGGGAACAACCGGAAACATGGTCTGAATTACTAAATAATTAAGTTCGGTGACCGGACTATATAAAACAGAGAGGCTGGAAACTACAATGCAAACGATTTTTTTAACATCTTATATTGCCGGAACCGGTCAAAAGCTAGCCGATTTTATGCAGAACAATAAAATTAATAGCAAGCGTGTTCTGTTTATCCCTACAGCCGGTAATGTTGAAGGCTACACAAAATATATAGATGAAGGTAAATCAGTATTAACACAGCTTGGATTGAAACTTGATTTACTGGATATTGCCACAGCGGATATCCGCCAGTGCCATACTGCTTTTTCGGCAGCAGAAATTATTTGCATAACCGGCGGTAATACATTTTATTTATTGCAGGAACTGAAAAGAAAAAATCTTGACCGGCTGCTTGCTCAAAGAATTGCTGAAGGCTGCGTTTATATTGGCGAATCTGCCGGTGCAATTATTCTGGCAGCAGACATAGAATATAATAGAATAATGGATGACAGCAGCCTGGCTCCGGAACTGAACAATTATACAGGTTTAAACTGCATCGATTTTTATCCTTTGCCGCATTATATTGACGAACCTTTTGTCCAGTCAGCCCGGCAAACCTATGCAGAATATAGTAAACGTTTGAATTTGGTAACTTTTAATAACTCTCAGTCTATTGTTGTTATTAATCATAATTATGTGGTGGTGTAAATTCAGAGCTGTCAATACGCAGCCAGCCCAGTTTGTTCTGTCTGATTTTTAGCCTGTACAGAAGTACTTTAAGGCAAAACTATCTGAATAAAATAAATAATAGTATCGCAGCACATTATCAAATAAACCTCTGTAAGCTACAATAGCACAATTATTCCAATGCCAAAGATCGGTTGTGATTCAGCTTTGGCCTTATATCGTATTCAGGAAAGCCCATGTTTGGATTTTTTAAACGAAAAAAAAATACTGAGCCAGTTGCTGAGCAGCCCGTACCGGCCCCTCACCAGCAGGAAAACTCAGAACAATTACAGAATATAGCTGATGATTCTGTTCAGACTGAAGTAATACCGCAGCCTGAACCGGCTATCAGTGATCCTGTTGCAGAAAAACCTGAGCAGGCAGACACCGCTTCTGTTCAACCACAGGCCGAAACGGAACAAGATATTATTGTACCCACAGCAGTAGATGAACCGGCAGCCATTGCTGTAACAGACGATACTGCCTCACCCGTTCAGACACCTGTTGCTAGTGAAAACACAGTTGTGATAGCTGCTGAGCCGGATACAGTGAGTGAGCAGACAGAAAAACCGGCTAAACTGAGCTGGGCTGCACGACTAAAACAGGGGCTGAGCAAATCCCGCAATCAAATGGCCAAATCTCTGGCTTCTGTATTTGGCGGCGGTAAAATCGACGAAGATTTGTATGAAGAACTGGAAACCGTATTGCTGACCAGTGATATGGGAATTGAAGCCACAGAAAAACTGCTGGCGCAGGTGCGTCAGCGGGTTACCCTGAAAGGGCTGAAAAACGGAGATGAGCTGCGCAGTGCTCTGAAAGAAGCCCTGTATGAATTACTGTTGCCACTGGATCAGCCACTGATTTTACCGGATGATAAAAAGCCCTTTGTGATTATGATGGCTGGTGTGAACGGTGCCGGTAAAACTACCAGTATCGGTAAACTGGCGAAATATTTTCAAAGTCAGGGTAAAAGCGTGCTGCTGGCTGCCGGTGATACCTTTCGTGCAGCAGCCCGCGAACAATTGCAGCAATGGGGTGAGCGCAATAATGTCACCGTGATTGCTCAGGCTTCCGGCGATTCAGCAGCAGTCTGTTATGATGCTCTGGAGGCGGCCAAAGCACGCGGTATTGATGTGGTACTGGCAGACACTGCCGGTCGCCTGCCTACTCAGCTGCATCTGATGGAAGAAATCAAAAAAGTAAAACGCGTCCTGCAAAAATCCTTGCCTGATGCTCCGCATGAAGTCATGCTGGTACTGGATGCCAATGTGGGTCAGAATGCCATCAATCAGGTTGTAGCCTTTGATGATGCGCTCGGATTAACTGGTCTGATTGTTTCCAAACTGGATGGTACAGCCAAAGGCGGTATTCTCGCGGCACTGGCAGCCAAGCGACCGGTTCCGGTACGCTTTATCGGCGTAGGTGAAGGTATTGATGATTTACGCCCGTTTGATGCCCGAGCATTTGTAGATGCATTAATTGAGGATGAATAATAAAATGTCAGATAAAAGCCGGCTATAAGAATGAATAGACGGCTTTTTACTATTTCAGTATAAACTGATGTTTTCGAGAAAGTATAATTATAGAAATAGCAGCCGGAACATTGAGCAGAATGCATCAAAAATACTATAAGACTCAATTAGTCTTACCATACAAATTTATTGATAGTAAAATAAATTAATAAAGCAGCTAATTATTAAAGTGGAGATACAAATGGCCGAAAATGAAACTAGATTAAACAACAACTTATTCAAACAACATCAGAAGTTTGGTTTCGATATCATGGAGTATCTGGCTGATTTTTTTGAAAAAGCGGAGTTAGAAGAAGTTGATGAGGAGGCCGTAGACAGTGTAGATGGTTGTTATCAGCAACTAACTTTTCCTGATCAGTCTTCTATTCGTTATACTTCCTGGAATAATGGACAGCCGTTTTACGTTATTTTATTTAACTCACGCGGTGATTATATTTTAGAGTTGGACTTAACCAGACTGGTTTGTATTGAAGACAGATTTACCTGGTATCTGGCCAAGCCGGTTAATCCTGAGTCAAGAGAAGTGTTAGCAGCACATCTGGACTTGGTACAGATTCCTTCTGATTATAGAGCATGGGTAATTAATCAGAAAAAAATGTTGAAACAAGGTGAAAAGGTTAATAAAGAAGGTTTTTTACTGGTAAAAGATAGTAACTGGAAAGAATTAGTAGAAAAACTGGCTGCTCTTATTCAGGTATATCCAAAAAATACGTGATTGGCGGATAGGTAATCAGGGTAGATAATCTAAATTATTTATTATTGGTAGGTATACAATTACACTGACTTAATAAACGCAGAAGATTTTTTCTGATTAGTTTGGAATCTTCCTGTAAATTGATGGTAGAAAATCTGATTGTGTGGTTTTGAATAATGACATGTTCATTTATGTTCTCATCAATAGCCGGATACAGTAACATCCCGGTTGCATGACAAGATGGGGCATCAGTAGTGTTTTCCTGACTTCTCAGGTAGGCATAAAGCTGATAAATATGTTCACTTTTAAACTTATCCTTTTTAGAACGTGATTGTCGAACAATAGAGGTACATTTTGTATCGATAATCATACGATGCTGACAGGCAGTGTGTTCAATAATTAAATCTGTTTGCATATCGGGCAGAAATTTATTTATATGGTTACTTGCAGACTCCTGCTGCCAGGATAACTGTTTGCCGGAACTGATTTTCCATCTGCTGGCAGGCAGATTAACCCGGGCAAAGCCTATTGTAGCCTTTTCAAATAATTGCCGTAACCAAGTATCAGTTTTATTAATTTGTTCGGCTGACTGCACACCGGCCTGTTCTGTAGGAATAGCCATCTTAAAAATAAGACGGCATAAGGTGAGTAAATATCTATCCTGTGTGCCGGACCGATCAAAATAGTCGGCTTTGAAATCATAATGAGTTGACTGGCCTATTTTCAGTGTATTAAAGTGGCTGATAATTTTCTGACATCGGATTTTTAATTTTTCATCCTCTATCAGAGGCAATAAAGTGTGAGCGGCTGCATGAATATAGCGGTTTTTTGGTGTATCAATAGTTAAAACCTCAAACTGACATTGTATTCTGCCTTTTTCCAGTAAATGCTGTCGTACTGTAGCAAGAATATCTATTTTTCCTCTGACACGATTCAGTATTTGCGTCTGTTGTATATATCCGCAGGATAATGATCGCATGAGTTTTTCAGTAACATCACAATACAATTTGGCAGCCAGCTTAATCAGATCTTCAGGATTATTTTCCAATTGAATCCGTTGCTGTTTACCCAGACTCCGATATAAATTAGAAGCATAAAGTAACAATAACCAAATATTTTTAATCGGTATCTTGGCTACTGTAGTACTGGTTTCTTGCTTATTAGACATATATATTTTTTAATTAGTTGTTTTGCTGTAATAATATATCCTTGGCTTCCTTAATTTGCTCGGTTCCACGAAACCAGTATTCTTCCAATAAAGGCATAATTTCAGTTTTAACGATAGTGGTAAACCATTTATCAGCTTGATCATCTTTTATGCTTTGACTGGTGGTCAGGTAGCTGTGTCCAATGGTAAATGCAGGACCAAGTGCTTGGTCATCGCTAATTTTTTTATTCAGTTCAATCATACAATTTTGCCATTTCTGTAATTTTTCCTCTGAAATACCTGATTTGTCTTTCATATAATCCAGCCACTTATTACCGAAATTTGGTACTAAATCAAAAAATGCAAAGCGGCGCCGCAATGCAAAGTCAACCATGGCCAGAGAGCGATCGGCAATATTCATGGTACCGATGACAAACAGATTATCCGGAATATAAAAGCCTTTTTCATTTCCATAGGTTAACTCCAGTGCTTCCTGAGGATTACGTTTACTGGCTTCGAGCAGTGTTAACATTTCTCCAAAAATCTGTGCCGGATTTCCGCGATTGATTTCTTCAATAACAATCACATAGTTTGCGTCAGGATCATTTTTTGCCTGATTGGCTATATTAAGAAAAGGGCCGTCAACTAATTCAAGTTTGCCGTCGCTGGAAGGGCGATAGCCTCGGATGAAATCCTCATAGGATGTATTCGGATGAAACTGGATTGCTTTAATATTGTCAGAATTACGATAGCCAACGATTACACTGGCCAATCGTTTTGCCAGCCAGGTTTTACCGGTACCGGGCGGTCCTTGTAAAATTATATTTTTCTTTTCTTTTAATTTTGTCTGAATACTTTCTAATTCATCTTTGCTGATGAAACAGCCTTCTTCTATTAAATCATCCAAAAGATAAGGTTTTCTGGCTATATTTTTTTGGTCTGGATTTTCCTCACTACTAATATTATTTTTATTTGATATATCTGAATCATAACTTGCTAATTTATATTGACCATTATTATTCAAAAAAATCAAAATATCTTCATCACGTAACTCTTGAAAAGTGCGACTGATACTGTATTTTATTGTGTTATTTTTCGGAAATCGTTCTTGCAGTAGTTGTTCATACTCTTGCAGGAATTGTTGACGGGTAAAAATACTACTATTATTTTTTTCACATAATTCCTGAATCAAATAATGTACTGTTGTTTGCCATCTGGCATTATTATTAAGCTTCTGCTGATTTTGATTATTCATATCTGAGTCATAATTTGTATTATTAAAACGTTCCTGCCAATAAGGCATCTGACAAAATTGATCAATAGCCTGAGGCTGATCATCAAAGGTGAAATTAATCAATTGCTCCGATTGCCAGTTGGTATCTTTATTTACCGGCCAGATGGTTTTCAGACTGGTGTAAAAATACCATTTTTTTTCAGGAATAGATTTTTGCCAGCTGACTTTCAGAGATTTACCATCATCCGGATTTTCAATAACAGTACCGATGGCTTTAATTTGTGTTACCGGTACAGGATAGCCTTTGTTTTCGAAAGGCAGATCAGATATCTGAGGAGAGACGGATTTGATTGCTACCTGATCGCCGGCAGCTATCAAATGAATTTGTTCAATATCCTTCTTATTATTGCCGGTATATATCCATTCATTATTACGAATAAAAATATCACTCCGGTTATTATTTGCCTCTAAAAACCAGTAGTTTTGCTTTGTATTATTCATTTTCCCCATCTTTGTAAATGATTACCGGTTGCTGATGAATCATAGCACAGCAATTAAATTAATTAATATTAACTTTAAATGACATTAGATATGATTAATGTTAATCATAATAAAGTTTAAATACAAACTTTTTTTGAAAATAACATTTATAGGCAATAACAAACAGCCGCCGATAAAATAATTAGCTGTGATATACGCAGATGCCGGTAAGTTATCTTTTAATCTGAATGGTTATTATATTTTAGTTCAAGAAATTGCGATAAAAAACGCGATGTAATCATCGCGTTTTTTATTCTTTACTGAAACTCAGGCAGCCTCATGAAAGCCGCAGTGACGTAACAGTGCATCGATTTGCGGTTCACGGCCGCGGAATGCTTTAAAGGATTCCATCGCCGGACGGGAGCCGCCGACAGCAAGTACTTCGTGCCAGAAGCGTTTGCCTGTTGCCGCTGCATTCGCTTCTTCTTCAAAAGCAGCATAAATATCCGCAGAAAGCACTTCTGCCCAGCTATAGCTGTAATAACCGGCAGAATAACCACCGGCAAAGATATGGCTGAAAGAATGAGCAAAGCGGTTAAAATCTGGCTGAGGCATCACGGCTACCCGACGGCGTACTTCCTGCAAGGTTTGCTGCCAGTCACAACCCGGATGGCTGTAGATTTCCATATCAAACTGAGCAAACTCCATCTGGCGCAGCATCCAAAGCCCGCTCTGGAAGTTTTTTGCAGCCAGCATTTTCTTATAAAGCTCCTCAGGCAGTACCGCGCCGGTATCCTGATGGCAGCTCATGCCGGCAAGCACATCATATTCCCAGACAAAGTTTTCCATAAACTGGCTGGGCATTTCCACTGCATCCCATTCCACGCCATTGATACCGGAAACCCCCAGTTCATCTACCTGAGTCAGCAGATGATGCAGGCCATGACCGGTTTCGTGAAACAGAGTCAGGATTTCTTCGTGGCTCAGGCGTGCGGTATTGCCGGCTACAGGCGGCGTGAAATTGCACACCAGATACGCAATAGGTGTTTGCAGCTGGCCGGCATGATCGCCTGTTATAAAACGACGACGGCCGCGGTAATCATTCATCCATGCACCGCCGCGCTTACCAGCTCGTGCATACAGATCCATATAAACGCCACCGATGATGGCCCCACCCTGTTCAAGCTCATAATAGCGAACATCAGGATGCCATACCGGTACCTGTTTTTCAATGAAATGAACGCCATATAATTTATCAATCTGGGCAAACAGACCCGCGAGAACACGATCAGCCGGAAAATATTTTTTTACTTCAGTCTGGCTGAATGCATATTTAGCCTGACGCAGCTTTTCGCTGGCATAGGTCATATCCCATGGCTGTAAATCATCCAGACCGAGATGTTCTCGTGCGTATGTTTTAACTTCAGCCAGATCTTTTTCAGCAAAAGGTTTGGCTCTGCTCGCCAGATCCTGAAGAAAGGTCATCACCTGTTGGGGTGTATCAGCCATTTTGGTTGCCAGCGATAATTCTGCATAATTTTGGAAACCCAGTAACTGAGCTTCGCGTGCGGCAATCTGCAGAATCCGGTTGATATTGGCGGTATTATCCCATTTAGCCTCGCCAAGCTCACTGGCCCGGGTTGAATAGGCATGATACAGCTGCCGGCGCAGTTCGCGATTGTGGGCATATTGCATTACCGCCAGATAATGCGGCATTTGCAGCCCGATTTTATAGCCGGCTTTACCTTTTGCCTGTGCCGCAGCGGCAAACATGGCCAGTGCCTCTTCTGTTAATCCGCTGATTTCGCTATCCCGTGCAAAATCGGCATCTGTGCCGGTCTGACCGGATGTATTTTCCTGACCAGCCAGTTCTGCGCCATTAGCAAAATACAATGCAAATGCATCAGTGGCGTCCAGAACATTCTGACTAAAGGCTGCGGAAAGCTGCGCACCTTCTGCCTGTAAGGCTGCAAACTCCGCCTGTTCCTGTTCCGGCAGCTCGGCACCGCTGAGAACAAAATCTCTTAAATCATGGTTCAGTTTGGTTTGCTGTGCCGGGCTCAACTGTGCATATTCTGCACTGGCTTTGATGCTTTTAAAGCGCTCATATAAGGCAATATCCTGACTGATCGCAGTAAAGAATTCGCTTACTTTAGGCATCAGTGCATTATAGGCCGCACGTAATTCAGGTGTATCTGCCACGCTGTTTAGATGGGCAACAACACTCCAGATACGACCGACACGTTCAGTAATACTGGTTAAAGCTTCTACGGTGTTATTCCAGCTGGCATCAGGCTCAGCTTTCAAGGCGGTGATAGCGGCAGCAGCCTGCTGCATAGCTTCGGTCATTGCCGGCTCAATATCTGCAGCCTTAATGGCATCGAAACGGGGTTCACTATCCAGATTCAACAAAACATTTTCAGACATAGTATTCTCAAGAGAAAAATACCTGTAAATTTGCGGTTTTTCAGGTAAATCGGGTGGAAAGAGCAGGAGCTTATACTTATCTTCTGCTATAAATAATATTGCATAATGTAACAGGATAAGGTCAAAAACATGAAAAACAATATTCGTTCTTATTTAGATACGCAACCACAAATTGCCGATAGTTGTTATATAGATGATATGGCTGTGGTTATCGGGGATGTAATTTTGCAGGAAGAAGTATCTGTGTGGCCGTTTGCGGTGATTCGCGCAGATGTGAACAGTATGCGTATTGGTGCCAGAAGCAATATTCAGGATCACTGTATGCTGCATGTCAGCCACAAAACAGCAGCCAAACCGGATGGCTCACCATTGGTGATTGGTGAGGATGTTACTGTAGGTCATCATGTTAATCTGCATGGCTGTACGATTGGTAACCGGGTGCTGGTGGGGATTAATTCGATTGTTCTGGATGATGCGATTATTGAGGATGATGTGATGATTGGTGCCGGCAGTCTGGTACCCCCGCGCAAACGTCTGGCGAGCGGTTATCTGTATCTGGGTTCTCCGGTACAGCAAATCCGCCCGTTAACGGAAAAGGAGCGAAAATTTTTATTATATTCAGCATCGCATTATGTTAGACTCATGAAGAGTTATTAAGTTAACCCTCTAATTAAAGGACTATAAAAAATGAAAAAATTCTTGTCTTTAGGTTTATTATGCAGCCTGCTGGCGTTGACAGGCTGTGTCAGCGATGGCGCAGCTAAAGGGAAAGGGCAAACCCAGGTGTACGGAGAGGTCACCACCGGTGTGGAAACGTCACATACCAGTCATTAATTTATTTGGTCAAGTTAATTTGATGTAAATGAGTAGCAGAGTAATACTAAAATAGATGAGTGTCGTAAAATGGGTATTATATGCAGTTGGAAAATGCAAAATTTGCACGGAACAATTGTTATATTAATGAAGTTAAGCTAGATTGTGAAAATAGTTTTTCAAACCAACCGTTAAAGGACACAATGATGAAAAAGCTATTGGGAATTGGTGCCGTACTGGCTGCTCTGTTACTAACTGCCTGCGCTACTACAAATTCTGATACTAAAGCTGCTCCGTACAGTGATGTACAGGCAGCCGTAGAATCTAATTAAGCCGTAGTAATTAAATAAGTGGCTGGATTTGCTGGATAAATAATTCCGGCAAATCCAGCCACTTTTTTGTATAAAGTAAGCGGACAAATGCCGGAACAAAAAAATTGACAGATATCATCAGAAACGAAATAGGATTGAATAAAGAGATATCAGCACTCAGAGAAGTGCCGGTTAGCTCCAAATGAGGCATGTTATAGATATGCATGATTGAGTGTCTGTAACACTCAAAATTTGTTCAGAAAGAATCTTTTATTTTAAAGTTAATGATTTTTTCCGGACTAATTTGGCCAGATATGAGCTGGTCAGAAATAGCCTGAATGCAATAAATATATTATTCACATTGGCGGAAGATCTGCAGCGTATACCAATTCAAACCATTACCTTTAACTTTCAAAACATATGGCTGATAAACATACGCAGTTAAATCGACAGAATTTTGGATATTGGTCTCATCAATAATCTGATAGTAAACAGAAAAATATCACAATACTCTATTGGTTGTACTGATACAGACAATTAAATTACTTGAATAATGTTGGATTTAATATCAGCAAATAAAAATTTTTCCAGCCTTCAGCAAAATGCTTGTAAGGCTGGAGCAGAGCATGATTACCCCGTTGTATTCCGGAACTGATAAAAGGCAGTCAGACTGCCTTTTATATTGGTTGGCGATTTTAGCAGATCGCTTAATCACCCTTAATAAGTGATGTAGTTGTGCCGTCCGGATGCACTTCTTGCAGAATAACCCCGCATTGAGCTGATGCAGATGCCGCGATAGCCTCGTAATCTTTACCCGGTTCGGCTACAAAAGTAAGTTTGTTACTCTGGCAGGAGGGCTGATAGGAAATGATTTTCCCATCGTTATGAGTATTATTAACATTGGTCAGACCAATAATGGCATTGGATATGGTAATCGGTACATTAGCTGGAATAGTGAATTCACGGTAGTACAGCTTAGACAAATTATGATTATGTCGTTTCATAGTATCCAAAGTAGCCGTTGCCGGTATACCAATGGTGCTGTTACGAGCCAGACCTAATGATGAAGCAAATGCCCCACCTAAGGTACCACCGGTTGATTCTTTTACCTCATGTCCCTGAAAACTGTATTTCATATTAGTCGGTTTGCCATTCTGCCCGAAGATGCGTATCCGTGCCTGTTGTGCACTATCATCTGAAGCATCCTGTGCCATGGCCAAATTAACATTGAAACTTAAGAAAAAACTGATTATCAGGAATTTTTTCAGGCTGAGTCTGGATTTGTTTTTTTTGATAAAAAACATATGAGTACTTTCTGAATAAATGAGGGTAGAAAAGTTAATAATAAAGTGATGTATCAGAATAATTAACTGATATTACTCTATATTCACATAAATAAATATTATTTATCTGCATAATTTTTTTATAGCTGAAACGGCTCAGCCTGAAAGTGTGATTCAGATTAGTGTTATGAAATGTGTAATAAATTATAATGCAGATTGGTATTAATGCCAATAGCATAATAATATAAATCTGATACCAACCGGATTGCTGTTTTCCGGTTATTTGCTGCGCAGCACTGGCGGATCATTGTAATCAATAACTGATACCTGAAAAAAGCAGATTTGATTTCAATAAGTGCAAAGAGAATATGCATATTAATATCGGGAAATTCAGATGTAATTTACGATAAATAAATATATATCCGCATAAATAAACACCATAACGGACACAGTAATTTGTCTCCGTTATGGTGTTTGCTGTTCAGGTGAATTATGTCTGGCTGCCGCCCACAGTCAGACCGGCATCAATACGCAGCGTGGGCTGTCCCACACCTACCGGCACGCTTTGCCCGTCTTTACCGCAGATACCTACACCACTGTCCAGACTACTGTTATTGCCTATCATACTAACGTTTTTTAACACTTCCGGACCGCTGCCAATAATGGTGGCTCCTTTTACCGGATATTGCAGCTTACCGTTTTCAACCCACCAGGCCTCTGAAGCACTGAATACAAATTTACCACTGGTAATATCTACCTGTCCGCCACCAAAATTAACCGCATACAAGCCTTTATCGACAGAAGCAATAATCTCTTCCGGATTAAGCCGGCCGTTTTCCATATAAGTATTGGTCATGCGCGGCATCGGTGCTGAGGCGTAATTTTCACGCCGGCCATTACCGGTCACGGGGACACTCATTAAACGTGCATTGGTTTCATCCTGCAAATAGCTGCATAAAATACCATCTTCAATCAGTACCGTACGCTGTGTAGCATTGCCCTCATCATCAATATTCAGTGAACCACGGCGTTCGGCAATATTACCCTGATCAACAACAGTCACCCCTTTAGCTGCTACGCGTTCACCCAGACGGCCGGCAAATGCACTGGTTCCTTTGCGGTTAAAATCACCCTCCAGACCATGACCTACAGCCTCATGTAACAATACACCCGGCCAGCCACTGCCCAGTACCACCGTCATCTGACCAGCAGGTGCCGGACGGGCTTCCAGATTGGTTAGTGCCTGAGCAACAGCTGTATCTACATATGATTTGAGCATGGCTTCATCAAAATAACCCAGATCAAAGCGACCGCCTCCGCCACTGCTGCCCTGCTCGCGCCTTTCTCCCTGTTTGGCAATCACAGTAACAGATAAACGGACAAGCGGGCGGACATCAGTGTGTATCCGGCCGTCAAGTCGCGCCAGGTAAATCAGTTCATGCTCGCATACTAGCCCGGCCATTACCTGCACAATACGCGGATCAGCAGCTTTTGCCAGTGTCTCCACACGCTGTAATAAGGCTACTTTCTCTCCGGCATCCAGACTGAGCATCGGATTAGCCATTGCATACAGCGGTTTGACTGACGGCAGAGAAGTTAGTCCCACTGAGCGCTGCTGACCGGCCTGCCCAATTGCCCGTACAGCCTGTGCTGCATCTGTTAATGCCTGCACATTCAGATTGTCGGCGTAAGCAAATGCAGTTTTTTCACCACTTACCGCACGAACACCGACGCCCTGCTCAATCTGAAAACTGCCTGATTTGACCATGCCTTCTTCCAGATGCCAGCTTTCATAGGTACTGCGCTGGCAGTAAATATCAGCATAATCAATATGGTGTGCTCCCATTAGGGAGAGTGCACGGGTAAAATCAGCTACAGCCAATTCGTTTTTGGCCAGTAGCTGTTGGTGAACAAGTTGCGCGGTTTGAGTAGAGATAGGCATGAGCTGTCAAAAATTAAGTTGTGACAAAAGCACAGACAGAGAAAGATTTAATCAGAAAAGCAAATTGTGGGCAATTATACCGAAAACAAGCTTTGTCCGGGCGAATGCAGGAATACTTATTATACGCAGATCAGGTGTTAGAATAGAGACCAGAAAAACAAATTGTAAAAATTACCAAATTGTTATTGATAATAATTCTCATTATATTATAATGTGACTCACCAGTTAGTTAGAGATAGTTAACCGGTAATGACCTCAAACATCTTTTATCTAAATCTACTTTCAGGAGCGGCGTAACGATTAGCGTTAAATTTTTGCATCAAAACTCAAAAACCGAAAACACTTAACCCACTGAAATATCAGTGGGTTAAGTGTTTATAATAAGCTGATATTCAGTAATTAGATTTCATTGTGGCTGTTGTAACCCTGCGGATTGAGCTGTTGCCAGTGCCATGCATCAGCCATCATACTGGTCAAACTGCGCTGAGCTGTCCAGCCTAGTTGTTCGGCTGCGCATTCAGGATTGGCATAGCACACAGCAATATCTCCTGCCCGGCGCGGGACAATCTGATAAGGAATTTTTTTTCCGCTGGCCTGTTCAAACGCATGTATGATTTCCAATACCGAATAACCCTGCCCTGTACCCAAATTATAAATATGTACACCGGGCTGATTATTGGTAACGCGCATGGCACTTAAGTGGCCGTCCGCCAGATCCATTACATGGATATAATCACGGACACCGGTACCATCAGTAGTAGGATAATCGTTACCAAATACCGATAGCTGTGTCAGCTTGCCAACAGCTACCTGACAGATATACGGTAATAAATTATTCGGAATGCCATTCGGATCTTCACCAATTAATCCGGATTCATGTGCGCCCACCGGATTGAAATAACGCAGTAATGTCATACTCCAGCGCGCATCTGCTGCCTGTATATCCGTTAACATCCGCTCTACCATATATTTAGATGTTCCGTACGGATTGGTGGTTCCGCCGGTAGCCGCATTTTCATCAATCGGAACCGAAGCCGGTGTACCGTAAACTGTAGCTGAGGAACTGAAAACCAGATTGAAAATACCTGCTTTGGCCATTTCTTCAACCAGAATCAGGCTGCCACTGACATTATTATCATAATATTTCAGCGGCTCCCGTACACTTTCACCGACTGCTTTTAAGCCGGCAAAATGCAGCACATGCTCAATACTGTGCTGTTTAAATACCTGTTGCAGCAACGTACGGTCGCGAATATCGCCCTGATAAAAAGTTACCTCTTTACCGGTAATCTGTTTTAAACGCTCGAGTACCACTGGCGATGCATTACACAGATTATCAATAATAATCACATTGTAGCCGGCATTAAGTAATTGTACAGTTGTGTGAGAGCCAATAAAGCCGGCACCACCTGTTACCAGAATAGCCATAAATTATCCGTAATGATTTTTCATCGAAATACAACAAATAACCGGTATGTAAATAACCAGAAATCCATAAGTATATCTTGTTTATAATCATAGTTAAGCTAACGCGGGATAGAAGATATACAAAAAGAACCGGTATCTGCTGTATCTTTACAACAGTAAAGTGCTGAGCCGCACAGATGAGGTGACACAACAAAAAATATCCGGTACCTCTGACAAAAGTTATTTCTGTTCAAACGGCAATAACTGAACTGGACAGGAGTGATAAAACAGAAATCTGATAGAAATATGACTTGAAATACAGCGGCAAATAAAACCAGATAAACCATTATGCAGATATAGCAGATAAAAAATCAGATTGAATATTTGCTGAAAACCGGCTACTGATAAATATATAACTAATTAATAAATTGAAAGTTTATATTTATTATTTAATAATATACATTTTAAAAACTAAAATAACTTTTTTGATTTTAACAATGTTCTTCATAATCGGAAGATTGAGACATTAATATTTGTGCATGATATTGCGGCTGTTAATAAGCAAGTTAAGGATAAGTCATTTTTCTATCGGTTAACTCTTAATACTCATCATTATTCTGAAAAAGATACACAAAGTGAAAATAACTATGATTGTAAACAGCCTTTATTTAAAGACCGGCAAAATGTCTGTCTCAATTTAAATCTGCAGAATCAGTTTTTTAGATTTTAGCTAGCGAAATCAACACTAGTGCTTTTAAAGATATACAGAAATTGTGGTACAAGGCGATCATAGCTCGCCTGCGTCTGTTGTATTAGATGAATTTAAAGATAGCTTTAAACCGGATTCGGCACTATTTATACACTTCGGATAAATTAAGCAATTTGTAAATAGCAGGATCGGTCTATATTATTTAACCGATTTTTATATCAATGTTGTATTTAAACTAGTTTAACAGTATAGTATGCAAATATTGTGAATACCAAATATCAGCTTGTGATTATTAGATTAGCATTTTGTATTTAGTCATCTACTTAATAATATGGAGTATTTAATTATGCAGATGTATATGAAAAAAATAATATTTTTAATAACTTCGTTGTTGATGATTTTTTTACTAAGTTCTTGCTCTAATTTATTAGACCGATATTTTTTATTTTAATAATATCAAATATTTAATTAGTTGACTGTATATGAAAAGAATAATATTTATAATAACCTCGTTGCTGCTGGCTTTTTTACTAAGTTCATGTGCTAAACACTACAAAAGTGTAAGTATAGCTGAGAACCAGTTAATAAATAGTTCTGACGCCAAGGAATCTTTACATGTCAGTTTACAAATTGATGATTTTTATAATCCTTATTTAACTCATGCAGAAAATGAAGATATTAAACAAAATTTTCCGAAAAAGAATATTAAAATAATAGCAAATTATGAGCCTATAATTGATAAAACAGGCTCCATCATCAAAAAAAAGACAACAAATAGGCCATCACCATTTTTATCATTAAGGGATATTTTGGGAATTGATAATAAGGATATTGTGTATAACAAAATAAATCAATATGCAATTGCGACAAATTTAAAAGTTGATAAAAATAATCAAATTATAAACTTTGATATTCCTAAACCTACTAAGAATAACAAGCAAAAGTATGTTCTTAAAGGTATTTATCTTTATTATCCAGATTTTCAATTATCAGAAAGTCATAAATTTGGTTATTTTAGGGACGGATCAGATTATTATTTACCGATTTTTAAAAATCAAATCGATATCAATAAATTGAAAGGTTCTGTAAATAGATTTATGAACGTGGAACCATTAAATCTTGAAATAAAAACCGATAAGTTTTTTGACCTTACTTCTAATTATGGTAGAACAGAGTTAACTAAAAAAGACTATTTAGCCAGAAATATTGCCTTAAATACCAGTGTTTGGTTTTCAAATGATAAACCAATTAAAAAGAAAGTATTAAGTAATGAAGAAAAAGGTGATTTATTTGATGAAATGACTATCTCCATGGATGGGCAAAAATATGAACATATAGTTATTCCTGACTCAAAATTAAGTTGGTCTGATGCTGAAGATATATATGGTTCTTATGTTAAAGGCAAAACATTTGAAGTTTTACAACTTAAGGGACAACTTTCAAAGTATTCAAAAAAGGGTTATTACGACGGACGACGTGGAAAATGGGTTAAGCAAAAAGGGGATATGGTATATATTGACCAAAAATATGCGGATGATAATGGTTGTAAATTTCATTATCGAATAGTTTTTGAAAAAGATAATCAACCTAGAAGATATATTTTACACTCATATAAAAGGTCTGAATCAAATAATAAAGAGTTTACAATATTTTCTAATAAAACTTATATATCACAAGAAAATTTGAACTTCTTTGAAAAAACAAAGCAGCGAAAAAAAGAATCCTTTGACTATAGCTTGAGACAAATTCCTGTATTTTATAAAAATTCGGATAAAGAATTTCGTGATCAACTCATACTTGAAAATCAAGACTTAGCACAAGCATGTATGAAGGAAATAGATCATATGAAAAGATTGATGACAATGCCAAAAGAAAATTTAATGCAAGAATTTGAGCAATACAAAAAAATCATCAATAAAGAAAACTCGAAACAACGCTAATATAGCTGCATATTAATACAAATAAAGTAAATATATGGGTATTTCATCAAAATTTAATGAATATTACGATTCAGGTTACAGTTTGATTGGGCTGATAAATTAATATATTAGTAAATTACTTACCCTACTGGAGATGATTAATTTTATAATATAGTCTTATTTAATTTTTTATTACTTTTATTTTAACCACAAAAACAGCTCTGGCTCTGGTCAGAATATTTGTATTCGTTTTATTAATTTTTATTAAAAAACATATGTGCTGAAAAAATCATTAAAACAATGTATACTGAAACTGTATGTAATGATAATTTCAATTATTTATCAGTTAATGCTGCTCTAAGTAGATTGAATCTGAATATTTACAGTTAAGTTATGGTTAATAAACCTTGCCAGTATGATTAACATACTAAATCAATGAAAAATTTTATCGAAATATTAAACCAAAAAGATATTAACTATACAGTTGAAAATGAGATTATCCGCATAGCGGATAATCTGTGCTTTTATCAAAATCCACTTAAATCACTGCCGGATAATTTAATTATTGAAGGTGATCTGGATATCTCCCAAACAAAAATCAGCCAGTTACCGGATAACCTGATTGTCTGCGGTAATTTGGATATCTCCCATACTAAAATCAGTAAACTGCCGGAAAATATGATTTTTCGCCGGGATCTGAATATATCCGGTACACAAATCAGAGTGTTACCGGAAAATTTGGTGGTTCAGGGCAAATTTATCGCCTCTCGTACCGCAATACAAGTTTTACCGGAAAAGCTAATCGTTGGTGGTGCGCTGAATTTATCCTCTAGCAATATTCAGTTGCTTCCAGAAAATCTGACAATAAACGGTAATTTATATTTACAGAATAGTTGTATACTGGAATTACCGGAAAATTTAGTTATTACCGGGGATCTGGATGCCTCTTCAACCAGAATAACCCGATTACCGGAAAAATTTACGATAAAAGGCAGTCTTTGTCTGGAAAAAAGCGGTATCAATACTCTGCCTGCTAATCTGCATATAACGGGCGATCTTGATTTGGGTTATACCCCTATCACAAAGTTACCTGAAAATCTGAAAGTAGATGGTAGTCTGATTCTGGGATCTTCCAAAATTAAGAAATTACCAAAGGATATTCAGGTTAAAGCTAATCTGGACTTAAGTTTTACAGAAATCAGAAAATTACCGGATAATCTGACGGTGAACGGTAATCTGGGTTTGTCAGGAACAAAAATTAAAAAGTTACCGGATAATTTAATTGTAAATGGTTGTTTAGCATTGGGAGGACGCAAAACAATAATCAATCAATTACTTAAAAATTTTAGGGCAACATGCACTAGTCTGGATTTGTGCTGTAATAAAATCAAGAAAATACCAGAGAATTTAAAAATCCAATCCAATCTGTATTTGAATGATTGTAAAATCAAAAAATTCCCCAAAAAAATGAATATAAATGGAAATCTGAATCTGAATGACGCAAAAATTAAAAAATTGCCCGAAAATCTGCGTGTTGGTGGCGATTTATCTCTTTTGCTGGCACCGATTAAAAAACTACCTAAAAAACTTTCAGTAGGAGGTGAGCTGTATTTATGGGGTTGCCGAGTTAAAAAAATTCCCAGTCATGTTAATGTAGTCAATGGGCTGGATTTAACTTCGACTAAAGTAAAAAAATTACCTCAGAATCTTACCGAGATAAAAAAACTGGCAATAGAGGAAACTAAAATTAACCGTTTGCCAGATAAGCTCAATGTTGAGGATTATCTGGATCTGAGAAATAGCCGAATTAAAAAATTACCTAAAAAATTACAGGTTGGTAATACATTGTTGTTAAGTAATACCCGGATTAAAAAGCTACCGAATAACCTGAAACTTAATCATGGTATAAACCTGAAAAAAACTTCAATCAGATATTTGCCGGAAAATCTGGAGCTCAAATGGTTAAGCCTTGATCTTAAAAAGATTAAAAATATTGCTTACCGGAAAAATTGTACAGCTAAAAGAAAAACTATCTTTGCAGCTTATTTGAATGGTGAATACAAAATCTTTCAGAATGAATACCTGATTGGTACCCTGCAAGAGTATGAGCAATTTGTTAACCAGAGATTTATTGATCCGCAGGCTGGTAAACTTAAACAGGCAGCCAAGGATTGCGTAGAGCAATTGCAGAAAAAACTCAGTACTCATAAAACTTAATATATTGAATACTGGCTGACAATAAAACCAGACCGGATAAAGTCAAAGTACTTATTCAGCTTTGTAATTTTTTAATTAGAAATAGATATTTATACTGAAAATATATACTGAAACTGCATGATATTAATACCAGCTTTCTGGAAATGTATGCAACTAAGTTACCTTCCCTTAATTTTTACCAGTATGCTAACATACTAAATCAATGAAAAAATTTATCAGAATATTAAATCAAAAAAATATTAAATATACAGTTGAAAATGACATTATCCGGGTACCAGATAATCTGTGCTTTTATCAAACTCGCCTTAAATCGCTACCTGATAATTTAATTATTAAAGGCAATCTGGATATTTCTGAAACAAAAATCAGAAATTTACCGGATAATCTGATTGTCTATGGGGATCTGAATCTATCCGGTACAGAAATCAGTATATTACCGGACAATCTGGTGGTCCATGGACAACTGAATGCCTCTTATACCAAAATAATTACATTACCGGAAAAGCTCATTATAGGCGGTGGGCTGGATTTATCCTTTAGTTATATTCAGTCGCTACCAGACAATTTAATGATAGACGGCAATTTATATTTACAGAATACTTATATAGTGAAGTTGCCAGAAAATTTGACTGTTGCCGGGGATTTAGATGTCTCTTCAACCAGAATTACCAGATTACCGGAAAGGTTTAGTATAAAAGGTAGTCTTAATTTGGGAAGTTGCGCTATCAGTACCTTGCCCGCAAATCTGCATATAACCGGCGATCTTAATGTAAATAGTACTCATATTACCAAGTTACCTGAAAACCTGAGAGTGGATGGTAGTTTAAATCTAAGTTATCTAAAAATTAGGAAATTACCAAAGGATATTCAGGTAAAAGATAATTTGAAACTATGGTATTCAGAAATTAAAAAATTACCAAATAATCTTAAAGTTAACGGCGATCTGGATTTAGCAGAAACAAAAATCAAAAAATTGCCAAAAAATTTAAAAGTAAAAGGCTGTTTGATATTAAAATCAACTAAAATCAATAAATTACTTAAAAATTTTAAAGGTACTTGCTCTAGTCTGGATCTGAGTAATAATAAAATTAAGAAAATACCAGAGAATTTAAAAATAAAATCTAATCTGTATCTGAATAACTGCGAAATCAAAAAATTACCGGATAATATGCGTATAAACGGAAATCTCAGTTTGTCTGAGGCGACAATTAAAAAATTGCCTGAAAATCTGCGTGTTGGTGGTCAATTATCTGTTGATTATACATTGATTAAAAAATTACCTAAAAGTCTTTCTGTGAGAGGTGAGTTAGACGTGTGGGGTACCAAAATTAAAAAAATTCCCAACCATTTTAATGTAGTTAATGGGTTAAATTTAACTCGCACTAAGGTAAAAAAACTACCTGAAAATTTTACTCAGATAAAAAATTTATTTATGAATGTAACTAAAATTTCTCACTTACCGGATACACTTTATGTTCAGGATTGCCTGGAGTTAAGCTATAGCCGAATTAACAAGTTACCCAAAAATTTGCAGGTCGGTAAAAAACTGCTGTTAAATAATACCAAAATTAAAAAAATACCCGATAATCTGAAACTTGAAGAAGGCATCGACCTGAGAAAAACTCAAATCAGATATCTGCCGGAAAATCTTGAGCTTAAATGGTTAAGTCTTGATCTTAAAAAGATTAAAAATATTGCTTACCGGAAAAATTGTACAGCTAAAAGAAAAACTATCTTTGCAGCTTATTTGAATGGTGAATATAAAATTTTTCAGAATAAATCCCTGATTGGTAATCTGAAAGAATATGAGCGATTTGTTAACCAGAGATTTCTTGACCCGCAGGCAGGTAAGCTTAAACAGGCAGCCAGAGATTGCGTAGAGGAATTGCAGAAAAAAATCAGAATTAATTAACTTAATGTACAAAGTACTGGCTGGCAGCTGCAAAAAATGCTGAATTTGCCAGTACGTGACTCAGATATATTTGGCCGGCAGTAATTTATTAAAAATAGCATAAACATATTTTGTACTGTTTTTAATTCAACTCCATCCAATTGATTTGTATTAAGTGACTTAAGCTAAAAACACAGAGAAATAAGTTATGGAACAATTTATCACATATTTAAATACACAGCAGATTAAATACAGTATTGGGGATAATTCAATCACAATATTGGAATCTCTTAATCTGGCTGAAGTGAGAATCAAACATTTACCGGATAATCTTATTATTAACGGTAATCTCAATTTGCGATTAACAACAATAAAAAAATTGCCGGATAATTTAACCGTAAATGGTGATTTATGTGCGCGCGCAACTAAGATTAAAGCGTGGCCGAAAAATTTAAATGTAAAAGGCTCTATAGATTTATTACGTACCAGAATTGCATCATTACCAGATAATTTAACCGTAAATGGAGATTTGAATTTAGAACAAACACCTGTTAAATCCTTACCTGATAATCTGAAAGTAAAAGGAAATTTGGATTTGAGTGATTCGCATTTTTGCTATATACCGGAAAGATTCGATGTAGCTGGCTCTTTAAATTTGTCAGATACGAAAATTGACAGATTGCCGGATAATCTTAATATACAGGGTGATCTGAACATTGCCCGTACCAGAATTAAAAAACTACCTGAAAATTTATCTGTAAGCGGCAATTTAAATTTATGCGGAACCAAAGTAAAAAAATTGCCAGATAATTTTGACATTATGGGTGATTTAGATTTAAGTGATACCCGAATTAAAAAGTTACCTGGAAATTTAAAGGTTGGGGGTAAGTTGGATTTATACGGTACCAGAATACAAAAAATACCAAAAGATTTAACAGTAACTGGTGGCATTGCTTTAGGAGGCTCTAAAATTAGAAAGTTACCAGATAATTTAACTGTTAACGATTATTTGGATTTGGGTTTTACAAAAATCAAAAAGTTGCCGGATAATCTGATTGTAAACGGATATCTGGGATTGCGCGCTATTAAAGTCAAAAAATTATTAAAGCATTCAAATGTACAATGCACAAGTCTGGGTTTAGATGGTGCCAAGATAAAACAACTGCCTGCCAATATAGAAGTAAAAAACAGTTTATATCTGAGTTATACCGAAATAAAACAGCTACCGGATAATCTTGAATTAAAAGGTGATCTGACTTTACGTTATGTCCCTATAAAAAAGTTGCCGGATAATTTGACTGTTGGCGGATATCTTGATCTGAGCTGTACCAGAATCGAAACATTGCCTGAGAATTTAAAAGTTGCCGGTAATCTTAATTTAAGTTCTTCAAAACTAAAAAAATTACCGAAAAATTTACATATTGGCGGTGATTTAGACTTACATAATACAAAGATTAAAAAAATTCCGGATAATTTAAATGTGAATGGAACTTTAGATTTATTCAGAACGAAGATTAAGAAGCTTCCAAAAAATTTATTTGTAAAAAATGAGTTGTTTTTGAGTAATACCAGAGTTAAAACATTACCTTCTGATTTAAAAGTAGAAGGAGATCTCTGGCTGAGTTCTTCCTCAATTAAAAAATTGCCAGACAATTTAAAATTAAATGGCGATTTATACTTGCAAGACACTAATATTAAGCAATTACCAAAAAATTTATTTGTAAAAAGGCAGTTATCTATCAGGAATACTAAAATCAGTGTATTGCCGGAAGATTTAATGTTTGGCTCAATTGAACTGGATATAAAAAAAATAAAAAATATAGTTTATAAAAAATGCCATTCAATAAAAGCCTTTATTTTTACAGTTTATTTACAGGGAGAAATAAAACTTGTTTACAATGGGAGTCTGATAGGTAATTTGGAAGAATTTGAACAATTTACAGATAAACTATTTTTAAAAGCTGAAGCTGATGAGTTTAAACAGATGGCCAGAGATTGCGCAGCGCAATTGAAGCAAAAGCTGTCTCTTGAATAATCATGGTAGTTTTATCAGCGGTTATCAATTAATAGCAGGAGACAGGAATTATGTTTGGATATTCATTGCAAAACTATGACTAATAAAATCGTAGCTGTTATTGTGGATAAAATGCTGATTAGTTGCTATAGTTCCTGGCATATTTTACGTTATAGCGTTATTTGTTTTCAATTTATAGAACTGATTAACAATTATTTTACGGATAGTTATGAATAAAAGCATTATGAATATTTATAAATTGGTTCATTGGTTTGTAATAATTGTTTTAGCTTATTTTATTATCTGTAATGTCATTATTCATCTCTACGCCCGGCAAAAAGCAGCAGACAATGCTGATACTATGGTTATCTTAGGTGCTCAGGTAATGGGTAATCCTGCAGTACCTCATCCTGTTTTAAAAGGGCGTTTAGATAAAGCTCTGGTTTATTTGAAAAATAACCCTAATACCAAAGTAGTTGTTTGCGGAGGACAAGGAGAAGGGGAACCGGCAACAGAAGCAAGTGTTATGGCTGGTTATTTAATTGATAACGGGATTGATGCCTCAAGGGTTTATCTTGAAGATAAATCAACACGTACTGCTCAGCAGTTTGTTTATGCGAATAAAGTATTACCATTAGGTAAAACCGTGGTAGTTACCAATGATTTTCACTTATTGCGTTCTATCATGTTAGCTAAAAGATCAGGAATAAAAGATGTATCCGGCTTATCTGCACCTTTAAGTTTCAGAAATTACAGGAACTATATTTCTCTTATTAGAGAACCATTAGCTCTGATTAATTCATGGTTGTTTGATCATCCCCTGAATAATGATAATTAGAATACAGATAATTAAAACATTGAAAATACTGGGTGGATGATAGTCAGTTTATAGTATTGAATTTAGAGTAGATACGGTTATTAACCGGTATAACTATCAGCTGTCTTAGGGATATTAAGAACGGAAATACTGTTGAAGTATTCCGTGCAAGAAACTTGTGTCTATGAAATTGAATCTATTTGTGCAGTTTGACATAATTACTTTTTAGTAATTTTCGAATTAGAATCGGTAACTGATATATATTAAATTTAAAATTTCATAGCTTAACTGGAAATATATCGGAATTGATTCTTTGTCAAAATAGATTGTATGTAAAAAATAATCTTTTAGTATATTGATTTTCAGTATTAAATTGTTAAAATATAAATTAATGTATAATTGTATAAATAATTCAATATGTCTGACGTTAAGCATAAATCATGGTGTAAAAAGATATATGGATGGTGGTTGAAGGCTAAAAATAAAATTAATAGTAATAAGTCGAAGTCATCGTCAGAACAAAATGAAAAAGCAGAATATGAGTATCAAAAGTTAACACCCTACACCGAGGTTGATTTAAAGGAAAGTAAAAAAGCTTTTGATTATGTTTTTCAACATGATGATGTTAGAAATATTGCAATTTCAGGTGCATATGGTTCAGGTAAAAGTAGTTTGATTGAATCATATGAAAAATATCTTCAAACTACAAATACGAATAGAAAACCAGTTAGAAAATTTCTGCACATATCACTGGCTCATTTTCGTACAGAAAATAATCATTTATCTGAAGTTTTGGACAAAGAAGCAAATTCCAAAAATGAAAATAATGAATTATCAATCCTCGAAGCTAAAATTCTGAATCAGCTGATTCATCAGATTTCGGCAGAACAAATACCACAAAGCAATTTTGCTGTTAAAAGAATTACTAGTAAAAGAGATTTATTGGCAATTACAATAAGCAGTATTATTTTCTTGCTCTTTATGCTGGATATTATATTTTCTGCAACATGGAAAGAATTTGTTTTGTCCCTGGAGTATAGTGGCTTAAAAGATTTATTACTTGGGTTGACTACTAAGATATTTCTTCTGAGCAGTGCTATCTGGAGTATGGGTCTGTTTGCAATATTTCTTTACTATATTATTAAGATTCAGAAGTATAAAAATATATTCAGAAAACTGAAATTTCAGGGCAATGAAATAGAAATTGTTACAGAGTCCAGTGATTCTTTTTTTGATAAGTATTTAAATGAGGTTGTTTATCTTTTTGCTAATGCTGATGTAGATGTAATTGTCTTTGAGGATATTGACCGGTTTGATAATGTGCGTATTTTTGAACGATTACGGGAAATCAATAAGCTAACGAATAATCAATTAAAACAGTATCAAAAAAAGGAAACAAAAATATTAAGGTTTTTCTATTTGTTACGTGATGATATATTTTGCACCAAAGACAGAACAAAATTTTTTGATTTCATTATTCCTGTGGTTCCTGTAGTTGATAGTTCAAATTCCTATGATCAACTAATAACAATTTTAAAAATCTATATAGATGGAAATAAAATAGAAAATGGTTTTTTAGAACGAATATCGTTATATATTGATGATATGAGATTGCTAAAAAACATCTGTAATGAATTTCATTTGTATTATTCAAATATAAATAATAATAAACTTGAACTCAATGCTAATAAAATGTTTGCGATAATTGTCTATAAAAATTTATTTCCTTTAGATTTTACATTATTGCAGATGAATCAGGGGTTTGTATTTTATATATTTAATAATAAACCAATTTATATTAAGAAAGAAAAGGATAAATTATCAGCAGATATAACTGATTGTGATTTAGAGATTAAAAATATTGAGGGTAATTATCATAAATCTATAGAAGAAATAAAAGCAAGATATAAAGCGGAACAAGATGAAGTTAAAAGAGGATATAACCATTATGGATTAGTAAGAACCGATGAGAAACTTAATGAATTAGATAATCGGAAACAATCTGAACTTGATCGTTGTCAATCAGAATATAAAAAAAACATAGAATTAATAAACAAAGAAAAAGAAAATATTCAGAATGCAATCGTGCGGCTAACAAGTAAAAAATTAAAATATATCCTTAATAAGACAAATATTGACCAAATTTTTGATAAATATCCGAGTAATTCTAATAATATAGAAAAGAATGAAAAAGCTTTAGAAATAAAAAATAGTCCATACTTTTCTTTAATAAAATATTTAATTCGCAATGGCTATATTGATGAAACTTATGCTGATTATATGACTTATTTTTATCCTAATAGTTTAACTATAGCTGATAAAACTTATTTGCGTAGTATTATGGATGAAATCAAGAAAGAGTATGAATATAAACTGAATAATCCTGAATTAGTTATTGGGAAACTTCAGCATCAGATAGATTATTTTTCAAAGCCAGAGATATTGAATGTTGATTTAGTTAATTATCTATTAACTGAATCAGAAAACTATGCAGAAAAACTAAAAGCTATCTTATGTCAATTCTCGGTGGTAGAAAATATAAAATTTATTAATGTATTCTGGCCAGTATCAAGCGAAGAAAATTTACAAAAATTTGTAAATTTATTAAGTGAATATTCACCAAATTTTTTTAAGATTGCGTTATCTAGCCAATTAGTTCCAGATTATATACTCCAGAATTTGTCTTTAAAAATTTTATATTGCTTACCTCAGGAAGTTATTAAAAAAATTAATGAATATGATAATTGTCTCAGTAATTATATTGCTAATAGCAGTGATTATTTAAATATAGCAGCTCCTGATGTAGAACAATTAGTAAAACAATTTTTATTTCTTAAAATTAAATTTGCACAAATCAAATATGAAACTGCAAATAAAGACTTGTTCAATGAAGTTTATAATAACTCATTATACAAGCTGAATTTTGCTAATATTAAATTAATGTTATCTACACAATATTCTATTGTAGATGAGCAGGATATTATTCATAGAAATTATACCTGTGTTCAAAATAAACCTGATTCTCCATTGGCTGCTTATATTGCCCAAAATATAGATGTTTACCTGCATCTGATCTTGGCCAATTGTAAACAGAAAATATCTGATAACGAAACTGAAGTGCTGTATTTGTTAAATCATGACGATATTTCTCAGGAGCATAAGCTGGAGTATATAAAATATTTACAAACCCCTATTACCAGCTTAGATAAGGTTGAGAATACTGAGTTTTGGCAAAAATTATTGTGTTCGGGTAAACTTGCTTATAACGAAGAAAATATTCTTTGTTATTTCCAGCATATCAAAGAAACGGATGAATCTGTAGATGAAAATTTGATTGAATTTATTAATAGTAATGAAACACGATTAGATTTTAAAGATGAAGATGAGGAGGTAAGAGATGAATTCTTTGATGTAATAATCATTAATCAAAAAATAACTAATTATAAATACAAAGAAATATTATCAACTTTAGGTTTTCATTATGAAGAATTTGATATTGAAAATATAGCTATAAATAAGTTTAAAATTTTAGTCGATAATAAAATAACTTTTTTAAACTATGATAAATATAAAGAAAAAAGTAGATCTACTCTGGATTTTATTAAATTGAATTATGATAATGAAGCGATTTTATATTTTATCCAAAAAAATCTCACAGATTATCTTGATTTAATAGAAGAAGATAATGAATTATTTGATTATGAAGAAGCATTAAGCCTGATTAATAAACCAGTTGATGACGATAGTGCTATCAGGTTACTGAAATGTACTGATAACCCGGTATCTATTTGTGAGCAAAATTTTTCACCGGCAGTAATGGTATATGTTCTGGAGTATAATTTTGATACTAATGATTTAACTGGGCTGATTAATAATTATCAGAGTTATGAAGCTGATATTCAGAATCTTATTGTCAAACAGGTAAATAATAATATTGATTTTGTTTCAATTGAGAGAAGCCCACAGGCATTGAAATTTATAAGAGCTCATTGCGATGGAGAAATTGCTTTAAAATATCTACAGACACATATTGCAGACTATCTTAATTTAATATCTGAAGAAACCGAATTGTTTAATTTTGGGGAAGCACTGCAGCTTCTTGGATTAAAACTTAGTGATGATGATGCAATTAACTTGTTGAACTATACTAACGAACCAGTTTCGGTTATTAAATATTCTTTTTCATCTAAGATAATGGCATATGTACTGGAGTATAACTTTAATAAAGATGATTTAGTGAATTTAATCAAAGACTATGATAAACATGATGAAGATATTCAGAGTCTTATCGTAGAACAGTCAATTAAAAATTGTGAATTGATTGTAATAAAACAAAAAACAGATATTGCAGATAATCTTTTGAATAAATTGTTTATTTCTGAAAAGCTAGGAGAGAATAAAAAAATTGATTTATTTATTCAGGCTTTACCCTATAAATATATGCATGTATCAGAGCGAAGGCAGGCATTAAAGAGTATGCAATTAGACGAATTTAATAAAATATGGAATCGTGGTACGCCAAAGATTAAATGTTGTGAAGATTATAGTCGTCTGTTGTTAGCACTAAAAGAACAAGGTTTAATACAGGATTTCTGTGTAGATAATAAACAAGAGAAATATTATCGAATTACTAAAAGAAATGGCTGAAAGTATGTTGGTTGAACAATTTCAAACTAGTTAGTTAATTTTATTGCCATAATACCTATAGCATAGATACCAATAGCTATAATGCTGATACAAGTACCACAGGAAATAGGTTTAACGGAGTAACCGGTACCCAGATAGTGGGTTTCAAGAACAATGATATTGGCTGCCGGAGGAAGCAGGCAAAATAAGTAAAGTGCGGCACTATTTTCCAGAATAAGGTTCTGCCGGCACAGACAGGCAAGGCCAAGCAGGGCGGAGAGGATGCAGAAATAAGCCGCAGCTTTTTTCAGGAAGGTCTGAATGGTGTTTCTGATGTCGGTCAGTGTAATTCTGCTTTTAGCCAGCCACATACCAAGAATAGCCATGCCAAGAAAGCTCATCAGAAATTTGGCGAGGGAATAAATTATATCCAGCTCACGGATTTGTTTACCCAGCGGTAATAGTAAGCAGCCAATAATAAGGGCAATGACGGGAGGCATCTGAATCAGTTTTCTGATATTGAACCGGATGCCGGTAAGCAGCCATGCCCCAAGTGAGTTACCGACAATAGAACTGCCGATATAAGCAGATATAAATATTGCGGCAGCCTGATTACCAAAGAGCGAGGCTGCTATGGGAAGACCGAGCCAGCCAATATTCAGATAGCTGAAACACAGGGTGCTTACCGGATTGATCCGGAGAAATTTACCGGTAAGCAGCATTATGCTCATAACGACAATAGTGGTAATTAATACCGCGCCCATATTGCTGAAATTGGTCGCTATATTATAGATAATTACGACAGGGATAATAAATTTTGTCAGTAGCAGAGACAAAACAGGTTTTGTATCCCGGGTTAATTTGCCGGCGATCAGACCACAGAGCAGGTAAATCAAGGGTAGAAACAGGGTCATGCCGGCTCCCTGAGCATTGCATCGGTTTGTGATAGTTCATTGTAGCTTATCTTTTTTCAGAACATTAGTCATCTGCATTTATTCGATAAGGTATTTATATACTTACAATACGTTTAATTATTTTTTATCGGTGTATTCTGATAAGTTTTGGTATTTGAGTTTTTTCTAGAGCCAGATAATCAGCGTTACTGGTACAGCCGTGGGATGGGGAGATAAATGCAGCAATCATTTATCACTGCTTTGATATCTTTTATGTGTTTTATTGCTTTGGGTCAAATGTAAAGATTTCTGTTTATCGGCAGTTGTGCTATGTGGTTTTTGTTAGTGTTTTGCAACGCTACCGGTAAGATTTTACTGGTAGCGTTTTGTATGGGGATGGCTGGGTTAGCGTGCGCCGAAGCCGGTGAGCATGGTTTTGAGGGTTTTGAAGAATATGAGTATATCGAGTGAGAAGGAAAAATGTTTGATGTAGTAAAAATCATGTTCGATTTTTATCTGGGTTTGTTCGGTGTCGGCAGCGTAGCCCTGAGTAACTTGCGCCCAGCCGGAAATACCGGGTTTGACAATGTGGCGGTAGTCATAAAAGGGAATTTCCTGAATAAACTGGTCGACAAATACTTTTTGCTCGGGGCGGGGACCAATCAGGCTCATGTCACCTTTCAGGATGTTCCAGAACTGCGGCAGTTCGTCGATGCGGGTTTTGCGGATGATGTGTCCGATACGGGTGACGCGGGCATCCCCAAGTTGCGCCATGCGGGCACCGTTTTTCTCTGAATCGCTGCACATGCTGCGAAATTTATAAATACAGAATTCTTTGCCGCTGCGTCCTACACGGTTTTGCCGGAACAGGATGTTACCCGGGCTTTCAAGTTTGATGGCAATGGCAGTAATAAGCATTACCGGCAGGGTAACAGGGGCAGATAGCAGGATAAGAACGATGTCGAATACGCGTTTAATTAATACATAGGTTGGTGAAGGCAGTAAAGAACCAAGATCATTTTCATATAGGTGATGAATTTTAACCCGTCCGGTAAGAAATTCTTCTACCTGACGAATATTGTAGACAGGCATGCCATTGAGGGTTTGCCGGGCAAGAAATTTCTGCCAGTGGTTGTCGAGCTCAGGTTCGTGCAGGTCGGCAACAATGCCGTTAATGACAGAGCTCTCAGGCAGGCAGGGGCTGGTTAATTTTATCCAGTTGACATTGGGAAGCTGGTCGGCGTTGCTGGCACGTCCGTAGGGCAGGTATGCGTAGGTTGTTATGAATTTGTTGCGGTAATAGATATAAGAAATACACAGAAACAGGGACAGACAGCCTGCCATGAATAAAAACCATACGGTATAGGGCAGGTTAAAGAATTTGGCCGTCATCCACATGCCGAAAAACCAGAAGAAAGCATGCGGCAGAGCAATCACTGCGGATTTTCTGCCGGGAAAGTTACTGAATACGGATAAAGATTTGGTTGTCAAAATATGGGCAATACCGGCAAGAATTATGCTGGTGATGAAAGCAGCACGTCCCTGGGCAAAGCCTTTAATAGGCTCCATGATGGCCAGTGGCAGTAGCATTACCAGCAGGGTTCCGAAGAAAAGACGGCTTTTATAGGACAGTAAACTTCGCATAATTGTTTTTTATTTGTTCAGGCGCAAATGTTGGTAGAGGTTGCCCAGCAGGCTGGTCGGCAGCAGACGGCTGCTGCCACGCAGGGCAAAACAGCTTAGTGCCGGCAGCAATGGCTGGCTTTTGAGGCGGTGTTTAAGACGCAGCAGCTGCCATTCGCTGCGAAGGTAGCGCAGCCCGCGCCGGCGGGCATGCATGTTGTGACCGGCACGGGCATACACGAGGGTTTCCGGCAGGTTTGCTGCCTGATAGCCGGCCGCCAGCAGGCGCAGCCACAGGTTGTAATCTTCCATCCACTGGTGATGCTGATAGCCGCCTACTGCCTGTACCGCACTTTTGCGGTAGGCCGCAGCCATGTGATTAATCGGGTTGCGCCACTGAGCATAATGGCGGATGGCAGTGTCTGTAAGAGGTACCTGCCTGACTGTGCCGCTTAGTTCCGGGGTTGTGCTGAATTCGGCTATCTGCCCGCTGAACAGGGCAATATCGGGGTTTTCCAGGATATATGCCCACTGGTATTCAAACCGTCCGGGTGCGCAGATGTCGTCAGTATCCATGCGCATGATCCATTCATGCCGGCAGTGTTCCAGTCCGGCATTAAGGGCATGTCCGAGACCGACATGCTGCGGCAGGGGAACGATTTTCAGAGGCAGCCGGGTCTGATAGCTGTTCAGTACGCTATGCAGTTCAGTACCTACAACACCATCCAGTACCATGATGATTTCGTCGGCCTGTATGCTCTGCGTGCACAGGCTTTCCAGACAGGCGCTGAGCCAGTCGGGATGTTCCTGTGCATATAAGGAAAGCAGAACGGAAAAAGGGCGCGTTTTCATGGTTGTGGCAGTGATGGATGCCTATGCTAATGGTTTGTCAAGATTTGTTTATTATATCGCAACAATGCAGGCAGGTGCCTCTCAGATGACGACGGGTGCAGGTTTATGCTGTTACATCAAAGATAGTTGCTGTTTTTTTTACATTTATATCTATTTATACTGTGATGATGGCTGCTGGCTGTTTTGTTCAAATGAGGCCGGATCGGGCAGGTAGTGCTCGTAAAATGCACTTTGAGCAGCGTGCAGTTGTGCCAGTTCGGTACTGTTGTTGCTGGTGCAGGTATCGTTGAGGCAGACAAAACGGATTTCCGGGTGGCGATGCAGATAATGGATAGCGTTATTCAGTTCGGTTATGTTGCTGATGTTGCGCACGAAGCCGTCGTTATGTTTTTGGGGTATGAATGCACCGCTGGCCAGTTGCCAGTAGCGATTGAGGTAGATGGTGAGGTCGTTACCGGCGCGGAAGCGGTTTGCGGTGCTGGCAAGTATTTCCGGTTCGAAGTGCTGATAAACCTGTTGCAGGGTATTGCGGGTGTAAGGCTGGGGCAGATGCCAGTGAGCAAACCAGAAATAATGGCGGTAAAGGTATTTGAGCAGGAAATTGCTGAATTTTTCACGCAGACTGTAGCTATGGGCAAATAATTGCTGTTTATTCAGTGAGGCCGGCTGATACAGGCGGTTAATCAGGGCAATATTGTTATTCAGTGCATCTACCCAGCTGTTGCGGCCGCGCAGACGGCGAAACAGGCTGCCGCGCTTTAGCCAGCCATGACAGAGAAAGTCTACCGGCAGCCCGTGCTGAAACAGCCGCTCACGCGGGACAGGACGCAGAATAACGGTGTCGTCGTTAAGATAAACAAATTGTTCACTCAGGCCTTTAAGGTTAACCAGATTCATTTCGATAGCTGAGGAATTGAATACTGGCAGATTCTGCGGGCGGATAAACAGTTGCCGGTGGCTGACAATTTCGATTTTTGGATGGCTGGTTTTCAGCCATGACGGTTGCTGATCAGCGGTTATCAGGTAAATTTTGTGATACCACGGGCAGTTTTTTTCAATGGAGCGCAGTACATAACGCAGGGTGCCGAAATCCTGATAACGGTTATTACTGGTCGCGTCACTGTGTCCCTGATGCTGTGGCTGATAGTGGTTTTTTGCAGCCAGCCAGTCCGGATCGCTGTTGTCTACCCATGGCAGAACAAAATCAATCGGGGTATTGTCAGTACTGGTGTTCATCGGTTTTTCCGTTTGAGCAGCGCTATCAGTTTCTGGCTGTTACGGGCGCCAAGTGTAGTACGCAGTGTGTTCAGGATTCTGCGTTTGAGCCGGTTGATGCCTTTACTGTCATTAAGCCATGTACCGTCGTAGTGATGAATGCAGACAGTATTAGCAGTACGGTTCAGTTCATGGGTATAGGCATTTTTGGCCATGAAGTAATCACTTGGATAAACGCAGACATAGCCGGGAATTTCCTGCCGCTGATCGTTAAGGATAATTCCGTGCTTTTGGTATATTTGTTTAAATAACTGGTTGATGGTAATAAGCTGCTGCGGATTGAATTCAAGATTCTGATACTGTTGCCAGATATCCTGCATAAGAATGCTGCCGGCTTCACAGCCCATTACGCCGGCCTGAGGGTTACAGGTAAGCTCGCGGGTATAGGGATTCATGCCCTGTTCGAAACCGGTGAAGCAGTGATGGTGCAGAAACGGGTCGAATGAGGCAATCATCTGTACATCGGTATCCAGATAGATGCCGCCATGCTGATAAAGTGCCTGAATACGGCAGACATCGGCTACAAAGGCATATTTTCCGGCAGCATAGGCTGAACGGGTGTAAGCGTTAGCCTGGTAGTCAAAATTGTGTTCGTTCCACAGCTGAATTTGGTAATCGGGCAGAAACTGGCGCCAGCTGGCAATATATTGTCGGGTGGCGGCAGGCAGTGGCTGAGGTCCGAACCAGCAATAGTGAATCAGTTTGGGTATCATTGGGCAGGCCGGCGATAAATCAGAATTAACAGGGTGCCAAAGGGTATGGCGGTGCTCAGACCGGTAATAAAGCCAAGTTTAATCCAATCGATAAAGGTATGTACACTGATACTATTTACCGGATGCCAGCCAATAGTGAGGATAATGGCGATGGTAGCAAAAACTGTCAGCCACAGCAGATAGGCACGGGTGCAGGGCAGGGACAGAATGTGTTTGCTGGTGTAATGCACCATTTCACTGCTGCGGTAAAGAAATGATATCAGTGCTGCAAGTAAAATGCCGGCACTGCCCCATATCTGTATAAAGCATACTGAGCAGGTAATGTTCAGAGCAGCTTCGATCAGTGCCTGTGGTTTGGTGTCTTTGTAGCGACCGGCTGCCATGATCATGGTCATACTCGGAATACGGCTGTTTTCAATAATGCCCACCAGTAAAAACAGGGCAGCCAGCACGGGCTGATGGTAGTTGGCATCGGTCATATTACGGGTATAAAGCTGAATAAAGGGCGTCAGCAACAGGCCGGTGCATGTATAAACCCAGCCCAGAAAGCACATAAAGAGACGATTATAGCGGCAGAAATTCTGACGGGTACGCTGGATATCTGTGGTAAGGCTATGACCGAAAATAGCCTGCATGCCTTGTGACAGTGATTGCAAGGCCATTTTGATGGCGCCGAAAATCAACGCATAAACGGCGTAGATGCTGGCGTCTTTCAGGGACAGGAAAAAAGTAATCAGTACCAGTGGTGAGCTGAATATCAGCAGACCGGTTAGCTGATGGGTTAGGGCATCCCATGTTTGTTGCAGCTTATACGCGTTATGTTTGTCGTAATGCTGGTTCAGATTGTGATAGTGGTGTTTTACATAGTGACGGTACAACAGAAATTTACTCGCCTGTATCAGGGTAGAGATAAACTGAACAGTCAGAATACTATAGCCGTTACCGATCAGCCAGTAGCATACGACGATGTTAACGAAGATGCTGCCTGCCTGAATGGCGGAGATGATATAGGTTTTCTGGTCGGCAGTAAGTAAGGCACGGTAGCTGCCGAAAAAGAAAAAATCCAGAATATTCACGGCACCCATAATCAGTACCATGTAAAAGGTAAGGCTGGCACTGATTTCGGTGTGGGTAAGCCAGGCAAACAGGATAGCCAGTATCAGTAATGCGACGGCAAACAGCCCGCCGGAGATGCGGTAAAAGTGATGGGCGGCTGCAAGAATACGGTTACGCAGCTGGTTATCCTGTGCTGTCAGCGCCTGATAAAGGGCTACGACGGCAGCTGCACCGATGCCAGCCTCTAGTAAAGTCAGGTAGGCAATAAACTGTTTGATAGAGGCCAGCATACCGTTGGTTGCTGAACCATAGGTTACAACAATTAACGGCGGCAGGATGAATCCGCCCAGTGCAGTTATCAGTTGCAGCAGCAGATTAGCGGATATGTTTTTCAGGATAACTGCACGGGTACTCATGAATATTTAAGCGGATAGGTGCCGGCTTAATGACATTTACCACTACGCTGCATCCGGCCGTAACGACCGGTAATGGCGTTGATGTCCTGCATAGCTGAGTTGTCTACACCACTGAATACAACGCGCATTTTGGCAATGCTGGTAGCGGAACTGCCGGATGACTGGCTGTCACTGTCGCTGCTACCGCCCAATGTGGTGATAAAGGCGTCACTGAATCCCTGCATTTTGGCACGCGCCATCAGGCCTTCTGCATCTTCCCGGCGGTTAAATACGCCAAGGCTGACTTTACCCTGATTAACACCGTAGTCAAACCCCTGTTCCTGCAGACGGGCACGTATACTGCTGTCATTACCGGAAGAGAGGGCAACCATGTAGCGGGTAGGAGCAGCTGTCTGACGGGTTTTGGCCGGAGCGCTGACCTGTTCTATAAAGCGGCTGGTGGTAAACGGCCAGTGAGTAAGCAGGCCTTTGATACGATGAAAATCGTCTTCCGGCAGGGTAACAGTGGCAGTACAGGTATTGGCCGGAGCAGCAGGCTGCTTGTCAGTGTTGTCGGAAGCATTAGTAGTAGCGGCAGTAGTTGTTTTGGGCGCAGCAGTGGTTTCTGTTTTGCTGGCAGCTTTAGCCGCTGTTGTATTGCTGCCGGCAACAGTTTCAGTTTCTGTTGCCTGCCGTACACTGATGTCCGGACTGGCTGGTGCAACAGCTTCTGTTTCAGGGCTGGCGGCACTGGCTGCAGCAGGTGCACCAGAATTACTATGTACCAGTTTCCCTGCTATCATGCTGCCGAAAACAATGATATTGAGTGCTACCAAAATTGCAAACAGCCATTTCATGCGTATTCAACCCAGTTTAGTAAACCGTAAATCACTAAATTATCCACAATTTCAATGCGGTTGTCTAAGACAAATGTATTAGGGAGTGCCTGAGCCACTTTATTGGCACCACCGCCGGTAATAATAATGTCGACAGGTTTGCCGGCACCGATTTTCTGTTGCAGGCGCGCATGCATCAGCACAATAGCCCCGCAGACTGCGTCCATAATGCCGCTGGCCATGGCATTCGGGGTGGTGGTGGCAAAAGCGTATGGTTTGCCCAGCGGCCGGTTAAGATTGGCGGTGCGTCGGGATAATGCCTCTTTCATTAAATAAAAACCCGGCAGGATACTGCCACCAAGATAATGGTTGGTGTCGGTAAGGGCATCTACTGTGACGGCTGTACCACAGCTGACTACGACACAGGCCTGACGGCTGTAGCGCCGGCTGCCAATGAGGTTAAACCAGCGGTCGGCACCATGTTCGGCCGGATTGCGGTAATGATTGGAGATGCCGAGTGCTTCCGGCATGGAAGGCAGCCACTGTACTGTCACAGGCAGAATACCGGCGATTTGCTGCTGGCGGGCTTCTCCGCAGACAGCACAGCCGATAATGCGCTGTACGCCGGCTCCTTGTCTGGTCCAGTCCTGTATCAGGGGCTTCAGGTCGTAGTAGGCTGCTTTGCCATAACCCAGTATGCAGCCGTTTTCTACCCATGCCCATTTGAGTTTGCTGTTGCCGGCATCCAGCAACAGGTAACGTTTTCTATTATTGGCTTGTACCTGATTCTGTGCAGTCCCCGGGCGCAGGCTGATTTCACCGGTGACGAAACTGCGTTCTCCGTCGGCAGTTTGCAGCAATAAAGCCCCCGATGCTGCAATCCCGTTAACGGTACCTTCGGCAATGGTCTTGCCGTTGGCCAGGAGATGGACTATTTGTCCCTGATCCCGATGCAGCTGGTTATAATCATTAAGAAACGATTCTAGCCCGGTCTGGTCAAACAGAGGCAGATATTGTGCCAGTTTGGCCAGAATACCCTGAAAAATCTGTGTTACCTGTGCATGTGGCAGAAGAGACAGAATAGCTGCGGCTGTGCCTACCTGATCGGGCAGACTGAAATTGATGCCGATACCGATAACAGCAGTGGTCTGATTCTGTTGCGCTATGGTTTCAATCAGGATGCCGCCAAGTTTGTTTTTATCCAGCATCAGATCATTCGGCCATTTAATTTGTGCCGCTACACCGAGCTCGCGTAAAGTTTGTGCGATAGCCAGCGCTACTACCAGCGCCAGACCGCCAAGCTCTGCCTGAGGCCGCTTAAATGACCAGCTCAGGCTGAACATAAGGCAGTCACCGATACGGTTTTGCCATGATTTGCCCTGACGTCCGCGCCCGGCAGTCTGCTCATAAGCCAGACAGATTTGCGGCGCTGTATTTACCGGTGCATAGCGCAATTGCTCCAGCAGGACGCTGTTGGTCGATGTGGTCTGCTCCAGCAGCTGCGGATTAAACCCGTACTGACGGGCACTGGTATTGAAGATGTGTTCCGGTATTAATGCCAGAGTTTTAGTTAGCTGCCAGACACCATTGCGCTGACGCAGCAGATTCTGGATATGGGCAGGCATATCCTGCCATGCTGCATTGAGCTGCGGTATTTTTTTATTCAGAATGCCTGCCAGTGTCTGGACTTCATGTGCCAGACCATCGGCAAGCAAGGCCAGTAACGGCCAAAACGGTGTGTTCATAAAATGGCATCACCAAGGGTGTCATTGGTTACAACAGGTTAAATTCAATTTGCTGTGTCTGACGGCTTTGCCGGATGCAGACAGGCTGTTAAAACGGCTGTGCAGTCACAACCGTTGTGAATATTATCGCATGGTTCGGTAAATGTATTTGGCTGTGCAGGTTTATTCGACCACAATTTTGGGAAAACGCCGGCTATAGTCTTTGCCCTGATCTGCCAGTGCCTGCACCAGTTGCCATGCAGCCTGTTCATACAAGCCGGCTATTTGCGGCTGCTGCTCTGCCAGTATGCCGGCGGTACCGTTATCCATGGCCTCACGTACAGCCATTGTTAACGGTAGCTGACCCAGCAGGGGAACACCGAGTTTATCAGCAAGCTGTTTACCGCCATTCTGTCCGAAAATAGATTCGGTATGGCCGCAGTTAGAGCAGATATGCACCGACATGTTTTCAAGTACGCCGAAAATGGGAATATTGACTTTCTGGAACATATTGACTGCTTTGCGCGCATCAATCAGTGCTATATCCTGCGGTGTGGTCACTACAACCGCACCGGTAACCGGAATTTTCTGTGCCAGTGTCAGCTGGATATCGCCTGTACCGGGGGGTAAGTCGATAATCAGATAATCGACATCATCCCACTGGCTCTGAAACAGAAGCTGCTGTAAAGCCTGACTAACCATGGGGCCGCGCCAGATAACTGCCTGATCAGTATCAACCAGAAAGCCGACTGACATCACCTGAATTTCACCGGCAGCCATGACCGGAATCAGTTTATCTTGATGCTGACGCGGTTCAAGGCCGGCGACACCGAGCATGGTAGGCTGGCTGGGGCCGTAAATATCAGCATCAAGGACGCCGACACGGGCACCCATGCGGCTCAGGGCAATTGCCAGATTAGCACTGGTAGTCGATTTGCCCACACCGCCTTTACCTGAGGCAACCGCAATAATATTTTTGACGCCGGCAATGGTTTGCACACCGGGCTGCACTTTATGTTTGCCTATCGCCAGTTGTACCTGAACAAATAATGGTGTGTCACCGAATTCAGTGGTAATGGCCTGATCAATACGCTGTTGCAGTTCGTCAATCAGATGGGCAACCGGATAGGGAAAAGTAAGATCCAGATGAATGCCGTCACTGGCGACGGTAACATTACTCAGGGCTTTTTCACTGCCCAGTGTACGGTTACTGTCCGGAATGGATATTGTGTTAAGTAAGGCGGTAATGGATTGTGTGTTCATGCAAATTAAGTCCGCAACTGTATTTCCGGCGCATATTTTACCCTATTTGGTCTGCAGCCAGTATTTGCTTAAGACGGTAGTGAATAATCAGGCTGGTGGCTGGATGTTTTCAGATTCAGCAGAGCTGCCGGAGTCAGCTTTGCTGTGCTGCTGCCGGCTGCGGATCCAGAGTAAACGCAGACACAGGGGGGCAGGATAAAGTAACAGTATGGAAACGATGAGGTAATGCAGATTATGCCAGTCTATAACCAGCTGTCCATGTGCAAGTGACCATAATGCCCATGACCATTGCCACCATGCAGGTAAACTAAATGCCAGTACAATCAGCAGCGCAGCTGTTCTGAGCAATGTCAGAGGCCATATCTGCTGTTGCTGTACTGCGCGGTTTAACTGTAGCAGTGTACGAAAAGCCAGGCTGAGAATGAATACCATACCGCCGTTGGCGATTACCTGTAACCAGCTAAAGGCAATGTCTGGTGATACCGGTAAACTATTGCGTGGTACTGGTGTCTGTTCCATTGAAATACTGGCAACAATATTCAGTATGAAACTGTAAATCAGATCCAGCCATAACAGTAATAGTGGCCAGGTGCGTTTCAAACGTTGAAACATGTTGTTTCGCTATCGAAATCAATAATACGACAGTGTACCCACTGCTACAGGCGACTGTAAATGGCTGGTAGCCGGATTATTTCGCTTATAAATGCTGAAACTGCTGTATAAAAAATAATTAATGATTGCAAAGTCGGGCAAATGTTGCCAGCAGAATAATGAAACGCTGGTGTGCTGCACTGCGGACTATCCGGTATTCATTTTCAGGTAATCAACAATTTTGTGTTTATTTATGGTTTGGTTTACCAGCCAGAAATAATGACCAGTCAGGCATAAGCAAACTGAAAATCATATCAGGCAAATATGTTTCAAATTCAGCCTGAATAAAACAATTTTATTGTTATTTAATTTATTATGCTTTTAGTTTGTATATTTTTTATCTGGTTTTAATTAGTGTATTTTCTTTAGTTAAAAAAATAGCTATTTGAAAAATAATGATTTTTATTCTTATTTTATATGCTATAAGAGTAAAAATTAATTGAATTTAAATACGGGTAATTTAATCTAGTTGAATAATTGTAAAGATTATCAAACGGCATTATTTACTTTTTTGAGTTAGAATAAACACTCAAATTTATCTTATTCTTAATTTTTGACTGAATTTTTTATTTGTTTTCTGACCTTTAATAAGGTCTTTTTTATTTTATGCTTTTGAGAATAAACACAATGACAAGACGTTTGCCAGTTGTGATGAAAATAAGTGCGGTCTTAATCAGTACGACGATAGTTATTTCTCCTGTATATGCTTCCGGATATCATTTGGGCTTACAGTCGGTAACAGCTGTTGGAACCGGGAATGCTGCCGCTGCTGAAGCGGCCGATGCGGCAACAATTGTCAATAATCCTGCCGGACTGGTACATCTGGATGGCACCCAGCTAGAGACTAATCTGTTTGTGATTAAGCCCGATATTAAATACAGTAATGCACGAGGTGTATTTTCAGATGGTTCCGCAGTACAGGGACCTGAGCATGGCAATATTGCCAATACTGCGCAACTGGTGCCGCAGCTGTATTTTTCCCATCGCCTGAACGACAGATGGGGTATGGGGCTTGGGGTATATATTCCGTATGCGGCCAGAACCAATGACAGTTCCGATTCGGTATTGCGTTATAACGTGAATAAAACCAATGTAAAAGCACTGAATATTAACCCGGCGATTGCTTATAAAATTAATGACAGGCATTCACTGGGTGTGGGGCTGATTGCGCAATACCTGCATGCAGAAGTACAGAAATATGCGGATTTTACTCCGGTGGGCAGTGCACAATCCGGAAGACCGTCGTCTGAATTACATCAGCAAGCTCCGGGCGCATTTGATGCACGCGCAACAGTCAAGGGTAATGACTGGGGCTATGGTTTTAATGCCGGCTGGTTATGGGACATTAATGATGATGTCCGGGTAGGTGTGAGCTATCGTTCGAAGATTAATCAGCATTTGCACGGTACTGCGCGCTGGAAACCTATGGGCAAATTTGCAGAAAACTATGCTCCGCTGTTTGAGCAGTTTGGCTTTAAGGCTCTGGAAGGTGCACAGGTACAGATTACTACGCCGGAAGTAGTATCTGTACACGGTATGTGGAAGGTCAATCCGCAGTGGAATGTTTTCAGCAATGTGAGCTGGACGCGTTCTTCACGTCTGCATGCTCTGGATATTAAATTTGAGAATGATAAGGCAATTGATCCGGTACATGGTGCTACTTCGAATACCACTCATATTGCCACAAACTGGCGTGATACTTATGCGGTTGGCGTGGGTGCTTCCTATCAGCAGAATCCGCATTTGCAGTGGCGTTTCGGCGTGAATTATGACCAGTCGCCAGTACGCAGTGCTTCTTCGCGTCTGTCTACTATTCCTGATGGTAACCGCTGGCTGTTTGGTGCCGGATTTAAGTATGATGTGGATAAAAAGAATACGGTAGCGGTATCGTATGCTTATCTGCATATTCAGCATACACATATGAATCAGCAGGATGAAGGAACACATGTATCAAGCAATGTGCGCGGTGAAGCTGATTATCGTTCGAATGCGCATATTGCCGGTGTTTCGTATACTTACCGGTTCTGAAATCTGTCCGGATGGCTGCTTGATGTCATTGTTTGATTATTGTTTTTTTAAGCCATTGAGATTAATAAACTTTAACTAGAATATTGACATAAATTACAGATACTTTTCTTTGTTGTGTACTAATCTGTCGTATGATGGTTCAGCTGTTCCATTTTGGATAAAGCATTGTTAAACAAGGAGATGTATTATGAAGCATCAAGAAGGTTTACAAGATCCAAGAACCAAGTACTACCATCAGGATTTTTCTAAACAGCATCAGCCTGCACCGGGCTTGCAGAGCAGAATGGATCCGGTGCCGGATTGCGGTGAAAGAAGCTATGAAGGTCATGGTCGTTTGCACGGCCGTAAAATTCTGGTAACTGGTGCCGATTCAGGTATTGGTCGTGCTGCTGCTATCGCTTATGCACGCGAAGGTGCCGATCTGGCCATTAATTATTTGCCAGCTGAAGAAGAGGATGCCAAACAGGTTGCTGCTCTGGCACAGGAAGCCGGCCGTAAGGTGGTGTGCATACCCGGTGATTTGAGTGACGAGCATTTTTGCAAACAGCTGGTTGAAAAAGCTCATACTGAGCTGGGCGGCCTTGATGGTCTGACTTTAGTGGCTGGTAAACAGACTGCGGTAGAGCGTTTCTGTGATATCAGCACTGAACAGTTGAAAAAGACTTTTGAAGTGAATATTTTTTCCCTGTTCTGGGTGATTCAGGCTGCTATGCCGCACTTGCCAGCCGGTGCCACTATTGTGACGACCAGCTCTGTACAGGCATATCAGCCTAGCCCGAATCTGGTCGACTATGCCACTACTAAAGCCGGAATTGTGGCTTTTACTCAGGCGTTGGCTAAACAGGTTGCCGCCAAAGGTATCCGGGTTAATTCTGTGGCTCCCGGCCCAATCTGGACTGCACTGGAAATTACCGGTGGTCAGCCTCCTGAAGCTATTCCGAAATTCGGTCAGAGTGAATCAGTACTTGGTCGTGCCGGACAGCCTGCCGAACTAGCATCTACCTATGTTTTCTTAATGTCTGAAGAATCCAGCTATGTGACAGCACAGGTATACGGAGTAACTGGTGGTATTGTGCTGTAAGCCAGTACTTTAAACCGTAATCTGTATTAATCCGTACCGAAATTTTTTCCGCTCTGATTGTTTATCAGCCGGAGAACTTAAATTCCGGTACGGATTTTTTGTTAATTACAGACGGATTTTCTGCGTTCTTCTGACCAGCCAGTACTTATTTGACAGACTATAGTCATCATTTTCAAAAGTCATCCGGTATGATTCTTGTATTCTGGTCAGGTGTATTACCCTGTATCTGTAAATAACTACTAATTGACTGTATTAGCCTTGTATTAAACAAATTGCTTCAATATTGAAGTTCCGGACATTGTCTATCTTTCAGGTAAACTATTTTATTTTCATAAATTTTGATACTAAGCAGTATTTATTTTATTGGTATATTCTGCTCCGATAATAAATGCGAATAGTTATGTTTTACATGGATAACTAACTGATAAAATTATGGGTATGTAGCTGTAAAAATAAAAATAAATAGTGAAAATAAGTTAAATTTTATAAATATTTTATAAATTAAATGGCTATTTCAGGTTGTTTACAACAGCTTAATAGATGGTGATAACTATTATTGTTATAAAGCTATGTTTTTATTTAATATTTTGTTAAATTGAGAATATTTTATCAAATTATTATGAAAATTAGTTTTATTTAGATTAAAAATAGTTATTTAATTTAATGTTATGATAACCCTGAATGGTTGTATTGATGATTATGCAGAATTTATTGCTTTGTTAATACAACTATTTAGAGGGGAGTCGGGTTGCGGGCTAGTGATAGTCTGCAACCCAAGACTGTAAAGATATTATTTTAGAATATTTTTCCCCGTATAAATGACTGCGCGATGTCAGTGCATCGCCTAATCTGCTGATGATACCGGCAACGATAAATTAATAAATAAAATTCTATGAATGACGTTCAGGCTATGACGGCAAATGAGTCAGGGCGGTTTGTTGACGACTGTTTAGTGATTGAGCATGCCTGTCTGGACGAATTAGCAGAAGAGTTTTGAGTAAAAAGGAAACAGACATGGAAGGCAAAAAAGTTGTACTGGATTGTTTAAACCGGTTACTGGCAGGAGAGCTGGCCGCACGTGACCAGTATTTTGCGCATTCACGCATGTATGAAGATATGGGCTATATGAAGCTTTTTCAGCGTATAGACCATGAGATGCAGGAAGAAACCGATCATGCTCACCAGTTTATTCACCGTATTCTGATGCTCAATGGCAAACCGGAAATGGTACCGGATGCAATTAATGTCGGTACTGATGTGATTAGTATGCTTGAAAATGATCTGGCAACAGAACTTTGTGTACGCCAGAATCTGAAAGATGCAATTAAGCTGTGTGAGCAGGAACAGGACTATGTCACCCGGCAGTTTCTGGTGACACAGCTGAAAGATACTGAAGAAGACCATGCCCACTGGCTGGAGCAACAGTTGCGCCAGATTGAAATAATGGGTTTGCCGAATTATCTGCAAAGCCAGCTGTAAGGAGAAAGATATGCAGGGTGATCGTCTGGCCTTACAGGCATTAAATAAAAATCTGGGTCTGCTGCTGGTATCCATCAATCAGTATTTTTTACATGCACGGATATTACGTAACTGGGGTTTTGCCGAACTGGGTGAGGCATTATACAAACATTCGATTCGCGATATGAAAAGTGCGGATGCACTGATTGAACGTATTCTGCTGCTGGAAGGACTGCCAAATTTACAGGAATACGGCAAAATTCTGGTTGGCGAAAATATCATCGAAATTCTGCAATGTGACCAGCAGGCAGAACAGGCAAAACATGTGGCACTGGCTGATGCCATTGCAGTATGTGAAAACCAGCTGGATTTTGTCTCCCGTGATTTGCTTGAACAGCAAAAAGCAGTAAATGAAGAGTATCTGGACTGGCTGGGAACACAGCTAGACCTGATTGAAGAAGTTGGTCTGGCTAATTATGCCCAGACCGCAGCGCAGGCAGACTGATACTTGCCTGAATGAAAAAACAACACGTTTGCGAACGTGTTGTTTTTTCAGCCGGAGAAATGATTAATTTCTATGCAGCAGCTTCACTGGCAACAGATTGGTTATCCGTCTGTTTAAACCATGCCAGTTGCTCCCGTAACTGTACTACTTCACCGATAACCATCAGAGCTGGTGTATCAGCCTGTTGAGCCAGATCGGCCAGCTGATGCAGTCTGCCGGTTAAGACACTCTGGCTGGACATTGTACCATGAGAGATAATCGCAACCGGTGTATCGGCAGCACGTCCGTGGTTAATGAGTTGTCTGCTGATTTCAGCCGCTTTCAGCGTACCCATGTAAATAACCAGTGTCTGCCGGTTACGGGCGAGTGTCTGCCAGCCATAAGGCTGGTCGGCCAGCTGCTGATGGCCGGTAATAAATAATACACTCTGAGCATAATCACGATGGGTTAGCGGAATACCGGCATAGGCAGTTGCTCCCAGACCGGCACTGATACCCGGAATAATCCGAAACGGAATCTCAGCAGCCTGCAATATGGCACATTCTTCTCCGCCACGACCGAATATAAACGGATCACCGCCTTTCAGACGCACAACGCGTTTTCCCTGCTGCGCCCACTGTACCAGTAATTCATTGGTTTGCTGTTGCTGTACCTGATGGTGTCCGCAACGTTTGCCTACACTGATTTTTAATGCATCACGCCTGACCAGATCCAGTACTTCTGCTGAAACCAGTGCATCATATAACACCACATCTGCTGTCTGTATCGCCTGTAAAGCATGCAGGGTCAGCAGGCCGGCATCGCCCGGGCCGGCTCCGACCAGAGTAACTTCGCCCTGTGGCAAAGGCTGATGCTGTGTCAGTTGTTGTTGCAGCAGTGTTTCTGCTGCTGATTCATTGCCACGGGCAATATACTGGTTAAAACGGCTGTGTTCAAACAGATATTCCCAGAAACGCCTGCGTTCGCTCATGTTGTGCAGTGTGGCTTTGACTCGTTTACGCCAGCGTCCGGCTATCGCCGCTGCCCGTCCGATAGAAAAGGGCAGTAATAATTCAATTTGCTTACGAATCAGCCGTGCCAGCACAGGTGCATGACCGCCGCTGCTTACCGCTACCTGTATCGGATTGCGGTCAATCAGTGCCGGGACAATAAATGAGCAGCAATCTGGCTGGTCTACGCAGTTGCAGAAAGTGGCAGCTGCTTCGGCTGCCTGAAAAATACGCCGGTTAAGCGCATGATCGCTGGTTGCGGCAATCACCAGAAAAATACCGTTTAATAAATCAGGGCTGAATTCGGTACCGATATGCTCAGCCTGTTGCCGGTCAAACCATTCTTTAAATCTGGCTGTAGTCTGCTGTGCGACCACCAGCAGATGCGCACCAGCCTCTAACAAAGCACCGGCTTTGCGTTCGGCTACGTGGCCGCCACCCACCAGTAATACCTTACGCTGGTGTAGTTGGGTAAAAATCGGGTAGTGATTCATGCTGACTTGTCGTTGTTGTTTATACGCTATCTTATAAGCGCCGGTGCCCGGATGAAAAAGAAGCAATTTTTCTAACCAAAGCGTTGGCAGTTATATCTGTAACAGCAGCATCAGTGACCGGAAGTTTGGTTATAAAGAAAGAAATTTTTATTCTTTCCGCCATGCCGGCTGCACTTGTTACTATTTGTGCTATTCAGACAGTAATCCGGTTGAACAATTACTGTCATTAATAATTTGTGCATTCAGGATAGTGATAACCATGTTGCGTCCCCGTTTGTGGACTCCTCCGCATGATGCGGCTGCCACCGGCCGCCTGCCGGCTCTGATGGCCGAGCTGACAACACGCTTGCAGCAGATTGCACAGCAGCATCACCATGTTAAATTTGCTTCCAGTCTGGCGGTTGAAGACATGGTCATTACTGATGTGATTGCCCGCGAACAGCTGCCTATTGAAGTATTTACGCTTAATACTGGTGCATTGAACAGTGAAACACTGAGCTTGCTGGGGGCTGTGCGTCAGCACTGGGGTATTCATATTACGGAATACCGGCCAGATGAACACGCTGTAAATGCATATATCGCCACTCATGGCAAACTGGCTTTTTATGACAGTGTTGCACTGAGGCGTGAGTGCTGTCATATCCGCAAAATCGAACCGCTTGGTCGTGCTCTGAGTCAGGCTGATGCCTGGATAACCGGACAAAGGCGTGAGCAGTCGGCAACACGTACGGCTCTGGCTCTGGCAGAGCAGGATCAGGTGCACGGCATGGCTAAATATAATCCTCTGGCTGAATGGCTGGAAACTGAAATATGGGCATATGCCCGGCAGCAGCAGTTACCGGTTAATGCCCTTTATCAGCAAGGTTATCCCAGTATTGGCTGTGAGCCCTGCACCCGCCCTGTAAAAGCAGGCGAAGACATTCGTGCCGGACGCTGGTGGTGGGAAAGTCAGGACAGTAAAGAATGTGGTTTACATAAATAAGCTGAAATCAACTCAGGGTTGCAGACAGAATGGTCTGTGCCCGTAACGGGAATATCATGAGTATTCAAGACAAACATCTGGACTGGCTGGAAGCTGAATCTATTTACATTATCCGCGAAGTAGTGGCCGAAGCACGCAATCCGGCATTACTGTTTTCCGGCGGCAAGGATTCAGTGGTGCTGCTGTCTCTGGCTGTAAAGGCTTTTCAGATTCCGGGGCACAGCCTGCAACTGCCATTGACACTGGTGCATATAGATACCGGACACAACTATCCGGAAGTTATTGCTTTTCGTGATGAAGTCGTACGCCGCCTTGGTGCACGTCTGGTTGTCGGCAGCGTAGAAGAGTCGATTCGCCGCGGCAGTGTTACTCTGCGCCGGGCTACTGATTCACGGAATGCCGCACAGGCCGTCACTCTGCTGGAAACAATTGAAGCCAATGGTTTTGATGCATTAATGGGCGGCGCCAGACGGGATGAGGAAAAAGCCCGGGCTAAAGAACGGATTTTTTCTTTTCGGGATGAATTTGGTCAGTGGGATCCGAAAAACCAGCGTCCCGAATTATGGGATTTGTACAATACACGTCTGCATCCGGGTGAAAATATGCGGGTTTTTCCGATTTCCAACTGGACAGAACTGGATATCTGGCAATATATCGCGCGTGAACAGCTTGCTTTGCCGGAGATTTACTATGCACATCAGCGAGAAGTCGTTGAGCGCAACGATATGCTGGTACCGGTAACAGAGCTGACACCAAAGAAAGAAGGTGAAGTCAGTATTGTGCGCAGTGTGCGTTTCCGGACTGTTGGTGATATTTCCTGTACCTGTCCGGTAGCCAGCACAGCCAGTACAGCAGCAGAAATTATTGCTGAAACCGCACAAACCACGATTTCCGAACGTAATGCTACCCGTATGGATGATCAGGTATCGGAAGCGGCGATGGAAGAGCGTAAGAAAGCAGGTTATTTCTGATGACAGAAAAACAAACGGTATTACCGGCCAGAATATTTATTGTGCATGGTTTTCAGAGCAGTCCGCAGGATAACTGGTTCGACTGGCTGGCTACACAGATCCGGCCAACCGGTGCAGAAGTAACCGTACCGCTTATGCCTCAGCCGGATTATCCGCAGGCAGCGCAATGGCAGCAGACACTGGATAAGCTTATCGGCCAGCCGGATGAACAGACTTTTCTGATTGGTCATAGTCTTGGCGTTATTACGCTGCTGCAATTTCTCAGCCGGCATAAACCTGCACGGCTGGGCGGTCTGATTCTGGTTGCCGGATTTGCCGCACACCTGCCCAAGCTACAAATACTGGATGGTTATATCGATGCCAGTCAGCCGGATTTTGCAGTATTGCAGCAAATCAGTATGCCGGTTCACAGCATTATTTCAACTAATGACCCATATGTTCCCGAAGCAGCCAGTAACGATATTGCCCATGCCTTGCATAGCAGTATTCAGTATATCCCTGATGGCGGCCATTTGATGGCAGAAGACGGCTTCAGAAAACTGGAACCTGCTCGGGACAGCCTGCAACAGATGCTGGCACAGGCGGCAACCTTTAAAAAGTGAGACACTGATGAGTACTGATTCTGTATTGCGTTTTATTACTGCCGGCAGCGTAGATGATGGTAAATCCACGCTGATAGGACGACTGCTGTTTGACAGTCAGTCCTTACTGGCTGATCAGGTTGCTTCGCTGTATCACGGCAAGCACAAACGTACCGCCGACGGCATTCCTGATTTTGCTCAGCTAACTGACGGACTTGCCGCTGAGCGTGAGCAGGGTATTACTATAGATGTAGCCTATCGTTATTTTGCCACGCCGGCGCGTAAATTTATTATTGCTGATACGCCGGGGCATGAGCAGTACACACGCAATATGGTTACAGGTGCATCTACTGCTGATGCAGCCATTATTCTCATAGATGCCACCCGGCTGGATTACACTGAACATACACCAGCCTTACTGCCGCAAACCCGCCGCCATAGCGCGATTCTGAAACTGCTGGGTACGCCGCATATTATTGTGGCAGTAAACAAACTGGATTTACTGGATTACAGTGAAGATAAATTTAATGCCATTAAGCGTGCTTATGCTGAACTGGCTATTGCTCTGGATTTGCACAATATCAGCTACGTACCCATATCAGCTTTGAATGGTGACAATATAGTGACTGCCAGTGCGCATATGCCATGGTATCAGGGGCAGCCTCTGTTGCCTTTGCTGGAAAGCCTGCCCGCTGCCAACCGCAGCAGCCAGTTACTGTCTGCTCCTGCATTATTCCCTGTTCAGCGGGTTGCCCGGCTGGATGGCAGCAGCGCAGATGATTTTCGCGGTTATCAGGGGCGTCTGGAACAAGGTACCCTGAAAGTGGGCGACCGTATACGCATTGAACCGGCAGGGCAGACCAGTGCCATAGCGGCCATTTATACGCCTGATGGTCAGGTGGAGCAGGCACAGTCAGGTGCTGTGCTGACTGTGGTACTGGCAGATGATGTTGATGTTTCCCGGGGCGACAGTCTGGTGGCAGCAGACAGTGCATTACAGCCAGTGAAAACCATCAGTGCTTCCGTGTGCTGGTTCGACAGCAAACCCTTAAACTCAGCCCGCCGCTACTGGTTCAAGCATACTACTCAGACGGTATACGCCAAAATCAAACAGGTTGATTATCTGCTGGATGTACAAAGCCTGAACCATCGCGAAGACAGCGACAGCCTGCAGCTAAACGATATTGGCCGTGTACAGCTTAGTATTCAGAAACCTGTGGTAGCAACTACTTATGAGGATAATCCCGCTGCCGGAGCCTTTATTCTGATTGATGAAGCCACCAACCATACTGTTGCAGCCGGTATGATTGTTTCTGTTGCTTAAAACAGCATTCATTAATAGTTAATCTATTGAAAATAAGCAGACAGAATTAATATTCTGTCTGTCTGGTACCAGCCTGATATTCAGGCTTTTATTGTTTTGTCATATATTAACTCGTAGATAATATTTATTAAATTTATTCGTCGTTTCAGATTATTTATCCGGCAAAATTCGGATATATTTAATATCTAATAGGTAAATATCTGATGCTTTGAATGCAAACATACAATGTCGCAATAAGATTTATATCAAACTTTTGTGTAAAAAATATGTAAAAATGACGTTAAACTGAAAATTTTAAAAGTCAAATTGTTAATGTAATATGATATTAATTAAAGTTTATGATGAATTATCATATTAATATTATTGGAAAATTTATATAGGGTAAATAATATTAACTTTTTTTGGCTAAATTTCCATATTTTATATATTAAAAATGATTATTCGTATAAACAAAACATAACACGATTTACGTTAACATCATTCTGTATTTGAGTCAGGAGATAACTGATGTTAAGCGATCGGATTAAACAGGCGCGTAAGCATGTGGCTCTGTCACAGCAACAGGTGGCTGATAGAATGGGGGTTTCTAAAACTGCCGTATTTAAATGGGAGAATGGTCATTACGAACCGAAAAATCTGGATATACTGGCCAATATACTGGGTGTCAGTTTATCCTGGTTACGTGAAGGCCGTGGTAGCCCTTTTCCGGCAACAACCACAACATTGGCTGCAGAAGTAAATATTATTGCAGAAAATCAGGATCAAACGCTTGTTCCATTTTATTCTTCAATAGAACAGGCCGGCAGTGTGCAGTCAAACCAACTGCATATTCAGCACGGTAAAGGAATCAGTTTAAGAACTGAGCTTCTGGAGCGTAAAAAAATCAATCCGCAAATGGTGGTGTGCTTTTCGGTAAATGATAATAGTATGGAACCTATTATTCCTTACGGTACTATTTTTGCAGTAGATTTAAACCGCACCAATATTATTGATGGTAATTTATATCTGATTAAACAAAATCACCAGTATCGCATCAGGAAACTATATTCAATGCCCTACGAAGAAGTACGTTTGCATGCTTTTAATACAAGGGAATATAGTGATGTCTGTATACCAGCTAATCACATTATTATCATTGGCCGGATATTTTATTACGCTGTAGAGTTGTAATTGGTGTCATTATCATGTTATTTTTTAATTAAGCTGGATACTTTTACTTTTAATTCAGTAAATTGTTTACTAATGCTCTGCTGGTTTCAAGGGAAACAGATCTGACTGTTTTCAAATAAGTATTACTTAGTCTGAAACTGGCATTATCGCTTTTTAATCTTAATATAGTTATTATTGAATTTTCTATTTAACCATTGCATGTTTTCAATTGTACTAAACTACATCCTGAGATATTACTTTTTTTGTGCCAGTAAAGTGGTAAATCGCAGTTTTATTCGATTACCATCACTATCGGTTTTATGCAGTTCACCAACATCTTCATTGTATTTCAGAATATTCCAGTCCTGATAATAATTACGCAATTCATTCTCTTTAAAAGTAAACGAAAACCCGACTGTACAAGGGAAATCGTCAGTGGACATCGCACTGACAATTAAATTATATCCCCCCGGTTTTGTTATCATTTGCATATTACGAATAATATCGGGAATTCTGTCTGCCTGTAGAAACATCATTACCACTGTTGAAATAATTAAATCGTAATTACCTGTTAAATCAGCCTGATTTATATCATATACAGATGCGTTGATATGGGATAAATGTTCATTAGCAATAATGCTTTGTAAATTATTAATACTCACCTCTGATTTATCAACGGAATCAACATCAAAACCCAGTAACTGTAAATAGAGTGAGTTACGACCGGAACCACAACCTAAATCCAAAACTTTCCCTGCCGAAAAGAACTGACTAACTGCCAGTACTTCAGAGTGCGTTCTGGTCATTTGATATTTTTTCTGAGTGTAATCTTCCGGCAGACAATAAAAAGCCAGCTGGCATTGCAAATCATCCGATATCTGAGCTATCCGGTGCCATTGCTGAGGTAAAATCAACGGTGGTTGCTGCTGAGTATTGAAAACATGTTCAGAAATGATGTCTCCCTGTTCGGTTAATATATCGAAATTAACATAACCTTTAATAATATTTAATTTTGCCCAGGTACCTGTTTGTGTATTATGCTGTTCACGAAACTGTTTCGGTAAGGTTTGTGCATTCCAGACTGGTAACGTTTTATAGCAAATTAAATTTTTCATCACATCACTATTAATAAAATAACTTATTGATACCATAGTATATGGCTTTTTTTATTAGTTAAAGAGATGACTCAAAATTAATTTAATTTGCTATTGTTACCTTACAGATAACATAGCATCTTTATCTTTAAAATAACCCGTATTTATATTCCGAATATCAAGAATAAATCTTCCTTTGATCATAAAAATAGATATTTATTCAATTTACCTTTAATGCAAAATTTTATGATGCCTCTAGCCTGGTATTCGCAAGGCCATAATTTATTCTATTTTAGAATGGCGATAACATTAAGAGAAAAAGGCAGATTATAAATACAATAAATGAATATTTGACATAGTTCTTACGAGTAGTAATTCGAAACCACTTTTTATAACTAACTATATCAATAATCAATAAAGTCTATAAATAAAGATCAATATTTTGGTTTTTAGTCAGGTATAAAATAGAATTTGCCAGCGTAAAGATATTATTCAAAATTAAATATAATTATGTTAAATTCACGAAAATATCAATATAACTGGCAAAAAATATACATAAAATTATATTTATAGGTCTAATATACCAAAATTTGTAATGAATAATGAATATAAATAAATAAAAAAAATGGCATATGGTAATCTGTTACAATTTATGCATAAATTCACATAGTTTTGTATTTATCCATAGAAACGAGGTTGATTTATGTTACAGCCTACTAATGCCAAAAATCACCAGAAAATAGTTCTGGTCGGCGCCGGTGCAGTTGGTTCCACTTTTGCCTATGCTGCTACCCTGCAAGGTATCGGTCAGGAACTGGTTATCGTCGATGTTGCCCGGGATAAGGCGCATGGTGATGCTAAAGATATTGCTGATGCATTACTGTTTACTTATCCGAAAAACATTTACGCCGGTGATTACAGTGACGCTGCTGATGCTGATATCGTAGTCATTACTGCCGGTGCTGCTCAAAAACCCGGTGAATCACGTCTGGATTTGGTTAATCGTAATCTGCATATCATTAAAAGCATTGTCACTCATATAGTAGAGTCTGGCTTTAACGGTATCTTTCTTGTGGCTTCGAATCCGGTTGACATTCTGACTTATGCTACATGGAAAATTTCCGGTTTTCCGGCAGAACGGGTAATCGGTTCCGGTACATCTTTGGATTCCGCCCGTTTGTGTAAATATGTAGGGTATTTACTGAATGTCGATCCGCGCACAGTAAGCGGATATATTCTGGGTGAACACGGAGACACCGAGTTTCCGGCCTGGTCTCACCTGAGTGTAGGCGGGCTGACCATAGAAGAATGGATTAAAGGTGACCCGCGCTTTACCGAAGCAGATCTGGATATTATTGCTGATCGTGTGGTCAATGCCGCTTACGATATTATTCGCCTTAAAGGTGCTACTTACTATGGTGTCGGTGCTGCTCTGGCACGTATCTGCCGCGCATTATTGGATGATGAAAATACCATTTTACCTGTTTCTGCTTATTTGAACGGTCAGTATGGTGTTAATGATATGTATATTGGTACACCGGCAGTGTTAGACCGGCATGGTATACGTCAGGTAATTGAAATTCCGCTGAATGAAAAAGAGCAGGGTTTAATGCGTGCTTCAGCCAGCCATCTGGATGAAGTGATGCGTAAATCTTTTCCGGAAATCGGTATTAAACGCTAATCCGGACAGTCTGGAGGCAAGCCAGACCATCCGATTCAAGGCAATCCGAAGGGTTGCCTTTTTATATATTCTTACTGCTTCTATCTAAATAAGCGTCATTTCTTTCTCAAAAAACTTTGTGCTTGCTAGTATGGCTGACTATCTATTGCAGTCTGAAAATTACATTAATCATAACTTTATCGAGCACAAGCCATGAGCATACCCATTTCCCCTGAATTGCTGCAATCGCTTGCCAGCCTTTCACCAACACAACTTGCCTGGCTGTCCGGCTATGCATGGGCAAACAGTCAGCAGCAAAATACGGTTTTTCCGGCAGCGTTGCCGGTATCCGGTGTTGCAGAACCGGTTGCAGCACGCAAAGTACTGGTTTTATCCGCTTCACAAACCGGTAACGCACGTCGTGTGGCAGAAAGCCTGCAACTGAAACTTGAAGCTGCCGGTATTAATGCAGCTTTAATCGCCAGCGGCGACTATAAAATCAAGCAACTCTCCAATGAAGATATTCTTTTGCTGGTAACTTCAACACAGGGCGAAGGCGAACCTCCGGAAGAAGCTTTACCACTATATAAATATCTGTTTGGTAAAAAAGCACCGGCTCTTAATCAGCTTCACTTTGCGGTACTGGGACTGGGAGACAGCAGTTATCCGCAATTTTGTCAGTGTGCTAAGGATTTTGATAATCAACTGGCTCATCTGGGTGCGCAGCGCCTTGCTGAACGGACTGACTGTGATGTCGACTATCAGAGTAGTGCCGCAGCATGGCAGGATAAAATTATTGCTCTTATCAGTGAGCTGAATAACACTAATAGCGCAAGTATAAGTAATGAGGTTCAGCAAAGTGTAGTCGCTGCACAAACTGCGGTATTTACCAAAGCAGCACCATTCAGTGCCACCTTAAGTTTGCGCCAGCGGATCACCACACCTGAAGCCAACAAAGATGTCGAACACATCGAAATCGATTTAACCGGTTCCGGTATCCGTTATCAGCCCGGGGATGCTCTGGGCGTGTTTTATCAGAATGCAGCCACACTGGTAGAAGAAATTCTGCAGCATACTCAGGTAGACAGGGATGCACTGGTTCGACTGGCTGACGGACGTGAAATAAGTATCGGAGAAGCTTTACAGAATGAGCTGGATATCACTCAGAATACACCTGCTCTGGTGCAAAACTATGCCCGGCAGATACAAAATGCCGAACTGGATGAAATTGTGGCTGACAATACAGCCCTGAAGCAGTTTATTGCCACTACTGCGCCAGTCAGTGTGCTGGCAGCCTATCCGCATTTAATTGATGCACAGGCATTACATGATTTATTTCGTCCGCTTACACCGCGCCTGTATTCAATTGCTTCAAGTCAGGATGAGGTTGGCGAGGAAGTTCATCTGACCGTGGGTGTGGTGCGTTTTATTCAGCGTGAACGGCAATATACAGGAGGTGCGTCCGGTTTTCTCGGTGAACGTTTGCCGGAAGGTGAGGCAGTGCGCGTATTTATTGAAGAAAATCACCGTTTCCGCTTACCTGAAGATGGTAACACACCCATTATCATGATTGGTGCCGGTACAGGTATTGCACCGTTTCGCGCATTCATGCAACAGCGTGATGCCAATGGTGACGCAGGTGAAAACTGGCTGTTTTTCGGTAATCAGAAATTTACTGATGATTTTCTTTATCAGGCCGAATGGCTGCAATACCGCAAAAGCGGTTTACTGACACGTTACGATTTTGCCTGGAGCCGTCAGGAAAACGAAAAGGTTTATGTACAGCATAAATTGCGGGAGCGTGCACAGGATATCTGGGAATGGTTACAGCGCGGAGCGCATATTTATGTTTGCGGCGATGCCGGCAAAATGGCTCGTGACGTAGAGCAGGCACTGCTGGATATTGTTACTGAGCAGGGTAAACTCAGCTCTGAAGATGCTGATGAATATCTGAGTGAGCTGCGTCAGCAGCAACGCTATCAGCGTGACGTATACTAACAGCAGGCCTGATTCTTAAAACCGGATTCACAGATACTGTAAAAAAACATTAATATCAGGTTATGTTTACTACTGATTGTTAATATTTTTATGCTTTTTTCATACCAAATGTTTGGCTGGATGCTGGGATTATTAATACTGTGCTGGGCAGTATTTCGAACCAAGCTGTTTGCATTTATGGATAATCCCGGTAGCCGGCGGATAGAGCGACTGGATGGTCTGCGCTTTATATTAGCTTTCAGTGTAGCCATGCATCATTATGTTTACAGCTATTATTATTTGCACGGCCAGCCATGGACACCGGCCGTATTTGTCCATAATCTGCTCAATCTACGTCTTGGTGCATTCGCTGTTACATTGTTTTTCATGCTTTCAGGTTATCTGTTTGCGTATTCTGGCCCCGTTTCGTGGATACAGTTTTATCAGAAGCGTCTGCTGCGCATTGCACCGGTATTTTGTTTATCTTCTGCCTGCTGTATATTACTTGCACTGTATTTTCAAAGACATACACTGATTACACGTGATATGCTGCTTAATCTGTATTACTGGTTTGATGCCGGTATTACTGGCATTAAACCAGGATTATTCGGTATGCAGGACGCCCGATTGATTAATGCAGGTGTATATTGGACGCTATACTGGGAATGGGCATTTTATTTTTCCCTGCCACTGATATGTATTCTGCGCCCGAAAACCGGTTTACTGCCTCTGGCAATAATCGTAATATTTATTGCCGTTTATCTGATTGCCCCATTTAATCAGCAAAAAGCTTACTTTATTGCCTGTTTTGCCATAGGCGCACTGGCCAGAATATTGTCAGAAACTGTACAGATATCTAAAAAATTCTGTGATATCGGTATCGTGCTATTACTGGTACTGATTTTTTGTATTACTAATGGTAACTATGACATTAATTTTTTACCACTGTTTGCAATGCTGTTTGGTCTGATTGCGCTCGGTGGCAATCTATTCGGGCTGTTACGGCTAAAAGCTTTTATACGGCTCGGTGATGCCAGCTACAGTATTTATTTATTACATGGTATTGGCTGGTTCTGTATGAATAAATATATAGTTTCCCATCATTTAATTTTGAACCGCACACAATACACATTAGTATCTACAGCAGTATTGTTGATTTTACTAACTATCTGTACCCTGACTTTTCAGTATATTGAAAAACCATTTATTGCTTTAGGCCGGCGTAAATTTTCATGGTTGAAAGAATAAACGTTTAAACAAATTTTTCTAGGGTACGACAAATGGTTGTATCACTTTCAGAAAACTAATGCTTAGTACAGATACAGATAATTCAGGATTTAATACCACCATAATTCTGCCCGGAACAATTCAGTGATCCGGGCAGTATGGTTTATGCGATACATTGCTTGCTTTGCAAATAGTTATTTATCCGGCTGATCCTGATTATCAGTATTCTGCAAAGTTTCATGAATATGCTGTTCTGCACTTTGGGCATCATACGGAGTGTCAGTAGCATTATTGTTGCGCGGGTCAAGCTCGGCGGTCATCGGTCCAACATTGCCGGATACCGGTACATAAACACTGCGTTCTGAAACAAGGACAGCCGGCTGCATGTACGCATATACCGCCAGAATGGTTGCGATAATCGCATATACACTATAGAAGCCGAAATGATTGAACAGCTGCATAACTGAACCCAGAATCAGTGGTGCCACCAGTGAGCCCAAACCATAAACAAACAGCAGACAGCGATTTACTTCCACTGTATTCATATTGGCAGGTAAAACATCATTGGCGCGTGCCAGCCCCAGTGCATACATCGGAAAGCCGCTACAACCGATAGCCAGTGCAATCACGCACTGAGCCCAGATATTACCCGGCAACCCCACTAACAACAGCATGCCACTGATTGCTGCTACCGCAGCTACACAGGCACAGCCGAAAATAGTACGCGGGCGCCCGAATTTATTTGACAGCCAGGCAATAAATAATTGGATGGTAAACCCTCCAATCATTGCAGAACCCAGAAACAGAGATACTTGAGGCAGACTGTAGCCCAGTTTCAGTATAAATACCGAGCCCATGGTGAAAAAGCCATTAATAAAAATCCCTGCCATAAAACAGGCAATCCATGCCAGTGGTACAATGGAAAAGACGTGCGGCAGACTGATACGTTCACGTTTAGGAATTTCCGGTTGCTGCATACGGGTCAGCCCTACCGGTAACGTGGCGGCAATCACCAGAATAGCAGCCAGTGTAAAAATGTTATTACTGGTCATATTCAGGCTTAGCAGCAGAACGCTGGTTGCTGACGACATGTAATATACTACTTCGTACAGAGCCAGAATCTTGGCGCGGTTCTGAGGAACGCTGCGTGCTGTAAACCAGCTTTCCACTACCATTAATAAGCTGTAGTGACAAAAACCCAGTAATGCACGCAAAATCCCCCACATCCACAACTGTTCTACCATCAGATGGGCGAGAGCGGCAATAGCAAACAATGCACCAAATACGCTGAAGCTGCGGATATGTCCTACGCGTGAAATAATCCGGTGAGAAACAATAGCAGAAATCGTACCACCAATAAAAAAGGCAGCATTCAGCACACCGATGGTAATATTACTGACTCCCATTTGAGTCGGCTTTACCCCGGCAGAATTCAGAATAAGCCCGTAACCGGAAAACAGAAAAAAAATAGAACCATATAAAGACAAAAACTGGCGCGTGTGCATGCTGATACCGATAATTAAACAATAGCCAAGCCTGACATAAAACTACTGTTAATGTAAAGTCTGTTACTGAGCGGACAAATAATTAAATTATATCTACATTGATTATTCAGGCTATGCAAAATACTCCTTCTGAGTTGATGCAGCCTGAGATTTAACAGTATTTAGTAGTGATTATCCGGCATAAAATTTTCTCTGGTGATGTAAAAGAAACAACCAAAATTTTCACTTCATCTGAATAAATTTTATTCAAATAAAGAGATTAAACACAATTAGCAGTACAAATTGCAGGTATAAAACTGTCTGTATATTTTAAATCTATTTATATATCAGGCTTAGGATTGAGAATATTCAATCTGCCCCATCTGGTATTGTTTATCCCATGATTCCCTTTGGGATTAATTATTAAACGTGATAGTAACTAGCATCAATCCTAAAAGACCGGTTATCCGGTCTTAATCATTCTGGCTATTCATATTTAAGTTATTTCATTCTCAAATACTTCGATGGTATATTTCTAAGAAACGGAGAAATGATAAAGCGTAAAGATTGGTCGTCCAGATCATGCTCCTGTGTATAACGAACATTATTGAACTCATATGAACATAATTTTACCATGCCACTGGATCCAGCTGGCCATGAGGTTTTATGTTTGGATTCACATACTTTATTACGCTCGAAGTCACTAAGCTCAAAATCAGCATCAAATGCTTCACTAATAAGCTGAATAGATTGCTGACATTTATTCATATCGGCTGATTTATTATTCGAGGATTGGTCACAGTTAAGTTTAAGTTGTGTTATCAACTCATCCCAGCTGTTTCTATGCATTGTGAGGTTGATATGAGGTGCAAGGTCATATTCAGATAGAGACTCCTCGCTTTTTTTAATAGGTTTCAGATTATATCGATATTGTTTATTTAAGGTATTGAATTTTTCTATAAAATCAGATGCTTTAACTTGATAGATGGGTGGGGAGGACACAGTTAGAGCTAATGCTGAGTAAGAGATTAACTGACAGACAACAAAAATAATGGCTATAAATATTTTTTGCATTTGGCTATCTCTGGGTTTAAAAAAGTAAGAATTCAATAGTTATCCAGCATTAGGCGTTACTGGAGAATATAAGAATGTAAATATCTGTTTTATTTTATAGATATTATGTTGTTTCAATGAAAAATAGAATGATTTAAATCAAAATTTAAGGATTTTGACTAGTGATATTATCAATCCGGCCGGAATAAATATCAGATCATAACTCTGTACCTGTTTAGATAATTTCTGCGCCTATTTAGTGGTAATTTTATCGGTAAGGCACTATTCAGACGTGCGGACATGCAGGCTGCAACAGTAAAAATCCATACAGATGTATTCAGTTCACAGCAAATGGTTTATTAACAGACTTAACCGGTTAATAATGATCCGGGTAGTGATAGTAAACTTGATATGATATAAAATTTTTTAAACTGATTGATGCTGATAACAAAAATAGTCAATCAGATACTGGTGAGTATCAAGTGGTGTAAGTTTATCCTGCGCAAAGAATACGGGCAATAGTGCTATTGCCTGCCCCTTTTTAACAAGATTTAACAGCTGGCTGAGAGAATCAATGGTAATAATATTAGTCAGCTGCGGATATATTGCTAAAGTTTTGGCACGTAAGGGACAATCTGCATCGTTGTTAATCAGGACAGGTAAATGCAGATGAGTAGTAACTTCGGAACTTTTTAAAAAGGCAACAGGTAAATATCCGGTTTCTGTTAAATCATAATCTTTATGCTTAAATTTTTTAAAAGTAATAACTTTATCATAATTATGCTGATTAATTTCATTTTCTATTTCACAGGTTTTTTTAATAACAATATCTGTTGATTCTATTTGATATTCAGTCTTTTCAATAACAATAAACTGAAACAGAAGTTCTGAAATTAATAATAAAGGTTTAACAGATTTAAATGATAATTTTATTTGTGCAAATTTTTCCAGTGTTGAATTGCTAAAAGCATAAAACTGATGGCCTTGTGCTGTTGGTTTCATTCCATCAAAACTACGGATAAAAAGCGTTGCCCGTAATTCATGTTCCATCTTTTTCAGATGTGCGGTCAGATTAGATTGTGAATAGCCTAAAATTTTTGCTGCTTTATTAAGACTTTTAACGTCATAAACTGTTTTAAAAATCATTAATCCTTTGAAATCCATATGTTGTATATGCCTATCATTTTTTCTGATAACTCAATCGCAGATTAGAATTATTCAAAATTTAATTAAATTTATAAACTGAATTACATCGTTTAAAGCGGGAATTCAGTATGCAGGCTATGCAATATAAAATTAGTTTACCAGCCGATTATGATATGAATATTATCAAAGATCGTATTCAAGATAATGGTTTTAAAACAGATGGCTTTGAAGATTTATTATTTAAGGCTTATATAATTGCTGATAAAAAGAGTGGCAACACAGGCAATGGATATTGTCCTCTTTATCTTTGGAAACAAACCAAAGGAATGAACAAATTTATTTTCGAGGGCTATTTTGACAATATTATTAATTCTTTTGGCTGGCAAAAAATCAATATTGGTATTACAGCAGAAGTGGAATTGACAAATGATTTCTCACAAAGCCGGTATGTATCAGAAGAAAATTTTTCTATAGCAGAACAAGTACGGTTAAGAGATTTTTCTTTTCAAAGTGCTGAGTATAAAAATAAAACTGGTAAAGTGATTATTTATAATCCTGATAAATGGCGTTATGCCGCATTTACTTTTTTTAAAGACAAACCAGCCATAAATAATCAGAATCTGTATCAGATTCTCCATCTTTCGCTTGATGCAGGGGATGGTCAAAAATAAATTAATCAGATTGTTCAATGAATGATAACAATAGATAACTAACTTGTTTTTACTTTATGTTTTTCTTTGATATCCGGTGCCATAGAAATGCTGAAAAATCAATGAGTACAAGAGAGCCGGAAAAACGGTTACAACTGTGTGAATAACCATTATGCTGAGGGGCACATCAGACAACCTATAAGCCGGGTTCTGTCTTGGACAGTCATTCATCTGGGCGGCACATTACTGTGCCGCTCTAGCAACCTACCCGAATGCTCGGCGAGCAGCGTCAATGCATTCTGTTTGGTCTTGCTCCGAATGGGGTTTAGCCTGCTACACGTTGTTACCAACGGCACGGTGCGCTCTTACCGCACCATTTCACCCTTACCTGTGCTGTGGTTTCCCACAGCCATCGGCGGTTATGCTTTCTGTTCCACTTTCCGTCGCCTCACGACGCCCGGCTGTTAGCCGGCATTCTGCTCTGTGGAGCCCGGACTTTCCTCCATGCATGTATATTATGCACAGCGACTGTCTGGTATGCTGATGTGCCTGCAGGATTCTAACACAAACCGCTGAAAGCTGATTTATATTTCAGATTATGTATAATGATTTGTCTTATTATTTTTCTGGCTGCCGTATTTGCTGGTACAGCCGCTATGGCTCATCTATGCAGAAAGCCCACGCAATATGTTACTGAACCGATTTTTTAGCTGGTTTGAAAACCGCATTGATACTTATCCGGATACGCTTCCGCAACCGCCGAAAAAAGGTGTGTTGCCGTTTATCTGGAGTTGTCTGGAAGGAGCACGCCCCTGGCTGCTGCTGATGGTTATCATGACCATAGGTACCGGTATTCTGGAAGCACTGGTATTTCGTTTCCTTGGTACGGTAATCGACTGGCTTGGTGCTTATTCACCAGACAGGTTATGGCCGGAAAAAGGACATGAACTGCTGCTGATGGCTGCTGTGCTGATATTCAGTATTATTTGGTCATTTCTTTCTTCCAATGTACAGTTTCAGACTCTTCAGGGCGCCTTTCCGATGCGTCTGCGCTGGAATTTCCACCGCCTGATGCTCGGGCAGAGTATGGGTTTTTATCAGGATGAATTTGCCGGCAGGGTTTCTGCCAAGGTGATGCAAACCGCGCTTGCGGTACGTGATACGGTAATGTCTGTGTCCAATATGCTGGTTTATGTACTGGTTTATTTTGTTACCAGCGGGGTAATACTTGCCGGTATGGACAGCTGGTTATTGCTGCCTTTTATTCTGTGGATAGTGCTGTTTGTCATGGTACTCAGATTTCTGATTCCTAGGCTGTCTAAAACTGCTCAGAGGCAGGCAGATGCCCGCAGTCTGATGACCGGTCGTATTACTGATGCCTACACCAATATTGCTACGGTGAAGCTGTTTTCTCACAGTGCGCGTGAAGCTGCCTATGCTAAAGCATCAATGCAGGAATTTCTGGTAACCGTGAATGCGCAGATGCGTCTGGCAACCCTGCTGGATAGTCTGAGCACCATGATTAATACTTTACTGGTAGTCGGTTCTGCCGGTCTGGGTATCTGGCTGTGGATGCAGGGGCAGGTGGGTGTCGGTGCTATTGCCACAGCGACAGCCATGGCCTCACGGATTAATGGTCTTTCACGCTGGGTAATGTGGGAAAGTGCGCGTCTGTTTGAAAATATCGGTACGGTTGAAGATGGTATGAAGATACTATCCCGTCCGCATGCTATTGTTGATAAACCTAAGGCACTGCCGTTAACAGTTAATCAGGGTGCGATTGATTTTGAGCATGTAAACTTTTCTTACAGTGAGGATAAACCGCTGCTGCGCGATTTTAATCTGCATATCCGCGCAGGTGAAAAAGTGGGTCTGGTCGGACGCAGCGGCGCCGGTAAAACTACACTGACCAATCTGCTGCTGCGTTTTTATGATGTACAGGGCGGGCGTATTCTGATTGACGGGCAGGATATCCGTGATGTAACGCAGGACAGTCTGCGTGCAGCACTGGGGCTGGTGACACAGGATACTTCTCTGCTGCACCGTTCGGTACGTGACAATATAGTTTACGGGCGTCCAGATGCCTCTGATGAAGAAATGATACGGGCAGCTCAGCAGGCAGCAGCGGATGGTTTCATTCCGTCACTGGAAGATTCCAAAGCAAGACATGGATATGATGCACATGTGGGTGAGCGTGGTGTGAAGCTGTCTGGCGGACAGCGCCAGCGGATTGCCATAGCCCGTGTAATTCTGAAAGATGCGCCGATTCTGCTGCTGGATGAAGCCACCAGTGCTCTGGATTCAGAAGTAGAGGCCGCCATTCAGGAAAATCTCACCCGGTTAATGCAGGGCAAAACGGTTGTGGCAATTGCGCACCGGCTGTCTACGATTGCTGCAATGGATCGGCTGATTGTGATGGATAAAGGGCAGATAGTTGAGCAGGGCACACATAGTGAGCTGCTGGCAAAAAATGGTGTTTATGCTATGCTGTGGCAACGGCAGAGCGGTGGTTTTTTGCCTGAAGCCTGATATACATCAGATATGTTAAAAATCTTTCCGTTAATATATAACTGTTCTAAAATGGTTTGTATTAATTAGGAATAAGTCACTACATAATAAAGGGAGAAGCAGTATGGGTATTAATACACATACCGACCTCGTTCACACATTACAGGGAATTGTCGGGCATGAATATACTCTGACTGATCCCGCACGTACTCTGCCTTACCGCCAGGGTATTCGTTTCGGAGTTGGTGATGCGCTGGCTGTTGTGATACCGGGTACACTGGTGGAACAGTGGCGGGTGTTAAAAGCCTGTGTTGAAGCGGATGTGATAGTCATCACTCAGTCTGCCAATACTGGTCTGACAGGTGGTTCGACACCGGATGGTAATGATTATGATCGCCCGATTGTCATTGTCAGCACACGCCGGCTGGATGGTATTCAGGTGATTGAAAATGGCGAACAGGTAGTCTGTCTGCCCGGCAGCACACTGTTCCGTCTGGAAAAAGAGCTGAAACAATATCAGCGTGGTCCGCATTCGGTTATCGGTTCATCCTGTATTGGTGCCTCCGTGATGGGCGGAGTATGTAACAATTCAGGCGGTGCGCTGATTCAGCGCGGTCCGGCTTATACTCAGATGGCAGTGTTTGCTCAACTGGATGAAAACGGTCAGTTGCATCTGGTAAATCATCTTGGTATCGAACTGGGCGATGAACCGGAAACTATTTTACAGAATCTGCAAAATCATAAATACAGCGATCAGGATATCAAACATGATGCCGGTATGGGACATGACCACGAATACCGCAACCATGTACGCGAAATAGATGCAGATACGCCGGCACGTTTTAATGCCGATCCGGCACGGCATTATGAAGCTTCCGGCAGCGCCGGACGTCTGATGGTCTTTGCTGTTCGTCTGGATACTTTCCCGCTGGAGAAAAAATCTGCGGTTTTCTATATCGGCAGTAATGATACCCACGAGTTGGATGATATTCGCCGCCATATTCTCAGCAAGTTTAAAAATCTGCCGGTTTCCGGTGAGTACATGCACCGTGAGGCTTTTGATATTGCTGCGGCGTATGGTAAAGATATTTTTGTTGCCATTCAGAAATTCGGTACGGATGCTATGCCGCGCCTGTTTGCCTTTAAGAATTTTGTTGATCGTATCATGGCGAAAATTCCGTTTTTTCCGAAGAATTTTTCTGACCATTTTGCGGTATTTATGTGTAAGTTTCTGCCGCAGCATTTACCTCAGTCCATTCGTGATTACCGCGACCGTTACGAACACCATCTGATTCTGAAAATGGCTGATGACGGTATTGAGGAAGCAGAAGCATTTCTGAATACTTTTTTCCAGCAGAAAACTGGTAGTTATTTTCGCTGTAATGAAAAAGAGGCCGAAGCGGCAATGCTGCATCGTTTTGCCGCAGCCGGCGCAGCGACTACCTATCGTAATGTGCATAGCGATACGGTAGAAAATATTGTTGCACTGGATGTGGCTTTACGGCGTAATGACAGCGAATGGTTTGAAACCCTGCCTGACAGTATTAATCAGCATTTCATCCATAAAATGTATTATGGTCACTTTTTCTGTCATGTTTTCCATCAGGATTATATTGCCCGTAAAGGTACCGATTGCAACAAAGTTGAAGATGAGATGCTGGTATTACTTGATCAGCGTGGAGCCCAGTATCCGGCTGAGCACAATGTTGGTCACTTGTATCATGCCAAACCGGCTTTAAAGCAATTCTACCGGCAGCTGGATCCTACCAATAGCTTTAATCCGGGTATTGGTAAAACTTCAAAGAAAAAATACTGGGCTGATTAAGCTGACAAATAAATCAGTATTTTCTGAAAATTATTGCTGATAAAGGTATTTGGAAAAGATAGTATTTACGTCTGAAATATACCGCTGAGCGCCTGCTGATTTGTCAGGCGCTTTTTTTGACTGATGAAAAGGCAGGTTGATTATTTATGAATAGTATTAATTAACCTTAGTAATTCAGACCTCTTAATCCTGTAGCCTGCAAAGACTATGCTGTTTCTGCAATTAATCACAAAAGGAATAGTACGATGCAACAACGTTATTTAGGCAGTAGCCGTCTGGCCGTTTCTGCTTTGGGGCTGGGATGTATGGAGCTGAGTTTCGGATATGGTGCGGCAACAGAAACCGGAAAAGCCATTGAGCTGATTCGTTCTGCTGTGGCACAAGGTGTGACTTTTTTTGATACGGCAGAAGTCTATGGCCCTTATCTGAACGAAGAATTAGTCGGTGAGGCTTTGAAACCTTACCGGCAACAGGTAGTGATTGCCACTAAGTTTGGTTTTACGTTTGGTGATGATAATAAACAGCAGATTTTAAACAGCCGTCCGGAGCATATTCGCCAGGCAGTCGAAGGTTCATTGCGACGGTTGCAAACAGATGTGATTGATTTATTGTATCAGCATCGGGTCGACCCTGATGTACCGATTGAAGATGTTGCCGGAACGGTTAAAGATTTGATTGCTGAGGGAAAGGTAAAATATTTTGGTTTGTCTGAAGCCGGTGCTGCTACTATTCGCCGGGCTCATGCAGTACAGCCTCTGACTGCTTTGCAAAGTGAATACTCAATGTGGTGGCGCGAGCCGGAAAAAGAAATTTTGCCATTGCTGCAGGAGCTGGGAATTGGTCTGGTACCGTTCAGCCCGCTGGGTAAAGGCTTTTTAACCGGTACCATTAATTCATCTACTGTATTTACCGCCGATGATTTCCGCCGGCGTGTACCGCGCTTTACTCCTGAAGCGCGGGCAGCAAATGAAAATCTGACCACTCTGATCAATAAACTGGCTCAGGCTCATCAGGTTACTCCGGCTCAGATTGCGCTGGCATGGCTGCTGGCACAAAAACCATGGATTGTTCCGATTCCGGGCACTACCAGACCAGACAGACTTCAGGAAAATCTGGCTGCGGCCGACATTCAGCTAACTGCCAGTGATGTTGCTGAAATTAATCAGGCTCTGGAGCGTGTTTCTATTGTGGGTGAGCGTTATCCTGCTGACCTGCAGGCACGTGTAGGGCGTTAATCAGGAAAGAATAAGGGAGACTCATATGGTTTCCCTTATTCAACTAGTCGTAAAGCATCAATCATCATAGCAAAGGCACGGGGGTGCTGTTTGCGGCTGGGATAGTAGAGGTAATAGCCCGGAAAAGCAGGACACCATTCTTTCAGTACTTGTACCAGCTGACCGGATGCCACCAGTGCTGTGACCATATCCTCGGGCACGTAGCCAATACCAAAACCAGATAACACGGCGTCTATGCGCTCAGGCAACTGATTGAAAGTGAGTTGTCCGTTTACTTTAATACGCAGTGGTTTGCCGTCTTTTTCAAACTCCCACTGGTAAAGTGCATTGGCACTGGGTAAGCGTACATTGATACACTGATGATGCTGTAAATCATATGGGGTGGCCGGTATAGCGTGAGTCTTGAAATAATCTGCTGATGCCACAACGGCCAGACGTATTTCAGAGCTCAGTTTAATGGCTACCATGTCTTGTTCGAGGCTCTCTCCAAGGCGTACTCCGGCATCAAAACCATCCTGCACGATATCTACAAAATGGTTATCGATAAATAACTCAACATTAATTTTCGGATGTTCTTTCAGAAATGGTTTCAGTTTCGGCCAGAGTACCGTATTTGCCGCATGTTCACTAACAGACAGCCGAATATTGCCGCTGGCTGTACCATTTTGTTCAACCAGATTCTGTAATGTAAATTCAAGCTCATTTAATCGTGGTTCCAGATAAGCAATTATCTGTTCACCTATATCAGTAGGCGCCACACTGCGCGTTGTCCGGGTCAGTAAACGTGTTTGCAGTTTTTGCTCCAGAACTTTAATCGCGTGGCTGAGCGCAGACTGTGTCATTCCCAGTTTACGGGCTGCTCTGGTAAAACTTCGCTCTTTGGCTATTGTCAGTAAATATTGAAATTCATTGAAATTTTCTCTGAGCATGTTGCTATTCCCCCTGCTGAGTTTAATCATAATTTGCAGCAGTAATGTAATTTATACATTAAAACAATGTGGTGTCATCAGCAACCTTATTCTGTGACAGAGAATATATAAACTTTACCGTGAAATACACTGATTATGCAGCTTAGCAATTTAGTTTGTGGTGATAAACGCAAAGAAGGAGAGGCGCGAACAGGTAAAATCCGTGTACAATATTATTAAAGACAGCCTGCTCAAGCAGGCTTTAATTTATCATAACAGGCAAAATGCTGTTTTATCAGGATATACTGCTGGCATTGCAGCGGTAACATTCCGGTTTGGATGTGCAACACACAGGATAACAATACAATGGATAGCCATAGCAATCTCAGCGAACTGGAACGCCTGCATCTGGATACCGATCACATATGTGAGCTGGTTGCTATTCTTTTGCCGGTTGCCGAGCATATCCATTCGCATACTCAGTCATACCTGCAAACACCGGAGCAGGAACAGGCACTGACTGAACTGATTGCTGCTCTGCACGAGCTGCATCCTGCCGATATGGCTACCCTGCTGGAGTCGCTGCCGCTACAGGAACGTATGCTGGTGTGGAAGCTGGCTACACCTACTGAAGATGGTGAGGTATTACTGGAGGTTTCTGATCCAGTACGTGAAACCCTGATTGAAAGCATGGCGCAGCAGGAACTGCTGGCCGCTGTGGATAATCTGGATGCAGACGAACTGGCCGAGCTGGCTCCGGATTTGCCCAAAGAAGTTGTTTATGAAGCCATCAGCAGCCGTGATGAAGAAGAGCGGGCACAAATTACTGCGGCAATGTCATTTGAAGACAATCAGGTTGGCGCACTGATGGATTTTGAGCTGGTAAGTATTCGGGCTGATGTAACCTGTGAGGTGGTATTGCGTTATTTACGCCGTTTTGAACGTTTGCCCGACCATACCGATAAAATCTTTGTAGTCGATAATTACGATGTTCTGCAAGGCGTTTTACCCATACGCAGTCTGCTGGTTGCCGATCCGGATTTACTGGTCTCGACAGTTATGGCCGATGATGTGGTTACCTTCCGTCCTGAAGACGATGCTGAAGAAGCAGCAGCGGCATTTGAGCGCTATGATCTGGTCACTGCACCAGTAGTAGACAGTAACCGCAAACTGATCGGACGTATTACCGTTGATGAAATGGTGGATGTGATTCGTGAAGAATCAGAAACCGATATGCTGAATATGGCCGGTTTACGTGAAGAGGAAGACCTGTTTGCGCCGGTAGTGGATTCAGTAAAAAACCGCTGGATATGGCTGGCTGTCAATTTGTGTACGGCTTTTGTTGCCAGCCGTGTAATTGGTATGTTTGAAAACTCAATTGAAAAAATTGTTGCGCTGGCAACACTGATGCCGATTGTGGCCGGTATTGGCGGTAATTCCGGTAATCAGACCATTACCATGATTGTGCGCGCCATGACCTCCGGACAAATCAGTAACAGTCAGGCATGGCGGTTACTGCGCAAAGAAGAGGGTGTTGCTCTTGTAAATGGTATTATCTGGGGTTCTGTGATGGGGCTTGTTTCCTATTTCCTGTATCACAGCGTAGGTATTGGTCTGGTTATGGTGGCTGCAATGACACTGAATCTGTTACTGGCTGCCACGGTCGGCGTACTGATACCGGTAATTATGCAAAAATCCGGCCGCGATCCGGCACTTGGCAGCAGTGTGCTGATTACTGCTGTTACAGATTCCGGCGGCTTTTTTATTTTTCTCGGTCTGGCTACCCTGTTTTTGTTATAAACCTGTCTTAAAGAATAGATAATGAATACAGATACGCCAATCACTCTTGATAGCTGGTTACACAACTGCGGTTTGCCGCGACTGGAAGCACGAATGCTGCTTCAGCAGGTACTGGATATCAGTCATGGCTATATTATCGCCCATGGTCAGCAGCTAATCAGCAGCAGAGATCAGACCAGACTGAATCAACTGGCACAACGGCGGCTGGCTGGTGAGCCATTGGCCTATCTGCTCGGATGGCGTGAATTTTACAGCAGGCGTTTTCAAGTTACAGAAGCTGTACTGATTCCGCGTCCGGAAACGGAACATCTCGTAGAAGCGGTTTTAGCACATTTACCTGAGCACGGAGTTGTGTGGGATTTAGGTACAGGCAGCGGAGCCATTGCGATTACCGTAGCCTGTGAACGTCCTGATGCACAGGTATGGGCAGCTGATATCAGTGCAGAAGCACTGGCAGTTGCGCGTACCAATGCTGCTGCCCTGCAGGCAGACGTATCTTTCGGACAAGGTTCATGGTATCAGGCGCAGCCGCAGCCTGCAGTTAACAGTGTGGACGTAATTGTATCCAATCCTCCTTATATTGCCGTACATGATCAACACTTGCAGCAGGGGGATTTGCGCTTTGAACCACAGCATGCGCTCACCGATAATTACAACGGTCTGACTGCATTTCAAACCATTATTACCGGCGCTGCACATTTTCTGCGTCCTGATGGCTGGTTATTACTGGAACATGGCTTTGATCAGGGAGAAGCAGTTCGCACAATGTTAGCGCAGAATAATTTCAGTCAGATTTACACACAGCCTGATCTGGCAGGTCTGGAAAGAGTAACACTAGGACAGAGAAAATAATTTCCTGGTAAATCAATGAGCCAATCATTTATTCACCAGAATTAATTTTAAATTGATGTAATCAATATAATTCGGCAAGAATATAAAAATATTCTTGCCGAATTAAATATTTCAATAGAATTTTGAATAATGAAAACTACATCTGATCTCAGAAGAGATTAATCACTGAAGATATCAATTATTGATGACATCAGCGATACAATAATATCGGTAAACGGCCACAAAATAGTCGACATTATGCCACTTACAATCAAAAGCAGAATAATCCATGTTCCATATGGTTCGAGTTTACGGTATTCCATCGAAGCTTTTGGTGACAGAAAACTGTCAACAAAACGTGCACCCGGTTGCGGAGGAATCGGCAGGAGACTGAAAAAGCAGAACATAGCATTAACATAGATACCTATTATTCCCATCATTGCCATTGGTTCCTCAAAATATTCCGGCACCCACTGACTGATAATCACAACAATGGTCCAGCACAGACATAAGAGCAGGTTAGCCAGAGGGCTGGCAATGGCTACCAGACGCTCTCCCTGACGTCTGTTTTTAAAATTTCGCGGGTCAATTGGTACTGGTTTGGCCCAGCCAACCATGAGAAAGCCTGACAAAAGAATCATAGTTGCCAGCGGGATAATAATTGTTCCGACAATATCAATGTATTTAGCCGGATTCAGACTCAGCCGACCCATCGTTTCAGCTGTACGGTCACCGCAAAAGCGCGCCACATAACCACAAACTGCTTCCGGGAGCGTAAGCCCAAGCAGAATCGGCAAGATTGCCAGAAGTAAGAAAGCCAGATCAAATTTCTGCAAAGTAAAATCCTTAAAATACAAATAGAAAATTCTGTATCAAAACAGTTATGATACCAGTGAAAATTTTACAAACCAAATAGTGCAGCATCCCCTTTACCCTGCCGTATCAGCGTAATATCCTCGGTCATATCAATGACGGTTGTAGGTTCAGTACCGCACCAGCCACCGTCTATCACCAGATCTACTTCATGTTCAAGCTGATCCCGGATATCATAAGGGTCAGTTAACGGTTCATCATCATGAGGCAGCATCAGTGTACATGACAGCATCGGTTCATTCAGATTCTGCAATAAAGCCAGAGCTATACGATTGTCCGGAACACGTAAACCGATGGTTTTGCGTTTAGGGTGAAGAGTACGTGCTGGTACTTCTTTGGTGGCCTGCAAAATAAATGTATAACTTCCGGGCGTTGCTGCTTTGAGTAGCCGGAACTGGCTATTATCTACACGCGCATAAACGCCCAGCTGGCTAAGATCATGACACATCAGAGTTAGATGATGTTTCTGATCAATGCCGCGTATACGTAAAATTCGCTCCATTGCCTGTTTATTGCCCGGCAAGCAGCCCAGTGCATAGCAGGAATCCGTCGGATAAACAATCACTCCGCCACCACGAACAATATCTGCTGCCTGATTAATCAGTCGTTCCTGAGGATCAGTGGGATGGATAGCAAAAAACTGTGCCATAAAAAATTCCTCATTTTGTATTTATCAATCTAACCAGTTATTGTAAACATAAGCCTGCCACACCAACAGAGAATAATATGTCCGACTAACTATTTATTTAGAAGTATTACCAGCAGTAAACAGCCAGCACATATTCAGACAGGTATCAGCACAAATAGAAAATTGCTGAAAAATTCAGCATTCAGCCTGAAATTCTCTACCAGTGCCGGTAAACTGTCTTATCAGAGCACATGATTTCTGTCCGTTATCAATATGTTGCGGCGTTACTGTTCCATTTCTGCCTGAGTTACTGCCACTATAAATATCGTTAATCCCCGTCATTATGCTTCTACTGCCGTTCCACTGACGGGCAGCAGTTCTGGAAGTTTTAACCCGGCGCAGATTTTTAAATTAATGCAGGAAACGTGGTTACCGATTAATATCAGAGTATGAATTATTATTAATGATTAATTTTTATTATTTTTAATTGAAAATAATTGTGTCAAAAGTACCGGATTAGTGTATTAGTGGTGAAATAACTACAAAACACTAATTATAATCAGCTCATTGACATAAAAATCGCTGATTATTTTTGACTACCTGTAAAACCTGATTTACAGTACGCCACTCTGTCAAATTATCAACATTGCAACGGAAAGGAATAATTATGTTTGTACTACCTATCCCTTGCAGGTCAATCCAGGGCTGATTACATCCTGATCCTTGGCTACGGCCTGCCAATTTATTACTCAGCATGCAAATCCTGTTCATTTATGATGAACATGGCTGACTATTGCTTGCTTATTACCAAATAAAATAATTGGAATGGATCAGAATGGGCAATTCTATTCAGCAGCTGGCGGACAATATTACCCTGATAACATCACCAGAACTCTGGTTAGAGGGCGAAGCCATCCGGCAGCTAGAGACAACTGCAAAACTTCCCGATATTAAATACGTTGCCGGTATGCCGGATTTACATCCCGGCCGTGGTTATCCGGTAGGTGCAGCTTTTTTTACTACCCAATATCTTTATCCGGCACTGATTGGCGGGGATATTGGCTGCGGAATGGCATTATGGCAAACCACAGTTAAAATCCGGGCAATGAATCAGGCTAAGCTGATTAAGCGTCTGGATAATATTGACCAGCCGCTATCAATCACAGAATGTACAGCGTTATGGCCAGAAATTCTGCCATTAAATAATCATACATATGCTTCAGGAACCATTGGCAGCGGTAACCATTTTGCAGAACTGCAAATGCTGGAAACAGTTTATGCACCGGAAATCATCCGGGAGACCGGACTGGATAAACAGCACCTGCAACTGATGGTACATAGCGGTTCACGCGGGCTGGGCGGCATGATTCTGGATAAACATACCCGCCAGTACGGGCATCAGGGATTAATCGCCGATAGTCCTGCCGGTAAAGAATATCTGATGCAACACAATCTGGCTCTGGATTATGCACAGCAGAACCGCGAGCTGATTGGCAGACGTATTCTGGCTAACCTGCGTCAGGAGGGGCAAAAACTGCTGGATATCAGCCATAACTTTATAGAACCGGTAACAATCAATAAGGAGTATGGCTGGTTACACCGAAAAGGTGCTGCGCCTGCCAACAGAGGATTAGTGATTATTCCCGGTTCCCGTGGTGATTTCAGCTATCTGGTACAGCCACTGGAGACCGTTTCCTCACTATATTCTCTGGCACACGGTGCAGGGCGTAAATGGCAGCGCTCTGCCTGTAAGGGCAGGCTGGCAGAACGCTATACAGCAGAACAGTTAAACCGTACAGCACATGGCAGCAGAGTAATCTGCTGTGATCGTGAACTGTTATATGAAGAAGCCCCTCAGGCATATAAATCAATTGAAAGTGTAATCGCAGCCATGGTTCAGGCTCAGCTAATCAGACCGGTAGCACGCCTTAAACCAGTGATTACTTATAAAGTTCAGGCGGAGAAGAAATAATGCAACTTTTGCAATTATCTGCTGCTTACGGACCAGCTGAATGTTGTCTTGCCGTTGTCAAAGCATTAGCACGTTTACAATATGAAGCTAAACAGAAACAGGTTGAAGTACAAGTTCTGGAACAGGAACCGGCTAAACACGGACTGCATTCGGTACTGGTAAGTTTAGAGGGTACTCAGGCCAGCGCACTGGCTGATATGTGGCAGGGTACTATTCAATGGATTTGTATCAGCCCTTATCGTCCGCAGCACAAACGAAAAAACTGGTTTATCGGAGCAAGTTGTTTTAATCCAGTTGTTCAGCAGTACTCTGATGAAATTGTGTTTGAAACCATGCGTTCATCCGGAGCAGGCGGACAGCACGTTAATAAAACAGAATCAGCTGTCAGAGCAACACATACAGCCAGCGGTATTAGTGTTAAAGTGCAATCAGAGCGCAGCCAGCATGCTAATAAAAAACTAGCTGTACTGTTGCTCCAGCATAAGCTGTTACAGCAGGAACAGCAATTGCAGGCAAGAAATAAGGCGGTTCATCATAAACACCATCATCAGATAGTCCGTGGCAATCCGGTACGAATATTTACCGGCATGGATTTCAAAGCTTTGTAGTGGTAAGCAGGCAACCAGATATCTTCATAGTTGCCTGTTTTATTTTCAACATCAATCTACCGAGTATCCGTTTAGAATAAATTTACAAAAAAAGTGAATATTGACATATATCATATAAATAAATCTGGTTTTTGATAAAATAAATTAATTTACATAATTAATTAAATGTCATAATGAAAAAATATATATTAGAGCCTTATGTTGCTTTCGATCCTGATACGGCAACATATTTATTTACCAAGAATATTAAATTAGAAGAAAATCAATCACCGGCGCCTCAAATATCCCGGGAGATATTTAAAATATATTTTCCTAAAAAAATTTTTTTTAGCGGCGTAATTATTTATATCATCGATATTGCATGTTTTTATTTGCAAAAATTTTTTTTAGAGGAAAATGCAATACCTAGAACAGTTATAGAATCTATTCAGATACTCGTGATTATATTTTTACTGATATCTATAGCACAAATTGTCGGAATAATTCGTGAAATCAGAAGATTAAAAAAATTATACCAAGAAATTAACTGGCCTGCTGAATATCATTATGTGTTTTTTGAAGAAGGAATCTTAATCAAATCTGTTGACATGGAAGGTATTTTTTATTGGGATGATTTTATGAGTATTATTTTAACGTCGAATACATTAGCGTTTAATTTATGCCCGGCCGGAACCCAAAAAGGCAATATATTTATCAAACACTATCCGCGTTTACATAATTTCTATCTTTTTACTGATATAGATGAGCAAATAAAAACATTAATTACTTCAATAAGTCAAAGATATAAAAAATTAGTTGTATTTAGATAGCATTTGTTACATTAACAGATAATGAAAACTTTTCCGTAAATTCTTAGCTGCTTTAATGCGATGATAGCTATTGGTAATCTTATCAGTGCCGTTATATAACCTGATGCGGGTAACTAAATCTGGTTTTCTCCGCATCAGAATTCAAATTTTTAAAACCTTCGTCTGAAAATATCTGGCAAGAACGATAAAAATATAACTAAAATAATCCAGCCAAAAACAATATTGCCTTATCAAGACCAAATTTCAACCAAAAGCATTATTAATTAATTACATAATTTTAAACAAATTAAACATTGAAATTTACCTTAAAATTACAATATAAACTATTGATAATAAATATATATTTTATTATTGTGTTTCTAATATTATAAATATTAATTACTTTAGGATATTGAGCGATATTCAGAATAATATCTTTTATTGATTTCATGATACATTTATTTATTAAAATCAATAATTTATGTTTATTTATCTGAAGCTGCGGTTATTATTGTTTAAAAGGAACCGTTAATGAATCCCATCTATCTCAATATCATTTTCAAAATGCTGGTCGCATTTTGTATTCTGTTAGTGTACATCAACTTATCCGGTAAAGGGTCTCTGGCGCCCATTTCTGCTATTGATCAGGTAGGTAACGTGGTTTTAGGGGCAATTATTGGCGGTCCGCTATATAATCCGTCCATAAGTATTACCCTACTTATGAGTGCTTCCATTTTTTGGGCAGGATTACTGTTACTGGTACGTTACACCACATTTAAGCGCAATATTGCTAAAGATTTTGTTGACGGTACCTCTATACGCTTAATGGAAAATGGAATCGTACTTTCACAGAATTTTCGTAAAGCAAAACTGTCTATCCGTGATTTTATTATGTTACTCCATCAGCGTGGCTATAACAGTCTGGAAGCACTCAGTGATGTCTGGTTTGAATATAATGGTCAGATGACCGTAGTAAAAAAAGGTGATCCCTCCATGGCCGTTGTTGTAGTAGAAAATGGAGTAGTGAATTACCCAAGTTTAAAATCTCTGGGGCATGACGAAAAATGGCTGGAAAATGAGCTGAACCGGTTAGGAGAAAAACTGGATGATGTTTTTCTGGCAGAAGTGCATGATAATAAGCTTTGGGTTTATCCAGATGTGCAAAAAAGTAGCGGAAACTAGTTTGATTAAACTTAGTTTGTAAATTTTATGCCATTTATCATGTGGCATCGTATTGAGATAAAAAATTTTTCTGATTCTTAGCTGGCTGTTACCGGCAGCAATACCCGGTATTTTGCAGTGATAATGAATTTCTCAGCAAATATGCGATAACATATCAATGTTGGTGATAATGAAGTGCAAAGTTTTGCTGGAACAAATCATAATGAAAATAGAAAACAAGTTGGGTAATGCTGCATCTGAAATCGAAGTAAAACCATACTCTCCACTCTATGCTACTGAAATATGCGATTTGTTTCATTCGACTATTCATGCTATTGATACCGATATTTATAGCAAAGCAGAGCAAGAAGCATGGTGCCCAACACCACCAGATTATCAGATGTGGTTAAAACGTTTAGATAACACTCAGCCTTGGATGGCTATCTTTGGCTCACGCCTTGCGGGGTTTATTGAACTTAAAAATGATGGTTACATAGACTGTTTTTACGTGCACCCTGACTTTCAAAAACGTGGCATAGCCAGAAAACTCTATGACCATGTGCTTGGCTTGGCACACCAGAAAAAGCTTTCACAATTAAGTGTAGATGCTTCAAAAGTGGCCATGCCAATTTTCAAAAAATGGGGTTTTATAATAAAGCGGGCTAACAAAATATCCAGAGAAAATCAGGTACTGATAAATTACCATATGTATAAACCACTTTGATTTTTATTGAGACCTCTGTTAAGTAGAAAACTTTATAAAGATAGCAGAAAATGAAATACACATCTGGTTTACCTATAATGAAGAAATAAATCCCGAATTTGCTTTGACCAACTATGTCTAATTTTTGAATCATCAGGAATTGGAGCAGTGGCAAAAATTATACTTTAACAAGTATAAACACCAATATTGGGTAACCCGAATGTTAGTGCGTGATGTTCTGAGCAGAGATCTACAAGGTATTCTTGCCGAAAATATAGAATTCATAACTAATAATTATAAGAAGCCCTATAGCTATATTGTCTCAGAAATTAAAAGCTATAACGGGAAATAATAAAAATCATTTTATATTGATGAGAATATTTATAACTTGGAAATATTTTTAATGAATTCTACATCCATTAAAAAATCATAAAGTGGTAATAACTGTTTAAAGCCTTGGGTCAGTTTATTTGGTAAATCCCTGTCAAATATATCTTCGATATGATGACTGGTTGCCATTACAGCAATACTTTTCCGGTTGTACCATGTTGCAATCTTTTTATCCTGCTCTTTAATTAAAGGACGTTTATAACTATCACCAACAAGCTCAAACGGTTTCTTCACACACCTCATCACTTTTAAAAACACTTCTGGTTTATTCAGTATTTCTTCACGGAAAATATCCATGGTTTGTTTGGGTGCACGATAATAACCAAGCCCATATCGATAAGTATCGGGACTAATTTCAAAAAAATAGGCAGGTGCCTCTTTCCAGTCGCGGCTTGGACGTTTAAATGTCAGCCATAATCGGCTGCGATAAAGAGATTTATCTTTTGAGAAACGGGTATCACGATGAATACGTGATATCGTTTTACCAATAGCCGGGCGAGTTTCAAATTCTTTGTCGATTTTCAACATTTCAGGGGTTAACTGTTCAACCAGTGCCCGAAATGGCTGTATCAATTCATGGTCATAAACTGAACGATGCTCATCAAACCACGGCTTACTATTATTAATCCGGATATCTTGTAAAAAATTGAGTCCAGTCTGCGTAAATCCGTTGAATTTATACATTAATCACCCTTTAAATATTCCAGAAAACGCACGGGATTTCCGGATTACTTACTTCATTTTTATCTTACCTAAGTAATTAAAGTTAATCCAGTATTCAGGCAAAGTAAATAAACTGGTTGAAAATTAATTTTTAATGTAATTTCTGATTACCGAGCTTATCTGAACATAACACTGCTGTTTACATTCCAGTGTTTCCGTGTCGAATCTCATATAATTAATCTAAAGTTTTACGGATATCTGATATTAATCATGGAAGCTTTGAACCGATAACCAATATTACTGAGACTTTGAAAGATTTAATAAAATATATACCGTGCAGTGATGCATGTGAAAATAATATTGTTAATTTTACAGGTTTACATGTGATTGATATGAGTAATTAAGATATTTTTCGATATCTGAAAATATTCTCAGTACAGAAAGATTTTGCATGTCTTTTTTGCCTTTATATACTTATATTCAAAGCTATTAAACCTGAATCCTTGATATTGTCGTTTTACATTTATTAGTCAGATATTGAATCTGGTTGTATCAATCAGCTTGTTATGAAATGGATAATTAAGATAAATCGCAAAGACTAATAAAAATAAATAAGTAAAATCGGCAATCGAAAACCAGAAATATCTATTTTTAAAATAATGAAATGATGTTCAGAGAATGGATAAAACAAAATGTCCTGTTTAAAACAGGACATTTTAGAAATCTGGATGCGGGGGCAGGATTCGAACCTACGACCTTCGGGTTATGAGCCCGACGAGCTACCGTGCTGCTCCACCCCGCGTCTGGTAAGGGAGCTATTATACGGATAATCAGCCTTATGTCAACTAAAAAACCGATTTTCTATGCATTTTTTATGATGACTGATGATTTTGCCAGCAGTTCACCAGATCATAAATAGCAGCCAGTGCTGCTTTAGGTGTCAGTTCATCAGGCTTTAGTGCATTTAGCTGAGCGCATAAATCAGCAGGAATTGCCGATATAGCAACATGATTAATATCAGTATCCATCATGGTTTCTTCTTCGCTGTCTGCTGCCTGAGCCTGGAACATATCCAGTTGCGGCTGTTCGGAAGCTGCATGCTGTTCAAGTGTTTGTAAATGGCGGTAGGCGGCACTTAGTGCCCTCGCCGGCAGTCCGGCCAGTTTCGCTACTGCTATCCCATAACTTTTACTTGCTGGTCCGGATTCAATATGATGCAGAAAAACAATATCCTGTCCTTGTTCCAAAGCCGCAAGATGCATATTGAATGCGTGTGCATGCTGCTCAGGTAAGCGGGTTAACTCAAAATAATGGGTAGCAAAAAGAGTGTAACTGCGATTTCTTTGCAGTAAATGTTCTGCAATGGCCTGCGCCAGAGCCAGACCATCAAAGGTAGATGTGCCACGGCCAACTTCATCCATTAATACCAGCGATTGTTCTGTTGCATGATGCAGAATATAAGCCGTTTCCGACATTTCTACCATAAAGGTAGAGCGGTTACCTGCCAGATCATCCGAAGCACCAATACGGGTAAATATCTGGTCAAATTCTCCCAGTGTACAGCTGTCTGCAGGTACCGGAGCACCAATATGCGCCAGTAACACAATTAAGGCTACTTGTCGCATATAAGTAGATTTACCCCCCATATTCGGGCCGGTTAAGAGCATCAGGCGCCGTTTTTCATCAAGACGCGTATCATTGGCAGTAAACTGTTTAACTTGCGCAGCCACTACCGGATGACGGCCATTTTTAATCTGTAAACACGGATAGTTTACCAATTCCGGAAAACAATAATGTTCGGTGCATGCATATCTGGCCAGTGTATTTAATACATCCAGACTGGCTGCCGCACGGGCGCTGCGCTGTAATACCGGCAGTTCACTTTGTAATTGCAGTAACAGCGTGTCATATATCTGTTTTTCCCGTTCCAGTGCATTTTGCTGTGCACTTAATACTTTTTCTTCGAAATCTTTTAATTCAGGCGTGATATAACGTTCTGCATTTTTCAGAGTCTGGCGTCGCTGATAGTCTGCCGGAGCCTGTTCAGACTGCACCTTACTCAATTCAATATAAAAACCATGCACACGGTTGAATTCAACTTTCAAACTGGATAAACCTGTGCGTTCCCGCTCCCGGTTTTCCAATTGCAACAAAAACTCATCTGCATGATTCTGTAAACGGCGTAATTCATCCAGTTCCGCATCAAAGCCATCATTAATCACCCCACCGTCGCGCAACCATATTGACGGTTCAGGCATAATCGCCATATTTAACTGTTCGGCAATAGGTGCGGCAGGTGGAAACTGTTCCAGCAGAGTTTGTATCAGGCTGCTACTCTGGCCGGATTCTTCTAAACGAAATTCTGCCAGAATAGTCAAACTATCCCGTAAAGCAGATAAATCACGAGGGCGGGCACTGCCAATAGCAATTCGTGCGGCAATACGTTCAATATCTGCTACCTGATTTAGCATGGATGTTACTTGTGCCTGCTGAGAGGCCAGCTCTGCAACGGCCTGTTGCCGGGCTATAATTTGCTGACGCTGACGCAATGGCTGATGTAACCATTGTGCCAGTAGACGACTGCCCATATGAGTTGCACACTGGTCTAAAACAGAAAATAGTGTAGGTGCTTTTAAACCGCTTAAAGTCTGAGTTAGTTCCAGATTGCGGCGGGTTGCCGCATCCATACCAATATAAGCAGATTCCTGCTCCAGTGACAGGCTGTCTAAATGTTTAGGTAACTGCATTTGGGTTTGCTGCACATAGTTCAGCAAAGCACCCGCAGCACCGATTGCTGCATCATGTATTCCCGGTTGTAAACCGAAAGCACGTAAGTCCTGACTGCCAAAATAACGCTCAATCATACGGGCACCGGTATCAGCAGCAAATTGCCATGTGTGTAACCGGGTTAGTTGCCAGTCATAGCCACTAAGATTCAATTTTTCCTGAGTCTGATCAGAAAGCAGTATTTCTGCAGCCTGCAAACGTGCCAGCTCATTAGGCAATGCTTCAGGAGTAATGATTTTGCATCTGAATTCTCCGCTTTGCAGCGAAAGCCACGCTATGCCAAGCTGTTTTTTCAATAAAGAAACGGCCGCAATACGGTTGGTCTCTTTATCTTCAAGTAATGCCGTATCAGTCACCGTACCCGGTGTAACAATACGTACAACCTGCCGTTCTACCGGTCCCTTATTTGCCCCCACTTCACCCGTTTGTTCACAAATAGCTACACTTTTACCCAGTTTTACCAGCTTTGCCAGATATTGTTCGGCTGCATGATAAGGTACACCGGCCATTCTGACCGGTTCTCCGTTAATCTGTCCGCGAGTAGTCAGCGTTATATCCAGCAGACGGGCTGCTTCAACGGCATCTTCCAGAAACAGTTCATAGAAATCCCCCATCCGGTAAAACAGTAATTTGTCCTGATGTTCAGCCTTAATAGAAAGGTATTGCGTCATCATCGGTGTGAGGGCGGGTTTACTCATAATGTGGAGAATATTTGAATTGATTAAAAAAACGCTATTGTAACAGAGTGTTTACATTCAGTTTATACAACGCCAAATATCACTGCCTAAAATCAGTTATTCAATAGTTCATTGTTTAAAAGCGTGACGGACTGTCATAATGGTGTAAAAATAGAGTTTATATTTTCTGTATCGATCTCAATTCCTATTAAAAAATGTCAAAAATCTTGCCATTAAAGAAATTCAGCCTAATTCGCTGCTGGATACTGTGCTTCTGTGTTTTATTTCTGAGTGCCTGCCCTCATGTCCGTAAACCTACAGATAAAATTCCTCCGAGCGAAACCGGTTCAGTAACACCGGGTAAACCGTTACCCCGGAATTATGTCTTTACCCCGGGGAAAGCCGGCGTCAGCTACCGAGCTGTTTCTTATCAGGAATTGCCGCAATGGCCGATTCAGTCATTTGTTGATAGTCTGGATGCATTCAAAACCAGTTGCAGCAAACTACAAATGCAGCCAGCCTGGCAGTCAATATGTCAGCAGGCAGCACACACATCCAGACATAACCAGCATGCCAGAGTATTTTTTGAAACTTATTTCACGCCATGGGAAGTCAGCCAGAACGGACAGCTGGCCGGTACTGTAACCGGCTACTATGAACCAATGCTGCCGGGCGATACCAGACAGACTGCACAGGCGCGCTTTCCTATTTATGGTATTCCCAGCGATTTTATCGTCGTTCCGCTAAATGCCGGACAGCGTCAGGGTGTTGTACGTATCCGACTTACCGGAGCAAATAGCGGCGTCATTACACCTAACGGAGATTACACCGCAAATCTGGCCTCCTTTCCCCTGAATGAGAAAACACGGGCACTAAAAGGCCGCATCAGTGGTAACCAATTGATTCCATATTACACCCGTGCCCAGATTAATGCAGGCGCACTTAATGGCAAAGCCCCTGTTCTGGGTTATGCTAATGATCCGGTAGAATTATTTTTTCTACATGTACAGGGGTCAGGGCAGTTAAGAACACCTGACGGCCGGATGCTGCGCCTCAGTTTTGCCGATAAAAATGACTACCCTTATGTATCAATTGGAAAATATATGGCTAACAAAGGTTATCTGCCACTTGCACAAACTTCAATGCAGGGTATTAAAGCCTGGTTACAGCAACATCCGCAGCAATTGGCTGAAGTCTTAGGGCAAAATCCAAGCTATGTCTTTTTTCGCGCATCTGCAGAGCCGGCCAGCGGACCAACCGGTGCATTGGGTGTACCCCTTACCAAAGGATATTCTGCTGCTGTCGACAGCCACTTTATGAATCTGGGTGCCCCTTTATTTGTTGCTACTACCCATCCCGCTAATGGTTTTGGTTTAAACCGGTTAATGATGGCGCAGGATACCGGCAGTGCCATTAACGGTGCAGTAAGAGTAGATTATTTCTGGGGTTATGGCGATGAAGCCGGTGCTTTGGCGGGTAAAATGAAATACCCCGGATACGTCTGGCAACTATTACCTAACGGAATGTTGCCCCAGGTTAAATAAAAATCTGGCGAACAAATGCAAGCTAAGGTAAAATAGTTACAGTATTGACAATTGTATGTGAAGCGTTACCGTAAATGAAAAACATGCATTTAACCATGCGCTCATGCATCTGGCAACTAATTATAAAAGGGATGTAAATTATGGAATTATATTTACCTATTGCCCTTTTGGTTATCTTGCTGGCTGTATTGCTTGTGCTGAAAAAGCGGCAGAAAGCGGCAGGACAAGGCAAAAGTAAAAGTTCGGTCCGCAAAAAGCAATCCGCATCTAAACAAAATAAAAAGACAGGTAAACAGGCTGCTGAAGCCCAGAATACATCCGAGAATGAGGATGCTTCAGCTTCTCTGGAGGATGAGGATTGGGACTGGCAGTTAACCACCAGTCCGGATAAATCCACGGTTTCTGTCGCTACTGTAGATCATCTTACTGAATATAAAGTTTATAAACAGTTTGGTTATTTTCAGAAAGCAGCTGATTCACTCGGTGCATATCTGGAGCAGAATATTGCCCAGCAGAGTCCTGCAATGGCAAATACTCTGGTCAATGAACTGGCTGCATTATGCTTAGATGCCAAAAATTCAGATAAACTTGCTGAAGTAATTGATCAATATCGTAATTATTTCCAGCGGCCTGAATTAGAAAATCTGATTCGCCAAGGACTTGCACTAGATGAAAATCATCTGGGTCTGCGCGTGCTTGCAGAAGATTTGCTGCAATGGGATGTCAAGGAAACAGAAAAAGAAGTAGGCATCAATCAGGATAAAAAACCTGAAGATGTTCGACCTGAAGCAGAATCCTCTGCTAATAAACAGAATGCTGAGGAGCAGCCGCACGAACTGCTGGTAGAAGGTAATCTAGGTAACTTTAAAATTCGCGGTGATGAGCGTGATGTTCTGCTGAGTTTTTCCAAACCCGAAAACAGTTACGTGTTGCTGAAAGAACAGTTGCCCTATGATGCAGCTATTCGCTGTCTAAATAAAGCAATTAAAACATCCAGAAAACCAGCAGGTATGATTATTGATGCTCTGGTGCTGGATTACAGACATAATAATATCAATGTGTTTGCACAACATTTATGGCGTTTGTATTATACTTTGGGCCAATACGGTAATGTCGTAAAAGAACGTATGCTGGGTTGGGGATACAGTCTGGGTGATCATCCAATGTTTGAAAAGTTGGAGACTAAGCCTAGCGAAACGATATTGCGTGATATTGGCGTGACTCAGGGTTATCTGCCTGTGAATAGCAGTGCCCTTAAAGCTAAACGCCTGTCATTGGTTGATAAAGCATCTTCAGAGAATGACGTGGCCGAAACACCTGCAGAACTTGTATTGCGGGATGTGGAATCGTTGCTTACCTTTGGTCAGTTTGATGAAGCAATGGATTTATTAGAAAAATCAGTCCTGCTTTATCCACAAGAGTCTCAGCTTTACATTACTTTATTTGACTTATATGAACGTGCAGAAGAATGGTCACGTCTGGAAAAAATGTTACAGGTAATTCGTGCTGAAATTCAGACGCCACCTGAAGAAGTTGTACTTGCTATGAGTCAATTATTGAAACGTATTAACCACGGTGGTGTGCAAAATCAATGATGAACAATTCAATACCCAAAGTAAAAACTGCCTATGTTTTGCTCGTCAATGTGGATGATCGCCAGACAGCCATGTTGCGCATGGCATTTAAGATGTACAATAGTGTAAATTACCAGTTAGTTCAGCCTGAAGATAATTTACAGCCCGAACTGGTTTTGGTTGATGGTGATGCTGACGACGGCGAAGAGCTCTGGCATAAGGCAAAAAAGAAATTTCCTGATGCTGTGGTAGTCTTTTTTGGTCGTAATGCACCATCTTTTACAGCACCTTACCTGATGAAACCTATCCGATTCGATACGCTGTTTCAGCATCTGCGTAATTTGCAGCAGGGGAACGGGGTCTGGCTTGCTGATAAAGCAGCTGCACAAAAAGAATCAGTTAGTGAAAAAATTGAATCAAATGCTGAACATAAGGCAGACAAAATTGCTGAGCATGCACATCAGTCGGTAACTGTAGTGCGCTTTCATACTCAGGGAACCTTACTGGGTATAGTACAAAAGCTTGCTCAGCAAACTGAAGATACAGCAATTCTGTTTAATAATAAGCCTGTATTAATTGTATTTCCCAGCATTGAAAGAGTATTACTGGCAGCTGAAAGTGATTTTTTGCAACAATTGTGTATGCAAACTGATGCAGAATGGCAGACTAAAACTGTACCTGCATCCGCATCAACAGCACAGTTGCATGATAAAGCTAAGCTAACCTTACAATCCTGTATTTGGCAGTTATCAATCTGGACAGCACGCGGTCGTCTGATTGAGCCTATTACGCCGGATACAGTGATCAGACTGAAAGCATGGCCAAATATGACTCGTCTGGCTTATTTGCCTGAAGCTATGCGTCTGTCAGCTTTTTTGGTGCGTACGCCTGTGGCACTGAATACTTTATATAAGTTATTACCAGTTTCTTTAGAAGATGTTTTAAACTATATAGCAGCTACATATTCAATTGGTGCCCTGATTATTGAGCAGCAGTTGACTCCTCCTGCTACACAACAGGAGAAAGAAATGGTTCTGACAAGAAAAGCACCACAAGCTGCTAAACCAGCAAGTGGTACACAAGAGGCAGAATATGATGAGAGCGATAAAGACAAGCCGAAAGGTGGTTTACTGGCACGTTTGATGGGTCGCTTGCGTGGCAATTAATACCTAAGCAGGGAGTAATCATGGTTGAAAATAAAATTATATTTACCGGCCCGGTTGGGGTGGGAAAAACGACTGCCATTGCTGCATTATCGGATGATCCTCCGGTACAGACTGATGCCAGTGCGTCGGATATGACACAGGATAGAAAAGGTCATACTACTGTAGCCATGGATTATGGTGTTATTCGGCTTGATGAACATACAAAAGTTCATTTATATGGTACACCTGGTCAAGAACGTTTTGACTTCATGTGGAGTATTTTAAGTAAGGGGAGTATGGGTTTAATTCTGCTGCTGGATAATACCCGCCAGAATCCATTAAAAGATTTGAAATTTTTTCTTACCTCTTTTCATGATTTACTGGATGAGGCTCCGGTTGTCGTTGGTGTAACTAAAATGGATATCAATCCTCAGCCGGGCGTGGATGTTTATCAGCAGTATTTGGCGCAGCATAAACTTAATGTACCTGTTTTTGAGGTAGATGCCCGTAATGAAGATGATGTAAAACAACTGGTTACTGCTATGCTGTACTCAATTGATCCAGGTTTAGAAGGGTAGTTAGTATGGAATCTACATTACAGCTACATCATGATTTGTATCCTAAAGTGATGCCAGCCGGTGCATTTTATGCGGTATCCAGCCCCAACCAGAGTGCCAGTCGTATGTTGCTGGCCAATATTCTGCAGGCGGATATTAATGCGAAGTTAACCGAAGAGCGTTTGAAACGATGGGCTGAAACAGATGATGTTCACACAGCGTTGAATTTGTTATATCGCTTACAACGTCTGGAATTCTTATACGGAGAGGCTAAACCCAGTTCTCAGCTGGTTAAAGTTACCTCTGATGAATTTGAAAACATTCTGGGGCAGCTATCAGACAGCCATAAAGCACTGTTGGTAGATCAGGATGGTTTTTATTTTGCTAATGTCGGTTTTAATCATGAAACTGCCGAAGAGGTAGCTAATCTGGCTAGTGAGGCTACACGCCTGACAGAAAAACACAGTTTACTGATTAAAAATAACCTTAATATCTACAACAACGCTATCGGGATATGTGATCCTGCCGGTCAGAGTGAATTAACATTCTTTCCTCTGTATATAGGCAATACCAAAAATATTTTGGTAACAGCAGGATTGCCGCTACTAAATGGTGAAGCTTTTGTCACGATGGTACGTGGTTTGTACGTATTGGCGGGTGAAGACATTCATGTGGTAAATGAATAACATCAATAGAAAGACATCAAGATGCAAGAACAATTACTGGTTTCGGTATTAAGTGATTTAAACAGCTCTTCGGCTGATATTACCGCATCTGCTGTAATTTCCTCCGATGGTCTGCCGGTAGCAACCTTGTTACCGAATGGTGTTGATCCAGACCGCGTTGGTGCAATGGCAGCAGCTTTGCTTGCTTTGGGAAACCGTACCTCCCGTGAGTTACAATGTGATGAACTGGAGCAGGTTATGGTTAAGGGTAAGCATGGTTATATTCTGCTAATTCAGGCTGGTGAGACCAATGTGCTGGCTGTAACTGCTAACGAAGGCGCTAAGCTTGGTCTCATTTTATTGGATGCCCGCCGCGCAGCACGTAGTATTGTAGATATTTTACGCTAAATTATCATATATAATGAAAGCCCTGTTTTCAAATATTTAAGCAGGGTGAGTAAATTTATATCAAAGAGGTAAATTGATAAGTGGCTTAGAATAGCAGTATATTTTAAATCATTTGAAGCAATCAATTTACCATATGTCTTTTGCCATAAATAAACTCAATATTTAGAATAAATACTGAGTTTATTTATGGATTTTGTTTGGATTCAAGAAACAGCTATTTTAATTATTATTGAATTAGCCTAATTAGTTTCACAATGCATTAGAATATTGTTTTTTAATATCTGTATTCATTTATATAATTTAAATAATAAATATATTAAGAAAATAAAATAATTTTATATAAAAATAGTGAATCAGTAATTTATACTTTTGGCAAAGAACAAGCAACTTATTGAAACAATAAATATTGGAAAGATGTTTAATTCTATTTTTTTCTTAGGGTTACAATGAAATTTAAATTAGTAATGTTTATATTATTAGGTTTAGTTTTTACCCTGCAAAATGTTTATGCTAATTCTGATGTGGATTTAGATGCCATTCCGGAAGAATATCGATTTCCCAAATATAATAACATTGCTCATCCGCCAATTAATGTTGAATATAAAGGCCATAAAGGAACAGCGATGTTTCTTAGTAATACTCATGAAAAGGGAGGCGTAATTTAGAGGTTTATTTCTTAACAAATAATAATAAAGAATTAAATAAAGCATACGAACTTTATACATATCAATATGGTGATGAAGAACTAGTAAGTGCTTTTGAATATACTGATAAAAAAACAGGTGACAAATACATTTACATTTTACTTAAAGATACTTTAAAGCCAAACATATCATACAGTTATGGCTTTATTAAATTACCTTTATTTATAGAAGATGATGGTATATTAAGGGCATTATTTTTTTGGGGGGATAATAGAGTCATATCAAAAATAATTTGTATCGATAATTTTCAAACTGATAGACGCTGTGAATTTTCAACGAAAGAGGGGTTGATAAAATATCTTAATAAAGTGAATGAATAATAAATGGGACTGAATTATTATTTTTATTAATCAATTAAGTAAAAGATTAAAAAAAGTGATGAAGTAAATTTACTGAATTGTATTAAATCTTAAAAGATAAATCGGTTAATCAAGAATAATATATTGATTAAATTTAGATTAATACATTTATTTGTTTTGCAGAGAATTTTAAACAGACATAAATGTACATCTCCAAAAATAATTCTTCAAAATACATTATTAAATTACTTTATTATTGATAAAAGGTAGAATTAGATGGTAATAAAGTTTATTGTGAAGAAACAATAAAAGTGTTTGTGTTATTGAAAGGAAAGACAATAAATTTTTATTCATCACATTGATTTATAGGTTATAAATTTCAGGGGTAATAACTATTTGTATGTTATTCGTAATGATTTTTGGAAATCTTGCATAATAAAGAATTATTATAACAAATTTCATTATGTCCATTAATCATAGTAGGGCTTAGTTTTTTATTCACTTTGTTCCTTACATTGGCGGTTTTGTATTACTCATTTTATGTACCTGAACGGAACTCTTGGCAGTGATCGTTTTGGCGAAGATTCACTTGCAAGTTCTAACAGCAGTTTAATATAATATTTTAGTTATATCGTTTAATCAAAAGAAAGGTTTAATTAATAAAGTAGGCTCTTTTTTATATTCAACACACACTATATAAATAAATTATGCTTATCAGTATCACGATGCAGATATTTGATGAGCTGGCAAATTTTCTCCACCTATTTGAAAAAAAGATAACTGATAACTAATTATATCTTCTTTATTTTCAGGAATATAAAACTGAACTTCACACGGATGCTCTGGAAACTGTAATTTTAGTTTTGCAGTATAAATTTCTTTAAGCACTTTACCTAAAGCAACTACTTTGTCACTCGTTACTTGTTCATTACAATGAATATCGGCGATGTGAAGGTGGTTAACAAGACACTCTACAGAGTAGCGCGTAGCCCCTTCCTTTTTTGCCCAACTATTGAGATAATCTGCTGTGAGCCCTTCTCGCACAATATAGCCATCAATCCATTGAAATGTTGGCCAAAATAATGTGCAATAACCCACGGCTAAATCATAACTCCCCATACAGCCAATCCAACTTTCTAAATCAATGCCTGCTCCATTATTCCATGCGCCTAGCTCTTGCTGCATACTTTCAGGAATGTTCATTATGAGCTCCATCTACTAGTAAAATAATATAATCATAACATAGCAAAGTGCTTGTTTAATTAAAGGTGCTCTTAGTACTCTCTCAAAAAAGACACTAACCACATTAATAGTCGGTGCCTTTTTGGTTAATAACACATCAAATCTTAAGAGAGCAGTGGATTAATGAAGATTAATTTAAAAATAAGATTTTAACATTTTAAATGCTGGATAATAAAATTTGTACAGTTAAAACTATATGTAAGAAATTGATGAAAAAATATGATGTTAAAATGGAAAATAACAAATAGGATAATGGGTGATGATACAAAAAATGAACGATTATGTGCAATATAGCTGTATAGATCAAAATTTTAATATAAATATTATCAAATTGAAATTTAAACTTTAATAGTAAAATCCTGATAAAAGCATTATTTCCAGAATCAGTGATGTAGTGCATTTATCAATAGTACTTGTTAAAATATACCTATTAGTATCAAAAATAAATTAGATGAAAATTGCCAAAAAAAAGCCGGTTTTACAACATTTGAATCAAATATTCAGTTTAAATGTCGATAATCGCAGTAATGCCAGCCTTGTTCCGACTTATAGACAGTGGCGGCAATGGATATGGCAAACGTGTAAGAATAGTTATAAACGAGCCAATATTGCCATATTACTATGTAATGAAGATGCGGCATGCCAATTTAATCATAATTATCGAAACAAAAATTATGCAACTAACGTTCTGAGTTTTGCACTCAATGAAGGTGAGAGTATGTATTTACCTAACTGCTCAGAACTCAATGGTGATCTGGTTTTTTGTCCGCAGGTGATAGAAAAAGAAGCAGCTGATCAGCATAAATCATTAATAGCGCATTATGCTCATCTTACTGTCCATGGTGTTTTACACCTGATGGGCTATGATCATATTGATGATGATGAAGCAGAAATTATGGAAGCGCTTGAAATTCGTATTCTGCATCAGTTAGGATATACCAATCCCTATATACAGGATGAATATTGATTATGGACGAAAGTTCATCGAAACCCGGATTTTTTGAGCGACTGGTTAATCGTATATCTGGAGAGACGCCGGATACTGAAGAAGACGTACTGCAAACCTTGCGGGAAGCCCATGAACGACAGGTTTTTGATGCAGATACCCTACAATGTCTGGAAAATGTACTGGACTTTGCTGATCTGGAAGTACGCGATGCGATGATAACGCGCAGCCAGATGGATGTGATTAAGATTGATGATTCATTAGACAAAATTATTACTTATATCATTGATACTGCTCATTCTCGTTTTCCGGTAATTGGTGAGGATAAAGATGAAATTCTGGGTATCCTGCATGCAAAAGATTTACTCAAATACTGGAATAAAACAGAGCATTTTCAGCTAGAACAAATATTGCGTCCTGCTGTATTTGTTCCGGAGGGTAAATCACTGAATACATTGCTGAAAGAATTCCGTGAGCAACGTAATCATATGGCTATTGTTGTTGATGAATATGGCGGTACTTCCGGACTGGTGACATTTGAAGATGTAATAGAGCCTATCATTGGTGATATCGAAGATGAATTTGATGAAGATGATAGTGCTGATAATATTTTTGCAGTGTCTGCTGAGCGGTTTCGCGTTAATGCGGTGACAGAAATAGAAGATATCAATGCATTCTTCGGTACTGATTATTCTGATGAAGAAGTAGACACTATTGGCGGTCTGGTTATTCAGGAAATAGGCCACATGCCAGTACGAGGTGAAAAAATTACCATTGGTAAATTAAACTTCACAATAGCCCGGGCTGATGCACGGCGCTTACAGACACTAATGGTAACTGTTAAACATGATGTAGATTAGTATACTTAATGCGTTTGCGCATTGAAAATTTTTTTATTTACATTGTTTTAGCTACAGAAACATAGAGATAGCTTATCAATCCGTATTTTATAGAAGGCAATATTTATGGTAATTAATCATATATTGTATTGAAAATATATTATTAAAATATAATGAATATTGATGTTTGCCATTAATGGCTAATGTAATTATTAAATTTTAATTTAGCTGTCTAAAAGCTGCGGAGATTTATGTGACTGCTCAACCGGAGATAGCTACACAACATTCTTCTGCTATGAAGTGTCATGCTATTTTAGCTAAAGCATGGGTGTACTGGCCGTTATTATTCATATCTGCGGTTCTGGTACCATTTACCTTTGCTCCTTATTATCATTATTGGTTATTACCAGTTTTACTGGCGGTATTGCTGATTTTGCAGAGTGTACGGCCACAATGGCGTATCAGGACAGCCTATCTGTGGGCATTAACTGCATATACATCATTACTCTACTGGATAGATATTGCTTTACATGATATTGCCGGATTAGCGCAAATTTGGGCCTGGCCGCTGACATTGATATTACCTGCTTATTTGGCTATTTATCCTGCTATAGTATTCTGGTTACTGGGTAAATTCAGGTTTTCAGGCACTATTTGCCATACTATTGTATTGCCTTTGTTATGGTGTCTGGCTGAATTTGTCCGTGAACGTGCACTAACAGGTTTTGGCTGGGGCATCTGGGGTTATAGCCAAATAGCAGATTCGGCTCTGGCCGGTTATGCACCAGTGGGTGGTATTTTTCTGGTTACACTGGTGACTGTAGCCAGTGGTGCCTGGCTGGCTGAGTTGGTACTGGCAAAAAGCTGGAGAGTAAAGATTAGCTGTGGTGTTGCATTAATAAGTGTATGGTTGCTTGGAGCAATATTATTACAGTTTCACTTTACACAGTCAGATGGCACTCATGCCAGGATTGCTCTGGCACAAGGCAATATTCCGCAGTCATTCAAATGGGATGAGCGGTCATTACAGCCAACATTACAACGTTATTTTGATCAGATAGCCAGTACCCATGCAGATATTGTTATTTTGCCAGAAACAGCGATTCCGGTAATGCGTCAGGATATGCCTGCTGAACTATTAGATGAATTTACTCAGCTTGCGCGCAGCCATGGTTCTGCACTCGCCGTGGGTATTCCGCAATATACGGCAGATGGAACCGGTTATCAAAATGCAGTGATTAATTTTACAGCTACTCCTGTAACAGCCGGATTGCCTTTCTATGCAAAAAATCATCTGGTTCCGTTTGGTGAGTATATTCCTTTTCCGGCTTTACTGGGCTGGCTATATAGTAAGATGGACATGCCACTGGTCGGTTTTTCTGGTGGTGGCATAGGACAAATGCCTTTACAACTGGCTAATCAGCGTATTGCATTTAATATTTGTTATGAAGATGGTTTCGGAGATGAACTAATTGCTACAGCCAAACAGGCGAGTTTACTGGCAAATGTAAGCAATATGGCCTGGTATGGAAAGTCACATGCTATGCAGCAGCAATTACAGCAATCTCAGGCACGTGCATTAGAAACAGGGCGCTATATGGTTCGTGCAACCAATACAGGAATGACTGCAATTATTAATCCTAAAGGGAAAGTTGTGGCACAACTCAAACCTGATACTGCATCTGTATTAGAAGGTGAAATATCCGGTTATAAAGGTAGTACACCCTATATGCGACTCGGAAGCAGCTGGCCTTTGGCTTTGATCAGTCTGTTTTTACTGTTAATACTAGGTATTTATGGACATTATCGCCATTGAATAAACCAAACTAATGTGTATAATGATAAATTTATACAATCATAATTTTGAATATACATTATTTTTCCTATAATGAACAAATCATAAATAGTAATTGAAGTACAGTAATATTTTAATTACAATGATAAATTATTAACTCAGTTATTAATTGTTTTCCTGCAATAAACAATGTGTTATTGTAGGGAGCGAAAAATAATTAAATAGCTGGGCACACAGAGAAAGGACAGGCATGAATACCGCTTTTGCATTACCCGTGCTGACCGGGCATGGTAGTTTGGAGCAATACATTCATACCGTAAACAATATTCCTATGCTTTCTCCTGAGGAAGAACAGGATTTGGCGGTACGCCAGACCGAAGGGGATTTAGAGGCTGCAAAAAAACTGATTTTGTCCCACTTGCGTGTAGTCGTTTCTATCGCTCGTGGTTATGATGGTTATGGTCTGAATCAGGCTGATTTGATTCAGGAAGGCAATATTGGTTTGATGAAAGCGGTAAAACGCTTTCAGCCAAGTCGTGGCGTACGTTTATTTTCGTTTGCGGTACATTGGATTAAAGCTGAAATACATGAATTTATTTTACGTAACTGGCGTTTGGTGCGTGTAGCTACTACTAAACCACAGCGTAAATTATTCTTCAATTTACGCAGTATGCGCAAATCTATGGCTGCATTAAGTAACAAAGAAGCACAGTCGATTGCTGATGATTTAGGTGTGAAACTTTCTGAAGTTCTGGAAATGGAACAGCGGATGACAGGTAAGGACATGTCGCTGCTGGCAGAAAATGATGATGAGGATAATTTTGCACCGATAGACTGGCTGACTGACAGTACTACAGAACCAACACAAGTACTGGCGCAGCAGGCGCATTATACTCTGCAGACCGAAGATTTGCAGAATGCACTGGCTAAACTGGATGATCGCAGCCGGCATATTGTTGAAAGTCGCTGGCTGGCAGATGATGGTGGATTAACCTTGCATGACCTGGCTGGTGAATATGGTGTATCTGCAGAACGTATCCGCCAGATTGAAGCCAAAGCTATGCAGAAATTGCGTGGCTATCTTTCTGAAAAAGAATGAGATTTATATCGTGCTATTCAGAAATATGAAAATAAATTCAATCTGATTTGTGTATTTTAAAAACAAATTAACTGAAGATAAATTTGCTATCTTAATAGCTAATATGCGGATAAAAAATACAGGATATGAAATATCCTGTATTTTTATATGTTATGAAGATGTTATTTAATCAATTTTTTGGCTGAATTTATGGCTGCATAATGTAAAACCGTTTTTCAGATATAAATGATGCATATTGCTACTATCCGAAGATACATTTGAATCAGCATGAATACTGCTACAGTGTTCATTTATTGCAATTGTTTTCAATGTTTTGAAAATCTGGCTAGCCTGCTCATCAGCTATGGGTAAATGAAGGCTGGCTAAATCATCAATATGTATATGGCGTCCAGAAGCAAAGTTAGTCACAATTCGAAAGCCACAAACGGTCACGGCATTCTGTTTACCTTCTTCAAATATTCCCAAAAGACGATAACCTTCGGTCTGCTGAATTTTGACCAGATCCTGAAACTGAGCTATATCACGAATATTGGGATGCAACAGATGCAAAGCTGCAAAAGCAGAACTAGTCTCTGCAGGAGTCAGTTCACGTAATTGATTAACCGGAACCTGTAGTTCTGTTTCTATTTCTGTTTGAATTGTATTTAATTGTGTTTGTGCTGTTTCTGCATTTTTCTGAGATACAGCATCGGTGAGTGTAATTTGTTTATGTTCCTGTTCTTCTAATAAAGATTTGCAATCCAGAATACGTAGGTCGTTGTCACGGGCAAAATCCATCAGGAAATTAAAAGCAGTAGCGCTGATCTGCTCCAATTTTCGATCTACAGCAACACAGCGGATATTGTCTACCAGAATCGGACGAACCCATTGATGATAAGACAGACGATGTCCCTGATCAAAAGAGGACAATATTCCGCATAAACGCTCAGCCCAGTCACTGGGACGAAAACGTTTATTATTATTAGTCATACCCTGGATAACGATTTCATACGGATTGCAAATTAGCATGTTGACCTCTTGATAGAAACATGAAGTTTCAATAATGCATATATTTATTTTTACTGTCGTGATTAATTATACCTGATACGGCATATTTAATGTATGTCACATGTGTGTGTTTTCTATTGAAATTATTTATGCAAAAAGAATAATAAATGTAATTTTATTTCATCTGCTACTTTTATTCTGTCAGATATAATTTCTGATAAAGATATCATCTGGACTTGTTATGTAATTAAATCTATTGAGCTGATTAGTTTATATGCAGAATTGAAATATAAATGGTTTATATAACTATTTTAATTGTTCTATAGGCTATATCGACCAGATTGATTATGACATTTGTCTGATGGATTCATTAGCAAAAGATAAGATAAATACCCCAGTAATTTTGATACATCTTTGCAGATTTAAAATAAAGATGTATGGTGTAATTAAAATTTTTGCTTGCTGCAAATTACAGAATTAACAAATTGGATTTGATGAATGTCATTAAGACTGTCTTGATGAGCAACATTCAAAAATTCAGAAAAGAGGAGAGTTATATGAAAAAAGTTACAGCGATGATTAAACCATTCAAGCTGGATGATGTACGTGAAGCACTGGCTGAAATAGGTGTGCAAGGAATGACTGTCAGTGAGGTAAAAGGTTTTGGCAGGCAAAAAGGACATACTGAAATCTATCGGGGTGCAGAATATGAAGTCGATTTCTTACCTAAAATTAAAATAGAAATTGTACTCGTAGATGATCTGGTAGAGCGGGCTGTTGAAGCGATAATGACATGTGCCAGTACAGGTAAAGTGGGTGATGGCAAAATTTTTGTTTCATCGGTTGAGCAGGTGGTGAGAATACGTACAGGTGAGTCCGGATCGGATGCTGTATAAATAATCTGAATAATTATTAAGGGAAATACAATGAAGTTGATTGATAAATGTGTAGTAATGACAGCTCTGTTATTACCATTGCCGCTACTGGCTGCTGATTTATCCGGATGGTGGCGACCGCTGTCAGAGATAAATGCAGGTAATACAGCATGGGTAATGACTTCTGCCGTACTGGTTTTGCTGATGACTGTTCCGGGGCTGGCATTGTTTTATGGCGGAATGGTACGAAAAAAAAATGTATTGGGTACTATGATGCACAGCTTTGTCGTTGCCGCTCTGGTGAGTGTGCTGTGGATGATAATAGGCTATTCGTTGGCTTTTACCCCGGGTAATTCATTTATTGGTGGTTTGGATAGGTTTATGCTTGGCGGTATGGGGCTGGATAAAACCAGAGAAATGACTACTATTGTTAATGGAGATGGTACTGTTCCTGAGTCAGTATTCATGTTTTTTCAAATGACCTTCGCCATTATATCTACGGCTATTGTGACAGGTGCTTTTGCCGAACGTCTGAAATTTTCAGCCTTATTGTTATTTTCCGGTTTTTGGGTTACTTGTGTTTATGCGCCGGTATGTCACTGGGTCTGGGGCGGGGGCTTTATGAGTGATACACAAACTCCGGTTCTGGATTTTGCCGGCGGAACGGTTGTGCACATTAATGCCGGTGTTGCCGGACTGGTAGCTGCACTGGTGATTGGTAAACGTCTGGGGTACGGTAAAGATGTAATGGCACCACATAATATGGTACTTACTCTAACCGGTGCTGCGATGTTATGGGTTGGCTGGTTTGGTTTTAATGCCGGTTCAGCTGGTGCTGCGGATGCTTCTGCCGGTATGGCTATGGCTGTGACTCAGATAGCAGCAGCTTCAGCAGCATTAACATGGATGTTATGTGAAAAACTGGCAGGACATAAACCTTCTGCATTGGGTATGGCTTCTGGTGCGGTGTCCGGTCTGGTAGGCATTACACCTGCTGCCGGGTTTGTCGGTCCACAGGCTGCATTGGTAATCGGAGTATTGACAGCTGTTGCTGCTTATTTTGCCGCAGTGTATTTAAAACGCAGATTTGGTTATGATGATTCGCTTGATGCCTTTGGTATTCATGGCTTTGGCGGTATCGTTGGTTCAATTTTAACTGGTTTGCTGTTCAGTAACGCCATTTTTGGCGGTGAGGCGACTTTAGGTAGTCAACTGCTGGCTCAGATTAAAGATGTGGCTATTACAATTGTATACAGCGTAATTATGACTTATCTTATTCTTAAAATTGTGGCAATTGTATGTCGCGGTTTACGTATTGATCATGATTCAGAACGCGAAGGTATGGATGTGAGTATCCATGGTGAACGTATTGAATAAGTATGGTTGATTCTCAATTCTGTTTGAAATGAAAAACTGACCGGCTGTGAAAAACCGGTCAGTTTTATTTTATCTGCTGGATTCTGATAAATAACGTATATAGTCTGGTTTAACGGTATAAATATTGACGTAAAAAACGCAAAGCATATTCCACAGCCTGAGTGCGGATTGTATCTCTATTACCGTTAAACTGATAATTTTTAGCCCAGATACGCTGTTTGGTTGCCAGCCCGAACCATACTGTACCAACTGGTTTTTCGGCACTTCCTCCAGTTGGTCCGGCAATACCGGAAATCGAAATAGCATAATTTGCTTTCGAATTAATCAGAGCACCTAGTGCCATTTCGCGTACACATTCCTCACTAACAGCTCCATAATGGCGCAAAGTTGTTTCGTTAACATTAAGTAACTGTTTTTTTGCCTGATTGCTATAAGTGACATAGCCCATATTAAACCAATTTGAACTACCCGGCAGGCGAGTTAGTTCTGCTGCCAACAAGCCCCCGGTACATGATTCGGCACAGGTTACCGTATGTCCCAATTCATCCAGTTTGGTGGTAATGTCAATTAAGGTTTGTGTCATGGTGATGTTTTCTGAAATAGTCAATGAGGCCGTTAGTTGAAGCATCATGGTGTAGCGAATCATTAGTACTTAATTCCGGTTCAATATTTTTAGCCAGAACTTTTCCGTACTCTACACCCCACTGATCGAATGAATTAATTCCCCAGATTACACCCTGTACAAATACTTTATGTTCATACATGGCCAGCAGCATACCCAGATTAAACGGGTTAATTTCATCTATTAAGAGTGTATTAGATGGCTGATTACCCGGAAATACTTTTTGCGGAGCCATAATATCGCGTGATTTGTTATCCAGATGAATTAATTCGGCATAAGCTTCCGCCAGTGTTTTGCCACGCATAAGTGCTTCAGTTTGAGCAAAGGCATTAGCAACAAGAACTTTATGCTGGGTACTGACATGATAAAAACTGTTAACTGGAACAATAAAATCGGAAGAAATCAGTCGTGGTCCCTGATGCAGTAATTGAAAAAAAGCATGCTGGCAGTTAACACCTTCCTCACCCCAGATTATCGGACCAGTATCAAAGTCCAGCCGTTCTCCATAACGGCTTACCTGTTTTCCATTACTTTCCATGTCTAGCTGCTGCAAGTGTGCAGCCAGACGGCGCAGTCCGTGGTCATAAGGAATGATTGCATGGCTGGTTGTGGTATAAAAGGTGTGATACCACAAGCCGATCAGTCCGAGTAAAACCGGAATATTATGTCTTGGCGGTGCATGAAAAAAATGTTCATCCATCGCTCTGCCGCCAGCAAGAAAATCCTGAAAATTTTCTTTACCAATGGCGCAAATAACTGATAATCCAATAGTTGACCAAACAGAGTAGCGACCGCCTACCCAGTCAAACATGGAGAATGTATGATCCGAAGTGATACCAAAAGCCTGTGCTTTATCAACAGCACTGGTTATAGCTATAAAATGGCGGCTGATATCAGCTTCACTCATTCCCTGTTGTAAAAACCAGTTACGTGCGGTTTGTGCATTCAGCAAAGTTTCAGGTGTAGTAAAAGATTTGCTGGCAATGATAAAAATGGTTGTGGCCGGATTAACTTTATTCAATACTTGAATCAGGTTGGCGCCGTCAACATTGGCAACATAATGAATATTCAGACCAGTTTGCTGAAACGGACGTAAGGCCAGTGTCACCATTTCCGGACCAAGATGAGATCCGCCAATACCTATATTAATAATATCCGTAATACGTTCATTACCAGCTCCGGTATATTCACCATTGCGCACTGATTCGGCAAAGTGGTAGGCTCGTTCCAGTTCCCGATGGATATCCGGTACGATATTATGATCATCAACATACACTTCAGCATGCGGCGGTAGCCTGAGTGCTGTATGTAATACGGCACGATTTTCGCTAACATTAATTTTATCACCGCGGCGCATTTTGTCAGTCCAGCCACGTACATCTGCAATATTGGCCAGCTCAATCAGTAATGCAAGCGTATCTTCAGTAATACGGTTTTTGCTGTAATCCAGTAACAGACCATTTAATTGTTCATGCATTTGTGCAAAACGATCTGGCTGCTGACGGAATAAGTCGCGCATATGCAAGAAACGGGTGCTGCGCTGATGCTGATGCAATTGTGCCCAAATGGCTGTCTGATTAATGGGGCAGGACGGATTGATCATAACCGGAATTAATTTCAGCAAAGATAAATAGGGCAGTATACAAAATCAGCTGGGTATTGTTAAGAAGTGTTCGCGATAATAAGCCATTTCCTCAATGCTTTCCTTAATGTCATCCAGAGCCTGATGTGCACCTTTTTTACTGATGCCTTTGACAATGGCAGGATTCCAGCGTCTGGCCAGTTCTTTAAGAGTAGAAACATCCAGATTGCGGTAATGGAAGTAAGCTTCCAGTCGCGGCATGTAGCGCACCATAAAGCGGCGATCCTGATGAATGGAATTGCCACACATTGGTGAGGCTTTTTCCGGTATCCACTCACTGATAAAAGCCAGCAATTTTTCTTCAGCCTCAGCTTCTGTTAGCGTTGAAGCTTTTACTTTATCTACCAGACCAGTACGGGTATGAGTGGTGGTATTCCATTTATCCATATGATCGATAATGCTGTCTGGCTGATGAATTACCAGTACTTCAGACTGTGCGAGTATATTCAGGTCACTATCGGTAATGATCATGGCAACCTCTATAATACGGTCTGTATCTGGATTTAATCCGGTCATTTCCATATCCAGCCACGCAAGATTTTTAGCGTTTTGCATATCTTAATCTTGATTAATAATAAAATATGATTTTAGCTTCTTTCTGGTAAGGCTGATAGGTTAAGCTGATTTTTTTACCTATATCTGGAGCTAAAATCAGGCAAAAGTAATTGTTTTAGGAGAACACAGAACAGACTGAACTTCAATTATTCTAATTGAATATAATTTGTGTAATGTTTTAAGTAGTTTTGGATATTATCACAAGATAATATATGGTAATAATATATTATTCAGTTAAATAATCATGTTAATTTTAAATAGAAGGATGTTTATTCAGACACTTTTTAGCCAGTAACAGATAAACTCCGTTAAAATGATTATTTTCAGGTACAAAGTATTTTTATGGTGTTTTATCTTTCTGCCCAAACAATTTATATATTGTTTTTATTATTTTTCATCTGCAGCATATGTGGTCAGTTATATCTTTCTGTTCGCCAAAGTAAAGCTGTACTGGCACATCGTAGCCATGTTCCAGCGGCTTTTATGCAAAGTGTGTCTCTGGCCGAACATCAAAAAGCAGCGGATTATACTTTGGCCAAGCAGCGTCTGGCTCGTTATGAAATTCTGTTTCAGGCATTATTATTGCTGATATTCACACTTGGTGGCGGTCTTGATCTATTAGCGCATTTAAGTCAGAAATGGGTACAGCACGATATTGCACAGGGAATTGTGCTTATTGGTCTGTTTGCTTTGGTTAATATGATTCTTGGCTGGCCGATCGCCTGGTACCGCAGTTTTTGTCTGGAGGCAAAATTTGGCTTTAACAAAATGACCATGGCTACTTTTATTGCTGATCAGTTTAAAGGTAGTCTTTTAGCCATTATTGTTGGCTTGCCCTTACTGTATATTATTCTCTGGCTGATGCGGATTCTGATTGCAGCAAACTGGTTTGGTGGCGCATGGTGGCTGGCTGTATGGCTGGTATGGGTCAGTTTTTCCTTGTTACTGATGTGGGCTTTTCCAAAATGGATTGCGCCGCTTTTCAATAAATTTGAACTATTGAAAGATGATACATTGCGAACCCGGATTGAAAACTTGTTGCAGCGTACTGGTTTTCATAGTGATGGTATTTTTGTAATGGATGGCTCCAGACGCAGCGGGCATGGTAATGCTTATTTTACCGGTCTGGGGAAACATAAGCGCATTGTATTTTTTGATACCTTACTGAAAGATATGCAGATAAGTGAGGTTGAGGCTGTACTGGCTCATGAGTTAGGTCATTTTGCCCACAAACATGTATTCAAACAAATGATTGTTACTTTTATATTGGCTTTAATTGTTTTTGCTGTTTTGGGCTGGCTATTACCTCAGACTGGTTTTTATACTGGTCTGGGTGTGCATGAAGTCAGTCATGCTATGGCTTTATTATTATTTATGCTGGTGCTGCCAGTATTTACTTTTCCGTTTTCACCATTGTCGAGTGTTTTGTCCCGTAAAAATGAATTTGAAGCAGACCGTTTTGCAGCAAAATATGCAAATGCCGATGATCTGATTCATGCTTTAACCAAACTTTATCGTACTAATGCCTCCAGTCTGGTTAGCGATATCTGGTATTCGCGGTTTTATGATTCGCATCCGGGAGCACGGGAACGTATTGCTGCATTACAAACAGCCGTAAAGGCAGACTGAGAATGGCACAGCCTGTGAATGAATTATTAACAGCACAGATTATTACCAGTTTCGGGCGCCGCTTCATAGTGCGCACACATGCGGGTAAAACTTATGAAGCCACTACGCGAAAGAAAAGAGTTGATTTTGCCTGTGGTGATGAAGTCCATATTAGTCATATCAATCAGCAGCAGGCTGTAATTGAGGATTATTTACCCCGGCGCAGCCTGCTTTACCGGCAGGATGCTACGCGCAGTAAACTCATTGCGGCCAATGTTACCCTTATGCTAATCGTACTGGCTGCTGTACCGACTCCCAGTGAATTATTATTGCAGCGTGCATTACTGGCTGCAGAGGCTGCGGATATACCGCCACTGATTGTATTAAATAAAGCAGATTTACTACAAAATAAGCTTTGGCTCGAAAAATTGGCCTTTTATCAAAGTCTGGGTTATCAGGTAATCAATATTAGTGCCTTATATAATGTGGCTGAGCTGCGTCAGTATTTACAGGGAGAGCGGGCAATCCTGTTAGGTCAGTCAGGTATGGGTAAATCAACTTTAACCAATGCATTGCTGGGTAATGAACAGGCACGGGTAGGTGATATCTCAGCGGCACTGGATTCAGGTCGTCACACCACGACTCATGCGCAATTATATGATCTGGATGCACACAGTCAGCTTATTGATTCGCCCGGATTGCAGGCATTTGGCTTACATCATTTGTCAGTTAGTAATCTGCTGCATTATTTCCCTGATATGCGTCAGTATATCGGGGAGTGCCGTTTTCATAATTGTACTCATCGTCAGGAACCGGGCTGTGCGCTGAAACAGGCTGCGGCTGACGGGAAACTGAAGCCTGAACGACTTCAGTTTCTGCAAAGTATTACTGATGAATTAACCAGATAATATTTATATTCAGGCAGAGTAAAAATACCCGAAATCCAGACTAATAGTCATGTATAAGGCATAAACGTTGTTTTTTTATCTAAAAATCCGTGCTTTACTTGCATAAAAAATTGATTCATGCAGAGTAAACATGATACTATCGCCATCTTGCCGATTTTACGTCGGCAAGATTCTTTATTTGTGCGAGGCCAATCAATCGTAATTGGTCCCTTTATAAAAGGAAATAACTATGACTTTAGGTCTGGTTGGGCGCAAAGTAGGCATGACGCGCGTGTTCGATGAGAACGGCGCATCAGTTCCGGTAACTGTACTGGATATGTCTGCTAATCGCGTCACTCAACTCAAATCCGAAGCTACTGACGGCTACACTGCCGTACAGGTAACTTTTGGTCAGAAAAAAGCCAATCGCGTAAGCAAGGCACAGGCAGGTCATTTTGCCAAGGCAGGTGTTGAAGCCGGTCGTGGTTTGGTTGAATTTGCTGTTTCTGAAGAAAAACTGGCTGAATTGTCTGCCGGTGCTGAAATCAATGTCGGCATTTTTGCAGCAGGTCAGTTAATTGATGTCACTGGTACCAGTAAAGGTAAAGGTTTTTCTGGCACCATCAAACGTCACAATTTTGGTTCTCAGCGTGCTTCTCACGGTAACTCACGCTCTCATCGTGTGCCTGGTTCAACCGGTATGGCACAGGATCCGGGTCGCGTATTCCGTGGTAAACGTATGGCCGGACAGTACGGTAACGTTAAGTCCACCATTCAGAATCTGGAAATCGTACGCGTAGACACCGAACGTCAGTTATTGCTGGTAAAAGGTGCGGTGCCCGGTGCGGTTAACAGCGACGTTGTCGTGCGTCCGAGCGTGAAGGTAGGTGCGTAATGGAACTGAAATTAATTGATGCTCAGGGTCAGGTTGCAGGTGCAGTTGCTGCGTCTGACGCATTGTTTGCACGTGAATACAATGAAGATCTGGTTCACCAGCTGGTTACAGCTTTTCTGGCTAATGCCCGTTCCGGTAACCGTTCACAGTTAACCCGTGCCGAAGTAAAACACTCCACTAAAAAACCATGGCGTCAGAAAGGAACCGGCCGTGCCCGTTCTGGTATGACATCTTCTCCGCTGTGGCGCAGTGGTGGTCGTGCGTTTCCGAATAAACCAGATGAAAACTTTACCCAGAAAGTAAATCGTAAGATGTACCGTGCGGGTATGGCAGCCATTCTGTCTCAGCTGGTACGCGATGAACGCCTGTTTGTAATTGATGAATTATCTGCTGCTACTCCTAAAACTAAAGCATTTGCTGAACAGGTTAAAAATCTGGGTATGGAGCAGGTATTGTTCATTACCAAACAGCTGGATGAAAACGTTTACTTGTCTAGCCGCAACCTGCCGAATGTACTGGTTCTGGAAGCACAGCAAACTGATCCGTACAATCTGTTACGCTTTAAGAAAGTGGTGCTTACCAAAGCAGCAGTTGCACAACTTGAGGAGCAATGGGTATGAATCAACAACGTTTAATGCAAGTGCTCTTGGCTCCTGTTGTTTCCGAAAAAAGCAACATGCTGGCTGAAAAACGCAACCAGATGACGTTTAGAGTATTGCCGAATGCCACTAAACCTGAAATTAAGGCAGCAGTGGAACTATTATTTAATGTGAAAGTGGATTCTGTAGCCACAACCATCATTAAAGGCAAAAACAAACGTTTTGGCCGTACCATCGGTAAGCGCAGCGATGTTAAGAAAGCTTATGTCAGCCTGGCGGCTGGACAGGAGCTGGATATTGAATCTGCTGCCGCTTCTGCAGATAAGGAATAAGCACTATGGCTATTGTTAAAATGAAGCCGACTTCTGCTGGCCGTCGCGGAATGGTACGCGTGGTTGCGGAAGGCTTGCATAAAGGTGCACCCTATGCACCATTATTAGAAAAACAGTCTTCAACTGCCGGTCGTAATCACGGCGGACGCATTACAACCCGTCATAAAGGTGGTGGTCACAAACACCATTACCGTATTGTTGACTTTAAACGTAATGATAAAGACGGTATCGCTGCTAAAGTAGAACGTATTGAGTACGATCCGAACCGTACCGCTCATATTGCGTTATTGTGTTTTGCAGATGGTGAACGCCGTTACATTATTGCGCCGCGTAATGTTCAGGTAGGTGCCGTATTGGTTTCCGGTTCTGAAGCTGCAATTAAAGCTGGTAATAATCTGCCAATCCGCAATATTCCGGTAGGTACAACTCTTCATTGTATCGAAATGAAACCGGGTAAAGGCGCACAGATTGCCCGTTCAGCCGGTGCATCTGCTGTATTGCTGGCAAAAGAAGGCGTATATGCACAGCTGCGTCTGCGTTCAGGTGAAGTACGTAAAATTCATGTTGACTGCCGTGCCACCATTGGTGAAGTAGGCAATGAAGAACAAAGCCTGCAAAAATTGGGTAAAGCCGGTGCTAAACGCTGGCGTGGCATTCGTCCGACCGTACGCGGTGTTGTGATGAACCCGGTTGACCACCCGCATGGTGGTGGTGAAGGTCGTACAGGTGAAGCTCGTGAACCGGTTAGCCCATGGGGTACACCGACTAAAGGCTATCGTACTCGTCGTAATAAACGCACGAACAATATGATTGTTCGCCGCCGTTACTCAAATAAAGGTTAACTGATATGGCTCGTTCATTAAAAAAAGGCCCATATGTCGACCTGCATTTACTGAAAAAGGTCGATGCGGCTCGTGCTAATAACGACAAACGCCCGATTAAAACCTGGTCACGTCGTTCCACTATTCTGCCTGATTTTATCGGTCTGACCATTGCTGTACACAACGGCCGTACCCACGTGCCTGTATTTATCAGCGATAACATGGTTGGTCATAAGTTGGGTGAGTTCTCATTGACCCGTACCTTCAAGGGCCATTTGGCTGATAAGAAGGCTAAAAAATAAGGGATAAAACATGAGAGTTAGTGCACAACACAAAAATGCCCGTATTTCAGCACAAAAAGCCCGTCTGGTAGCTGATTTGGTACGTGGTAAAGATATTGCTCAAGCGTTGAATATTTTGACATTCAGCCCGAAAAAAGGTGCTGAACTGATTAAAAAGGTACTGGAATCTGCAGTAGCCAATGCCGAACACAACGAAGGTGCTGATATCGATGAACTGAAAGTGGTTACTATTTTTATCGATAAAGGTCCGAGTCTGAAACGTTTTCAGGCACGTGCTAAAGGTCGTGGTAACCGCATCGAAAAACAAACTTGTCACATCAACGTGATTGTAGGCAACTAAGGAAAAGCGATGGGACAAAAAATTAACCCTACAGGCTTTCGCCTGGCAGTGAATAAAGATTGGTCTTCCAAGTGGTTTGCCAAAAGCGGCGACTTTTCCAAAGTGCTGAAAGAAGATATCGACGTACGTCATTTTTTACGCAAACGTCTTGCAAATGCTTCTGTAGGTCGCGTGGTAATTGAACGCCCGGCAAAATCTGCACGTATTACCATTTACAGTGCCCGTCCTGGTATTGTAATCGGTAAAAAAGGTGAAGATATTGAAGTATTAAAACGTGATTTGCAGAAAATCATGGGCGTGCCGGTGCATGTAAACATCGAAGAAATCCGTAAACCGGAAATCGATGCGCAAATTATTGCGGACAATATTGCCGGACAACTGGAAAAACGTGTTATGTTCCGTCGTGCCATGAAACGTGCTATGCAGAATGCTATGCGCGTTGGCGCCAAAGGCATCAAAATTATGTCTTCAGGTCGTCTGAACGGTATCGAAATTGCGCGTACCGAATGGTATCGTGAAGGTCGTGTGCCTTTGCATACCCTGCGTGCCAATGTTGACTACGCTACCAGCGAAGCTAAAACTACATATGGCATTATCGGTATCAAAGTCTGGGTTTACAAAGGTGAACTGACACCGGGTGAAATTCAGGCTAAGCCGGAACAGGACAAGAAACACAGCAGAAAGGCAGGTGGTCGAAATGCTGCAGCCAACTAGAATGAAATACCGCAAACAGCAAAAAGGCCGCAACACCGGTATTGCTACTCGTGGCAATAAAGTTAGCTTTGGTGATTTTGGTCTGAAAGCTGTGGGTCGCGGTCGTTTGACTGCACGCCAGATTGAGGCAGCACGTCGTGCAATGACCCGTCATATTAAACGTGGCGGTCGTATCTGGATTCGCGTATTCCCGGATAAACCTATTACTGAAAAACCAATTCAGGTTCGTATGGGTGGCGGTAAAGGTAATGTGGAATATTACATTGCTGAAATCCAGCCGGGCAAAATGCTCTACGAAATGGACGGTGTTGATGAAACATTGGCTCGTCAGGCTTTTGAACTGGCTGCAGCCAAATTGCCGATTCAGACTGTATTTGTTAAACGCCAGGTAGGTCAATAATGAAAACCAGTGAATTGAAAGACAAATCTGTTGAGCAGTTAAACGAAGAACTGGTTGGTCTGTTGAAAGCGCAGTTTGGTTTGCGTATGCAGCACGCCACCGGCCAGCTGGGTAAAAACAGTGAGCTGAAAAAAGTGCGTCGTAATATTGCTCGTGTAAAAACCATTTTGCATCAGAAGGATGGTGAATAATGACTGAAGCTAAAAACGTACGTACTTTGCAGGGCAAAGTCGTGAGCGACAAAATGGATAAAACTGTAACAGTATTGGTGGAACGTAAAGTGAAACACCCGCTGTATGGTAAAGTAATCCGTCGTTCTACTAAAATCCATGCGCACGATGAGCAAAACCAATACGGTATTGGTGACGTTGTTGTCATTTCCGAGGGTCGCCCGTTGTCAAAAACCAAAAGCTGGGTTGTAACTGAGCTGATTGAGAAAGCACGTAATGTGTAATTAACACAACAATGTGCTGCAATTAGGGAACGAAGTCTTGCGACAATCAGATATTGTCTGTAAACTTCGTTCCTTAACTTTCAGTTTCTTGAAAGTCTCCGGCAGTCGCCGGAACTCTCCCTTCGGGACCCAAGACTGGTTTACTAGAACCGTTAATGGTTTCAGACAGCTATTAAGTGGTAACAAGCTGACTGAAAGCGGTAAATTAAGTTGGATTTTTAAAGGTAATAACATGATTCAAATGCAGACCATCTTAGATGTGGCTGACAACTCTGGTGCGCGCCGCGTAATGTGCATCAAAGTATTAGGTGGATCTAAGCGTCGCTACGCATCTGTAGGCGACATTATTAAAGTGGCCGTAAAAGACGCAGCTCCCCGTGGTCGCGTTAAAAAGGGCGATGTATATAACGCTGTGGTAGTGCGTACAGCTAAAGGCGTACGTCGTAATGACGGAGCACTGATCAAATTTGATAACAATGCAGCCGTGCTGTTGAATACCAAACTGGAACCAATTGGTACCCGTATTTTTGGCCCGGTAACCCGTGAGCTACGTACTGAGCGATTCATGAAAATCGTTTCATTGGCTCCTGAAGTACTGTAAGTGAGGTTGCAATGAAAAAGATTAAAACTGGTGATCAGGTGATCATCATTGCCGGTAAAGATAAGGGCAAACAGGGTAAAGTAGTGCGTGTTTTGGGTGATAAAGTGATTGTTGACGGCGTAAATCGTGTTAAACGTCACCAGAAACCTAACCCCATGCGTGGGATTGAAGGTGGTGTAATCACCAAAGATGCGCCATTGGCTATTTCCAATGTGGCGATTTTCAATCCGGAAACCCAAAAAGCTGACCGCGTAGGTATCAAAGTAGAAACTGTAGACGGCAAAGTAGTGCGTACCCGTGTATATAAATCTACCGGTGCCGCCGTGGGAGCTTAAGGAGTAATCAATGGCTCGTTTAAAAGACTTTTATAACACTACTGTTGTTCCTGAGTTGACCAAACAGTTCGGTTACAAATCTATCATGGAAGTACCGCGTATTGAAAAAATTACCCTCAACATGGGTGTTGGTGAAGCGGTTGCCGATAAAAAAGTAATGGAACATGCAGTTGGTGATCTGGAAAAAATTGCTGGTCAGAAACCAGTAATAACTGTAGCACGCAAGTCAATTGCAGGCTTTAAAATCCGTGATAATTACCCGATTGGCTGCAAAGTAACTTTGCGCCGTGATCGTATGTATGAATTTCTGGATCGTCTGATTGCAATCGCTTTGCCGCGTGTACGTGACTTCCGCGGTGTAAATGGTAAATCATTCGACGGTCGTGGTAATTACAACATGGGCGTGCGTGAACAAATTATTTTCCCGGAAATTGAATACGATAAAATTGATGCTTTGCGTGGTTTGAATATTACTATTACCACTACTGCCAAAACTGACGCAGAAGCTAAAGCACTGCTGTCTCTGTTCAAATTTCCGTTTAAGGGTTAATTATGGCTAAGAAAGCACTTATTAATCGTGAGCTGAAGCGTGAAGCTTTGGCAAAAAAATATGCTGCAAAGCGTGAAGCCATTTTCGCCATCATCAATGATGCTAACGCGACTGATGAAGAACATTTTCAGGCACGTCTGAAACTGCAGGCTATCCCGCGTAATGCTGCTCCGATTCGTCAACGTCGTCGCTGCGCTTTGACCGGTCGTCCGCGTGGTAATTTCCGTAAATTCGGCTTGGCCCGTACCAAAATCCGTGAAATCGCCATGCGTGGTGAAATTCCGGGTGTCATCAAAGCCAGCTGGTAATAGGAGTATAAAATATGAGTATGCATGATCCTATTTCCGATATGTTGACCCGTATTCGCAACGCTCAGCGTGCGAATAAAGTCTCTGTAAGTATGCCTTCTTCAAAACTGAAAGTAGCAATTGCCAAAGTTTTGAAAGAAGAAGGCTACGTAGAAGATTTCGCCGTATCTGCTGAAACCAAGGCGACATTGGAAATACAATTGAAATACTATGCTGGTCAGCCGGTAATTGAGCGCATTCAGCGCGTATCACGTCCTGGTCTGCGTGTGTATAAAGGTTCCAACGACATTCCTTCTGTAATGAATGGTTTGGGCGTTGTGATTGTGAGCACTTCTAAAGGCGTAATGACTGACCGTAAAGCCCGTGCCAATGGTATTGGCGGTGAGTTATTGTGCGTAGTTGCCTAAGGAGAAAACATGTCTCGAATTGCAAAACATCCGGTAGTGGTTCCGGCTGGCGTTGACGTTAAGTTTTCTCCAGAGGCTATCATTGTTAAAGGTAAAAACGGCGAATTGTCTCTGCATCAGCACGCTGAAGTGAATGTGGCATTGAATGATGGTCAGCTGGTTGTTACCGCCAATGATAACAGTACAAAAGCAAATGCTTTATCCGGTACAGTTCGTGCCTTATTGCACAATATGGTTGTGGGCGTGAGCAATGGTTTTGAGAAAAAGCTGCAGCTGATTGGTGTGGGTTATCGCGCTCAGGCTCAGGGTAAAGTATTGAATCTTTCTTTAGGTTACTCTCATCCGATTAACTACGAATTGCCTGAAGGCATTACTGCTACTACTCCTTCTGCTACCGAAGTAATCATTGCCGGTGCAGATAAACAGGTAGTAGGGCAGGTGGCCGCTGAAATTCGTGGATTCCGTCCGCCGGAACCTTATAAAGGTAAAGGTGTACGTTATGCTGATGAGCGTGTCGTTATTAAAGAAACCAAGAAAAAATAATTGAGGCTCACTGATGGATAAAAATGTAGCAAGACTGCGTCGAGCACGTAAAACCCGTGCCAAAATTGCAGCCCTGAACAAAGTGAGATTGTGCGTTTTCCGCACCAATAATCACATTTATGCCCAGGTTATTAGCGCTGAAGGTGACCGAGTACTGGCTCAGGCCTCTACTCTTGAGGCTGATGTTCGTGCCAGCATTAAATATGGTAGCAATGTAGATGCTGCTGTTGTAGTTGGCAAACGCATTGCTGAAAAAGCCAAAGCGGCCGGCATTGATGCAGTGGCTTTTGACCGTTCTGGTTTTCAATACCATGGTCGCGTTAAAGCCTTGGCTGAGGCAGCCCGTGAAAACGGTTTGAGCTTCTAATAAACTGGAGACCAGAAATATGGCAAAACACGAAACTGAAGAACGCGGTGACGGCCTGATTGAAAAAATGGTTGCCGTAAACCGTGTGACCAAAGTGGTTAAGGGTGGCCGCATTATGGCCTTCTCGGCTTTAACCGTAGTAGGTGATGGCGATGGTCGCATTGGTATGGGCAAAGGTAAATCTAAAGAAGTACCTGTGGCTGTACAGAAAGCTATGGATCAAGCCCGCCGCAATATGATCAAAGTGCCTTTAAATGGACGTACCATTCATCACGAAGTAATTGGTCGCCATGGTGCAACACGTGTATTCATGCAACCGGCCAAAGAAGGTAATGGTGTGAAAGCTGGTGGTCCAATGCGTTTGGTATTTGATGCAATGGGTATTCATAATATCTCTGCTAAAGTACATGGTTCAACCAATCCATACAACATTGTTCGCGCAACTCTGGACGGATTATCTAAGCTGTATACGCCGGCTGAGATTGCTGCTAAACGTGGCCTGACCGTAGAAGAAATTTTAGGAGCAGATCATGAGTGAGCAAAAAACCATACGCATTACACTGGTTAAAAGTCTGATTGGCACTATTGCTGCTCATCGTGCCTGCGCACGCGGTTTAGGCTTACGTCACCGCGAGCATACTGTTGAAGTGCTTGATACCCCCGAAAATCGTGGCATGATCAACAAAATCAGCTACCTTTTGAAAGTGGAGAAGTAACATGCTTTTGAATACCATTCAACCTGCTGAAGGTGCTAAACACGCGGCTCGCCGTGTAGGTCGTGGCATTGGCAGCGGTTTAGGCAAAACTTGTGGCCGAGGCCATAAGGGTCAGAAAAGCCGTAAAGGTGGTTATCATAAAGTCGGTTTCGAAGGCGGTCAGATGCCTTTGCAACGCCGCCTGCCGAAACGCGGTTTTAAATCTCTGACTGCTAATCTGAATGCAGAAGTGCGTTTAGATGAACTGGCTAAAATTGCAGTTGATGAAATTGATGTTTTAGTTCTGAAACAGGCAGGACTGGTGCCTGCTACTGCTCTGAATGTTAAAATTATTGCTTCAGGCAGTATTGATAAGGCGGTAACTTTAAATGGTATTAAGGCCACCAAAGGTGCGCAACAGGCCATTGAAGCTGCCGGTGGTAAAGTAGCAGAATAAGGCAAGGACTCAAGTGGCTAATCCGCAATCCGCAACAGGACTTTCAAAGTTCGGTGATTTGAAAAATCGTCTGTTATTTTTACTTGGTGCGTTGGTTGTATTCCGCATCGGTTCACATATTCCAGTGCCCGGTGTGGATGGTGCTGCTTTGACCAAATTGTATGAAAGTGCCGGCGGAGGCATATTAAGTATGCTTAATATGTTTTCCGGCGGTTCTCTGCAACGGTTCAGTATTTTTGCAATAGGTGTAATGCCCTATATTTCAGCCTCAATTATTATTCAGCTTGCTTCTGAAATTATTCCTTCATTGAAGGCTCTAAAAAAAGAAGGTGAGGCGGGGCGCCGTACTTTGACCAAATATACCCGTTACGGTACTGTTTTGCTGGCCACTTTGCAAAGCTTTGGTGCTGCTGCATTTGTTTACCAGCAAAATGTAGTAGTTTCCGGTCAGATTGAGTTTTATTTCTCAACTATGGTTTGTCTGGTTACAGGAACCATGTTTCTGATGTGGCTGGGTGAACAAATTACTGAACGTGGTATAGGTAATGGTATTTCGCTGATTATTACCGCCGGTATTGCAGCCAGTCTGCCTGCCGGTATTGGTCGTTTGCTGACATTAACCAGTCAGGGATCAATTAGTTATCTGATGGCTGTTGCACTGATTGTTGGTGCGCTGGCATTGATATATGCTGTTGTATATATTGAAAGTGCACAACGTAAAGTACCTGTGCAATATGCCAAACGTCAGGTAGGTAATCGCATTATGCAGGCGCAAAACTCTCATCTGCCGTTCAAACTGAATATGGCTGGGGTTATTCCGCCAATTTTTGCATCCAGTATCATTTTGTTTCCATCTACTCTATTAAGCTGGTTTGGTTCAGCAAATCCGGATAGTTGGTTACAGAAACTGGCTACATTATTGCAGCATGGTCAGCCTGTTTATATTTTGTTATTTGCAGCTACTATTATCTTCTTTTGTTATTTCTATACGGCTTTGGTGTTCAGTCCAAGGGAAATGGCAGAAAATCTGAAGAAAAGTGGTGCTTTCGTTCCGGGTATCCGGCCTGGTGAGCAAACCAGTCGTTATCTGGAGAAAGTTGTATTGCGTTTGACCTTTTGGGGCGCAATTTATATTGCTATCGTGTGCCTGATTCCGGAAGTGCTGACTTCTGCGATGAATGTACCTTTCTACCTAGGTGGCACCTCACTACTTATTCTGGTGGTGGTGACCATGGATTTTAAAACGCAAATCGCTTCTTACGTAATGAGCAGTCAGTATGAACATCTGATGAAGCGTTCTGCGATGAAATCATTATCATCACGTCGTTAAGTATTATGGCTAAAGAAGATACCATACAAATGCAGGGTGAAATTCTTGAAACCCTGCCCAACGCAACTTTTAAAGTTAAACTTGAAAACGATCACGTCGTTTTAGGTCATATCTCCGGAAAAATGCGCATGCATTATATTCGTATTTCACCCGGTGATAAAGTGACTGTGGAATTGACTCCGTACGATTTGACTCGTGCCCGCATCGTTTTCCGCGCCCGCTAAGAGTAGAAAGGAAATAATATGCGCGTTCAGCCATCGGTAAAGAAAATTTGCCGTAATTGTAAAATCATTCGTCGTAATCGTGTCGTACGCGTGATTTGTACTGACCCTCGTCATAAACAACGCCAAGGCTAATGGATAACCATAAGTCTTTGTGTTATAGTGACAGACTTTTGCCCTAAGGAAAAAATATGGCTCGTATTGCAGGGGTAAATATCCCTAACAATGCCCATATCGTAATTGGCCTTCAGGCTATTTATGGTATTGGTTCGTCTCGCGCTAAACTGGTTTGCGAAGCTGCCGGCGTTGTGCCGAGCACTAAAGTAAAAGATTTAGACGAGACTCAGCTTGATGCTTTGCGTGAACAGATTGCCAAATACCATGTAGAAGGTGATCTACGCCGTGAAGTAACCATGAACATCAAACGTCTGATGGACATGGGCTGTTATCGTGGTCTGCGTCATCGTCGTGGTTTACCGTGCCGTGGTCAGCGTACCCGTACCAATGCGCGTACGCGTAAAGGTCCGCGTAAAGCGATCGCAGGCAAGAAATAATTGATAAGGAATAATAATGGCTAAAGCAAACACAGCTCGTGTGCGCAAGAAAGTACGTAAATCCGTAAGTGAAGGTATTGTGCATGTACATGCATCTTTCAATAATACCATCATTACTATCACTGACCGTCAGGGCAATGCATTATCTTGGGCTACCTCTGGCGGTGCTGGTTTTAAAGGTTCACGTAAGAGCACACCATTTGCCGCTCAGGTTGCGGCAGAAGCAGCTGGTAAAGTTGCCCAAGAGTATGGCGTAAAAAATCTGGAAGTTCGCATTAAAGGGCCGGGTCCTGGTCGCGAATCTTCTGTGCGTGCGCTCAACGCTCTTGGTTTCAAGATTACCAGTATTACAGACGTTACTCCATTGCCACACAATGGTTGTCGGCCACCTAAAAAACGTCGTATCTAACAGGAGTATTTGAGTATGGCACGTTATACCGGCCCGAAATGTAAATTAGCCCGTCGTGAGGGCACAGATCTGTTTCTGAAGAGTGCACGTCGCTCTCTGGATTCAAAATGTAAACTTGACTCTGCTCCCGGCCAGCATGGCGCAAAAAAACCGCGTTTGTCCGGCTATGGTCTGCAATTACGTGAAAAACAGAAAATCCGCCGTATTTACGGTGTGTTAGAACGCCAGTTCCGCCGTTATTTTGCTGAAGCAGCCCGTCGTAAAGGTTCGACTGGTGAATTGCTGCTTCAGTTGTTGGAGTCTCGTTTAGACAATGTGGTATACCGTATGGGGTTTGGCTCTACTCGTGCCGAAGCCCGTCAGTTGGTATCTCACAAAGCCATTACCGTGAACGGTCAGGTTGTAAACATCCCTTCTTTTCAGGTGAAAGCTGGTGATGTGGTTGCTGTTCGCGAAAAAGCCAAAAAACAGGTGCGAATTCAGGAAGCATTCAGTCTTGCCAGTCAGATTGGTTTACCAAGCTGGGTTTCTGTTGAAGAAGGCAAGCTGGAAGGTGTTTTCAAAAACATGCCAGATCGCACTGAATTGAGTGGCGATATTAATGAACAGCTGGTGGTAGAGTTTTACTCTAAATAAAGCTGGTTAAGTGAGGACAGTTAAATGCAAAACACATCCGAATTCTTGAAGCCACGTCAAATTGACGTTGACACCTTGTCTGCTACCCGTGCCAAAGTGTCTATGGAGCCTTTTGAACGTGGTTTCGGCCATACCTTGGGTAATGCTTTGCGTCGTATCTTACTGTCATCAATGAATGGTTATGCGTCGACAGAAGTAACGATTGAAGGCGTATTGCATGAATATTCTACACTTGACAGCGTTCAGGAGGATGTTGTTGATATTCTGCTGAATCTGAAAGGTGTAGTATTTAAAGTGCATGGCCGCACAGAAGTAACTTTAAGTTTAAAAAAATCAGGTGCCGGTGTTGTTACCGCAGCTGATATTGAGTTACCTCATGATGTCGAAATTGTTAACCCTGATCATGTTATCTGCCACCTGTCTGAAGGTGGTAGTATCAATATGGAAATTAAGGTTGAACAAGGCAGAGGCTATGAGTCTGTGTCAGGCCGTCGTAATAAAGACGACCACAAACGTATCGGCGCTATTCAACTAGATGCAAGCTTTTCGCCTATCAGTCGTGTCAGCTTTGAAGTAGAACCTGCTCGTGTTGAGCAGCGTACTGATTTAGATCGTCTGGTTCTGGATATTGAAACTAACGGTGCTATTGACCCTGAAGAAGCAGTTCGCAATGCGGCCTGTATTTTAATTGATCAAATGTCAATTTTTGCAGATTTACAGGGTACTCCAGTTACCGTGGTAGAAGAGAAAGAACCACCGATTGATCCAATTCTGCTTCGTCCAGTTGATGATCTGGAGTTGACCGTTCGTTCAGCAAACTGCTTGAAAGCTGAAGATATTTACTATATTGGCGATTTGATTCAACGCACAGAGACTGAATTGTTGAAAACCCCGAATCTGGGTAGAAAATCTCTGAACGAAATCAAGGAAGTCCTGGCTTCCAAAGGATTGACGTTGGGTTCAAAACTGGAAGCCTGGCCGCCGGCCAGTCTGGAAAAGCCACAAGTTTGATGATTAAAGGATAATGACATGCGTCATCGTAATGGTAACCGCAAATTAAATCGCACCAGCAGTCATCGCGCTGCTATGTTGCGTAATATGGCCAATTCTTTGTTGACTCACGAAACAATTGTAACTACTTTGCCGAAAGCAAAAGAGTTGCGTCGTGTAGCTGAACCATTGATTACTTTAGGTAAAAAGCCTTCACTGGCTAATCATCGTTTAGCTTTTAACCGTACACGTGATCGTGATGTTGTTGTTAAATTATTCAATGAGTTAGGTCCGCGCTTTGCTAATCGGAATGGTGGCTATCTGCGCATATTGAAGTATGGCTTCCGTAAAGGCGATAATGCTCCGCTGGCTCTGGTCGAGTTGGTTGAGAAAGCACCTGAATCTGAAGCTGTAGCTGAGTAATCAGACTTCACGAACAAGCCAGCCTTTAGGCTGGCTTGTTTCATTTTGATTTTTTGCTTTATGGTTTTGTGAATAGTTTGAAAATGTGTATTTATTTAGTAGTTGAGATGTATTAATTCAGTATATATCTATAAATTTTATTAGGTACGATTCACTACTTTTTTCATCATTGAATAAGTTTGGTTTTTGTTATGATGCCGAAAAATGTAGTTATTTTAGGAGTTAATCAATACACAAATTAAAAGCTGATTTTTTGAACCGAATTTAAATTATTTGTTTAGTGTAAGTTTATTACTGTAATTCTATTTAAATATATTTGTTTGATTTAATAAGTTTGTATTTACTGTTTTAGTTTTTCAGAATTCGTTTTTCTTAAAAAGCTGCTGTTTATCTCTCTTCTGCGTATAATTATTGACTCTCAGCCGACTATTGTTATTTAAGGAGAAATCATGAAATATTTACGTTTAGTATTGTTGAGCCTGATTTTTTTATCCTCTTCTTTAGTATGGGCAGGTCGTGTTTTACCTAATGACATTCATATAGTTGTATTGAAACAAGCAGAAGGACAGCAGGTTGTATTAGGGACGGCAAAAAAGGCATGGTTACGTACGTTAAGTCTGGGCTTAGTTAAAGGTAATAAAATATTTCAATTAAGCAGGGGAGTACGTATACATGATACAAATAATCGTTTTGTTACGTATAACAATTTATACAAATTTAAGAATGCAACGATAGCAGTGCGCGTTGACAGAGCAAATCAGATTCAGGAAATCTGGGTACTGACTGATGAAGAACAGGACGCATTAGTGAGACCCAATAATCCGCAGGTTGAATAATTATTGTAGGTGTTATGAAAAAAGTATTTATACGAACCTTTGGTTGTCAGATGAATGAATACGACAGTGAAAAAATGCTGTCTGTTCTGGCAGAAGGGCAACCTTTAGAACGAACTGACAGGGCTGAAGATGCAGATATTATTCTTTTTAATACCTGTTCGGTTCGGGAAAAGGCTCAGGAAAAAGTATTTTCAGATTTGGGTCGTATCCGACCTTTGAAAGTTAAAAATCCGGATTTAATTATCGGTGTCGGTGGTTGTGTGGCTTCACAAGAAGGTGAGGCGATTATTCAGCGCGCACCTTATGTGGATGTGGTTTTCGGTCCTCAGACTTTGCATCGTTTACCACAAATGATTCTCGATAAAGAAACCAGTGGTCTGTCACAGGTAGATATTTCTTTTCCGGAAATAGAAAAATTTGATCATTTACCGCCTGCACGTGTTGAAGGTGGAGCAGCGTTCGTATCTATTATGGAAGGCTGTTCCAAATATTGCAGTTTTTGTGTTGTACCCTATACGCGCGGAGAGGAATTTTCACGTCCACTTGACGATGTGCTTACTGAAATTGCCGGTCTGGCACAACAGGGTGTCAAGGAAATTAATCTGCTGGGACAAAACGTAAACGCCTATCGCGGCGATATGGGTGATGGTGAAATCTGTGATTTCGCGACGTTGCTGCGCATAGTGCATGAGATACCTGGTATTGAACGCATGCGCTTTACGACCAGCCACCCGCGAGAATTTTCTGATGCAATCATTGAGTGTTATCGTGATTTACCTAAGCTGGTATCACATTTGCATCTTCCGGTACAGTCTGGTTCTGACCGTGTTTTAATGGCAATGAAACGTGGCTATACAGCCTTAGAGTATAAACATATTATCCGTAAGTTGCGGGCTATCCGGCCGGATTTATGTTTAAGTTCAGACTTTATTGTTGGCTTTCCGGGAGAAACTGAGCGTGAGTTTGAGCAAACTCTGAAGTTAGTACAAGATCTGGCTTTTGATTTAAGCTTTGTATTTATCTATAGTCCGCGTCCGGGAACACCGGCAGCAAATTTACCTGATGATACTCCTCATGCTGAAAAAGTACGTCGTCTGGAAGCATTAAATACAGTGATTGAAGCTGAGACAGCGCGTATTAATCAATCTATGCGTGGTAGTGTACAGCGCTGTCTTGTAGAAGGTGTGTCTAAAAAAGATCCTGATCAGTTACAGGCGCGTACAGCAAATAACCGGGTAGTTAATTTTACGGGGCATCCTCGTCTGATTAATCAGATGGTAGAGCTGGAAATCACTGAGGCACATACTTTTTCTTTACGCGGAAAAATGGTTTTAGCCGATTAAGTAATTAATCTTTCTAATAAGGGGAAACGCTGCATTAATCCATTTATCTGGATACCGGAACATGTACATTAATACAGTATAAAGGCTGTGCTTGTTGTCGGAATGTGATGCTATATTTGTTTGTTTTTTCGTCTGGTTATCAGTAAAAATTTATTAATGATAACCGGTTTTGTCTGGCCTTTGTTCGGTATTAAAAGGAATTGGCATGAGCCCAGCGGGTACTTCTTTTCTGGATCGTTTTTTTAAAATTAAAGAAAGTGGCAGCAGTGTGCGCACTGAGGTGTTAGCCGGTCTGACTACTTTTTTGGCAATGAGCTATATTCTGGTAGTTAATCCTTCCATTCTTAAGGATGCGGGAATGGATTTTGGTGCGGTATTTGTGGCTACCTGTATTTCTTCAGCTTTTGCCTGCATGATGATGGGATTGGTAGCTAATTATCCGATCGCACTCGCGCCCGGTATGGGACTGAATGCTTATTTTACTTATGCTGTTGTAAAAGGTATGGGTATATCATGGCAGGTAGCACTGGGTGCAGTTTTTGTTTCTGGTATTGTTTTTATTATCTTAAGCCTGTTTAAGGTGCGCGAAGCGATTGTTAATTCACTACCGAATTCTCTCAAGTATTCTATTGGCGGCGGTATTGGTTTATTTCTGGCTCTGGTAGCGCTCAAAAGTGCCAAAGTAGTGGTATCTAATCCGGACACTCTGGTCAGTCTGGGTGATATTCATTCTCCTCAGGTGTTGCTGACGATCGTGGGCTTTTGTTTTATCGTTACTTTGGAGCATTTCCGCATACGTGGCGGAATTATTATCGGTATTTTGGTAATTACGGCTATTGCTTCAGTAGCAGGTCTTAATGAATTTAAGGGAGTATTTGCGCCGGTACCCTCTCTGGCTCCTACCTTTTTACAGCTGGATTTTCATGATTTATTTAACATGAGTCTGGTTAGCGTTATTTTTGTGTTTTTCTTTGTGGATTTATTTGACAGTACCGGTGTTCTGATTGGTGTTGCCGGACGCGCCGGTTTGTTGGTGGATGGCAAATTACCACGGGTAAAAAAAGCGTTGCTGGCCGATTCAACGGCAATTGTAGTCGGTGCCGGGCTGGGTACTTCTTCTACTACTGCTTATGTAGAGTCGGCAGCCGGAGCAGCTGCAGGCGGCCGTACAGGTCTGACAGCAGTGGTGGTTGGTCTTCTGATGCTGGCCAGTTTGTGGTTTTCCAAGCTTGCTGCCAGTGTACCGGCATATGCAACTGCGCCTGCTTTGTTATATGTGGGTGTACTGATGATGCGCAGTATGACGGAAATTGACTGGAAAGATGTATCTGAAGCTGCACCAGCATTTTTTACACTGATTTTTATGCCTTTCGCTTATTCAATTGCAGATGGTATTGCAATGGGTTTTATTAGTTATGCACTAATTAAACTGTTCTGTGGCAGAGTTAAAGAAGTTTCTTATATGGTGTGGATTATTGCTGTACTATGGGCTTTTAAATTGCTCTGGTTAGGTGCATAGACAGTTCGGTTTGTTAACAGGCAGCCGTTGGGCTGCCTAAATATTTTATGTTTTTTGTTCTTCGGGCTGATGTATCAATGTAATAAGCTTCATGTAACGATTAAATAAATGCAGAGGGAGAAATTATGTCTTTAATCGATGAAATTATGGACTTTAATCAAAGATTTGTTGATGCAGAAGAGTATGAGCAATTTTTTACAGATAAATATCCGGAAAAAAATCTGGCGATTGTTTCCTGTATGGACGCACGGATTCTGGATTTATTACCCCGTGCTCTGGGATTGAAGAATGGAGATGCTAAGGTAATTCGTAATGCCGGTGCTTTAGTCACCCATCCCTGGGGTTCTGTGATGCGTTCATTACTAGTGGCTGTATTTGAAATGAATGTAACTGAAATTATGGTGATCGGGCATTATGATTGCGGCATGCAGGAATTACATGTGCCTGATATGCTTGACCGAATGCGCGCCCGGGGGATCAGCGATGAGCGCCTTGAAATTCTGGAAAATGCCGGCGTAGATTTCCATAAATGGTTAACTGATTTTGATTGTGTGGAAGATGCTATTATGCATTCGGTGAATATGATACGTAAGCATCCTCTGATGCCCAGTGAGATTAGGGTACATGGTCTGGTTATTCATCCGATTACCGGTAAGCTGAATATTGTGGTTAACGGAAATAAAGTATGAAGCGTATCGGTTTGTTCGGCGGTACTTTTGATCCTCCGCATAATGGGCATATTCATATTGCACAGGGTTTTGCCGATGAGTTAATGCTGGATAATGTTATTTTTATTCCGGCTGGTGATCCGTATCATAAACCGACGGTTATCTGTACACCGGCACTACAACGTCTTGCTATGGTGGAAAGGGCAATTAGTACAGACAAACGTATTAGTGTGTCTGATTGCGATGTACTACGTAATGGACCTACATATACTATTGATACGGTATCTCTGTTTCGTCAGGTATTTCCGCAGTCTCAGTTATGGTGGTTGCTGGGAATGGATTCATTGTTGCAATTACCTCACTGGCATCGTTATCAGGCTCTGCTACAAAGTGTGAATCTGGCAATTGCTCAGCGCGGTCAACAGAGATTAACCGATTTGCCGGAATCATTGCAGCAATGGTTGCCAGATGCTCTGGCTAAAAATATAACTGTACCGGATGGTAGTGATGGCGGACGTGCAGTTTTATTACAAACGTCATTTTTACCAGTCAGCTCAACTGATATTCGTGCAAAATGGTCATCAGGTCATCATGATGATGTTCCGGAGACTGTGGCTGAATATATCGACCATGAAGGTCTTTATCAGGCATAATTTATATTTATAGAGTATTTCTAAGCTGGAAATGCTTTTAACATAATAGGGTATTTTACTATATGGATGAAAATCTTATCGCTCAATGGGAAAATATGGTAGCCGTTAGCGTTAATGCACTTGAAGATATTAAAGGAAAAGATATTATTGTGCTGGATACTTCAGCACAAACTTCGCTGTTTTCGCGCATGATTATTGCCAGTGGTGACAGTACACGTCAGGTAAAGGCTCTGGCCAATAATGTGGCTGTCGATTTGAAAGAGGCTGGTTATGAAATTATCAGCACAGAAGGTCTTGATAGCGGTGAATGGGCATTGGTTGATGCCGGTGATCTGGTTGTGCATGTTATGCAGCCAGCAGTACGCGATTATTATGATATTGAAGCTTTGTGGGGTGGTGAAAAACCTTCCTTTCATGCAGGGGCAGCTAAGCCATGGCAGGCTGCAGATTGATTTGTGCCGGATACTCATTTTACTGGAATTGAATGAATATTACTGTGCTGGCGGTAGGAACGAAAATGCCGCAATGGGTAGATTATGCTGTGACCGATTACAGTAAAAGATTTGGTCGTGAAATTCAGTTTCAGCTTAAAGAAATCAAGCCGGAAAAGCGTGGTCCCGGGATTAGTACAGCGCAGGCAATGGCTGCAGAAGAGGCGCGTATTGTTGCAGCCATTCCTGTGCATAGTTACCTGATAGTTCTGGATGAACGCGGAAAAGCACCAACTTCGATGGAACTCGCTGACTGGTTAAAAAAATGGCAGCATCAGGGTGATAATCTGTGTTTTGTTATTGGTGGTGCCGATGGTATGACTGATGGTTTAAAACAGCGGGCGAATTTGTTATTGCGGCTCTCCAGTCTTACTTTACCTCATGGTATGGTGCGGGTATTGCTGACAGAGCAGCTTTATCGTGCACAGTCGATTCTGCATAATCATCCTTATCATCGTGAGTAATTCAATAGTGTTGATTGGTAATTTAAGATTGAATTGTTTTGATTGACTGAAATTATTTGGATGAATCCGGATAAAAATAATTTATCGTCATACAGTGAAATACCCCCGTGCAGGGGGTATGCTGGTATATAATTACTCTGCATTTACTTGGCAGGTATTTGATCTGTCACCCGGATTAATAAATTAATAATAAGCAAAGTCTGATCATGAATCCTACACCACTGCTTGATACCATTGATTTACCGCAGGATGTTCGTCGTTTACAAAAAACACAGTTACCTGAGCTGGCCAATGAATTGCGCGCCTATTTACTTGAATCAGTAAGTAAAACAGGAGGACACTTTGCCAGTAATCTGGGGGCAGTTGAGTTAACTGTTGCTTTGCATTATGTATATCAGACACCATATGACCATCTGATTTGGGATGTAGGGCATCAGAGTTATCCGCATAAAATTCTGACCGGACGTAAGCAACGCATGAATACAATGCGGCAATGCGGTGGTCTGGCCGGTTTTCCTAAACGCAGCGAGTCTGAATATGATGTGTTTGGCGTCGGTCATTCCTCTACTTCGATTGGTGCTGCTCTGGGTATGGCTGTTGCTGATAAATTACAGCATAAAACCAATCGTAGTGTGGCTATTATTGGTGACGGGGCAATGACGGCTGGGCAGGCATTTGAAGCGTTAAATAATGCCGGGGATATGGACATTGATTTGTTGGTTATTCTCAACGATAACGAAATGTCTATTTCACCCAATGTGGGAGCTTTACCCAAATATTTGGCGAAAAATCCTTTGCATGATGTAAAAGACTTAGTTAAATCTATCAAGCACAAATCAGAAAAAGTGCTGAGTCTGGTTCCGGGCGCTCTGGATGTGGCTCAGCGGGTAGAAAATAAAATTAAGGGGCTGATTGAAGAAAGCACCAGCTCCGAAACTTTATCATTATTTGATAATTTTGGATTTACCTATTCCGGTCCGGTTGACGGGCATGATGTGATTCAGCTGGTAGATGTATTGCAGGAAATACGCAGCCGTAAGGGGCCGCAATTGTTGCATATTATTACAAAAAAAGGGCATGGCTATAAACTGGCAGAAAATGATCCGGTTGCATTTCATGCTGTCAGTGCATTTGATCCTCAGCAGGGTTTGCATTCATCTGCCGGGGCTGCTAAACCCACTTATACACAGATTTTTAGTCAATGGATAATTGATCAGGCCGCGGCAGACAATAAATTACTGGCTATTACTCCGGCAATGCGTGAAGGCAGTGGTCTGGTAGAGTTTGAGAAGCTTTACCCTGAACGTTATTTTGATGTAGGTATTGCAGAACAGCATGCGGTTACTTTTGCTGCCGGACTTGCCTGTGAGCAGATGAAGCCGGTTGTAGCAATTTATTCAACTTTTCTGCAACGTGCTTACGATCAGCTGATTCATGATGTGGCATTACAGAATTTGCCGGTTTTGTTTGCTATTGATCGCGGCGGAATTGTCGGTGCAGATGGTCCGACACATGCGGGTGTCTATGATTTAAGCTATTTGCGCTGTGTACCCAATCTGGTAATTGCTGTTCCTAGTGATGAACGCGAATGCCGTTTACTATTATCAAGCTGCTATCAGCTTAATCAGCCGGCGGCTGTGCGTTATCCGCGTGGTATGGGTACCGGTATCGAAGCGGGATCAGATTTGTCCACAGTAGCAATTGGTAAGGGAGTAGTACGCCGCAAAGGAAGTAAAATTGCTTTGGTAGCGTTTGGTAGTATGGTACAACCAGCACTGACTGTAGCTAATGCTATTGATGCTACAGTAGCAGATATGCGTTTTGTCAAACCACTGGATACAGAGTTATTAGTACAGCTGGCAGCAGAACATGATTATATAGTTACGCTAGAAGAAAACAGTAAAATTGGTGGTGCAGGAAGTGCTGTGCTTGAAGCATTAACACAGCATAATCTGACTAAACCCGTTTTGACACTCGGAATTCCTGATATTGTTACTGAACATGGTGATACAGCACGATTGTTAGCGCAAATGGGATTAAGTGCAGCAAAAATTCAGCAACAAATTCTACAATGGATAGAATAATTATTATCTGAATAGTATCAGGCAGCTTAATAGAGTTTTTATCTTAATAAAACTTTATTAAGCTGCTCTTAGTATGATGGACTGTATTTGTAGCTTTCAATATCTTCCTACCACCTAACTGTAATTAAAATCATTTAACTTCACACAAATAAAATAAATACTGCCAGCAAGCTTTAAAATCACTTTAAATATCACCAGTAATCTGCTTGTGGTTATTTGACCAACAAGTCGACAGGCTGTTTTATATCTTCTTATCTAAGTGCTGACATTTTGAAATAGTCGCTTTATTACAGCAGAGATAAATATAAATAGATAGCATAAAATTTATTATATTTTGGCCTGTTAGTTAGTATTTTACTCGTAATTGATTAATCAGTATTTAACCGATGCAGCAAATATCTATTTTGGACATCTGAAAGTAAATTGCAGAATACAAACTTGGCTTTAGTATTAGCGGGCTAAAACTATTTTATATTTAAGAAATAATTTTTTAAATTAATCAATGTGCTAGATTAATAATATTATTTATATTTGGAGTGAGTGCCTAAAAAATGTACAATATTTAGATATTTATTCTTCTTTCTCCGTTTGATTTAGCAATTATGCAAATTGGTTGTTATCAGCTTGCTACTCCGTTTGCCTTAGCTCCGATGGCAGGTATAACTGATAAACCTTTCCGTCAGTTATGCCGTGAATTTGGTGCAGGCTGGGCTGTAAGTGAAATGATTACCAGTGATCCTTATTTACAGAAAACTCGTAAGACTTTGCAGCGGGCAGACTACGACGGTGAAAGCGGGGTCAGGGTAGTACAGATTGCGGGTAGTGATCCGCAGCAGCTGGCCGAGGCTGCCTGCTATAATGTAGCTCGTGGTGCTGAAGTAATTGATATTAATATGGGCTGCCCGGCAAAAAAAGTATGTAATGTATTGGCTGGTAGTGCTCTATTACAAAATGAAGCACTGGTTAAGACTATTTTGCAAACCGTTGTCGGCGCAGTTGATGTTCCGGTAACGCTGAAAACCCGTCTGGGATGGGATGACGATCATCGTAATATTTTAACCATTGCGCAAATAGCTGAACAGGCAGGAATTGCTGCTCTTGCTATCCACGGCCGAACACGAACGCAAATGTACCGGGGAACGGCAAGTTATGATCTGATTACACAAGTACGACAGCAGATAAACCTGCCATTATGGGTTAACGGTGATATTATCAGCCCGCAAAAAGCGATTGATATAAAACAACAAACCGGCGCCGATGGTGTGATGATCGGGCGCGCGGCGCAGGGACAGCCATGGTTGTTCCGTGATTTGGTACATTACTATAAGCATGGTTGTTTACCACAGGCACTGACCGTAGCGGAGCATGCACAGATTATAGTTAATCATGTTTCTGCTATACATGATTTTTACGGGATATTTACGGGGGTGCGCATTGCCCGTAAACATATTGGCTGGTATGTGTCCGGTCTACCGGAAGGTGAAATTTTTCGCAGACAGGTGAACACGACAGATGATGCGCAAATACAGTTGCGGCTGGTTAATGATTTTCTGGACAGGCAAGTAGCACAATTAACAGAGTGGTCATGTGATTACCGTGAGCAATAAGCAGTTTGCCCTGAGTTATATAAGGAAAATGTAAATGAGTGAAATGCCTAAAGTTAGTATCGCTCAATGTATAGAGGCAAATGTACGTCAATATTTTGCTGATCTTGATGGTGAAACACCTTGTGCAGTATATGATATGGTATTACAGCAGATGGAACTACCGCTATTACGTTGTGTAATGGACGTATGTGATAACAATCAGACACGTGCAGCACAAATTCTTGGTTTGAACCGCAATACTTTACGTAAAAAATTAATCCAGCATCATCTGCTGGATTAAATCAGTAATATTCGCATATTAAGGGAGAAATCATGGCTGTAATCAAACGGGCACTGCTGAGTGTATCAGACAAAACTGGTGTAATTGAATTTGCGCATCAGCTGGCACAATTAGGAGTTGAATTGCTGTCAACCGGCGGCACAGCCAGTTTACTGGCTGATGCCGGTATTGCTGTCACTGAAGTGGCAGACTATACGGGTTTTCCGGAAATGCTGGACGGACGGGTTAAAACATTACATCCGAAAATTCATGGCGGTATTCTGGGACGACGTGACTGTCCTGAGCATGTAGCACAAATGGCAGAGCATGATATTAGAACCATTGATCTGGTTTGTGTAAATTTGTATCCATTTGCGGCAACAGTAGCTAAACCTGACTGCACACTGGAAGATGCTATTGAAAACATTGATATTGGTGGTCCGACAATGGTGCGTTCTGCAGCCAAAAACTGGCGAGATGTAGCCATTGTTACAGATTATCATGATTATGAAGCCATTATTGCCGAAATACAGCAGCTTGGCAGTTTATCTGCGCAAACGCGTTTTAATCTGGCACGAAAAGCTTTTGCCCATACAGCTCAATATGACGGTATGATCACTAATTACCTGACTCGTATTGACGATCAAAATCTGTCCGGAAAGCCGCAATTATACATTTTTCCTCAGCAATATAATCAGAACTGGTTGAAAGTGCAGGATTTACGCTATGGAGAAAATCCTCATCAGCAGGCAGCATTTTATCGTGATGTGAAGCCGGCTGCCGGTAGTCTGGCTAATTATCAGCAATTGCAAGGCAAAGAATTATCGTATAACAATATTGCTGATGCCGATGCAGCGTGGGAGGCTGTTAAATCTTTTACTCAGCCAGCCTGTGTTATCGTTAAGCATGCTAACCCTTGCGGAGTAGCAGTTGCAGCGGATACGTTAACTGCTTACCGTCTGGCATTTGCTACCGATACAACCAGTGCATTTGGCGGTATTATCGCGTTTAACCGTGAGGTAGATGCAGCAACAGTAGAAGCAGTTACCGGTCAGTTTCTTGAAGTATTAATGGCACCCGGATTTACTGCAGAGGCAAAAGCCATTATTGCTGCTAAAAAAAATGTACGTGTGCTTGAAATTCCCTTGTCAGCCGGAGCCAATCAGTTTGAATTAAAGCGTGTTGGCGGTGGTCTGCTGGTACAGACACCGGATAATCATCAGATCGAAAAAGCACAATTGCAGGTAGTCACATTACGTTCACCGACTGAACAGGAAATGCATGATTTACTGTTTGTATGGAAAGTGGCGAAATACGTAAAATCGAATGCAATTGTTTTTGGTAAAGGCGGTCAAACCTACGGTATCGGGGCCGGTCAGATGAGCAGGGTCGATTCAACCAGAATCGCTGCCCGTAAGGCACAGGATGCAGGTTTTGAGCTGGCAGGTGCCTGTGCGGCCTCAGATGCATTTTTTCCTTTCAGAGATGGCGTAGATGTAATTGCTGCGCAGGGTATTAAAGCCATTATTCAGCCTGGCGGTTCTGTACGGGATGAAGAGGTGATTAATGCAGCCAATGAGCATGGTATAGCAATGGTCGTAACCGGAGTACGCCACTTTCGCCATTAATATACAGTATTAGTGCAGCAAAAAAAATAATCTATGGAACTGCTTGCTTATTTAATAATCGGTGCGGTAGCCGGCTTTGCTGCCGGTCTGTTCGGAGTAGGTGGCGGTTTAATCGTTGTTCCTATACTCTATATAGTCTTTATGCATGCGGGCTATGGTGAGGCTGTCACCATGCATCTTGCGCTTGGCACATCCCTAGCCACTATTATGGTTACGTCAGTCAGTTCCATGCTGGCTCATAATAAAAATCATGCAGTGCTCTGGCCGGTGGTAGGACGGTTAACTCCTGGACTTGTATTTGGCTCATTCGCAGGTGCGGCTATTGCCGATGCTTTATCCGGTCAGAAATTGCAACTGGTTATCGGTATTTTTACTTTGTTCGTTGGCATCAATATGCTTCGCAGTGCCCGGGTAAAATCCAGCAGACAGAACAGGCCGTTAATTAATCCACGCTGGCACTGGTGTGCAGGTGTTGTTATTGGCCTGGCATCTGCTTTATTTGGTATCGGAGGCGGAAGTTTAACAGTGCCTTATCTGAATCGAAGCGGAATAGCAATGCAGCAGGCAGTAGGATCCTCCGCTGCATGTGGTTTGCCGATTGCGATTGCCGGAGCTTTAGGCTTTATATTCTTTGGAACGCATGAACACATTGATATAGCTCATACCATTGGTTATGTTCATATTTACGCATTTATTGGTATAAGTATTATGAGCTTTATCACTGCCAGACAGGGTGCTAAAGTAGCTCATCGGCTTTCACCGACAATGCTGAAGCAATGTTTTGCCTGTTTACTATTATTCATGAGTATATATTTTTTAAGCAAAGCACTATTCTTATAAATTAGTAACAAAATAAGAGAAAATAATGGCTTTACAAATTCAAGTGATACCAGTAACACCATTTCAACAAAATGCAGCATTGCTTTGGGATGATGTCAGCAGGGAAGCAGTACTAACTGATGTTGGCGGAGAGTCTGAACTTTTATTATCTGCAGTCAGTCAGCACCAGCTTAAACTGCAGGCTATCTGGTTAACACACGGACATCTTGATCATGCCAGTGGTGTAGCCGATTTAACTGAGCAGCAAAGTGTTCCCGTGCTGGGGCCGCATCAGTCTGATGATTATTGGTTGCAGGCATTGCCTGAAATTACCGCTAATTATGGTTTTCCGGTTAGTAAACCACTTACTCCCACACGCTGGTTGGAAGATGGCGATGAATTATCCGTTGGTGAACATAAATTTATTGTTTATCACATACCCGGTCATACACCCGGTCATGTTGTGTTTTACAGTCAGGTAAATAACTTATTGATTACTGGTGATGTTTTATTCCGTGAATCTATCGGCCGTACTGATTTTCCAGGCGGAAATCATGCTGATTTAATTCATGGGATTCAAAGTAAACTACTAACTTTGCCTGATAGTACTCGTGTTTTGCCGGGGCATGGTCCTATGACTACTATCGGTCATGAGAAACTGCATAATCCATATTTACGCTAATCAGGCTTGCATTTAACTGACAAAGTGTTCAAATTTATCCTGCAAAACCTGATTATTGAAGCTTTAATGCAAATATGCAGAATTATATATTCTGAATTGAACCAGATCATTCAGTTTGCCAATTGGCTTTTGAATCAGGCACAAACTAAGTTCTGATAATCTCTTTTTAGTTTAATTATATGTACAAGCAGTACTAAGTATCTGTTACGTTTTGATTCCATGGCGCAACTTTTATTAATAATAGCATACCGGGTAATGCCAGAAAGAAGCATAACCAGAAAAAATTGACAAAGTCCAGCCAGTTAATCAGATAACCGGTTGTTGCATTAATCAAAGTTCTTGGTACTGCTGCCAGACTGGTAAACAATGCCAGTTGTGTGGCAGTAAAAGCAGGATTGGTTTCACGTGCCATATAAGCCACAAAAGCAACCGTACCCAGACCCACACCAATTGCTTCAACGCCAATAACGGTTGCCAGCATTAACTGCTGCTTTAAACCGATTACGGCAAAAGGTCCCTGACTTGCCAGCCAGACAAATCCCAATATAGAAAAAACCTGTACCAGCCCGAATAGCCATAAAGCACGATTAATACCTAATTTAATCATCCAGATCCCGCCCAGAATGCCAGCAATAATTGTTGGCCACAAACCGGCATGTTTAGCAATCAGACCGATATCTTTATTACTGAAGCCCATATCTATATAAAAAGGTGTAGCCAGTGCAGTAGCCATACTGTCACCCAGTTTATACAAAAAAATAAAAAACAGTATCAGCAAAGCATTTTTAACACCTTTACGATTAAAAAATTCATTAAAAGGCTCAGTAACTGTTTGTTTAAAAGATTTATGAGTAATTACCGGAAGTTTGGGTTCTTGTGCCAGAAAGAGCGTCATAAATAGACCAGGAAGCATAAATAATGCGGTAATGGCGAATACTGTCGACCATGGATATGTCTCAGCCAGAATCAATGATAAGGAACCCGGTATAATTGAGGCAATACGATAGGCATAAACATGAATCGTATTACCTAATCCTAACTCATTATCCTGCAATATTTCACGCCGGAAAGCATCTAGAACAATATCCTGACTGGCCGCAAAAAAGGCTACAAACACCGACAGGATTTTTATAGTTGTCATATTCTGATTAGGATTAAGCCCGATGTAACCGAGTAAAGTCAGCAATAATGCAACTTGTGTGATAAACATCCAGCCACGCCGTCTCCCCAGCCATGGTAATTTAACTGAATCCATTAATGGTGACCATAAAAATTTCCAGGTAAAAGGCAGGCCGACCATGGAAAATGAAGCAATAGTTACCAAATCTATATGTTCTTTACGTAACCATGCCGGAATCAGATTAATCAGAAAATATAACGGCAAACCGGAGCTGAAACCTGTAAATATACATATCAGCATATGTCGGCTAAAAATTTTGCGTAATAATGGAACAGATGATTGAGAATCAGTTTGAGTCATTCGGATACAATCCAGCATCAAATGATATATGCCTGAAAGACTACATAAATATTAATTATTTATGTAATTGGCAAGATGGTTAAAAATACTGTCTGTCAACAGCTCTTGTAAGTTGGTTTATAATTTAAATCATCAATACATTAAAATAAATGGCGAACTTTTTTCAAAGTGAATCAGGAATAGACAGAGTTAGTTCTTCCTCGTCGTCTTCTGAGATTTGATAATGTTCTGGTAAATTTTTACCGCTTTGTACACCTAATTGACGTAATTTATTGGCTTTACTTACCAGATTACCACGTCCGTTTACTAATTGCCCCATTGCTTTCTGAAATTGTCCCTGAGCCTGATCCAGATTTTTACCTACACCTTCAAGCGTATTCACAAAACCAACAAATTTGTCATATAGTTTGCCGCCTTCTTTGGCAATAGCCAAAGCATTCTGGTTTTGCTGTTCATTACGCCAGATATGAGCAATTGTACGTAATGTCGCCAGTAAGGTGCTGGGTCCGACCAGCATAATCCGTTTCTGAAAACAATCATCAAAAAGCTGATTATCCTGTTGCAAAGCAAGTAAATATGCCGGTTCAACCGGAATAAACATGAACACAAAATCCAATGTATTTAACCCGTCAATTTCATCATAGCTTTTAGCTGAAAGATCCTTAATATGCTGGCGTACCGACTGAATATGGGCTGCCAGTGCTTTGGTCGCAGAACCGGGATCTGTTGCCTGAGTGTAGCGTACATAAGCAGTTAACGAAGTTTTTGCATCAATAATGATCTGTTTATTCTCCGGTAAATTCACCAGAACATCCGGTTGCAACCGGCGCTGCCGGCCATCCTCATCAATAACAGTTGAGGACGCCTGTAAAACATATTCACGCCCCTTATGTAAGCCTGAATTTTCCAGCACTTTTTCCAGAATCATTTCACCCCAGTTACCCTGATTTTTATTCTGGGTACCAGTTAATGCATCCGTAAGTGCTTTAGCATCATTGTGCAGCTGTGCATTTAACTGCTGTAAATGTTTCAGTTCAGTTTCAAGAGTAGTGCGCTCTTTAGCTTCTTTTTCATAAGTATTTTGTACCAGCTGACTAAATCCCTGCATACGTTCATGTAAGGGAGTTAATAACTGATTAAGACTGGTTTGATTCTGTTCACTGAAACGTTTACTTTTTTCTTCAAGTATATCATTGGCCAGTGCTTTAAACTGATCAGTCAGACTAACACGGGCTTCATTAAGCAAAGTCAGCTTTTCATCATAAGTTTCACGTTCATGCTTTAATTGTGTAGCCAGACGACTATTTTCCACACGCACATGATTTAATTCTTCCTGTACCTTTAGAAACTCTTCTTCACGCAAATGCCACTCCTCACTACGTAACTGCCAGTCTTGTAGTTGCTGTTCTGCTGCTGCCAGTTGGGTAGAAACAGACCGGCACTGTTGCTGTTCCCGCTCTAAAGCACTCTGAATATCGGTTAATTGAGCATTAACAGCTTCGGTTGCACTTAAACGTTTATGTACGATCTGTAACTCTTGGCGGCAATTACAAAGCTCAGCATTATAATTTTGATTGATTTGGTGTAGATTATTTACTTCTGCCTGGGTACGACTTAGCTCATTTTTTGCTTCAGATAAGAGAATATCTCCGGCCTGGCGTTCCTGTAACAACTTTTGGCGTGAAAATAGATATAATATACAAATGATTAAGATAAATAAGAATATCAAAATTAGCCAAGTCATAATGGTCATGATTTATTAAAATTTATAGCAAACAACAGCGTTAAATAATAGCATTTATTTAGCACTGACATAGAATAATTCAGTGTTGTAATGTGAAGATTAGACTAAATCTATTGATGAGCTACTGAAAAATAGTTATATGAATATTGAATTCGTAAATTCTATTTATATAGAAAAGATTTAAAATGCTAAAAGCATATAAAAGTAATAAAATTTATAAGCAGTATCAAAATAATCGATATTTATTATTGAATTCTGTATTTGGTTTGATTTTTTGCAGATATCTGTATTAAATATGCTGAAATAATAAAAAATATCATAAAAACCAAATTTATTTCCAATAATCATAAATATATGTATACCTTTATTTCAACGTATTAGGTTGTTAATGTGTTGCAGATAATAAATTTTTTATTTATTGTCTTGTAAATAAAAAATTTTTCACATAAAATTTTCTTATATAAAAATAAATTAAAAATTGCATATGAAATTAAAATAAAAATAGTTCTAAATCGTGGTCGTGACATCGTGCCAATGTTTACAGAGTTTGGTCAGCAATTAAAGCAGTATGATTATCTGGCACATTTACACAGTAAGAAATCGGTATATAACAAAGAGGTTATAGATAGTTGGTGTTCATATCTTTTTAATTCGCTGTTTGGTTCTGCAGCAAACATACAGAAAATTTATTCATTATTAATAGAAAATAATAATTTAGGTATAATTTATCCACAAATTTATCATCGGCTACCTTATTTTGCTTGTACTTGGTTAGCAAATAAAAGCTAGGGGGGCAAAAGTTATTAACTCATATGAAATTACCAATGATAAATGGTTATTTCAATTATCCGGTTGGATCAATGTTTTGGGCTAAAACGAATGCATTAGTGCCTTTATTTGATCTCAATTTGAAATGGGAAGATTTTTCAGAAGAACGAGGACAAACAGATGGAATATCGGCACATGCACTTGAAAGATTGCTAGGCATTGTACCTTCTTTAACTGGTTATAGCTCAGTAATTATTCAGGATTTAAAGTATCCTTCCTGGTCATCCTTCCAGATAGATACTCAATACCTGACACGAGACATACAATTTTATAAATCAAGAATTAACAAAGAGAAAGTAAAAGTAGTTGCTTTTGATATATTTGATACCTTATTGGTAAGGCCACTTTTAAATCCTGATCACAAAAAAAATAATATCCCAGTATTATCTTGATGATGAATGTAGAATGCTTTTTAAAAAATATTGGGTAGTTGCAGAAACTCAGGCCAGAAGTAGTAAAAGTAAGGATGTTTCATTATATGAAATATATGTCCAGTTTAAATATTTATCACAACTTACAGATAATCAGGTTCAGCAAATACAGTAAATTGAGGAAAGGGTTGAACTGGCTTACGTCAGTCCTCGTTATGACGTAATTGAATTAATGCAATTTGCTAAAAATATAGGGAAAAAGATTATTTTAATTAGCGATATATTTTTATCAAGAGAAATAGTTAAGAAGATGTTATCTCAACATGGAATTACTGAATGGCATAATTTATATTTATCTTCAGAAACCGGAGTCCGAAAGGATACTGGAAAGTTATATAAATACATGTTAAACAAATTTATGATTTGTGGAGTTCACCGCAAAAAAATACTCCTCAAAGCCATTATCTGCAAGTTTCTCGTAGATGTGTAACAGTACCGGCTATTAATTATTTTTAGGATATTATTGATATTGCAGAGAAAAACTACTATGAGAATAGTATTCAAAATTATTTGATTGAGCGATTTGGCTTAACTCTGGATGCTGAACGTTGGAAAAATATATATCAAAAAATTTATGGGATAAGGATAAAAAATTAATTATAAAACAAATTGATCATATAAAGCCTTTATTAGAATACCTGCAAACAGATATTTTAAGTCTGGCACAAACTGAAAAACTACCTTTAATGACATATCTGAAAAAATCCGGTCTCTTTTTCAAGTAAAAGTTCTGCGGTTGTAGATGTTGGGTATTCCGGGACAATTCAACTAGCATTAAATAAACTATTGATGCAGCCAATTCATGGTTATTACTTTGCAGCAATCATCCCGAGTATAGAAGGATTAACAAAAGATATTAAGATAAAAGGCTGTTATGTAAATAATTTAGCAATTTTGTATCCTGATTCTCAAATTTTTACCCGAAGTTTTGAGTTAGAAAAATTATTAAATGCTGATGATACTCAAATTATTAAATATTGTATTAATAATGATATGCTAAAAGGAGAGTTTAAAAATCTGTCCGATAGAGAACTGGCAACCCGACCAATACGAAATGCTTTACAACAGGGTGCTATAGATTTTGCGAAGGATGCGGTCAATCTTCGTAAAAATCTTTATTTTGATTTTAAACCTTCTTTGTTTATCGCCAACTCTCTATGTAAAGACTTTAGTTTAACATTAAGAATTTAAAAATAAAGTTTTAGAAAATCTAATTTTGGAAGATGATTATTGTGGCAGAGGTTTGGTAAGTAGATACGAATAGTATTGAATTAAGAAAAAATAAAAGGATTAATGATTTAATCCTTTTATTTGCTTAAAATAAATCGATTTTGTTATCTATCAGTTTCTTAAAATTTGGAGCATTATTGTCTTTATCTGTTTGATTTATTGACATATCGTTTTCAATCGGCCAATTAATAGCTAGATCTGTATCATTCCATAACAGGTTGCGTTCGCATTCTTTAGAATAATAATTGGTGGTTTTATATAAGAATTGAGTATTATCTTCTAAGGCAATAAAACCATGTGCAAATCCAGCGGGTATCCAGAATTGACGAAGATTCTTTTCAGATAGCTCGACTCCCACCCATTGACCAAAAGTTGGAGATGATGTCCGTATATCTACAGCGACATCCCATGCTTTTCCACTGACTACTCTTACAAGTTTTCCTTGAGCATGTGGATTTATCTGATAATGCAATCCACGAATTACGCCTCTATGTGAAATTGAGTGATTGTCTTGTACAAAGTTTACAATTGATTGATTATATGACGTTAGAATTGAATTAAAGGTTGTCTGGTTAAAACTTTCCATAAACCAGCCACGATTGTCTGCAAAAACTCTAGGTTCTAAAATCAGCAGATCTTTAATCTTAGTCTCAATCACATTCATATTTAGGCTTTCCTAGAAAATTCACTATATAGTTTTAATAGATATTGACCATAATCTGTCTTTTGAAAAAGTTTGCCACGTTTAAACAATTGATCTAAATCTATCCAGCTATTATTAAAAGCAATTTCTTCAAGGCATGCTATTTTTAATCCTTGTCTTTTTTCAATTGTCTGAACAAAACAGCTGGCTTCAATCAGTGAATCATGTGTACCAGTATCCAACCAGGCAAAGCCACGCCCGAGTATTTCAACATTTAATAATTTCTTATTTAAATAAGCATTATTAATATCAGTTATTTCAAGTTCACCTCTGGGTGAAGGGCGAATACTCTTGGCTATCTCAATAACTTCATTATCATAAAAATACAACCCTGTAATCGCATAATTTGATTTTGCTTCATTCGGTTTTTCTTCTATGGAAAGTGCTTTTCCATTGGTGTCAAATTCGACTACACCGAATCTCTCAGGGTCATTAACATAATAACCGAATACGGTAGCACCTTTTTCTTGTTGTGCTGCCTTTTGTAATTGTGTACCGAAACTTTGCCCGTAAAAAATGTTATCACCCAGGATAAGTGTGACATTATCTTTGCCAATAAATTCTACTCCAAGAATAAAAGCTTGTGCCAATCCGTCAGGAGATGGTTGTACTTTATAAGATAAATCAATTCCTAAATCTCTGCCGTCACCTAACATTTTTTTAAAATTAGGTAAATCTGCAGGAGTTGAAATAATCATGATTTCTCGTATCCCGGCCAGCATAAGTACAGAAAGGGGATAGTAAATCATCGGTTTATCATAAATGGGTAATAACTGTTTTGATACGCCTAAAGTAATAGGATAAAGTCTGGTTCCGGATCCGCCAGCCAGTATAAGACCCTTTCGTTTAACCATTTTTTGTTCCTTGATTATTAATACAATTAGAATTTAATTTTAAATAAATATTTGATTTATTATATCCTATTTCGGTTGGTATTGTTGTTGTATCCATTTCTGATATTCTCCGGTCAGAATATGATCTACCCAATCCTGATTGTTTAAATACCATAATACGGTTTTGCGTAAACCCGATTGAAAATTTTCTTTTGGTTCCCAGCCAAGTTCTTGTTTAATCTTACTCGCATCAATAGCATAACGTACATCATGTCCGGGACGATCCGGAACAAATGTGATTAAATCTTTGTAGGATTTTATCCCAAGTGTTTTATTGGGTACCAGTTCATCTAGAAGATTACATATATTTTTTACTACATCAATATTTTTCTGTTCATTATGCCCTCCAATATTATAGGTACTACCTGTTTTGGCTTTTGTGACAACCTGATATAAAGCTCTGGCGTGATCTTCAACATACAGCCAGTCCCGGATTTGTTCACCATTTCCGTATACAGGCAGTTTTTTACCTTGTAAAGCATTAAGAATAGTTAATGGGATTAATTTCTCCGGGAAATGATAAGGTCCATAATTATTCGAACAATTTGTAATAATAACTGGCAGTCCATAAGTACGATGCCAGGCACGAACCAGATGATCTGAACTTGCCTTACTGGCTGAATAGGGTGAACTTGGAGCGTATGGAGTAGATTCTGTAAATAATTCTGTACTTAAATCACTAAGATCACCATATACTTCATCAGTTGAAATGTGATGGAAGCGAAATAAATGTTGTTTTTCTTCAGGCAAATTTTCCCAGTAACGACGACTTATTTCCAAAAGTTGAAATGTACCTACAATATTAGTCTGAATAAATTCTGCTGAACTGGATATTGAACGATCAACATGTGATTCTGCTGCCAAATGCATAACTGTATCCGGCTGAAATTGCTTAAATAATTGTGTTATATATGCTTGATCACTAATATCGGCCCGACAAAAATGATAACGTGAATTATTTGCAATGGTGGCTAATGATTCTAAGTTACCGGCATAGGTTAATTTGTCAACATTCAAAATTTTATGGTCAGTTTCATTGATCAGATATCTAATAACTGCTGACCCAATAAATCCTGCTCCTCCAGTGATAAGAATATTCATAAAATTACATTCAAAAATTGGTAAAATGTAATATTTTATAATATAAATTATATTATGATATAAAAAATTAAAGTAAAATGGAAAAAATTTATTTAAGTTAAATTTGAAACATTTTTGTTTAACGAGCAATATAGTTGGTCTAAATATTGTCTAAATTTATATTGTATAATGGTTCCGTAAATTTTGTATGGAAGACAAGGTATATTTTATGACAAAAACAATTATTCTGGGTATGCCTAAAAGCCGTAATATTTACTTACAAATCAAAAAAAATCTGGAATTTTACGGGTTTGAGGTATTGTACATAGATAACTACCCAGAATATATTAAGCATTTTCATTATCAGAGTTTTAAAGATTATTTGTATAATCAGGTGCAAAAGTTTTTTTTTAGAAATTATTCATATAAAACAAAATTAAAAGAAAAATTACTTTTATCAAATGTTGAGCGAGTGCTAAGTAAAAGGAATTATGAATATGCTATTATTATACGTCCTGATTTGTATCCGGTAAGCTTATTAAACCTGATGAAAGCACATACCAAAAACGAATTTATTGCTTATCAGTGGGATGGATTGAGACGCATGCCTTGTACAAAAGAAACAATAAATTTATTTGATAGATTTTATGTATTTGATAGTCATGATTTAGTTGATAATAATTATCAAAACTATAAATTGGAGGGAATAACCAATTTTTATTTTGATATGAACAAACCGCAACCGGTGAAACACAAAGGAACAATAGCATATTATGTAGGAACACATGTTTCCGAACGTGTTGCTGACATTGAATATTGTGCAGCAGAGCTAATTAAAAACGATATCCAGCTCAAGTTTATTATCCCTACGAGTAATCAGAATAAGATTAATCAATACCATTGCTCTGATTATTTTATTTTTGGTGCCGAGAATGAAGTTGATTTTTCCAAAAACATAGAAATGTTAAACGAAATAGATATTATTGTCGATTTTGTTAATCCACTTCATAATGGTTTATCTTTTCGTTTTTTTGAAGCTTTGTATTACCAGAAAAAATTAATTACTAATAATGTTAATGTATCTAACTACGATTTTTATCATCCTGATAATATCCTTATCTGGCATAAAGATGATCTTTCACAAAAAATCAAAGAATTTTTATCTAAACCTTTTAGACAGATAGATCCTGAAATAGTAAAAAAATATGGATTTAATAACTGGATCAGGAATATTTTAAATTTACCGCCCTATTCAAAAATTAATTTATTGGATTAATTAAAACAAAAATTAATTATATAAAAGGTTCGCAGTTCTGAAATGCTATATTTTTTATGGTTTTATTTTTTTGATGAAAAGCCTTACTCTTGTTGCAAATCATTTTTAATGGAAAGGATTTTCTTTAATACACAGAAACAGATCAATAGGGCATTCAAATAAGTGAGTTAATACAGTGTGGAAAATATCAAAAGATATAATCGGGAAATCTTCTGTCTCTTTTAATAGTTGCTCTATGTATTTAATATCTATTTCTGCATTATTTTGGGCGTAATAATGATTAACTGAATTTAATAAAGAATTTAGATTTGTTGTATCCATAATAAACGCTATTTTAATTCCTTGGGCAATTAATATTTTTTGTTGTTAATTAAATAAGTTACTTTTTATAAATCTAAATCTGGATTTATATATATTTTGTAAATTAAATACCAGTTAAATAATTGATTTTAATAAAAATTAAAATGAATATTTATTTCAAATATTATTGTATTTAATTTTAGTTCGAAATTTTAAAGACTGTCACTTGCAAAATTTATCTGGTGTTATAAATTTCAGACTAAATTTTGAATTAGTCTATATATTTAATTATGAATTTATACCTAATATATTTTCTATCCAGTTTTTAAAACAGTATTTCGCAACTATATCCGGATTTATAGGGCTATATGGTTTCATAAGAAAGTTATTTATCTCTCCTAAATTTTTATCGTCCCAAATGAATATATTATTCGGATGATAAAAATCATAATATTGAATGTGTTTGTTGGTGGTGATTATTTTTTTTTTGTAGTAAAGTGCTTCAAAATGGCGGAACGATAAACCGTTATGATCTGCAATAACAAAATCTACCAAGATATCCGCTGTAGAGACATTTTTTAAGTTATCTTGATAAGATAGGCGATTTTTTTTACCAAAAATAAGATGTTTTGATTTATAACATTTAATATCGCTTTTTTTGCTCGTAGGTATTATAAATTTAATACTGACTCCATTTTCCGCAAGTTTTTCGGCACACTGCTCTATCATGGCAACGCGACTTTTCTGATGGTCACCAATATAGTAAGCTTCTAACTTATCATTTTGGACATAATCCGGCTTTATAACATCAAAATAGAAATTAGTAATACTATACAGTTGATGGTTTTGGTAGTCAGGGTTATTTAAATCGGTATGATCAAAAATAAAAAACCGATCAAATAAATGAATAATATTTTTTACTGGAAAGCGTTTTAGTCCATCCCATTGATAGCCAATAAATCTTTTTTTAGTATGCTTTTTTAATAAAGCCAATACCTTTGGCGGATAGATATCTGGCCGGATAACTAAGGCATAGTCATAAAGATTATCTGCCAGAAGTTGTTTTGCTTTATGAAAACTTTGTTTTTCTCGTAAAGTTTTTTTATATGTCTTACTCTGGGTGATATTTTTATGCAGAAAGTGATATATACGTTCCCAAATACTGTTATATTTGAATTTCAGTACACTATCTAATCGTAAAACTTGATATCCGTGAAATTGAAGGTTTTTTTCAATTAATTCAACTATACCATTGCTTGGTGGCATAGCTAATATGATGGTTTTACGAGTCATGAATAAAAACTGATTTAGATGTTGATAACAATTAAAACTGCTGAATGTAAAGAATTGGATTTATCCAATCAATATACAGAATAAGTTTATATTTTAATTCAAATTTAAATATCATATGTGTTTTGATTATTCTTTTAGAGTAAAAATATATACAATATTTATCAACAAATTGTTTTAAATAAACCGTATTTGTTAGCAATATGTAAATTGAATTCGGTAAGATCAGTGCTTAGTTTGTCTTAACTGATTTAAATTTCATTGATTTGGTAGTGGATTTTTGTACTGGAGAGAATTTTTATCAGGTATTTTATTCAGATTGTTTTCGATTTGATAGAATACAAGTTGTATGTGATTTTAGAAGTTGATAATTGGTATAGGTTTAGATTGGCAGTTTGCTGAATTTAATGGATTTATGCCGTTTATGATGAGATACCGACAGGTAATTTCATCGACACTGTGTTTTGTTTTGTATTTGATTGTTCTGGGAAGCGAATGAAAAAAAGTAAAAAGGCTGATGCTTTTTCACCGCATAATCTTTATAAGAGATTATTTCCGTATATGCGCGGGCTGGTAAAGTATTTTTTTATTTCTGTATTGGCAATGGTTGTCGTAGGTGTGACAGGTCCCCTTTTTGCTTATTTGTTAAAGCCGATCATTGATAATGGTTTTGTTGACAAAAATATCGAAGCTATGAAATGGGTACCATTTGAAATCATCGGTTTGTTCATTTTTCGTGGGGTTGCCAACTATATAAATGAATATACCAGTGCTTATATTTCTAATCAGATGGTCCAGGTAATTCAGCGTGATCTGTTTGCAAAAATGATGATGTTACCTGTGAGTTACTATCAGGAAAACAGCCGCGGGCGCATGATGTCGCGCATTACCAATGACGCTAAAGGAATAACGGCTGCCGGTTTTGATGTGATTACTGTCTTTGCCAAAGATGGTGTGACTGTTTTGGGACTTCTGATTTGGTTGTTTTATCTTGACTGGCAATTAACACTGATCACTTTTGTTACCATTCCATTAATTGCCTGGTGTGTGAGGGTTATTAATAAGCGTATTCGCCGATTAGTTACTAAAAGTCAGAATGATCTTGGCCAGGTCATGCAAATTTTGTCTGAATCAATTGATGGTACAAGGGTTGTACGCATTTATGGTGGTGAACAGTATGAACAGAGTCGTCTGGAAAAAACCAATAAGGCTCTGCGTAGTCTTGCTGTCAGACGTCAGTCGTATACGTCTATTGGCAGTGCAGTAACACAGCTGTTAATTGCCACATCATTATCAATTATTTTATATGTTGCTGCTAAAAGAGCCAGTCATGCAGGCTTTACTGCCGGTGATTTTATGTCTTTTCTGTCAGCTATGCTGATGATGTTTGATCCGTTAAAACGGATTACCAATATGTCCAGTGTTTTGCAGGCCGGACTGATGGCTGCAGCTAGTGTATTTCACTTTCTGGATGAACCGGAAGAAAAAAATCAGGGAAAAAAACAGCTGACTGCTCCTATTGGAGATATTGTTTTTCAGAATGTAACATTGCGTTATCAGCATGCGGATAAAAATGCGATAGATCATCTAAACCTGACAATTAAACAGGGTAGTGTGGTTGCGTTAGTAGGAGAGTCTGGTTGCGGTAAAACTTCTACTGTAAATCTTATTCCGCGATTTTACGATACGACCAGCGGACATGTAAGTATAGGTGGTATAAATGTTGATGATTTTGAATTGAAAAATCTTCGTTCAAAAATGGCATTAGTTAGTCAGGACGTTGTTTTATTTAATGATACTATTGCGAATAATATTGCTTATGGTTCTCCGCATGCTACAGAGGCAGATATTATTCAGGCTGCGAAAGCTGCTAATGCCTGGTCATTTATCAATAATATGCCTGAAGGCTTAAAAACTGAAGTGGGTGATCAGGGGATGAAGTTGTCCGGAGGTCAGCGACAGCGTTTGGCAATTGCACGGGCATTGCTAAAAGATGCGCCTATTTTAATTCTTGATGAGGCAACTAGTGCTTTGGATACTGAATCTGAACGATTAGTGCAATCTGCCCTGGAGACACTAATGAAAAACCGGACCACAATTGTGATCGCGCATCGCCTGTCGACTATTGAAAATGCGGATAATATTGTGGTGATGCATCAGGGGAAAATTGTCGAGCAGGGTAAGCATGCAGAGTTACTGGCAAAAAATGGACGTTATGCATTCTTGCATCGGATGCAGTTTGGTGAAAACCGCAATTCGGCTGAAGATAAATCATTAAATTAACAGATTTAAGAGTGTTTAAAATTTGCCTGTATTGTTTTTATTTATTGGTTTATATGTTTAAAAGTAGCAGAAATATTGGATTTTCAGTACTTTATTCATAATAAATCTATAAATAGATTGCTAACCGGATACTATGATTGTAGAAATAATGGTATCCGGTATTAAATTTAAATGCATTAATTTCATTTAATTCGATTAATATCTAAAGCAAAAAGATTTATTCATATTCAGTATGATATTAAATTGTTGTTCGATACTTCTCTTAATATTCAATTTTGCAGAGTAAGTTCCGTTGGTTTATCTTTTGCTGAAGCAGATGTTGTGTAATTGAATGTGCTGTAGTTAGTATTTTTTAAATACAAATTTGAGCCTACAGCATTTTTTAGAATATTTCAATTATATAACGGATATTTTCTGGAATGGCTGTCTGTTTAAAATATTGTTTATCCAGTTTGCAAAACTGTATTTTTTTATAATATCCGGATTGATGCTGACAAATGGCCTGGCCAGAAAGCTCTCTATTTTCTGTAAATCATCCGCATTCTTCCATATAAAAATGTTATCCGGATGATAGAAATCAAGATTTTTGATTTGTGGGTTATTGGTAATTAATTTCTTTCGATAATATAAAGCTTCAAATGTACGAAATGATAAACCATGATGAACCGGATTAACGATATCAATGAGTATATCTGCATTGTTGATGTGCTTTAAATTGTCATCGAAGGTAATATTTTCAGGGATAAAATGAATTTCCTTGCAAGAATATAGTCCCGCTTTGCTAGCTTCAGACGGGCGAAATTTTATATTAAAATCTAGATTTATCCCGTATTTAATTAATGCATTTGCACAGGCTTCTATAGCGGCAATGCGACTATCTACATGTAGTCCGACGAAATAGGCAATGGTTCCGGTATGTGATACAGGTTGTGGCTGATACATATCAAAATAGAAATTACTGATTCCATTTAGCCGGTACTGCTGGTATTCGTCATTATGCAGATCTTCAGAATCGAATACATAAAAACGATCAAATAAGTTTATTGTCGGCTTTGTTTTAGGAAATCGTCTGATTCCATTCCACTGATAAGCAACAAAATCGTTTTTTGTATGAATTTTTAGCAGTTGTAAGGCCTCTATAGGAAATAAGTCTGGTCGTATAACCAAAGTATAGTCGTAATGATTGTTGCCTAATAGGTTTTTAATATTTGCCAGTAATTTCTGATTGTACATTTGTTCTTTCAGATAAGCTTTGTATGAACAATCTGAAAGAAAAATTTTTCGGGCTGTATGAATCAGGTGCGATTTCAGGCTAGGATAATAAAAACTGGAATCAACTTGCTTCTTCAATTCCTCTGAAGTGCTGTTTATAAAGATAACTTTAAAATTATGGTATTCTAAATGTTTTTGAATAGCAGCAGCGAAGTCACTATAGCTTGACATTGCCAGAATAATAGTTGGTTGCGACATTGTTAACTTAATTTTATGAAATCTGGTATTCTCGATAGCTGTAAAGTTGAAATAGTGTAACTATTATCAGTTCAGATAGCTATTTTAGCAGTTTATACTGGTGAGTGTATCAGGATACTGGTTTTATCTATGAATGGCAGACATATTTTAGCTATAATTTATAGATAATTTATGACTAAAGTATGTGCAGGGCTAATCAATGCTCAAAACTTTTTTAATTAATCTTGAACGCCGTCCGGATAGATTAATGTTTGTTAAACAACAACTGGAAAATCTGAATATTGCTTTTGAAAGGGTAAATGCAGTTGATGGCAATTGTTTAACTGATGAGCAAAAAGCCTTTTTTAACCAGAAAAGATTTGCACTGGAATGTAAACGTAAGGTCGTTAATGGAGAAATTGGTTGTGCCTTATCCCATCAGGCGGTATGGCAGAGAATGGTAGATGAAAATATACCCTATGCTCTGATTCTGGAAGATGATGTTCAGCTTAAACCTGAACTGGTTTCTTTGCTGGCTGATGAAAAAAATTTTCAGTCTTTTGATTTTTTAAATCTGACTTTAAAAAGACCTTTTTACGATATTGATGTTGCGGCAGTTAATTCTTGTATTGCGCATAAACAGTTTGTCCGACCGCGATTCTGGCAATTGGTAAGGCGCAGATTATGGCGCTTTATGGAAAGTAAAGCTATTGTCCGGTGGAAAATTTTTCGTTTACATACGCTCTGTAATCATATGATTGCCTGTGAATGTGATATCGCTCCGTCATTGGCATGTTGTTATATTGTATCTTTGCAGGGAGCTAAAAATATGCTGCAGGCAAGTAAAAATCTCTTTTATCCCATTGATAAGGTCTGGCATTATAGTGGTGGCCGGTTAAAAGAGGCTTTTTTGGTTGAACCGCTGGCATTTCAGAATCTGGATTCAGATATTCCTCATCGTGTGCGTTTTAAACTTACTTTGGGACAAAAAATTAAAAGATTTTTTCTTAAGGGGCGGCATTGGCGGCGCCATTTTGATGTTGTGAAAATGTATGGATGGACACGTTTATAATAAATATATGTTAATCACTGAGAATAATACTAATGATTAAACTGGGCAGAGAATATGCATGGCGAGCCAAGAATCGTAAAGTTGTGGTTCCGCTGGCACGGGTTGTGACTGATGAGATGAAAGCATCAGCAGATGATGCGGTAACAGTTGTAGCCTATCATACAGATGATGAATTTTATACGCATGAAGCCAAACGTATGTGTGCTTCTGCTGAACGTTTGGGTATCAGAGTTAAGACAACTGCTATTTCCAGTCAGGGTGGGTGGGAAGCCAATACGTCGTTTAAAGCAGCTTATTTGCTTCGTGAACGTGATATAGTCAGCGGACCGATGCTGTATGTGGATGTTGATGCGGTTTTTCATGTTTCTCCGTTAAAATATCTTGCCAATCTGGATTGTGATATTGCAGTGTATTATGATTTAGGAGATGGTCATTTAGTATCTGCAACTCTTTTTTTCCAAGACACTGAGGCTGCAAGACACTTGCTAGCCGAATGGAACCGGCAGTGTATAGCGCATCCGGAAATCTGGGATCAGGAGGTTTTACAATCTGTCATTGCTGCTGATCAGGCATCTGACAATCCTCGTTATAAAGTTTTTCATTTGCCTGTTGGCTTTTGCTGGATATTTGATCGTGAAGACAATCTGCGTGCACCTAAACAGCAGGTTTATATCGAACAGTTACAGGCGGCCCGTGTGGTTCATGAAAATCTGAGAACCAGCGGGAAGCTGTTTTCAATACGGAAAAGTAAAGTACAGCGTCGCATGGATCGGATACGAGAAATTGAGGATGTTCTGTTTCAGCAAAAATCTGATGATTAATTATAATATCTGTGGTGATACAAACAGATGATTTCTGCTCTAGTAATTAATCTGGATCATTCAGTTGAGCGATTGGAATTTCAGCGCAAACAACTGATTCATTTGCAAATACCTATGCAGCGCCTGTCTGCTGTTAATAGTTCGGATATTCTTGGTGAACAATATGAACAATTAGCAAATGGCTGGGAGCGTAAATTGCGTCCGGCTGAGGTAGCCTGTTTTTTAAGCCATAAAGCTGCATGGCGATATGTACTTAATACCGATAAACCCTGGTTGATTCTTGAAGATGATGCTCTATTATCGCGTAAAACAGTAGATATTCTTGCTGCGTTAATTCCTCTGGCAAATGAAGTTGATTATGTGAATCTGGAAACGCGCCATCGACGTAAATGGATAAGTAAAAGGGCGTTTAATTTAATTGATGGTTATGAATTACGCCGGTTATATCAGGATCGGACAGGTGCCGCCGCATATGTTTTATTCCCTTCCGGGGCACGGAAGCTGTTAAACAGAGCTGAATATTCGGCACCGGCGCTTGCTGATGCATTTTTGTGTCGTTCATATGATTTGAATGCCAGACAAGTGTATCCGGCCGCTGCAATTCAACTGGATCAGTGTATTAATTATGGTCTGGAGCATACAGAATCTTTTGTTTCTACTATCACTCCTGAGAATAATCTGAAACCTCATGCAAAAGATATTTATAGTAACGTATGCTTTAAATATCGTCGTCTGGCAGCACAAATTCGTATGGGATGGAGGCAGTTATCCGTGCTGCGGTGTGCACAACGTACGCTGGTGCCAATAATAAAAAGTGATTTTGAGGAATAGTTGTGTGAATGGGGTAAAAGATAATTATGCAGGTACAGATAAAGTAGATTTAAGTATTCTGATTCCTGTATTTAATGTTGAATCATATCTTTCCGGATTGCTGGATGCTTTATTTCCGGATTTGACTGCTTTAACTGAAGTTATATTTTATGATGATTGTTCACCGGATAATTCACTTAGTGTGATTCGCAAATATCAGCAGAGTTATCCGTATGTGAATATTCGTGTACTGTGCGGAAAGAAAAATCTGGGTATTACTCAGGTTCGCCAGTGTCTGTTGCAGGCCAGTCATGCTGAATATGTCTGGTTTATTGATTCAGATGATTTGATTGAACCGCAAGCGGTACGGCAGATAAGGAATATTCTGAGTGAGTATCATCCGGATGTAGTACTGTTTGATTATGATGTTTTTTTTGATGGTAGTGGTAAAATTAAATACCATGAACATTTATCAGTTACTCCCGCAAATACTTTGCTGCATCAGAATAACGGTGAGTTATACCGCCTTGCAATTATGGATGGTAAACATTATTTCTGGAATAAAGTTTTCCGGCGTACTTTGGTAACAGATTCGTGTGATTTCACTATACCTGCCTATGAAGATATTGCGAATACTCCGATTATTCTGAATCAATGTCAGACTTACTTTTATTATCCGCAAACTTTAGTACATTATCGTATCTGGCCGGATTCGATTGTGCAGAAAATGAGTCTGAAACAGGTATATGGTATCAGGGCTTATCTGACACAGGCTGAATATGCTGATAAAGTGGTTGATGATAAAAAGTGCTGTGCTTATTTATTATATAAAGCTCATCTTTATTATTTCAGGTTGTGTCGTAAACTCAGAAAAATGAATCTTCCGGAAATGGAAAAAGCCGATATTTTGCTTTTGGCTAAAGAGCTATATGCACAAAAACAGTTATCGACTTGCGCAACTGTTTCGTTATTAGTACGTACGGGTATGTGGGACAAGGCGGCTAAACTGATATTAAAATCAGGTTTAGCCCGATTCTCATGCAGGTAAATATTTTCTATTCAGATTGCAGTTATTTTACCTTCGGTAATCCATTTATAAATTAGTTTTTTTTCATCATCCCAGTTATGCCCCGTCCAGCCTTCACTGGTGAAATTATGTATATAAATTTGTTTTTCCGGATAATGCTGACAAATGTAATCAATGGCCAGTAAACCTGTGCTTGGCTGGCGAAAACCCAGTGTATTGGCACAGTGCTGATAAGTATCTGTAGGTATCGTGTTTATTTGATATTGATCCAGATGAGAGTGTTTAATCCATTTAGGAAAACGCCAAATATATTTTATCCGTTTATGTAAAGGAATATTCTGATATCGTCCCAGACAGATATCTTTTGTGGTATATCGAAAAAATATTTGTGTGTCAGGTTTAAAAAACTGATGGTCAATATTCAGATGTCTGATTTGTGTGTAGCCATTGGCAATAAATACCCAGTCGGCCATAAGTGTACAGTTTGGATTGGGGGTGTTAAAGCGGACTACGATATCGTCTTCATGAATTAATCCGGCAATAGAATTTTGTTCGTCAGCATTGCCAATGATGAAGAATTTACTGTGTGTTTGTACGATTTTCATAATAGTAATTTTATTGCCAATAATTTTTTAACCATGGAGCCGGTAAAACTTTACGGTACCATTTTCCTCCGCCTCCCCTGATGGCATCCGGAGGATTAACTTCGCCGTGAAAGATGATAATTTTGCCGTAATCCGGCTTTTCCGGTGGCTGCCATAGCGCATAAGGCATTTTTTTTAATACGTCATATTTATAGCTCAGACACCAATTTTCAGGCCAGTAACTTAGTTTATGATTTTCGCGCACATACCATGATAAAAATGCCTGTTCATGACGAAATTGCTGACGAATAGTCTGGAAATGCTCGCGAAAATAGCTCATTAACTCTGGTAATGCACCAATCTGAAATCGGTATACTGAGCTATTGCCGACTTTTCGCCACGGCTTTTTCCAGTCACGAATAATCCATACTTCGTCCTGTCGGCTAGAAGGATGTGTGAAGAAGCAGTCTATGTTATCGATTATGACTATGTCTATGTCAAGAAATAAAGCTGTACCGTGTAAACCATATAAATCTGTACTAAATGTTGTCAGTTTGTTCCAGCCACGTTCAGGCAGACCCTGAGGCAGATCCAGTGGTATTAGCGGATAACACTGAACAGCCGGATTGATGCCTTTAGCATCATCTGTCAGGCAAATCATGGTAAATGGTAGCGTTAAATGGCGTTGTACCATGTTATAGAGGCGGTTGATGTATTCAGCATCATATTTTTGCCCCCATTTCATGCATAGTATGTAGTTTTGTGAAGCTGTGTCCATGGCATATTCTGTCTGGGCGGTTACTGGTGTGGGAGTATAGCATTTTAGATTTTTGTGTAGTTTGATTCCATTGATTAAGAATAATAAATTGCTGATTGATTTTAACTGTTTTTCGCGGTTTTATTGATTATTCGCTGTTTGTGTTCGTTTTAATGCTAAACTTATTATCTGCTAGGTAAACTGAAATGGTTTTCTGTTAAGGTTTAATGGTGTTGAAAAGACGGATTAAAACAGATTTTCTGATGAGAGATAATTTGCTGCTCACGGATTTATTGTCAGTTCTGATGATATTTTGTATCTGTTTTTAAATGTGTTTGAATCCGGCGATAACCAAGGATTGTGAATGAAGAAGCTTTTATGGGTATTATTTAAGAGTAATCTGATTGTACGCATGCTGATATGTATGATTATCGGCGCGTTTATTGCGGCGTTTTTACCGCAGTACGGGGTGAAACTGGAATTTCTGGGTAAGGTATTTATTCAGGCTTTACGTGCAGCTGCTCCGATACTGGTTTTTGTGTTAGTTATATCTTCTATTGTTAATAATAAATTTGATAATGTTTCCAGTATTAAGTCAGTAGCCTGGTTATATGCTGTTACTGTTCTGATTTCTGCAGTGCTGGCTTCTACGGTAAGTTTTTTATATCCGCTTCATTTGGTGATGGATGTACCGCCGATATCTGAAAAACCGCCGGAAGGTGTGGCAGAAATTCTTATGAATATTGTGCTCAAGTTTGTAGATAATCCGGTTGATGCACTGGCAACCGGTAATTTTCTGAGTATTCTGGCATGGTCAACAGCATTGGGTATTGCATTGCGCCAGAGTAGCGAGGCAACGAAATCGGTGATTAAAAACTGGTCGGATGCCACTATTTGGGTGGTTCGCCTTGTTGTGGCAATTGCTCCTTATGGTGTACTTGGTTTGGTTGCTTCTCACTTTACGAGTGATGGTTTGGCTAAGCTGAAGAATTATCTTGAGCTGATTGGTGTATTACTGGGTCTGATGGTGTTTGTGGCACTGGTGATTAATCCGCTGATTGTATTTTTGAATTTTCGTAAAAATCCATATCCGCTGGTGTTTACCTGTTTGCGTTATAGTGGAATTACAGCGTTTTTTACCCGTAGTTCAGCAGCAAATATTCCGGTAAATATCCGTCTGGCTCAGCGTATGCAATTGCCGGAAGAAATTTATTCGCTGTCTATTCCTCTGGGTGTGACAATGAGTATGAATGGAGCAGCTATCACGATTACGACGATGACGATGGCTACTGTGCATACTTTAGGTCTGGATGTGAGCTTTATTCAGACATTGTTGCTAAGTATTCTGGCAACGGTATGTGCTCTTGGTGCTTCCGGTGTGCCCGGCGGTTCGCTGCTACTGATTCCGGTAGCATGCAGTATGTTTGGTATTGATCCGGCTATATCCGCTCAGGTGGTAGCAATCGGGTTCGTTATCAGTGAAATTCAGGACTCAGCTGAAACAGTTTTGAATTCTTCTAGCGATATGCTGTTTACCTCTGTGGTGTCACTCAAACAGCAGGGAAGAGATCCGAGTAAAATTGAGTTACTACCGGAATAAGCCTGTATCATGATTGTGTATAGGCCGCTGTATAATTTATGCAGCGGTTTTTTATACGCGGGCAGAGTATTCGTTTTCTGCGCATAGGACGAATTTAATTTATATCTGTTTTTCTTCAATGTGAGGAATTTATGGCTATTCCTGTTTCTATACTGAATCTGGTACCACGTCGGGATAAAGGTACTGCGGCGGCGGCTATACAGGATATGTTGCGTCTGGCACAGGCTGCTGAACAGTCAGGTTTTGTGCGTTACTGGATCGCAGAACATCATAATATGCCGATGGTTGTCAGCTCTGCCACTCAGGTATTAATTGGTCATACACTGGCTCATACCCACAAGATAAGGGTAGGCAGCGGCGGAGTAATGCTGCCTAATCACAGTCCGTTAATGGTTGCAGAACAGTATGGCACTTTAGCAACCATTTATCCGCACCGGCTTGATTTGGGACTGGGGCGTGCACCCGGTACTGACAGGGTAACAGCTGCAGCTTTGCGTCGGCAGTTAAATGATGTTTCATTACAGTTTGCTGATGATGTGGTGCAGTTGCAGCGTTATCTGGGTGATGAGAATTGTCAGGGAATAGTAAAGGCCTATCCGGGTATTGGTACACATATTCCGCTCTATATACTTGGCTCCAGTACGGATAGTGCTTATCTGGCAGCCAAAATGGGGTTGCCATACGTTTTTGCTGCACATTTTGCACCGCGTTTTCTGGAAGAGGCCGCAGCGATTTACCGGGAACGTTTTCAGCCTTCTGCTCAGCTGAGTAAGCCTTTTTTTATGCTGTGTTTAAATGTTGTTGCCGCGGCAACGGATGAAGAGGCTCGTTTCCTGCAAACTACGCAGTTTCAATCGGTATTGGGACTGGTTCGCAATAGTCGGGCGCCGTTACAGCCACCTGTACCACATATGCACGGTTTATGGACTGCTGAGGAGGAAACTTATGTGCGTAACTTTACTGCCTGCACATTACTGGGTGCTCCTGATACTATTCGTCAGCAGCTGGAGGAATATCGCCTGCGCTTACAGCCGGATGAAGTAATGGCTGTGAGTTATATTTATGATATGGATAAATTACTTGAGTCTTATTATATTTTTAAGAGTGTGGCAGATATTGTCGGCTAATCTGTTAACTTGCCCATATTAAAACGAATTAATACCTGATAATAGGTATCTACCGGTCTGATATTTATAAATTTAATTGGAATTATTTGTTTCATATCAAATATTACTTGATTAATATTATCATTTTTACTGGTATTTTTGCGGTAAGATTACAATTATCTTTATAACGTAAGCAAATCGGGAGTATATGCATGAGCAACGATGTAATTAAGGTCTTTGTGGGTTGTGACCCGAATAACTGTGATCTGGAACAGATGATGGTGGTGGATTACAGCATCCATAAACATACATCGCGGCCAGTGGAAATTGTCTGGATGCAGTTAAGTCATGACCCGGAAAGCCCCTGGTACTCTGATCCGCAGTCTGGTGCCGGCTGGCATACTGAAAAATGGGCAACACCGTTTTCAGGTTTCCGCTGGGGTATTCCTGCTGCCTGCAACTATGAAGGCCGGGCTATTTATATGGATGCAGACATGATTATTCTGGCTGATTTAGCCGAACTCTGGGAGCATCCTATTGAAGGTGAAGCAATTGTTGCTGCCAAGGAAGTGCATGATCATGCCAAGGGCAAACGTTTTACCCGCTTGTGTACTTGTGTCTGGGATTGTGCGAAAGCTAAAGCTAAATTGCCGGAACAGGCTACGCTGCGTGCTGACCCTGATTCGCATAAGAAAATGATGGCTAAGTTTAAAGAGCATCCTGAATGGGTACAGGCTTATACAGCCGCATGGAATTGTGTCGATGGTGAAGGTATGCCGATCGAGCAGATGAAAATTTTGCATTATTCGGATATGGGTACCCAATTTAGCCATAAGTATTCAATCCCGCGTTTGTCTGCAGCTGGTCAGAAACATTGGTTTGATAGTGATATTCTGCCTCATCCGCGTAAAGATCTGGTTGAGCTGTTTGACCAGTACTATCAGGAAGCTCTGGATGCCGGCTATAAGCTGGAAAATTATGCTGTGGAACCTTTTGGTGCTTTCCCTAAGGAATCTCAAGTAGGTTATGATGGCAATGAAGTTACCCGCCAGAAAAAACAAAAACCATTACTTTCACGTGTTTGGCATAGTCTGCGTGGACGCGAATAAGTTATCAGTTAAATCTGATTACTGGTCATCTGCCAATCTGGCTGATGACCAGTTTTTGTTACAGATAGGGTAAAAATGAATGAATGTATGCTTATAATTCGAATGGCATCATAATTACATTTCCAGCGGATCTACATCGATCAGCCAGCGTGTGTGCGGGCTGGTTTTTTCCAGATGCAATAGCCAGCTTTGCCATATTGTAATGCTGTGATGTAATTCGCGCCGGTTATGACTTTCCAGAAAGACCTGTGCCCGTTCATAACCGGCCAGTCGTGCCATTAACATTGGTACTGGTCCGAAAATACTGACACTGGACGGTAAAGACTGTTGCTGTCCGATACCCTGTAATGCCTGTCGCAGGAGTTCCTGTGCTTCACGCATGGTTCTGGCGTCAGCACGAATAGCTGCCATATAGCTGAAAGGTGGCATGCCCAGTTCCTGTCTTTCCGTCAGTTCTGCTGTTGCAAAAGTAATATAATTTTGTGCAGCCAGCGCCTGATAAACTTTGTGTTCGGGTTGTCTGGTTTGTACCCAGACTTCGCCGCTGCATTCTGCTCTGCCGGCACGGCCGCTTACTTGCATCAATTCGGCAAACAAGCGTTCTGGTGCGCGAAAGTCTGCACTGTAAAGACTGTTATCTGCATTTAAAACAACAACCAGATTCAATTGCGGAAAATCATGACCTTTGGCCAGCATCTGGGTGCCGATCAGAACATCTACCTGCCGGTTAATGATTTTACTGTAAATATCTGACCAATCCTGCCGGTGGGCGGTGCTGTCGCGGTCTACCCGCAGAATACGTGCCTTAGGTAACAGATATTGCAGGTTTTCTTCAATGCGTTGTGTTCCTTGCCCGACAGCCGTTAAATCCTGATTACCGCATTCCGGGCAACAATGTGGAATACGCTGGTGAAAATCACAGTGATGACAGCGCAGCTGACCGGCATGCTGATGTAAAACCATCTTGGCCGAGCAGTTAGGGCAGCCGAAAGTATGCCCGCAGGCGGCGCAGAATAAAGCCGGAGCAAAGCCGCGACGGTTCAGATAGACCATACTTAAGCCACCATTGGCAAAATTGGTCTGTAATTTTTGTTTGATAATATCGCTCAAACCATTATCCAGTGGTAACCGGCGAATATCTACCAGATGAATTTGCGGTAATTGAGCACTGATATGGGCGCGTTCGCTTAATTGCAGTAGTTGATAATCTTTTTGCTGGGCTTTATACCAGCTTTCCAGAGATGGAGTGGCACTGCCCAGTACAATAGGACATCCTGCCTGCTGTGCACGCCACACAGCCAGATCCCGTGCCTGATAACGCAGTTCGCTTTCCTGCTTGAATGAGTAATCATGTTCTTCATCAACTACAATTAATCCCAGATTATGCATGGGAGTGAAAACAGCCAGTCGGGTGCCAATGATCAAAGCCGCCTGTCCAAGTGCTGCCTGAAGATAATTAGTTGTCCGTTGTCCGGCAGCAGTCTGACTGTGCAGCAGAGCAGTAATAGTATGTGGAAATCGCTGGCGCACACGCTGCAACAATTGCGGGGTCAGATTGATTTCCGGCAGCAGAAATAAAACCTGTTTGCCCTGCTGCAATATTTTGGACATGATGTCGAAATAAACTTCTGTTTTGCCGCTGCCTGTAATGCCATATAACAGAAATGGAGCAAACTGGCCGAATTTATTCTGTACTGTTGTACTGGCAAGCAGTTGTTGCTGATTAAGCTGATGCCGGCTTTCTGGAATGCTGCCGCAGGCCGGAACTGAAGTAGTCTGTATCCAGCCTTGTAGTTGCCACTGATTAAGATAATGTGCAGCCTGAGAATGTATGGTCTTAAGTTGTTGTAATGTAGCAGATGTTGTTTGCAGATGTTGCCATAATGCATTTTGTTTGTGAAAGCGTGCCGGTGGAGGAGGCTGTTCATGCCCCAGAGTATTTAACGTGTAAATCACTTCCGGTTGGGGTAGTTGCACGACTTCAGGCTGACGCAGACCCTTCGGCAACGCCGCCATTACTGCCTGCCCGAGAGGATAGTGATAATAGCGGGCAGTAAAACTGAGTAATGTGCGCCAGTCTTCAGGCAATTGCCAGTCATCAGAAAGCACTGATTCTATTGGTCGTATTTTGCTGATATCAATTTCCGGTTCTACATTACTTTCCCATACTATGGCGGCCATCAGACGTTTGCGAAAGCGTACTGCTACCCGTGTACCGGCGGGCAGGGCTGTGGTATGGGCATAAGTAAGCAGAGAATACAAGGGCACATTCAGTGCCAGTTGATGGTAAATCAATGTAAGCAGAAATAAAAAAGGCAATGAAGTGCTGATTGTAACTCAATTTGACCAGCTTTTATCATTGCGCTGTTTATGCGATAATTTATATTAATTTATTATTACGGGGATAATAGCGTGATGCAGATACTGGCAGCAGATGTTCAAGATTGTCTGGAACAGGTATTACATCAGTACAGCTAATTTCCGTAAGATTTTACCCGTTTGAAGACGGGTTTTTTTGTGCCTATTGATAAATGCTGAAGGTTAAATTATGGCTAATCCGCTGTATCGGCAACATTTCATTTCTATTAATGATTTATCTACTGCGCAGTTGGAATTTTTGCTGGCGCTCGCTTTACAGTTAAAACAGCAGCCTCAGGCTGATTTATTAGACGGAGGTTTAATTGGTTCGTGTTTTTTTGAACCGTCTACACGAACCCGTTTGTCATTTGAAACTGCTATCCAGCGGCTGGGCGGTAAAGTTATTGGTTTTGCTGATGGTGCCAATACCAGTGCCAAGAAGGGAGAAACGCTTGCTGATACCGCCAGAATTATCAGTAATTATGCAGATGCAATTGTAATGCGTCATCCGAAAGATGGTGCAGCCCGGGTAGTCAGTGAGTTTGCCCGGGTGCCTGTTATCAATGCAGGAGACGGTACGAATCAGCACCCGTCGCAGACATTGCTGGATTTAGTCACCATTTATGAAACGCAGGGACATTTACAGAATCTTAAAATTGCTTTAGTTGGTGATTTGAAATATGGCCGTACTGTACATTCACTGGCGCAGGCTCTCAGTCGCTGGGGGTGTGAATTTGTTTTTGTGTCTCCGCCAACTCTGGCAATGCCTGCTTATATCTGTGAGCAGCTGGATGATAATGGCGTACATTACCGGACTTCCGGCAGTCTCGAAGAAGCATTGGCCTGGGCTGATATTCTGTATATGACGCGTATTCAGCGTGAGCGGTTCGATGAACAGGAGTTTGCCAGAATCAGTGGTCATTTTAATTTGTGTGCGGCTATGCTCGGGCAGGCTAAACCGAATATGCGTATTTTGCATCCTTTACCGCGTGTGGATGAAATCCATGCAGATGTCGATGACAGTATTCATGCTTATTATTTTCAGCAGGCCAATAATGGTATGTATGCGCGGCAGGCTATTCTGGCGGCGATTCTGAATGAACATATTGATATAGTTGGAGCAAAAGGATAAACAATGATGAATCAGACCAGACTGAGTGTTGAGGCAATAAAAGATGGTACTGTGATTGATCACATCCCGGTAGGGCAGGGGCTGACTATTTTGCGCCAGTTTAAATTGCTGCATTCCGGTGATGCGGTTACGGTGGGGTTTAATCTGAGCAGTAAATCCACCGGCAGCAAGGATATTATTAAAATTTCCGGTCAGTATCTTGATGATGCTGCGGCTAACCGCTTGGCTTTGTTCGCGCCGCAGGCTACAGTTAATGATATTGAAAATTTTCGGGTAGTACGCAAACGTACATTAACTTTGCCGGAAAGTATCAGTGAAGTGTTTCGTTGTCCGAACAGCAATTGTGCCAGCCATGGAGAACCGGTAAAGAGCCATTTTTCTGTTCGGGTGAGTCATGGCGAAACCCGTTTATGCTGTCATTACTGCGAAAAAACGTTTGCGCGCGAATCCGTGATTGAAGCTTAGCTGTTAATTTACCGGTCTGGTGATTTATAGTCCGAATGCTTCGGCATGAAAGCTGATGTGGCTTTCTATAAATGTACTGACAAAATAATAGCTGTGATCATAGTTTTCACGCAGCTGATACCGAATGTTAATGCCTTTGGCTTTGGCTGCCTGAACGAAATCCTGTGGATTTAATTGCTCAGGATAGTATTCATCCACGCTTCCCTGATCGATAAGAACTGGTAATGAAAACGGATACCGGCTGATCAGTTCAGTACTGTCATATGCAGCCCAGTCTTGCTGATTGGCTCCCAGATAGGTTGAGAATGCTGTCTGACCCCATGCTCCGGCTACCGGATGGGCGATAGGAGCAAATGCCGATACAGCAACGTAGCGCTGAGGGTTTTTCAGGGCAATCATCAGCGCACCATGACCGCCCATACTGTGGCCGCATAAACTACGCTGTTCATTAACCGAAAAATGTTTTTCGATAAGTTCGGGCAGTTCTGTGACCACATAATCATACATCTGGTAATGCTGAGCCCACGGCTGCAGGGTAGCATTAAGATAAAAACCGGCTCCCTGTCCCAGATAGTGCACATCTGCATCAGCTACATCAGTACCGCGCGGACTGGTATCCGGCATAACCAGAACAATACCCCATTCAGCAGCAAAACGCTGTGCACCACTTTTCATCGAAAAATTTTCATCAGTACAGGTGAGCCCGCTCAGACAATACAGTACAGGCAGCCGGTAGCCTTGTAAGGCACGTGACGGAAGATAGACAGAAAATGTCATGTCACATTGATTGGAGTGACTGTAATGCCGGTAACGTCGTTGTTCGCCGTTAAACAGTTTATGGGTGGTCAGCAGAGTAATTTCAGCCATTTTAAAGGATCCGTATTGAGTTTATAACATGATGAAATACAGGCAATTACATTAATAATGTGTATGCACATACGCATATTATTAATAATAAATGACTGTACGAATTGATTCGCCGGTATGCATCAGCTCGAATGCCTGGTTAATATCAGTCAGCGGCAATGTATGAGTAATAAATGGTGTCAACTCGATTTTACCCTGCATGGCTTCTTCCACCATCTGCGGCAGTTGTGAGCGTCCTTTAACCCCACCGAAAGCAGATCCTTTCCATACCCGTCCGGTAACCAGCTGAAAAGGGCGTGTGGCTATTTCCTGACCGGCACCGGCGACGCCGATAATAATGCTTTGTCCCCAGCCCCGATGAGCGCATTCCAAAGCAGCACGCATCACTTCTACATTACCGATACACTCAAAACTATGATCTACGCCCCATTCAGTCAGACCAATAATTACCTGTTGTATAGGTTCCTGATAATCGTTCGGATTAATACATTCTGTGGCACCAAAATGTCTGGCAAGGGCAAATTTAGCCGGATTGGTATCAACAGCAATAATTCGTCCGGCTCCGGCCTGTCGTGCCCCCTGTACTACAGCCAGCCCGATACCACCCAGCCCGAATACGGCAACAGTATCACCTGCCTGTACTTTAGCAGTATTGTGTACTGCACCAATACCGGTAGTGACTCCGCAGCCTAGCAGACAAACCTGATCATGTCTGGCTTCAGGATTGATTTTAGCCAGAGATACCTCTGCCACAACGGTATATTCGCTGAAAGTTGAACAACCCATATAATGGTAAATGGGTTTTCCCTGATAGGAAAAACGTGTTGCGCCGTCAGGCATCAGCCCCTTACCCTGTGTTGCTCTTACTGCGGTACACAGGTTTGTTTTACCCGAACGGCAAAACAAACACTTCCCGCATTCGGCGGTATACAAGGGAATGACATGATCACCGGGTTTGACAGAAGTGACGCCTTCACCAACTTCTACCACAATACCGGCACCTTCGTGCCCCAGAATAACCGGAAATACACCTTCAGGATCATCGCCCGACAAAGTAAATGCATCAGTATGGCAAACACCGGTATGAGTAATCTTTACCAGTACTTCACCAGCCTTGGGCGGAGCAACGTCTACTTCAACAATTTGTAATGCCTCTCCCGGAGCAAAGGCAACTGCGGCACGAGATTTCATACTCTATCCTCTGAATTAATAAGCACATGTATTCGGCTAACATAACGGGATTGCAGCAATAAATCAATTGTCAGATTCTTAATTGCCAGTCTGATAGTCTGAATATGAGACCAGAAAAGCTGTGCAGAATAAATATTATGAGTGTAAAAATCTGATTTATATTGATATTCTAATGAATTTTATTTGTATGCCAGTATGGATAGTATATTTGTATGTATAAATAAAATTATTAACCGGAAAGCGCCACTATCAAACTTAATATATCAATAGTGGCGCTGACTGATGTGCAAGCATAAAAATCAGCCAGAAATGCCTGATTTCCTTGTTAGAAAATGCTGATATATCTGAAATATAGGTGTACTCATTATCTTTAAAACAAGGATTTTCCAAGTCAAATGCAGCAATCGCAGCTATATTTTGAGTATTTAATTTATTGATTTTTAAATGCTCAATACTCTTTTATGGCGAAATTTGTTAGCTGTCTGGCAATTCTTTCCATCAACTGGCTGATAATTTTACGTTGTAATATTTTGGTGTAATAAGAAAGGCAAAGTATCAGGCAGCCATTAAGGAAAGCCAGATGAAAGGTGGCAGTCAGAGTGCCGCTGTTCATATTGGCTCCGGTACGAAAGTTATGCAGCTTGAAGTTTGGCGGTACGGTTATTTTGTTAATCCGGCCATTATTGGTATATATAAAAACCAAATCTTTTTGCAGATTTTGTAACGTTATCGGTGACAGCATTTTATTTGCTGCAACTGTTGCTTTGGCATCCAGAATATCCTGTTTAATTTGCTGTGCACTGGTGTAAATATCTCCGGAAATAGTGGTTATTGCCTGCTGAATTAAGCAGGTAAAGCTGTCTTCTATGTTGAGTATCGGATGGCAGTTAATCGCAGTTAATATGGGAAATGAATCCAGCTTAAAAAAATCAGTATTGGTCTGCTGAATCAGGGCAGTCAATAATGAATTCATGGTCAGATTATGTCTGCTTGCTATTGAGCTTAATTTTTCAACAGTTTCTGCTTCAATTATGGCCGTATAGCTTGCTGTTTGGATTTCTCTGGCAGGATTACTCCACATTTTTACAGCTTGTTGATAATCAGGATAACTGTGTCCTGTCTTATTTGCAGAACTAAAACCTGTATTTTCTGGAGATATATTTCGGTCAATAGTTTTATCAGAAAAATTTTGTGCAGACAGACGTAATATTTCAGAAAAAATCTTCAGACCGGCTGTGGCGTCTGCAATGACGTGAGCCAGTGTCAGTATCAGTAAGTGGCGATTAAAATTATCCTGACTCAGCATGGTCAATCTGCATAATTGCTGATGGATATCTAACGGATCATTTACCTCTCTTTCCAGTAATTCATCAAAAGAGCGGACATCATTTGAGGGTAATTCCGGTATGGTAATGACGGTGAATATTATGGGAAAAGATAAAGAGGATTTAACCAGATGCCATTGACTTTCCTGTAGAAGAATTTTGGAGGCCAGTGCCTCATATTGCTTTTGAATGATTTGTAAAGCCTGCTCTACTCTGCTCGGTTCCAGTTTACCTTCAACCTCCAGAATTAAAGTAAATTGTGTTGTTCCTGAAAAATTAGTATGCAAATTTGCCATACCACTTTCCAGTCTGTTCAGAGGGCGGATAAAGTTTAACGCCTCTGATTGAATATCAGAGATCTGAGTGCTCATTTTTATTTCCTTTATATTGACTTGAATAAGTTCAGAAAAGCGATTAATAATTTTTTGTTAAAAAAGAAATCGATAGGAAAACACAAATTTAAAATAAGGTAAGTCTAATACTGTTATTTTATTTATTTTTAAATCTTATTTTATTTTGTAGATAATTTGCTATTAAATTATTGTATATGTAGATATATTTTACATTTTATTGGAATGGTAATGCCTATTAAGCAACAATATTAGTAATATATAAATAAAATAAATTTATCTGTAATAGGCCAATTATTTATTAATATTAATAGCGAAGTAAGCACGCATATCTGGTAAGTAATAAGACTGTACGGTTTTTCAGCAAAATTGATAGACATTTTAATATTATTTTTTTAGCGGATTTCCGTATATATCTTACTTTCCCGGTCATACTGGCTATTACTGTACAGGCAATAAAAATTTGATTTACTGTTTAATTCTTATTATCTGAATTTTTATATGATTTTGGCATATTATAATCAAACATTTTGTGATTGGTTTATGACTGAAACAAACTTGAAATACCTGATTTGATTTAAAATTTATCAGAGATAATACGGTTAATCAGCTAAATGATCCCATACTGGTTTACAGATAGGTGGTAGTTCAGGACAGCAGCCGAGCAGGCCACCACCAAAATCACCATCACGATGAAAATCACTGCCACAGCTGGCTAAAAAATCGAATTGTTGTGCCAGTAAGGCATAGTTCAGTCTATCGTTCAGATTAGAACGCCCACTATGCACTTCAATCGCTTCGCCACCACAAGCCTTAAAATCACTGAACAGATTGCGGCGTGCAGTAGCAGACAGCTCATAGCGCATTGGATGCGCAATAACTGCAATTCCGCCTGCATGCCGGATAGCAGTAACAACCTCAGCCAATTCTGCCCACTGATGTTTAACACTGCAGGATTTACCGTCACCAAGATATTTGCGAAATGCATCAGCTTTTTTATTTACATGGCCGGACTGGACTAAAAAATCAGCAATGTGCGTACGTGTTACCATATCTATATTCGTAGCAAGTGCCAGTGTACCTTCATAAGCATCACTAATTCCTTTTTTAGCCAGCTTGTCAGTAATGGCCTGTAAACGCTGTAAACGGCCACTGCGAAGACGTCCGAGTAGAGTTTGTAATACTTCATCTTCTGGAGATATATTCAGACCGACAATATGTATAGTGCGTCCGCGCCAGCTTACTGAGATTTCCACCCCGTTAATCAAAGTGATTCCTGACTGCTTGGCCTGTGCATGCGCAGCAGCCAGACCACCGGTATGGTCATGGTCTGTTAATGCCAGCAATGTGCAACCATTAGCAGAAGCACGCAGGACAACTTCGGCCGGCGTCAGTGCGCCATCAGAAACCGTGGAATGACAATGTAAATCAATATTCATGAGCTTTTTTCGTTATTAGAAGATGATGTGGACAACTGTGCCTGGATCGCTTCATATGCAGCTTTTTCGCGGTAATAAATTTGCCAGACACAGGCATCGCCACAGTCACTATTGCAGCATTCCCAGTCTTCCGGTGGTACTGGCGGAGTTAATAATTCCGGTGCGCTCATAACTCACTATTAATGACATTGATTTCACTGTCACCCAGCCGGATACTGTCTCCGGCAATGATTTTCGCGGTTTTACGGGTTTCCGGCTGCTGATTGCGCAGTACTTTACCTTCGGCAATCAATTGTTTGGCTCTGCCGCCGCTTTCTGCCAGCCCAGCCAGTTTAAGCAGATCACATAACGCAACATGTGGATGTCCGGCTAAGTCAAATTGCTGTTTCATCTGTTATACCTTTCCATAAATAGCTATTGTAGCTATTATCAGCGTCGAAGAGGATTTTGTTTTATGTACTGTTTAGGCTAAAGGCATAAAATATGCTATGGTTTAACCAGAGTTAACCGGAGATTTGCCGTGGATACACTTAGCTGGTTATGTCAGCTGATTGCTTTTGATACCACCAGCCGTCAGAGTAATCTGGCCTTGATTAATTATGTAGCCGATTATCTGGAGAGCCGTAAACTGTCGCCATGGCTGGCACATAATGAAAAGGGGGATAAAGCCAATCTGTTTGTCACTATCCCGGCTGCTGATGGCAGTACTTCTGGCGGGATAGTACTTTCCGGTCATACTGATGTTGTGCCGGTAGACGGGCAAAAATGGTTATCAGATCCGTTTGCAGCAAATATACGCGATGGCCGCGTATATGGTCGTGGCAGTAGTGACATGAAAGGTTTTATTGCCAGCGTACTGGCTGCGGTTCCGGACATGCAAAAGGCAAAGCTGAAAGTCCCATTACATATTGCTTTGTCTTTTGATGAAGAAGTCGGCTGTCTCGGTGCACCGGTGATGCTGGCTGAGCTGGAAAAAAGAGGTTTGCAGCCGCAATCCTGTATTGTTGGTGAACCTACATCCATGCAAATGGTAGTGGCCCACAAAGGGATCCATACTTTCTGTTGTGAAGTACACGGTAAAAATGCTCACTCTTCGCTCACGCCTGATGGTGTGAATGCAATTGAATATGCAGCCCGTCTGATTGTATTTATCAACCAGCTGGCTCAGCAATTACAACAGCGGGCTGATTTGGATCATGCTTTTGATGTCCCGTTTGCTACTGTTTCAACCGGCCTGATTCGTGGCGGTACCGCTATTAATATTGTGCCGGATTATTGTACCTTTGAATTTGATTATCGTAATTTGCCGCATATGACGGTAGAAGAGCTGACTGAACCGATTCGGCAATATATTGCAACGACCCTTTTACCCGCTATGCAGGCAGTGGTACCGGAAGCATCAATTAAGCTAACCCATAATGTACAGGTACCTGCTTTAAATGACGCAAATAATCAGCAGCTGCATGCATTGATTACTCAACTAGTGGATAATAAACAACAAGCCAAAGTGGCCTATGCGACTGAAGGCGGCCAGTTTCAGAATAGCGGTATCAATACTGTTGTATGTGGTCCCGGTAGTATTACAGTGGCTCATAAGGCTGATGAATATATAGAACTGGAGCAGCTTGAACGCTGTGATCACTTTTTACGCAAACTGATTCAGGTGCAAAGCTTATCATTTACTTGATACGGTATTATCAAACTCTGCGCTGTTTTATATATAAAATGTTTAGGATTAACTGAAGAACAGGAAAATCAGATGGCAACCAAAAAATTTCTCTCTGCAGGGATATTGTTATTATCACTGATATTATCAGTGATGACTGTTCAGGCGAATGGCGTAAACGTTTATATGAGTGCTATTAATATGAGTTATGCGCGTTTTAATTCAGCGCAAACAGTCGCAGATGCCAGTAAAGCTCTGGCCAGTATGCGGGCTGCTGCCGTGGCCGCTAAAGCAAAAAAACCTTCCGGTCTGGAAAATGCTGCACCGAATAATCCAAAATTGAGAGCATACTATGCTGAGATGGATAAATTGATTGCAGAAATTGATAAAACCAATAATCTGGTTAAAGCGGGAAAAATGGTACAGGCTAAGGCAGAAGGTAAGAAAATATTGCAATTACGTGATGAAGGGCATAAAGCGATGAGGCAATAAAAGATACTAGGGCGGTATAGCAGTAAAAACGATAGTCCAGAATGCAAAAAGCCTGGTTCCGCCCCTTAAAAAGCTAAAGAACCAGGAAACATAGACAAATAAACTAACTGATAGATAATGACCGGAAACAATGAGTCTGTACGGACATTATCTTAAATTTTTCAGGCAATCCTTTTTTTGCAACATTTCTTTATCCCCTTTCTACAATCAGATAATTGTAGCTATTAATACAAAAAATATACTAAATGCAATAAATATAATATATTATAAAAACTAACTATCTCATTACTGATTATAATACTCAATTAACTTTGCTGTCAGGCTTGGCTGAGTAAATAATTACTTTTTTAGGGCGTTTCAGTTTATATCTGATAAATAAGCGTATATCAGAACCAAAGGTGTTGTTTTCACACAAATTAATATGACAAAACTCTGGTAAAACCTGCTTATTGGTAATTGGAGCCATCGCTGGCGGAAACAGGCGTAACATATACGCTTCCAAATGGCGGCTTTCCGCCACAAAAATAGTCATAAACACTGCCTTTCCTGATTATTCTAATCAAACCGCTATGCGCTTCCAGACGCATCTGGCGGCAGAAGAATGGCAAGGCTGGAAGACCGTTAATCAGAACCGGCAGGCATAAAGCCTCCCTGCCATTGTCTACCATCGAAAAGGTATGCCAATGACTCGGTAAACAGAATATGAAAAAACCATAATAAAAAATATCAATGGTTTATCTGTCTGATAAAACAGCCTTCCAGAGCTGACCGTACTATTTAATACGGTATAGACATCATACTGGCGAGTAATTAAATTTGTCAAGAATGTGTTAATTAAATAATATAATCAATAGTTAATGTAATATTTTATTTTTTTATTGTAATCATTAAAAAAATTATTTAATAAAATATAACATATTATATTTTATACATATTTAGTATATACATTCTATGTATGCTGATATATTATGATATTAACATTTTTATTAGTGCTGTATGGCTGTTATTTAAATTTGAACATGAATTAGCTTAATCCTGCATTAATTCTTTATTTTTTATAAAAAATATATTTTAAAGCAGATTTGAAACAGTTGGCTGTCTTTCAAAAATGATTATTTAATGCAGTAGATATATTAATGATTTAGATACAGTTTTAATGCTATAGCTTTGAGTGAACCGTGATTTTATTAATGATAATGATGGAATTAAATTTGATTATGTTATATGTATTTCAAAACCGGAAAATCTAAGAATGAGCAAGGAGCCACGGTGTAGATAACCATGGCCTGCATACAATAGATACTGTTATTGACGATTACTCAGCCAGAGCATAAATTTCGTCCAGATTACGCCATTTACCTTCGGCATCCATGCCATACCCGAAAACATAACGATTGGGAACATCCAGTCCGACAAAATCAGCCATAATGGGCTTTTCTTTGCCAATCAGTTTGTTGGCAAAAACAGCTGTAGAACAGCTGGCTGCACCCATTTCCAGTATCTGTTTTTTTACGGCTGCCAGTGTATGTCCCTCATCCAAAATATCATCCAGCACTAGAATGTGGCGTCCGACTACCGCATTCTGCGGGGCACGCAGCCACTGATAATTACCACCTTTTAGTTTATCACCGTAGCGGGAAATATGGATGTAATCGAAATCCAGCGGAAAACGCAGTAATGGCAGTAATTTTCCGGTGAAAACAACTGCACCACCCATTACTGGTAATACCAGCGGGTATTTATCACTTAATGCTGCAGTGATGTCCGCAGCCATTTGCTCCAGCCTGGTTTCACAGGTTCTGCGGTCAAACAATAGATCTGCTTTATCCAGCATTGCCTGAGTTTCGGCGCGTCTGTCAGTTACATCAATTATGCTCATTGGTATTGTCCATGTGTATCCGGGTAAGTAAAACCGTATGTCACTATTAATTGACCACCAATATGCTCAGAATAGATGCAGGTAGTGTTGTCTACGGTTTAATTGAGTAAATTTGTACTGCTCTGGTGATTTGGCAGCACTAAGACGAATGTGTTTTGATTGTTTAAACCAGAATATTAAAGGTAAATTATCCCAGAATTTTACTTGCAATATGCGAATTTTATGCCATTCCGGCCATTTCGGGCAGTCTGAGAACATGCGAGTAAAATAACTGGCTGGTTTATTAGAAAAATTTTCTGACGGCAAGGAGTAAAGAAGCACCATTGCTGTTATGCAGAATTAATCTGTTAACTACAATGGTGCCATAATGGTTGAATTATACCGGATGCAGGTAATGAATCTGCTGGTTACTGCTGCCGCGCCAGACTAATGCCGGATCTTTCAGTTCCTGTATGAATTTACCGTCGATAAGAGTGTTGATTTCATTTACAACTTGTATTTGCGCTGGTGATAATTCTGCCAGCGTGTAGCCTGTCCATAACCAGATGTCTTTATGTTCGGTTTCCTGCCGCACCCGTCTGACCAGTTTCAGGATGGCATTCAGGTTATGCGGGTGCAGCGGATCCCCGCCGGTGAGCGACAGACCCTGACGCACAATACGTTTGTCGTTAAGGTCGCTGATAATCAAATCTTCCATCTGCTGGTCAAATGGCTTACCGGAATCTGTCCGCCATGTGGTGGCGTTATAGCAGCCCCGGCATTTGTGCTCACAGCCGGCTACGAACAGCGTACAGCGGGTTCCGGGACCGTTGACAACATCAACCGGATAATACTGATGATAATTCATACTTACAGTGCACCACATTGCTGACCAAGGTGTTTGACCCGTCGTTTAACCTCTTCCTGTTTGCCGGCATTAAACGGGCGGGAATCCGGACTGCCCAGATAACCGCATACACGTCTGGTAACGGATACCCGTGCAGGATCATGATTGCCGCATTTCGGGCAGACAAAACCTTTGCTGGTACAGGAAAATTCACCGCTGAATCCACAGTCGTAGCATTCATCGATCGGTGTATTCGTTCCGTAATAGGGAACGTAACGGTAGCTGTAGTCCCACACGTCCTCTAATGCTTTAAGATTGTGCTGTAAATTCGGATATTCCCCGTAGCAGATAAAACCGCCACTGGCCATTTTCGGATAGGGTGCTTCAAAATCGATTTTATCGTAAGGATTAACCTTTTTCTCAACATCCAGATGGAAGCTGTTGGTATAGTAACCTTTATCGGTCACACCATCGATAACCCCGAATTCGGCAGTATCAAGCCGGCAGAAGCGATCACACAGGTTTTCACTGGGTGTGCTGTACAGGCTGAAACCATAACCGGTTTCGGCTTTCCAGCGGTCGGCAGTGTCACGCAGTTTTTGTACGATAGCAATGGCTTTCTCGCGCAGGGTTTCGCTATCAAAAACATGTTTTTCGGTACCATACAGGGCATTAATGGTTTCGTGCAGACCGATATAACCCAGTGAAATTGAGGCGCGGCCGTTTTTGAATATTTGAGCTACTGAATCATCAGCATTCAGACGTACCCCGCAGGCACCCTCCATATACAGAATCGGAGCTACTCTTGCTTTGACATTTTCAAAACGGGCAATGCGTGTCATCAGTGCTTTGCGGCACAGTTGCAGACGTTCATCCAGTAACTGCCAGAAACGTGTTTCATCATATCTGGCTTCTATGGCGATACGGGGCAGATTCAGGCTGATAACTCCCAGATTGTTTCGTCCTTCATGGATTTGCTCCCCGTTTTCTTCATAGACACCAAGGAAGCTGCGGCAGCCCATCGGGGTTTTGAAGGAACCGGTAACAGCGACAACCTGATCATAGTTAAGAATATCTGGATACATACGTTTGGAAGCACATTCCAGAGCCAGCTGTTTAATGTCGTAGTTAATATCACCGGCTTTGTGGTTAATACCATCTCTAATGCTGAATACCAGTTTGGGAAAAACGGCTGTTTTGCCATTTTTACCAAGGCCTGCGAGGCGATTGCGTAAAATAGCAGTTTGTATCAGCCGGCTTTCCCAGCTTGTACCCAGACCAAAGCCAAAGGTTACAAAAGGAGTCTGACCATTAGCCGTATGCAGGGTATTAACTTCATATTCCAGTGACTGAAAGGCGTCATAACACTCTTTTTCAGTACGTGCACGTGCATACTCGTTTGCATTGGCAATCTGCCATTCAGTTGCAACTGCCAGATGTTTGTTGTAGCTGGCACGAACAAAGGGAGCCAGTACTTCATCAATTCGGTTGATGGTGCTGCCGCCATAAATATGGCTGGCTACCTGCGCAATGATCTGTGCGGTTACCGCAGTGGCAGTGGCAATTGATTTCGGCTGCTCGATTTCGGCATTACCCATTTTAAAACCGTTAGTCAGCATGCCTTTCAGGTCAATCAGCATGCAGTTAAACATTGGGAAAAAAGGTGCATAATCCAGATCATGGTAATGGATTTCACCCCGTTCATGTGCCAGTACCACATCGCGTGGAAGTAGGTGCTGTTGAGCGTAGTGTTTGGCGACAATGCCGGCCAGTAAATCGCGCTGTGTCGGAATAACTTTACTGTCTTTGTTGGCGTTTTCATTGAGCAGACTAAAGTTGGTTTGTTCAACCAAACCCTGAATTTCACGATTTAGACGACTGCGTGATTCACGTGCCACATCGCGGGAATGGCGATATTCAATATACGCCCTGGCCAGTTCCTTGTACTGTCCGGCCATTAATTGGTCTTCAACAGCCTGCTGGATATCATGAATATCAATGTACTCACGCTCGACAAGATGACCGGCCACACTTTCTGCCACCTGATGGCAATAATCGATATCGTTAATCTGTACTGCTTTGGCTGCTTGTTGTATGGCTTCTTTGATGCGGGCTGTATCAAAAGGTACGTGACAACCATCTCTTTTAATTACAATGGGTTTCATGCTGATTATCCTTCTGCCGCCTGTAATAACCGGCAGCAGTTACTGCATTGTTATTAAATAATAACAATTTGTCTGATCACAGTGCTTATATGTAAAAATACTATATTTAGTGTTTAAATGCTGTTGTTGCGCTTTTTTTTACTATATATGGGATTTGTATGATGAATAAAGCAGCATTTTTCACATTTATTTGATATAGCGCATCATTCATGGTTGACATGGCTATTTATTATAGATAAATCATTGGCTTATATTATTGAAAACAAAGTGTAAAAAATGGTCATTTCTTGCCTGCAACCGCAATGCTGATGTCTGTAACCAGCTCGTCTGAAATTTCTGTTAGAAGGTAACATGTCTGAATTAGATAATTTTATTTTCAGTAATATGCTTATTGTCATTATCTGATGATTGCTATGCAAGTAGCCTAAGTTAAGGCTGATGGGGATACTTATAATTGACAACCGGGTAAACAGTACAGTTTGCCATCGGTAATGATAGCGAATCTATATAACAGATAAATTTGAGCATAATAGGTGTCTGATAAAGGCAGGAATACCTATCAGTCGAAATTGAGCTGCTATGCTTTTATAAATGTGCAGACAGGTGATGGCTGTAAAAACGCATACAGCCAAACTAATCAGATGGATGGGTAAATGAACCCTAGAATAGATGCGATAAATTACCAAAAACAGATAAAAATAATAATCAGATAATGGCAGGATACCAGCTGCAGAATGCCCGTATTACCGGACATTCTCATGCACATAAAGTAGGTAAAATCAGGTGTTATTCTGCCGATAATCACCTGTTATGAAAAACTATTTGCTGTATCGGTATAAAGGCAGAATCATGACCGGATAAGTAAAGATAAAAGTTATAAAAACTGAGGAAATAAATGATTTATGAGCAGAATAGCAGAGACGTTCTGACTATTATTGCGCCCATTTGCGACACAGGGCCAGAATATCTGCACCGAAATTTCTGATTTTACTTTCACCTAATCCATAAATATGGTTTAAATCAGCCAGTGTGGCCGGCGGATGCCGGACTAAATCCTGTAATGTCCGGTCGGCAAAAATGGTATAGGCTGGTACATTGTTTTTGCTGGCGCGTTCTTTACGCCAGTTGCGCAGCGTTTGCCACAGACGTTCTTCGCGTTCAGTACGCAGCCAGGTATCAGTATTGCGATTGTTGCGGGTTTTATCATGCTTCAATGGTCGCAGCCAGACCTGTTGCTGGTTTTTTAATACTGCCCGTGCCTGCTCAGTAAGCTGTAATGCCTGATTGGCTATATCAACATTCAGATACCCTGACGCAACGCATTGCCGTACCACTGTACGCCACTCTTTAACTGTTAATTCACTGCCTATACCGAAAGTAGATAAATGCTGGTGTCCGCAGCGTATTACCAAGTCTGATTCGCGACCGCGTAAAACATCAATCACATGTCCGGTAGCAAAACGCTGTTTTACCCGATACACGCACGAAAGTAATTTTTGTGCCAGTACAGTGCCGTCAAATCTGCTGGGCGGGTCAGTGCAGTTGTCGCAATGTCCGCAGGACTCACCTTCCTCTCCGAAATAGCGCAGCAAGAGCCGGCGGCGGCAGTCTGCAGTCTCACAAAAGGCCAGCATGGCATCGAGTTTTTGTAAATCAATGCGTTTTTGCGCTTCATCGCGCTCAGCAAGCTCAATCCGTTCGCGCAATAGTACCCAGTCATTCAGGCCATAACACAGCCAGCTGGTGGCAGGCAGGCCGTCACGGCCGGCACGCCCTGATTCCTGATAAAAATGTTCAATGCTGGCAGGCATATCAAGATGGGCAACAAAACGTACATCCGGTTTATCTATACCCATACCAAATGCTACTGTTGCTACGATAATAATGCCATCTTCCTGTGTGAAGCGGCGCTGATTTCGGCTGCGTATTTCCCAGTCCAGTCCGGCATGATAGGGCAGGGCAGTCAGACCGTTTTCGCTTAGAAAAGCAGCAATATCTTCCACACGCTTGCGTGACAGACAATACACAATACCATTCTCTCCGGACATCTGGCTGCGGATGAATTGTAATAACTGTTTCTTACCGTTGTTTTTTTCAATAACCTGATAGTCAATATTCGGGCGGTTAAAGCTGGAAACAAATAATCGTGCGTCTGTTAAATCCAGATAGTGCTGAATATCTGCTCTGGTGGCATTATCTGCTGTGGCAGTAAGGGCAATACGCGGAATACCGGCAAATTCGTCTGCCAGAATGCTCAGTTGCTGATATTCAGGACGAAAATCATGTCCCCACTGGCTGACACAATGAGCCTCATCAATCGCAAACAGGCTAATACGGGTATTGTGTAAAAACTGTAAAAAACGTGGCATAACCAGACGTTCCGGTGCTACATATAATAACTTCAGATGCTCAGCCGCGATTTCATCAGCAATGCGCTGTATCTCTTCACTACTGGTGCCTCCGTGTACACAGGCGGCAGAAATACCATTGACATTCAGAGCTGTAACCTGATCCTGCATCAGTGCGATCAGTGGTGAAATCACAATAGCGACACCATCGCGCATTAATGCCGGAATTTGATAACATAAAGACTTGCCCGCGCCGGTAGGCATCAGTACCAGTGCATTATGACCGCTGGCTACTGTGTCGATAATTTTTGCCTGTTGTCCGCGAAATTCCGGATAGCCGAAAACATCGTGTAAAATTTGCTCGGCATGGGTCACAAAACACCTGTTACATTTAATCTGAAACGGGTATTGTACTGCAATTTACCTTTATTTCCGACAGCTACCTGATGGCTGTTGCAAGGAATTAGCATGAAAATCATTTATTTCCGTCACCTGATAACCAGTTTGGCTGTTTGTGCTATTCTGGCTGCATGTACTACCACCAATGTTCCGAAAGCCAGCGGCAGCTGGGTTGAGCTTGGTGTATCCGCCAGTGGTAATATCCAGTATGCGCTTGATAGCGGCAGTATTAAACGCCAGGGTAATCTGGTTACTTTCCGCGATCGCAAAACCGTTATCGACCCTAAACAGCAATATTACAGTAACACACCGGCTTATAAAACCGCACTGAGTACAACACAGATTGACTGTAGTCGTAAAATATTCCGGGTACTTGATGTAGAGTTGCTGGATGCGCATGGCGAACTGATTCGTCAGGATCATTTTGGTGAAACAGACTTGCGCCCGATGGGTATTACCAGTGGTTCAGCTTCCGAACAGCAATATCAGCATGTATGTGCACATTAATTCTAATTAAGATTAATTCTGATTAAGAAAGTTAGCAGGCATGAAAGTAAAATATAGCTTGTGGTTGATTTTAGGTCTGGCGGTTACGGCATGGGCTGAATCTCCTGCCGATGTTGAATTACTCAGTGCTCAGAAAGCTTATCAGGCGGCACTGTCAGCACAAAGTGCCAGCCAGAATAAAGCATTGCAATTGCAAACTCAGTTGCAATCGGCGCAGTTACAGCTGAAAAATGCACAGGATAATGTTACTCGTCTGCAAAATGATTTTAATCAGGCTGATGTTCAGCGCCAGCAGGCTGATGCTGCATTACAGGCAGCCGGTACCAGACTTGATGCCGCATGGCAGGGTGTGCACGGCCGTTAAAACAGACAGACTGCAATAACTGCCGGGGTGAAAAATCTCTTTGCATTTTTACATGCCTGACAAATGGCAACAGCTCGCGTAAAATAGCACTATTTTGCTCAGGCATTGTTTCTTGAAAAAACAATGCTATGGAATCAACTGTTGTCAAATGAATTATCCGATTGAATACGATGTAATTGTGGTGGGCGGCGGACATGCCGGTACAGAGGCGGCTTTGGCCGCTGCGCGTATGGGTGCGCAAACATTATTACTTACCCACAATATCGAAACTCTGGGACAAATGTCGTGTAATCCGTCGATCGGCGGCATCGGCAAAGGTCATCTGGTGCGCGAACTGGATGCACTGGGCGGGGCAATGGCGCTGGCTGCTGATTACGGAGGTATTCAATTTCGTCGCCTGAATGCATCAAAAGGACCGGCAGTACGTGCAACACGGGCACAGGCTGACCGCATTCTGTATAAAGCAGCTATCCGTTCCATGCTGGAGAATCAGCCGAACCTGCAATTATTTCAGCAGCAGGTAGAAGATATTGTTGTGGAACATGGCCGTGCTGTCGGAGTAATGACGGCAATGGGTGTTATATTCCGTAGTCGTGCAGTGGTGCTGACGGCTGGTACCTTTCTGGCTGGTAAAATTCATATTGGTCTGGAAAACTATGCCGGTGGCCGTGCCGGTGATCCGGCTGCCCAGCGTTTATCAGGCTGCCTGAAAGAGCTGAATTTACCGCAGGGACGTCTGAAAACCGGTACCCCGCCAAGAATTGATGGTCGCAGTATTGATTTCAGCCAGCTTAAAGAACAGCCGGGCGACAATCCGGCACCAGTATTTTCAGTACGTGGCAGCCGGGAGATACATCCGCAGCAGATTTCCTGCTGGATTACCCATACTAATAGCCACACCCACGATATTATCCGTAGCGGTTTCGACCGCAGCCCGATGTTTACCGGTAAGATTGAGGGAGTCGGTCCACGTTACTGTCCTTCTATAGAAGATAAAATCAATCGTTTTGCCGATAAAGAAAGCCATCAGATTTTTCTGGAACCTGAAGGGCTGAAAACACGCGAATATTATCCGAACGGTATTTCTACCAGTCTGCCGTTTGATATTCAGTTAAAGCTGGTGCATTCAATGCCCGGATTGCAGAATGCACATATCCTGCGCCCCGGTTATGCCATTGAATATGATTACTTTGATCCGCGTAATCTCAAGGCCAGTCTCGAAACCAAAAATATAGCCGGACTGTTTTTTGCCGGACAGATTAACGGTACTACCGGTTATGAAGAAGCTGCTGCTCAGGGCTTACTAGCCGGAACCAATGCTGTATTATATCTGCGTGAAGCAGAACCACTGGTATTGCAACGTGATCAGGCTTATTTGGGTGTACTGGTGGATGATCTGATTACTAAAGGCGTTACTGAGCCGTACCGCATGTTTACCAGTCGTGCCGAATACCGTCTGCAATTGCGTGAAGACAATGCTGATATGCGTTTGACCGGTCTGGGCCGAGCTGTTGGTCTGGTCAATGATGCGCAATGGCAAATATTTCAGCGAAAACAGGAAGCAGTTGAGCGCGAACTGCAACGCATGAGCCACACATGGTATACACCATTGAATCTGCCACTGAGTGATCAGCAGCGGGTGCTGGGTCAGCCACTGAGTAAAGAATCCAGTTTACTGGATATGCTGCGCCGGCCTAATGTCAGCTATGCTGACTTAATGACTTTACCTAATGCACAGCAAGAAGTTCTTGAAGCCGATGCGGCTGAGCAGGTAGAAATTCAGGCCAAATATCAGGGTTATATTGAGCGGCAAAATGAAGAAATCAGTCACCGTCAGAATCTGGAAAAACTAAAATTACCGGCCAGCATTGATTACACGCTGGTAAAAGGCCTTTCCGCAGAGGTACAACAAAAACTGAATCAATTTCGTCCCGAAACAGTTGGACAGGCTTCACGTATATCCGGTATCACACCGGCGGCAGTCGCATTACTGATGGTGCATCTGAAACGGGGTTTTGAGGGAGCAAAAAAATATGAATGACATGAAAACCATGTTGCAACAAGGTTTGCAGCAGATGAATATCGAACTGACTGTTCCGCAGCAATTACAATTACTGGCCTTCGTAGAGCTGTTGAAAAAATGGAATAGTACCTACAATCTGACTGCACTGCGCAATGATCAGGATGTTATCAGTCATCATATTCTCGACAGCCTCACTCTTTTGCCTTATGTAGAGCATGCCAGAGGTCTGATTGACGTAGGCAGCGGCGGTGGTATGCCAGGCATACCCGTAGCTATAGCACGCCCTGATTTGGCTGTCGCCCTGCTTGATGCTAACAGCAAAAAAACATCATTCCTGCAACAGGCAGTAATCGAGCTGGGCTTAAGTAATGTACAAGTTATAACGGCACGGGTAGAAGCCATGGTTGGTGAGCAGTTCGATGTCATTACCAGCAGGGCTTTTGCTGAATTGAATGATTTTGTTACCATCACTAAACAGTTGATGGCAAAAGGCGGTTACTGGGCGGCTATGAAGGGAGTTTATCCCTATGAAGAAATTGAACGGTTACCTGAAAATACAGAACTGATCCGGGTAGATAAACTCAGCGTACCGCATCTGGATGCAGAGCGGCATATGGTTCTGGTACGCAAGAAAGAAAGTGCATGAGTGCGCATATTATTGCAGTAGCCAACCAGAAAGGCGGGGTAGGTAAAACTACAACCGTAGTTAATCTGGCCGCTTCGCTGGTGGAAAAAAAGTCCAGAGTTCTGATAGTTGATCTCGACCCTCAGGGTAATGCCACAACTGGCAGTGGCATTAATAAAGCTAATGTAACCAGCGGAGTTTATGCTGTGTTGCTTGGTAATGAAACTATTCAGCAGGCCATTACTTCTGCTCAGCATGGCGGTTTTGATGTTTTACCTGCTAATCGTGCTCTGGCGGGTGCTGAGGTGGAGCTGGTGCAAGAGTTGGCGCGGGAAATGCGCCTGAAAAATGCACTGGCACAAGTGGCTGATCAGTACGATTACATTATCATTGACTGCCCGCCGACACTGACTTTATTAACCATTAACGGTCTGGTTGCAGCACAGCACATTATTGTACCCATGTTGTGTGAGTATTATGCACTGGAAGGTATTTCCGATCTGATTGCCACCGTGCGTAAAATCCGCCAGGCCATCAATCCGCAACTGGATATTTTAGGTATTGTCCGTACCCTGTACGACCCGCGCAGTTTGCTGGCAAAACAAGTGGACGAACAGCTGGGTACCCACTTTCCCGATAAGCTGTTCAGTACACCGATTCCGCGTAATATACGTCTGGCTGAAGCACCAAGCCATGGCATGCCGGCCTTGCAATATGATCCTCGTGCCACTGGTACCAGAGCCTATCTGGCACTTGCAGATGAAGTATTGCTGCGTACTAGTAAATAAGCAGTTAATAAGCATAAATTAAATGTATTTATGTAATAACAGCCTTTGCCACAATGTGGTGTTAATCCGGAAATTAAAGAGCAATACATGGTAAAAGCAAAAGGTTTGGGTGCAGGACTGGATGCCCTGCTTGGTTCCGGTAGCGATATTACCGGAGGGGATCGTTTAACAACAGTAGCAGTTACAGATATTATTCCCGGGCGTTATCAGCCTCGAACCCAGATTGATGATGAAGGGTTACAGGAACTGGCTGATTCAATTCGTGCTCAGGGCGTTATTCAGCCAGTAATCGTACGTGAAATGGGGCTACATCAGTACGAACTTATCGCTGGTGAGCGTCGCTGGCGTGCTGCTCAGCTTGCCGGGTTGCAGGAAATACCCGTAGTCATCAAAAGTATTACCGATGAAGCTGCGCTGGCCATGGGACTGATTGAAAATATCCAGCGGCAGAACCTGAATCCTATCGAAGAAGCCCGGGGGTTGAAGCGTCTGGTAGATGAATTCGGTCTTACACATGATACAGTAGCCAAAGCAGTTGGACGTAGCCGCAGCAGTATTTCTAACAGTCTCCGTTTACTTAATCTTCCTCAACCGGTTCAGGACCTGATGTATGGCCGTCAGCTGGAAATGGGACATGCCAGAGCTTTATTAACTTTGCCGGTTATCCAGCAAATTGACCTGGCACAGAAAGCAGTACAAAATGGCTGGTCAGTACGGGAAGTTGAGCGTCGCTGTCAGCAAATTCAGGCTAAACCGGAGGCTGCCAAACGCCATCCGGCAGAAAAAAGCAGTGAAGTTCAACAAATAGAAGCGGCGCTTGAGCAGCGTTTTTCTGTGCCTGTGCAGGTACAAAGTAAAAATCAGCGCAGCGGCCGGATTATTCTACAGTTTGATAATCCGGAAACTTTAAGTCATTTATTACAGAAATTAGGACTAGAATAATTCCTGCAAACAGAAATTAACTGTGGCAAAATTGTTTAGTTGGGTTATCAGTTTAAGCAATATTGTAGAAATATATAGAAAAATTAATTAATTAGGTGTAGTTAATTTAACAAAATTTCACAAAATTACTTGACGATATTGTATTAGTTGATTATATTATTGCAGCTTACCGAAGTGTTTTTCAGGGTAACAGAATGAAGTGGATCATGTTTTGGCAAACAGTCATGTTGTTTGCCGCAGTTTGCGTGTCCGCATGGTTGTGGAATTATTCTGCTATCTGGTCAGCAGTATTAGGTGGGCTGAGTTACCTGATACCTACATTACTGGCGATATTAACTATTATTGCTGCAAAAAAATTACCGGCGCTATTACCTGCAACACTGTTAATGGCCGAGATTAGCAAAATTCTGATGATATGCCTGATGATGTTATTGGTGTATTTATGCTATTCCGCTGTTAACTGGTTTGCTTTCCTGACAGGACTAATACTGGTCAGTCAGGCTGGATTGTTCACATTTAGAAAAAGATTGTTATTATGAGCGGCACAGAGATGACTCCGGGCGAATATATTAGCCATCATTTAATTAATTACACCCAGAAATCACCAGATTATCAGACAAATCTGGTTGATTTCTCATTTCTTGATCTGGATACACTATTCTTTTCCATTTTGACCGGTGTAATCGCTTCTGCTATCTTGTTTATAGCAGCAAAACGTATGAAAGCAGACGTGCCAACCCGTTTTCAGGCTGCAATTGAATTGCTGATTGAATTCGTTGACAGTGCCTGCAAAGATATGATTCATAACGAGAAATCTCGTAAGATTATTGCTCCTCTGGGGCTGACTGTATTCATGTGGATTCTCTTCATGAATATCATGGATTTATTGCCAGTAGATTTACTGCCATGGGCATGGCAGCATGCTACCGGTGATCATCATGCCTATTTGCGTGTAGTACCTACTGCCGATCTGAATGCAACCATGGCCATGGCGATTTCAGTCTTGTTTTTATGTTTTGTTTATAATATTAAAATCAAGGGACTGGGTGGCTGGATTCATGAATTATTCAGTGTGCCGTTCGGTAACAAAGTTTGGTTGTTTATCCCAAACTTTCTGATGAATATTATTGAGTTTTTCTCCAAAACCCTTTCACATGGTATGCGACTGTTCGGTAATATGTATGCCGGTGAAATTCTGTTTATGGTTATTGCCTTAATGGGTGGTGCATGGGGTGTGTCCGGTGCCGCCGGTGTCAGTGATGTTATGCTGTTTATCCTGCAGATTATTGCAGGTCTGGCATGGGCTATATTCCATATTCTGGTAATCGCCCTGCAGGCCTATCTCTTTATGGTACTGACTTTTGTTTATCTGGGTCAGGCTCACGATTCCCATTAAGGGTCAGTTTATTTGTTGTAGTATTCTCTTTTTTTATATTTAAGGAGTTAAGTAAATGGGTGGTTTAATCGCTATCGCTTGTGGTCTGATGATTGGTATTTCTGCAATGGGTGCCTCTATCGGTATTGGTATGCTGGGTGCAAAATACATGGAATCTTCTGCCCGTCAGCCTGAATTAATGGGCTCATTGCTGGGTAAATTCTTCATTATCATGGGTATGATTGATGCTACGTTCATTATCTCCCTGGGCGTATCATTCTTATACTTTATCAAAATTGGTGGCTGATAAACTTGGATTTGCTGGTTGTTAACTGTTTTAATTAATAAACACAAATTCTAAAGGTTTAATCGTGAATATCAATGCAACCCTAATCGCACAAGTACTCGTTTTTATCATGTTTGTGCTATTTACGATGAAATTCGTATGGCCACCCATTGTCAAAGTACTTGATGCCCGTGCCGACAAAATTGCCGAAGGTTTGGCTGCTGCCGAACGCGGGAAAAACGATTTTGCTCAGGCGGAAAAACGCGTTGCTGATATCTTAGCCGAGGGTCGCAGTCAGGTCTCCGAAATGGTGGCCAATGCAGAAAAGCGTGCCGCGCAGATTGTTGAAGATGCCAAAACGCAGGCATCAGAAGAAGCTGCCCGTATAATGGCTCAGGCAAAAGCTGATGTTGAGCAGGAAGCCAACAGAGCCCGTGAAGCATTGCGTCAACAGGTGGCTGATTTGGTTGTTAAAGGTGCCGAATCTATCCTGCGCAGCGAAGTTAATCCTTCACGTCACGCTGATTTACTGGCGAACCTGAAACAGGAGCTGTAATCCCATGGCTGAGTTCGCAACCATAGCCAGACCATATGCAAAGGCATTATTCAGTCTGGCACAAGAACAGAATCAAATTGAGTCTTGGTTGGACGAACTGAAAACACTGGCTGAAATTATTCTGCAACCTAAAGTGCAGTTACTGATTGACGAGCCGGAATGCGAATACACAGAAAAGGCAAAACAAATCCTGTCATTAGTGGATTTTACGCCGGCTGATGAATTAAAAAATTTCATCTTTCTGTTAGCGCAGAACAAACGCTTAACAGTTTTGCCAGAAATTTATACGTTATTCCAAGACTATGCTTTGTCCCTAAACGACATAAAAGAGGCCACTGTATATACGGCTTATCCCATTGACGAACAACAATTTACACAAGTCGTTTTAGATATGGAAGCCCATTTCAAAAGCCGGTTGAAAGCGCGTCAGGTGGTTGCCCCGGAATTGATTGGTGGCGTAAAAGTAGAAGTTGGTGACCAAGTATTGGATTTGTCGGTGCAAGGCAGATTAAACAGCCTGCATACGGCATTGATGAATTAGGAGAGTTTTCATGCAGCTTAATCCTGCTGAAATTAGCGATTTGATTAAAGCTAAAATCGCAAACCTGAACGTTGATTCAGAATTACGTACCCGCGGTACTGTAATGTCTGTAACTGACGGGATTGTGCGCGTTCACGGCTTATCAGACGTGATGCAAGGTGAAATGCTCGAGTTTCCCGGCAATACATTTGGTCTCGCCATGAACCTGGAGCGCGATTCTGTAGGTGCCGTGATTCTGGGTGAATCAGAACATATTAAGGAAGGTGACGAAGTTACCTGTACCGGCCGAATTCTGGAAGTACCGGTTGGCCGTGAACTGATTGGTCGCGTAGTTGATGCACTTGGCCGCCCGATCGATGGCAAAGGTCCGATTAATACTACACACACTGCTCCGGTAGAAAAAATTGCTCCCGGGGTGATTGCACGTCAGTCTGTAGATCAGCCAATGCAAACCGGTTTGAAAGCCATTGACTCAATGGTACCGATTGGTCGTGGTCAGCGTGAGCTGATTATTGGTGACCGTCAGACTGGTAAAACAGCCGTGGCACTTGATGCCATTGTTAACCAGAAAGATACCGGTGTTATCTGTATTTATGTTGCTATCGGTCAGAAAGCTTCTTCCATTGCCAGTGTAGTACGTAAACTGGAAGAACATGGTGCCATGGATCACACCATCATTATTGCTGCCACTGCATCAGAAGCAGCTGCACTGCAATATATTGCGCCATATGCCGGTTGCAGTATGGGTGAATATTTCCGTGATAACGGCGAAGATGCGCTGATTGTATACGATGATTTGTCTAAACAGGCTGTGGCGTATCGTCAGATTTCCCTGCTTTTGCGTCGTCCGCCAGGCCGCGAGGCTTATCCGGGTGATGTATTCTATCTGCATTCACGTTTGCTGGAACGCGCTTCCCGCATTAATGCACATGAGGTAGAAGAACTGACCAAAGGTGCCGTTAAAGGTAAAACTGGTTCTCTGACTGCTTTGCCAATTATTGAAACTCAGGCCGGTGACGTATCTGCATTCGTACCTACTAATGTAATTTCGATTACAGACGGTCAGATATTCCTGGAAACAGACCTGTTTAACTCTGGTATTCGTCCTGCTATCAATGCCGGTATTTCAGTATCCCGTGTAGGTGGTGCAGCACAGACTAAAGTCATTAAAAAGCTGGGCGGCGGTATTCGTCTGGCACTGGCACAGTACCGTGAACTGGCTGCATTCTCGCAGTTTGCTTCTGATCTGGATGAAGCTACCCGTAAACAGCTGCGTCATGGTGAAGTTGTGACGGAACTGATGAAACAGAAGCAGTTCAGTACACTGAGCACAGGTGAAATGGCGCTGACACTGTGGGCGATTAATAACGGCTCTTATGATGATGTGCCGGTATCAAAAGCATTGGCCTTTGAAGCAGAATTTTTAAGCTATGTGCGTACCCAGTGTCCGAATGTGTTACAGGACATTGATACAACCGGCGCTTTGAGCGATGATAATGCCAAAGCATTGGACAACGCCATGAAGACCTTCAAATCGTCTTACAGCTTTGCGTAAGCGTGTTATTGAAAGGAGTCTGAAATGGCAGTAGGAAAAGAGATTCTCACCAGAATTCGCAGTGTTCAGAATACTCAAAAGATCACTAAAGCGATGCAGATGGTGTCAACCTCTAAAATGCGGAAGACTCAGGAACGGATGCGTCAGGCGCGTCCGTATGCCGATAAAATTCGTCTGGTGATGAGCCATCTGGCACAAACCCATTCTACTCATAATGTACCTTTATTGCGCAGTAATAATGACAGCAAGCGTGTTGGCTTTATTGTTATTACCACAGATAAAGGCTTGTGCGGCGGATTGAATGCAAATATTTTAAAAGCATTCTTTCATAAGGTGCAGGAATGTGAGCAGAATGGTCTGGATGCAGAGATTGTGTGTCTGGGCGGTAAAGGGCTGGCAGCCTGTAACCGTGTGGGTCTGAATGTCATTGCCAGTGCTGTGGGTTTGGGTGATACACCCAAAGTAGCTACATTATTAGGTCCGTTAACGGAAATTTTCCAGCGCTATGCCGAAGGTAAACTGGATGCTATTTATCTGGTTTATGCCGGTTTTATCAATACTATGCGTCAGGAAGCACGTCTGGAAACCCTGTTGCCGATTGGTCAGAATGTTCTGGATGAAGTATCTGAAAGCAAAGAGTTCGGCTGGGAATATGTATACGAACCATCACCACAGCAGGTGCTGGAATTTTTAGTCCGCCGTTATTTAGAGTCTGTGGTTTATCAGGCCTTATCTGAAAATATGGCTGCCGAACAGGCTGCACGTATGGTAGCGATGAAAGCTGCTACTGATAATGCAAGTAATGCCATTAAAGAATTGCGTCTGATATATAACAAATCGCGTCAGGCAGCGATTACCACAGAGTTGTCAGAAATTGTGGCCGGTGCTGCTGCTGTTTAAGCAGAACAGGTCAAATAAACTTAGGATGCGATAATGAGCCAAGGCAAAATCGTACAAATCATTGGTGCGGTAGTGGACGTTGAATTTCCGCATGATACTATCCCCAATGTGTATGACGCTCTTAAACTGGTTGATACTGATTTAACTCTGGAAGTTGAACAGTTACTGGGTGATGGTATTGTACGTACCATTCCGATGGGTACTTCCGATGGTCTGAAACGCGGTATGGCCGTAATCAATACCGGTGCTCCGATTACCGTACCGGTAGGCACAGCTACTCTGGGCCGGATTATGGACGTTTTGGGTCACCCGGTAGATGAGGCAGGTGAAATCAAAACCGATACTACCCGTTCTATTCATCAGCAGGCACCGAAATTTGATGAACTTTCCAGCTCTACTGAATTGCTGGAAACCGGCATCAAGGTGATTGATTTGCTGTGCCCGTTTGCTAAAGGCGGTAAAGTTGGTCTGTTCGGTGGTGCCGGTGTGGGTAAAACCGTCAACATGATGGAACTGATTAATAATATTGCTAAAGCACACAGTGGTTTGTCTGTGTTTGCCGGCGTTGGTGAACGTACCCGTGAAGGTAACGACTTTTATCACGAGATGAAAGATTCCAACGTACTGGATAAAGTAGCGATGGTGTATGGTCAGATGAATGAGCCACCGGGTAACCGTCTGCGTGTGGCATTAACCGGGCTGACCATGGCGGAATATTTCCGTGATGAAAAAGATGAAAATGGTAAAGGTCGCGATGTATTGCTGTTCATCGATAACATTTACCGTTACACACTGGCCGGTACTGAAGTATCTGCATTATTAGGACGTATGCCGTCTGCTGTGGGTTATCAGCCGACACTGGCTGAAGAGATGGGACGCTTACAGGAGCGTATTGCTTCCACTAAAACTGGTTCTATCACGTCTATTCAGGCCGTATATGTACCTGCGGATGACTTGACTGACCCGTCTCCGGCTACTACTTTTGCCCACTTGGATGCTACAGTCGTGCTGAGCCGTGATATTGCCTCTTTAGGTATTTATCCTGCTGTAGATCCGCTGGATTCCACTTCCCGTCAGCTTGATCCTGCTGTAATCGGTCAGGAACATTATGATGTTGCACGCGGTGTACAGACTACTCTGCAAAAATACAAAGAATTAAACGATATTATTGCAATTCTGGGTATGGATGAATTATCTGATGAAGACAAGCTGACTGTAAACCGTGCGCGTAAAATTCAGCGCTTTTTGTCACAGCCTTTCCACGTAGCGGAAGTATTTACCGGTGCGCCGGGTAAATATGTATCTCTGCGTGATACTATTGCCGGCTTTAAGGCTATTCTGAGCGGTGAATATGATCACTTGCCGGAACAGGCTTTCTACATGGTAGGCAATATCGAAGAAGCTGCTGAAAAAGCGAAAACCCTAAACTAAGGAGCACTTGATGAGTACCATGCAAGTGGAAGTGGTGAGCAATGAAGAAAGCATCTACTCCGGAGAAGCGAGTTTTGTAGTCGTGCCTACTCTGGAAGGTGAGCTTGGTATTTTTCCTCGCCATGAACCCATTATGAGCCTGGTGCGTCCTGGTGCCCTGCGTTTGACAGTGCCTGGCCAGAAAGAAGAAATTCTGGTAGCCGTATCAGGTGGTGTCCTGGAAGTACAGCCGGATAAGCTTACGCTGTTGGCGGACGTGGCCGTTCGCAGTGAAGAAATGGATCAGCAGCGTGCCGAAGAGGCTAAAAAAGCAGCAGAATCAGGTATACATGAAGCCAAAGATGATGTTTCTCTGGTAAAAGCACATGTGGCTTTAGCTGCGGCAATTGCCCAACTGAAAACGCTGGACTATTTGCGCACGCATCGAAAATAAACAACTTTGATGGCAATCAATCTATAACTATCTGATTGCCTGACTGAGATGTTGAAAAGCCCGGACAATTTGTCCGGGCTTTTTATATCTGCACAGATTCAATCGAATGTTATCAACAATGAATTCATTAGATATACATCATTTAGTTGTTTAATGGTATCTGATTATGCTGAATATTTTATTGCATACAGGCAACTATGCTATATATGAAGAAAAAATATAAATGATCGTGATTCACTCCGTATCAGCTCACGTAATAAGAGTGTAATATCGGCTCAAACAGATGAATATTACACTCTTGTTGGTAAATCACATTTAACTTCTATGCTTGTTTAGTCGGATAAATAGTTAATTCACTAATATTGGTATCTTCAGGTTGTTCAATAGCAAAATTTACTACGCGCGCAATGGCGTCAGGGCTGATGCCTACCTGTTTATAGAGTTCAGTCATACTTTGTAAAACAGCAGTATCGGTAATGCTTTGTAAAAGCTCGGTATTGATTGCAGCCGGATATAGGGTAGTGGTGCGAATATTGGTTTGTTCGGTTGCACTTTCCTGCCGGATCACTTCCATCAGATTGCGTACAGCAAATTTGGTGGCTCCATAAACACCACAACCCATAAAGCTTTTGATACCGGCTATAGAAGAGGTGGTAATAATATGTCCCGATTTTTGTTTAGTAAAAATCGGCATCACTGCAGCTATACCGTTTAGCACACCTTTCAGATTAATATCAATCATGTCATTCCACTGTTGAGTTTGAACGGCACTGATTGGTGAGTTAGGCATGATTCCGGCGTTATTGAATATCACATCAACGCCCTGAAAATGTTTTTGTGCCAGTTCGACCAGTGTCTGCAGTTGTTCCGGTTGGCGCACATCTGTAACCTGATAAACTGCCTGACCGCCAGATTGAGTAATTTCCTGTTGCAATAATTGCAGTTGCTGTTCACGGCGTGCTGCCAGAACAACTTTAGCTCCGTTCCGAGCCAGTAAGCGGGCTGTTGCCGCACCAATACCGGATGATGCACCGGTAATAATAACAACCTTATTCTGAACACTCATATTTATTCCTTTGCAGATTGTAAAATTGAACATTACCGGCAGAAAATTTAATAAACCGGCATTTACTGTCTTCAAACAAATCAGAATAGTTTGCAAATAAGTCTATAATCTGACAATTAATTTGTTTGATATGATGATTATTGCACAGATTACTTTTTAGTATCGTGATATATTTCTTTAGCCAGATTAAATGCTGACCATGCTTTGGGCCAGCCAACATAAAAAGCCAGATGAGTGATAATCTCAACGATTTCAGTTTCAGTAATACCGTTTTGTCGTCCGATGTTTAAATGCGCGCGTAACTGCTCAAAGTTACCGGCACTGATCAGTGCGGCAATAGTAATCATACTACGCTGGTGCGCTGGTAATTGCTGTTCGCGAGACCACACCTCTCCAAATAGCACATCATCATTAAAATGTGCAAACTGGGGGGCAAAATCACCTAATAAATCATGGCCTGCTGTCTGTTTTTTCATGATTTTCTCCTATAGATTAAAAAAGATAAGTTAAAGATTGTTGTAATCACTGCTGTCTACCGGTTCCAGCCATTCACTTTGACCTTTAGTAATGGCTATATGGCTGAACCAGCTGTCTTTAGTGGCACCATGCCAGTGTTTGACTCCGGCATGAATGACTACCGAATCCCCGGGATTTAGCAGTCGCGCTGGTTTATCTGCTTCCTGATACCAGCCTTGTCCTGCTGTTACAAGCAGAATCTGATAGCCATGCAGATGTTTGTGCCAGTGATTATGGCAGCCCGGCTCAAAAGTAACATTGCTTACATCGACATCTATTTGTTCATCGATAGCGGCTAAATTAGATAAATAGCTTTGGCCGATAAAATATTGTGCATAATTAATATTAATCTTGCCTTGCGGAAAGATCTGTTTGAATGCTGTAGACATGGCTTACTCCTGTTGTTATCAGTATTTGAGTATAAAACTTAAAGTTAACTTTAACTCAAGAGTTATTTTGTATTAAACCATAACCATCAACTTTAGATATAATTTTAATTATGCAAAGATTAAAGTTATAAGATTGTAGATTCTGTTTTAGAAGTATAGCAGTTGTTTCAAGAATATCTATCTTCATCATAGATGTAACGAAAAATATGCTTTTTAAATATATTTGGTGCCACGAATTTCTTATTCTTTGAGATTTTGTCTACTATTTTTTTTGACCATTCGGACTGATTTATTATATTGATAGGTTTGCTTAATCTTTTACTCAAAAGGCGTAGTATTCGATTTTCGAAGCAGTTGTAAGGTTTTTTTCAAATCCAAACCATCTATAAATCCAATTTATTATTAAATGGAAGAGTCAAATGAGATGCCGGATTATCAATTAATAAGTATTTAGCAAACGGATGAACATATATAAAACTTACATCATAATCACTACTTGGTGAAGGAAATCCCTAAGTGCGGCTGCCAGATTCGCAGCAAAATAATTTTGATATTATTTTACTGCTCTAATGCAGTCAGTTCTGTTTAATACGGTTTTGCCTATGTAATAACATCTCTGTTAATTAATTTTATAAAGATTGTTTTAATAATAAGGCTATCAATCATTGTTTTAAGTTAATAACGTGATGATTCTGTGTTTAGTTTTTTCATCAGGTTCAATAATTGCCAGTTCTTGAATTGCGGTTTTAATTCTTTCTGACCAAGATGATCGATCCCAAGCTTTTATAGTATTTAATGCTATATTTCGGTTTTGTATTACCGGGCTATTCAAGCCGATTAATATTAAGTCTTCTCCAATACCGGGAAAATGATTGAGTTCTTGTAAAATCAAATCTAATAAATTATGTGTGTCAATTTCTGTTTCATATTCATAGATTAATGCAGGGCCTGTTGCGATTTTAGCAAAATCATATTGTTGATTAGCTAATTGAATAACTTGCTTTATTCTCGGTAATGAATCACTGAGTAGTAAATAAGGCCACTGATCGCTATGATAATTTTTTTGATGTTCAAAATGTGCTTCCCATGCATCAAAGCCATATTGTGTATAAAGGTTTGCAGCTAGCTGAAATTGTTGCGTATTATTAGTTGTCAGCGTATTTTTAATTAAGTCTAACCATTTATCTTGCTTAATAACCTCATTTGCTTTATTGATTATTTGATTTTTGATTTTCTTATCCCAGTTAGGATAATAATCGTTTACTTTATTAACCACAAAATCGTGTAATAACCAAACGGTTCGTAATATTTTCAGATCCGTTAAATTTGGTAGATTGAGTAAATGGGTTAAATAATTAAGACAGACTTTAGCACCAGCAGCATAGTTATGCATATCCTGAGTGGGTCCGCCGTTTATCAGCGCTGCAATAATTTCACTTGTGGAGCTGATTAATTCACTATCAATGGTTTCATGCGCTAAAGCTTTATCTAATTCACCTGACATTACACAGGTGTAAGCAAGATATTCATTCATCAAACTATTTTGATAGCCGGATCTTAGCAACCAGTCTTTTGTTGATGATGATAACGGATATGTTACTAACCGATAAATGATATGAATACGTCCCCAACCATCAATTTTTTTTGCTAATGTCAGCAAGGCATTTTCAATATCGGTTTCAGATGATAGTGTATTTTGTAATGCGCCAGCAGAATATAATGAAAATTCTTCATGCATACCAAATAACAAAAATAATTCTGTTTGTTCGGTAGTAAAGCATCCTAATATGGCAATACTGAATTTAATGATTTCACGATCCGGACTATTAAGTGCTAGCCAATAAATAAATTCGTATAATTTATCAAAATCAATAATGAGTTTAGGTATTTCCTCAGTTAAATCTTCAATATAACTTAAGGTTCGTCCTGTTTGGACTAGGGTGTAAAGTGTTTCGATATCTGATTGATTAGGTTGCGCAGTTATTTTGGTGAGTAATGCTAAAATTTTTTCTACACAACTTTGTTCTGCAGAGGCACTATGATAATTTGTAATTCCATCCCTCATTCTTGCTGCCTGTTTTATTTTTCGACTATCTAAGGAGTGATCAGGCAGAATTTTGGCCGTTTCGGGAAGTTTATCCGCGTTTTGATAAGGGAGTAAAAACTGATAAATACTGGTTTTATGGTTATCCCATACCAATGGAAAGTGTTGGCAATTAATATTATTCAGGTATTCCATTATTTTTCAGATTTTTAATATTTTAGAGTTTTTATGTATGGTGTTAATCTCTGGTAAAAATTAAGTACGGTTACCAGTACTGTCTGATTTTGCTGTGGTGGTTTGATTATACCTTAGCAATATATTAAGCATATGCTTTCCTGTATTATTATCTGAATATCTATTTTGAATTACCTTTTTTATTCATCATCAAAATTTTATTGCTATTTTTATACAGATTGATTCTTTATTTTACGCATTAAATTGGTTTTGCCTGATTTGCTATTACTTAGTCTTTAATATGAAATGATATTTTAAGTTGTTTGAGCTTTATTTTGGTGATAGGAACAAGAATGACAGAGTCACAACAATACAGTATCCGTGCTTTTGCGGATATATTCGGATTAACGCCGGCAACTGTCCGGTATTATGAAAGTCTTGGGCTGATTTCTCCGCAGCGCTCTGTCAATCAGCGTCGTTTCTATACCGAAAAGGACGTTGATTGGATGCGTTTTATTTTGCATCTGAAAAATACCGGTATGAGTATGGAACAGCTTCAGCAGTATGTGTTGCTGCGCAGTCAGGGGGATATAACTATTACTGAGCGGCTGGAGTTGTTGTTACAGACCCGTGATGATTTTTTGCAACAGCAGGCAAAACTGCAAAAACATCTGCAGATTTTGAATGACAAGATTGAATGGTATCAGCGACGGCAGCAGGGTCTTTTATCTGAGCAGGTGAGTTTTGCTGAATATTTAATCAGCAACGGCCATAGTCTGTAATACTGTGCTCTGTCTGGCTAAAGTGCAGGCTGTACTGTAAACTGAAATTCGGATGTGTTCGGATAAGTTAATTTTTATTTATATTTAGTGATCAAATAACCAAGGGGAATAAAATGAAAAAACACTGATTATTGTTGCGCATCCTGATATTGAACATTCTTCAGTCAATAAACGCTGGATTGAAGAAGTAAAAAAATTTCCGGTATATGAGCTGTATCAGTCTTATCCGGACGGTAAGATTGATGTGGAGAAAGAGCAGGCTTTGGTAGAGGTACAAGGTAGTCTGATCTGGCAATTTCCGGTTTACTGGTTTAACTGCCCGCCACTAATGAAACAGTGGTTTGATGATGTTTTAACCTACGGATGGGCATATGGTTCCCGCAGGACTCAGCTTAAAGATCGAAAAATCGGTTTGGCTGTTTCTATGGGAAGTTTGGAACAGGATTATCAGGCACCTTATGATTTAACGGCAGTTCTGCGTCCGTATGAAATGACTTTACATTATGTTAAAGCAGATTATCAGGGTGCATTTTCTTTGTTTGGCGCTAATACAGATGCTTCATTAGTAACAATTACTCCGCAGGCAATCAATCAAAGTGCTGCAGATTTTATTGAGTTTCTAAACAAATTTTATAATATGTTGAACCATGAACAGGGTTATTAGTTGGTTTCATCTGTACAAATTAGTTTTTCACTGTATCTGTATGTGAAGTTAATACTTTGTTCGTTTACTGGAGGTATTATGTATGAATAATATTGCTTACCGTTGTAATATCAAACCCGAACTCGAAGAAACGCTGAATCTTTACCGAAATTGCAGTCTGGGGGAACGGCGTCCGATTACGGATAAATCCCGTTTTCAGTCTATGCTGAATAATGCAAATTTAATTATTACAGCATGGGACGGACAGAAGTTGGTGGGTATTGCGCGCTGTTTAACTGATTTTGTTTATATTACTTATCTGGCTGATTTGGCTGTTGATGAGCGCTATCAAAAGCAGGGTATTGGTAAGCAGTTGATTCGGGAAATTCAGAAAAATACTGGAGAGAATGCCGGAATTGTTTTAATTGCTGCGCCACAGGCTGTCGACTATTATGGTCATATCGGTTTTACTGCTCATACATCTGCATGGGTTTTAAAGAAACCGTTATGATAGTAAATACAGTTCGTTGCTATTGATTATTCTTTTGTCTTGCCGGGTGCCGGACAGGCAGGTTTGGCAGAAACAGTGTTTTTCAGATATCAGTGCAGTGGGACATCATGATGGCTTGGCAGATAATCACAAAATAAGGGCAAAGCTATGATGACGGATTCCTGTTTTGCTCCTGAAAATAATATTGGTATTTGCCTGCAAGTTAATAACTTAGTATGGTTTCAGTTAACAGAGAGAGAAAAGTAAGTACGGCCATCTATTCTGACTATTCATGTGAATAGTCAGAATAGATGGGTTTAATGATTTGTGCGGATAAATGATTTATTTAACTTCGCTACCTTCAAATTTTAATCTTTTATCGTTAACAGAAACGAGATCTCCTAATTCGTAAACATTACGATAACCATATCCGTATAGATTGATAAAGGTAGGTATATTAAGGGCTAAACTGATCTTATCACGATAAGATGGCAGTCCGTTCAGGTCTGTTGGTGTTACTGCCATTTTACTGGCAAAGTTTTCCTGGTCATCTATAAAATTATTATTGCAATAAATGAGAATGGTTGTATTTTTATCTGGAATTAATCTGTATAGGCTAATCTGGTTATAGTCGGAAAAATTCAGATGAATGGCTCCTTTCAAATGTTTTCTGTCATACATTTCTTTGGATCTGGAGTCCAAAATAATGGTTTTTGAATTTTTGGATTTGGCCAAAAATTGGTTTAAAGGAAGAAGTCTTTTAGCTCTGTATCGTTTTACTTCTTCGGCTAATTTCATGTAACCATCAAAATCTATTTTGCTGCTGACTGATTTATCCTGAGCTATAAAATAATTCGATAAACGATTAACTTCAGCCTTATTAACTTTGGTAGTGGTTTTTGCAGTAGCAGGTAATGCTAATGTAATTAATATCGCTAAGCTTGATGTAAGAAAATAGTGTTTTATCAGATTATTCTTTTTCATTTATTGCTCCCTTTAAGTAAAAAACAAAACATTGAACATAATAAACAAACCAAAAGGCTTATGTGTTCTTATATGCCTGTTTGTTGATTTATGTAAAATATATGGTTTTGTTGATTCGGGTAGCGCAACTAATTATAAATAAGTTATCTATATTTAGTTAAAAGATAAAAATATGAAATGGTTGATAAATAAGAATGCAGTAAAGAAAATAACGGTTAATTATTCGTATGAGTATCAAATTTTTATGTGTTGTCCGCTTTGGTGCAATTAATCTGACGATCCTGATGACAGGAGAGGAATGAGCTGGCTAAATCAGCACAGCAGCCACAACAAGTGGCTACACCAAGCTGAGCCTGTAAATCAGTGAGACTTGAGGCGCCGGCAGCAACAGTTTCTTTTATCTGGCGATCAGTAATGGCATTGCACAGACAAACGTACATGTTTTGTCCTTTGTGTGTGTTTGGTTTCTTTTGTGGGTAAAGATGATAGTGGATTTCATTATTATTATCAAGTAGTGGATTTTATGCTGTCTGAAAGCTGATTATGTTTCTACCGGTAAAACATAAAGCCGACTGGGAAAGTCGGCTTTATGTTTTTAAATGTCGGAATTAATCTTCTGGTGTATCCAGTATATCTACTTCGTTATCGCTGTTTTCTTCTGCTTCAGCAATACGTTCCAGACTGACCAGTTTTTCGCCTTCATCCAGATTAATCAGTTTAACACCGGCAGCAGCACGACCGGTGGAACGGATCTGATCGACTTTGGTACGAATCAGTACACCGCCACTGGTAATCAGCATCAGGTCGTCGCTATCGGCTACGAGTGTAGCGGCTACCAGGTCACCATTACGTTCACCGGTATCGATGGCAATTACGCCCTGAGTACCACGGCCGGAACGACGGTAGTCATCAACAGCAGTGCGTTTACCAAAGCCGTTGGCTGTGGCGGTCAGTACCAGTTTGTCGCTATCTTCTTCAGCATCATAGGCCAGCAGGCTGATTACCTGGTTATTTTCAGCCAGTTTCATGCCGCGTACACCGCGGGCACTGCGTCCCATCGGACGAACATTGTCTTCACTGAAACGGACTGCTTTACCACCATTGGAAAACAACATGATGTCGTGTTTACCGGCAGTTTTAACCGCACCAATCAGATGGTCACCTTCATCCAGTCCGAGGGCGATAATGCCGGCTGAGCGCGGACGTGAAAAATCGATTAGTGATGTTTTCTTGACGATACCCTGTTCGGTACACATAAAGACATATTCATTTTCGCTGAATTCACGTACCGGCAGAATGGTGTTAATTTTTTCACCTTCTTCGAGCTGAATCAGGTTGTTAACCGGCCGCCCACGGCTGTTGCGGCCGCCTTCAGGCAGTTTGTATACTTTAATCCAGTGGCATTTACCCAGACTGGTGAAACACAGCAGGTAGTCGTGTGTGTTGGCGATAAACAGAGTTTCAATAAAGTCTTCATCTTTGGTGGCAGTTGCCTGTTTACCGCGACCGCCACGCCGTTGTGCCTGATAGTCATCTGCCTGCTGGGTTTTGATATAGCCGCCGTGAGTCAGTGTAACCACCATGTCACGTTTCGGTATCAGGTCTTCATCGGCAATGTCGCCACCAAAAGTGTTGATTTCGCTGCGACGTTCATCTCCGAATTGTTGCTGGATGGCGGTCAGCTCATCATGAATAATCTGGTTGATACGAGCCGGTTTGGCAAGAATATCAAGTAAGTCGACAATATTATCAAGGATAGTTTTGTATTCATCGACAATTTTATCCTGTTCCAAACCGGTAAGACGTTGCAGACGCATTTCGAGAATGGCCTGTGCCTGCGCGTCGGAAAGGAAATAGCCATCAGCACTCAGACCGGTATTTTCCGGTAAATTCTGAGGCTTGATCAATTTTGCATCAATATCGCTACGTACGAGCATGTTTTTAACCAGATCAGGACGCCATGCCCGTGAGGTTAAAGCGATTTTGGCTTCTGAAGGGGTAGGAGATGATTTAATCAGGGCAATGATTTCATCGACATTAGACAGAGCTACTGCCAGACCTTCGAGCAAGTGACCGCGTTCACGTGCTTTACGCAGATTAAACATGGTACGCCGGGTAACAACTTCGCGACGGTGACGCAGAAATTCATTCAGAATCTGTTTCAGGTTCAGCAGGCGCGGCTGACCGTCTACCAGAGCCACCATATTGATGCCGAAACTGTCCTGAAGCTGAGTTAATTTATACAGCTGATTAAGAACAACTTCGCTATTTTCATTGCGTTTGAGCTCGATAACCACACGCATGCCGGATCTGTCCGACTCGTCGCGCAGGTCTGAAATACCTTCGAGAATTTTATTGCGTACCAGCTCGCCGATTTTTTCGACTAGTCTGGCTTTGTTTACCTGATACGGAATTTCATCAATGATGATTGCTTCGCGTTCATCATGATGTCCGATAGGTTCGATATGGGTTTTACCACGAATAATGACGCGACCGCGACCGGTACGATAACCCTCACGTACGCCTGAAAGTCCGTAAATAATACCGCCAGTCGGAAAATCCGGGGCAGGAATCAGATCGATAAGCTCGTCAATACTGAGGTTTTCATTAGCCAGCAGAGCTTTGGCACCGCCTATTACTTCGTTAATATTGTGCGGCGGAATGTTGGTAGCCATACCGACGGCAATACCGGAAGAACCATTAATCAGTAATGTCGGAATACGTGTTGGCAATACCGCCGGCTCTTGTTCTTTGCCGTCATAATTCGGGACAAAATCAACAGTTTCCTGTTCGATATCAGCCATTAGCTCATGCGCAATTCTTGTCATGCGGATTTCGGTATACCGCATAGCCGCTGCACTGTCGCCATCAACGGAACCGAAATTACCTTGTCCGTCGACCAGCAGATAACGCATGGAGAAATCCTGCGCCAGACGTACGATAGTATCGTAAACCGCTGTATCGCCGTGCGGATGGTATTTACCAATAACATCGCCGACAATGCGCGCAGATTTTTTGTAAGGCCGGTTCCAGTCGTTATTCGCTTCGTTCATTGCATACAGCACACGACGATGAACCGGTTTCAGCCCATCGCGTACATCAGGAAGAGCACGTCCTACAATCACGCTCATGGCGTAATCCAGATAGGAACTGCGCATTTCATCTTCAAGTGATACTGCTATGGTTTCTTTGGCAAAAAGTGCATCAGACATAATGGCTTTACTACTTTAGAGAGCATGGTTTATTTTACCATAATGGTAATTAGTTTCTGATTATTTTTCATGGCTCGGATGATCTGGCATAAAAAACCTTGTCGTTAAAGGGGTTAAAGATATGCTCACAATATTTGTGGATAAATCTGTGGAAAATGAAAGATGAGCGTGCATAATTGCCTATAAATCAAGACTTGGATGTGCTTGCTTAAAAAATAAGCCTTAAAATAAAATTGTTTAAAAACAAATATATATAAAAATAAGATGCATGTGTGCAGCTATTTTTGCTTTTTGTGGGGTTCAGTATGCGTTGCTTAATTCATGTGGATAAAATCAGTTTGTCAAGTCTGTTTTATGGTTGACAAAAGGATAAATAGTGAGAATGTGTGAGTAAGTTGTGCTGTCTGTAAGGAAATTTTAATGCATGTTTTAAATTTACCTGAAACTATGCTATCGGATGAGTCTATGGCAGAGGCATGGGTATTTGTACGGGTAATTGATAATTATGGTGATGCGGGCGTAGGCTGGCGGCTAAGCTGTCTGCTGGCTGAATATCTGCACATGCATGTGCGTTTGTGGATTGATGATACTGATGCACTTAATAAGCTAGTGCCGGCACCGGAAAAACAGGCACGGATTACTATCGAAGCATGGCAGGGCGATGCCATGATGCAGCAACAGCTGTCTGCTGCTGCCGATCCGGTATTGGTAATAGAAACGTTTGGTTGTGAGCTCCCGCCTCAGGTATTGGAAAGAATGAGGCAGCGCCGGCCATTGTGGCTGAACTGGGAGTATCTGACCGCCGAAGACTGGGCGGTTGGTTTACATGCTATGTCATCGTTGCAGCCTAATGGTCTGGAAAAGTATTTCTGGTTTATGGGTATTGATGCGGACAGTGGCGGTTTGTTACGGGAACCGGATTATCTGGCTGAGCGGGAAAAATTCAGACAGCAGCCGAAGCTTCAGCAGGCATTCAGGCAGGAATATGGTTTGCCGTTACAGTATACAGGGCAGTTATGGCTGGTATTTGCTTATACTTCCGGTCAGTGGGCACAATGGATGGCTATGTGGCAGCAGGCGGATACGCCGGTAACGTTGTGGCTTGCCGGCGGACAGGTCATTGAAAGTTTACGTGCGGCAAAATTAATTGCACCGGAGGAGCTGCAGCAGGAAGGGGATATCTGTGAGCTGGGGAATGTGACGCTGGTACGTATTCCGTTTGTGCCACAGGCGGCCTTTGACCGTTTGCTGTGGCTGGCAGATGCGGCTATTGTGCGCGGTGAAGACAGCTTTGTCCGGGCATTATGGGCAGGATTACCGTTTTTCTGGCATATTTACCGTCAGGATGATGATGTCCATCTGCAAAAGCTGCATTCATTCTGGTTTAAGGCGATGCAAGGCTGGCCGGCAGAGCTCAGACAGGCGTTTACTGTTTTGTCGGATGATCTGAACGGAGCTGGGGCTGTGAGTTCGTTAAAACGTGAACAGGCATGGCAGTATTTGTGCGCGCATTGGCAAAGTTGGGTAAAATCAGCCGCTGCGTGGTCAGAAATGCTGCATGGGCAGGACAATGCGCTGGAAAAACTAGCCAGATTCAGCCATCTTCCGCTAAAATAATATACTTATTATTTGCTGAACATTTTTGGAAGTTAGATTAAAGATGAAAACCGCACAAGAATTGCGCCCGGGTAATGTATTTATGGTGGGCAATGATCCGATGGTGGTGCAGAAGTCCGAATACAATAAATCCGGTCGTAATGCTGCCGTGGTAAAAATGAAATTGAAAAACCTGCTGACTGGTGCTGCTACAGAAACGGTTTATAAAGCCGATGAAAAATTTGATGTGGTAGTGCTGGATCGCAAACAGTGCACTTACAGCTATTTTGCTGATCCGATGTATGTTTTCATGGATGATGAATTCAATCAGTATGAAGTGGAAGCAGAAAACATCGGCGATGCCATCAAGTTTATTGTAGACGGCATGGAAGAAAAATGCGAAGTAACGTTCTATGACGGCCGCGCTATTTCTGTAGAACTGCCTACTATTATCGTGCGTGAAGTGGAATATACTGAACCGGCAGTAAAAGGTGACACTTCTGGCAAAGTAATGAAAAATGCACGTTTGGTAGGTGGTGCCGAGATTCAGGTAGCTGCTTATATTGAAAATGGCGATAAAGTGGAAATTGATTCACGTACTTTTGAATTCCGTAAACGCGCTTAACTGATTTTCTTGCTGGCAGGCTGTCTGAATGATTTCAGGCAGCCTGTTTTATTGTTGGTATCGCAGCAGTAAACTGCCTGATGAGTGTGATGATCTACGGTATTTTGTTGTTTGTATTGTTTAATTTTGTAGGTGAAACATGTTGTTTGAACTGAATCAGCACGGCCGGGGCGAGTTGCTGGCTGAATGTCGCAGATTGCTGCGGCTGGCGTTGCCGATTCTTATTGCACAGGTAGCGCAGGTAGGTGTAGGCGTAGTCGATACTGTAATGGCCGGTCATGCCAGTGCCAACGACCTGGCCGGCGTGGCTCTGGGTTCGAATGTATTTATTACGCTGTATATTACTTTTCTGGGAGTGATGACGGCATTACAGCCGATACTGGCACAGTTATACGGTGCCGGTAAAACAACGGAAATCGGAGAACAGGGACGGCAGGGAATATGGTTCGGACTGTTTCTCGGTGTTCTGGGTATGCTGTTGCTGTGGGCAATGATTATACCAATGCAGCACTGGCTGAATATGGGTGCATATGTGGATGCAGTATTTGGTCAGTTTGTATTCTATATTGCACTGGGTATGCCGGCAGCGATGATTCACCGGGCATTTTATGCTTTTGCCTCTTCTTTAAACCGCCCCAAACCTATTATGGTGGTGAGTCTGATTGCACTATTGCTGAATATTCCGCTTAATTATATTTTTGTCTACGGAAAATTCGGGATGCCGCAGATGGGAGGCGCCGGCTGTGGTCTGGCCTCAGCTATCTGTTTCTGGCTGAATGCCATTGCACTGGGCATATATATTATACGGCAGCGGTATTTTGCACCTTTTGCTCTGTTTGTGCGCTTTGAGTGGCCGCGCTGGCGTACACAGGCTTCTTTGTTGCGTCTGGGTATTCCGATCGGAATGTCATTCTTTCTGGAAGTGAGTCTGTTTACTTTTATTAGTTTGCTGATTGCCCGTTTCGGGGTCACTCAGGTGGCAGCGCAACAGGTGGTAATCAGTATTACCTCTTTAATTTATATGTTGCCGCAAAGTGTGGGCATTGCGCTGGCTGTATGTGTGGGTCAGGCAGCCGGAGCACGTAACTGGCAGCGTGCCCGCTTTGTTTCCGGAGTAGGGTTGTGTATGGGTCTGCTTGGTGCCTGCTTTACCGGGATCATGCTGCTGCTGTTCCGGCATTTCTGGGTAGGCTTATATACAGCTGATCAGGAAGTGATTTTACTGGGCGGTACGCTGTTGATTTTTGCAGCAGTTTTCCAGTTGTCTGATGCAACACAGACAATTGCTTCTTATGCCTTGCGCGGCTATAAGCTGACTAAGATTCCGATGGTGATTCATGCGTTCAGTTTCTGGGGTCTGGGTCTGGGTTTCGGCTGTTTGTTTGGTTTGTATTTCGGTATGGCACTTTATGGTTTCTGGCTGGCTCTGGTGCTGGCATTGACAGGTGCGGCTGTGGCACTGGTGTGGTATCTGCACCGGAAAAGTGAAAAATTTATGCTGACAGATGCAGAAGGCAAATCATGATAAGTGTGATTGAACATGCAGATTTACAACCGCTAAATACTTTTGCTCTGCCGGTACGGGCACGCTGGCTGGTCACATTAACGAATACTGAACAGTTGCCGGATATTCTGGCACTGCCTCAGTTTGAACGGCAAAGTGTGCTGTGGTTGGGTGGCGGGAGTAATATTCTGTTTTGTGCGGATTATCCGGCACTGGTGGTGCGTATGGCCAATCGTGGTATCAGGCTGGTGGCGGATGATGGTGTACAGGTTATCGTAGAAGCTGCGGCCGGTGAAAACTGGCATGAATTTGTTCAGTACACGCTGGAACAGGGCTGGTGCGGCCTGGAAAATCTGAGTCTGATTCCGGGTACAGTAGGGGCGGCACCTGTACAGAATATCGGCGCTTATGGTGTTGAAGTACAATCCTGTATTGAGGCTGTACAATGTTTTGATCTTGAAAGTCAGCAACTGTGCTGGCTTAGCCGGAATGAATGCAGCTTTGCTTACCGGGACAGTGTATTTAAGCATGGCCAGCAAGGACGTTATGTCATTGTGGCGGTACGGTTTGTATTATCCCGCAGTTTTACACCGCAACTGCATTATGGTGATTTAGCTCAGGTGGCCACAGAGATGGCACAGGGGCAGCCTCTAACTGCCGGTATCGTTGCACAGGCAGTGTGCCGTATCCGCCGGCAGAAGCTGCCTGATCCGCGAGTGCTTGGCAGTGCCGGCAGTTTTTTTAAAAATCCTGTTGTGGCGGCTGAACTGGCAGAAAGCCTATTAAAACAATATCCGGCTTTGCCGCATTATCCACAGCCTGACGGGCAGGTAAAGCTGGCAGCAGGCTGGATGATAGACCAGTGCGGCCTGAAAGGCTATCAGCTTGGCGGTGCGGCAGTTCATGAGAAGCAGGCTTTGGTACTGGTTAATAAAAAACAGGCCAGCGCAGCCGATGTAGTTGCTCTGGCTGAATATGTTCGTAACTGTGTAGCACAGCATTTTCAGGTATTGCTCGAACCGGAACCGGTCTGGCTGCCGGAAGTTTTGCCGCATGCGGCTGGTTAAGAGAATATCTGTATGCTTTGCCCGGTGATAAACTGCATAATCAGAAAGAAATTAATATGGTGAAAGAATCACGCCCCAATACGTATAACCGCATTATTGATGCCAGTCTGAAACTGTTTAATGAAGAGGGTGAACGCAACATCAGCACTAATCATATTGCTTCTTTTCTGGGCATCAGTCCGGGCAATCTTTATTATCATTTTCGTAATAAAGATGAAATTATTATGCAGTTATTCAAGCGCTACAGTGAGAAATTGCTGTGTTATCTGCAGCAGGTCAGTCCGCCACAGGACACAGAAGCGATTAAGAACTATATGCTTGGTGTTTATGATGTAATGTGGCAATACCGTTTTTTATTCAGTGATTTAAATGCAATGCTTTCACGCAGTGCCGAATTATTGGGTGAACACAATAATTTCACCCGGGTTCGTGTATCACCACTACTGCAAAATCTCTTGCAGCAACTGACTGATATTGGTTTTATACAAACAGACGAAGTTGCCCGCAAGGAAATGGCAGTGAATATCTGGCTGATAACCAAATACTGGTGTGATTATGACAGTGCCTTATATGAACGCAAACTGACTGAAGCTTCTAAATTTCGTGGTACCCACCAGACTCTGACTCTGTTACGACCTTATGTTACCCCTGCCTACCGGGAAGAATTCAGTCGCATGATGAATGATTTGCGTAATCAGGTGTGAAAATAAAAATAAATAAAAGTGGTTTAGCTTAAACAGAATTTTTAATGCGATATTTTTTATCAGTATTTCATTTGCTCAAGTTAAGAAACTATACTATTTCTGCACGCATATTTATAAATTTGCACTGATTAATACGGCAATCAATTGGTCAGTCCGTATTTCAGATGTAGCAGACTGAAATTTAAATAAAATTAAAGATAATATTTTTTATTTTGCAATCTGTGAGTTCCATTCGGAACGATATGCCGGGTATGAAATTTTTTATTATTGTTTAATTTAATCAGGAATGGGACGGCTAGCTCCCATTTTGATACTTTCAAAACGACTGTTGTCCAGCTGCTGTTGTTCACAGGCCTGAGCTAGTAGCTGTGGTGGTTCATCTATGGGTTCATCTGCCAGTTCAAATGCACCCCAGTGCATGCCAACGGCCTGACGGCATTGTAGTATTTGAAAAATTGTTACTGCCTGATAAGGATCTATGTGCTGATTATGCATAAACCAGCGGGGTGCATAAGCTCCTGTCTGGATTGCAGCCATGTCTATCGGGGCAAATCGCCCGGCAATCTGCCGGAACATAATCTCGCTGAAACCTGTATCTCCGCTGAAATAAGTAGTACTTCCCGCGGCTGTCTGCATTATCCAGCCACACCACAGAGTACGATTGCGGTCGAAAATGCCGCGCTGGCTCCAGTGATGTGCCGGTACAGCATGAAACCGGATATCTTTAATCGTCACCTGTTCCCACCAGTCCAGTTCAATGACATTACGTACGCCCATATGTTCCAGTTTATTTTTCAAACCTAGGGGAACAATGGCAGTGATGGACGGAAAACGTTCGGCTAACTGGCGGATACTTGCCTTATCCAGATGATCGTAATGGTTGTGTGACAGTGCGATAACATCCACTGAAGGCAGCTGGGCAATACTGGCTGCAGGCTGAGTACGGCGTTTGGGGCCGGCAAATGTTACTGGTGATACCCGCTGTGAAAATACCGGATCGGTAATAATGGTACATTGCTGTAAACGTATGAGCAGTGTGGCATGGCTGATCCACCATAGCCGGTTGCCGCTCAGTGTAAAGTCCGGTTTCTGATACCAGTCGCGTGCAAAATGCTCATATCCGTTTTGCGGTGGTTTAGGCAGATGATGGATATGCCTTTCCCAGTTCCAGCGACAGACTTCCAGGGGTTTGATGACTGTAGGTTCCAGATTGCAGAAACCATAAGGTGTATGATGACTTTTAGCCGGATTGTAATATGGGTTTCTTTTCTTAAATAGCATTATCTGTTGTCTTTAGCTGATACAGCTACGGCAATATATTATCAGTTTAAATGTTTTAATGCTGTTTGCAGTTTCTATTTTAACTTAATTATAAATCATTCAGGTAGATATACCGAAACTGCGACGGTGGGATGATGTTATGCACAGAATGAAATCAGGATAAAAGTAAAGGCATTTGTTTGTTTTGTTAAATAGTGTTAATATGCGCCTTTTGTATTTTATCATGCGCCTGTTTTCGCGCCTCTGGAGATCGAAAAATGAAAAAAATTTTACTGGTCTTTTTATGTCTGTTGCTGGCAAGCTGTACATTACCGGTTAAGCCGGAGGACAAGTTCAAAACCGGTGATTATGTAGGCGGAGTGAAAGTTCTGGCTAATAATTTCAACACTAAGGCTAAGAAGCTTGAGCAAAAGAATAAGCCATGGAAGGACAAGGATATTCTGTATTTGCAGGTTACTGTTAGCGGTTTAGTGGAAATGGCGCAAAAAAATATTAAACAGGCTGCCGTTTCTGATTATGACTTACGGATTAAAAGCTATCAGCTGTTACTGGCGATGAAAACTGAGCTGGCAGATAAAAGTTACAGCACTTATATTGAAAAATATTTAAGTCTGTATACAGTAGATGGTCTGAAAGAATCTCTGGCTATACAGTTTTATCAGCAGGCTAATGCAATTGTAGCTTCAAACAGTGCAGATTATTTGCGCAAGGCTAAATTATACCGTCAGGGCTATGAGTATTTTAATTATAAGGATATTAAAAAGCGCGCTGATGATAATCAGAACATGTATTATAAAACTGCTGCTCAGGAATATTACACTGAAGCACAGGCTAATGTCAGAGACAAAAATTATAAAGAGGCAGCGAATAATTTTCGCAAAGCTCATGATGTTTATCTGCCTTTGGGCAATTATAAGGACAGTGCCAAATTAGCTGCTATTTATGAAAAAAAATGGCGTACTGCTGAAGCGGAAAGTCACTATCAGGAAGCGCAGGGTATTGTGCGCAAAGCAAGACTACTGAGTGAATACCGGCAGGCAGCGGCTTTGTTCCGTGCGGCCAGTGATGTGTACAGTCCTTATGGTAACACCTATAAAGATTCTACCAGACAGGCAGGTGTATATGAACAAAAAGGACAGGTACAGATATTTATCCGCGGAAATGACTATCTGGCCTACCAGATACGTTCCGTACTCCAGGCAAGCTATGTCAGCTTTGTAAACAGCCCTGGATCGGCTAATCTGGTGATTGATGTAAATATGACCCGCGGTCATTTTCAGCAGTATAAGGATAATATTGAGACGGATGATAAATATGAAAATCTGAAAGTGGGTACAAAAAAGGTAGCTGATGAAAATGGTAATATGGTTGAGCAATCTGTTTATGAAGATTTTTATTTCAAACAATATAGTGTGAAGACGATTAATGAAGCGGTAATGAATGCTGAAGTGCATACTAGTGGACTATATGAACTAAACCGCAGCTATAGAGGAAAAAGTACTTCATCGCAAACTTATTACTGGTTTGACGGACATGTTCCCAGAAAATACACAGCATTTACAGAAGGTACATTGCTTAGTCGTGAAGAGCAGTTTAGTGAGGCACGTAGTAATCTGTGGTATCAGATGCGCGGAGACTTTACTGAAATGAGCAGAGCACTGGCAAATCTATAGTTGTTTGAAAACTATTTTTAATTATCAGACAACCGGAAATACATACGTAACAATTTTGTGATCAGGAAATTTCCGGATCGGTATCTGATGATTAAAAGATGCTTATGTAAAAACAAAACCTGAATGAAAGCCATTCAGGTTTTGTTTTAGAAACTGGTTTGAACAGTTTATTGAAACTAATGTCTAGTTTGAACTATTTAGGATTAAAAGCATAAACAGTACCATCCTGCCATGTACCTATGTAATAGCGATTATTATGTAAAGCCAATGCTACTGCTCCTGGTAAAGAGGTAACTAATTTACGTACAGTCCCGGTTTTAATATCAACTGTGCGTACCATATCAGCACCATTATCAATCACGGCAACCATATTTGGCGAAACGGTGACAATACCTACTCCCGGCCGGTTGAAGTCTTTGCCCAGCTCTGTTTGCTGACCATTCGGGCGGATTAAGGTCAGGCGACCACTATACTGGGAAACAACCAAACTGTTATCCGGTAACTGTGTTACACCAACCGGAGTGGATAGACCGCGTGCAATAATTTCCTTGCGACGGTTGTTTAAATCAAGAGACACAATTTCTCCGGTGGAGCGGTTGGTAATCAGTAAATTTCCAGAATTGGAAAAAGCAATACCTGTCGGAGTATGGTAGCCATCAGAAATTTTTTCAGCTTTGCCGTCAGCAGTTATTTTGAGAATATAGTCATCACTGTATGATGATACGTAAATATTATCCTCTGCATCAATTACAATACCGGCAGGAGAAGAAATATTGGAATAAATAGTTTTACGCTCACCGTCCGCGGTTATTTTAGTGATTGAATTGCCAGACCAGTTGGTAACATACATGGCATTTGAGCTATCAAAAGCAATGCCTGTGGGCGCATCAAAAGAAGCTGCTACGGTGGTTAATCCGGCAGTATTATCTGCTGATATTTTGGATGCAGCTGCTCTGGTAGTATTATTTGCTGACGTATTGGATGCAGTTGCTCCGGTTGTTGAGCTGACCATATTGCTCCTTCCGTATAAATATAAAGTACATAAAGCAAGACAAGCAAAAACAATGGTATATAAGGAGAGTTTTTTCATCATGAGTACCCGCTAAAAGCTAAAGAAATGTGAACACCATAACACTCAGAATAGCTGAGAAATTGCTAATGGCCATTATTCATGCTTAAGCTTACTAAGCAAAAATTACTTAGCTTTTTTTTCTGCAATGCTATGGCTTACTTAAAGCGAAAGCCGGTATAGCTATTTTCTGGGCAAGAGTCAGAAATAAATGATTCATAATTTGCCATCATCATTCTCTAAAATTTAAATGCCCAAATAATGCATGAATAAAGCCTGTCAAAAGCGTATATAAAAAACAGAAAATACAGAAATACGAAATTAGCGATATAAAATAAATATCAAAGGCGAAACTCAGCAATAGCAAAAATAAACATATACAGTTATTTGACAGATTTGGATGATTTTATTAGTTCAAGCTAATGTTTTTTATAATGATTTTTGAGTAAAAATTAGTAATGCTGTGCTGGTGCTGCTGCCTGATTCAGGCAGGAAATAATTGAACAGATAATGACTTATGACTTGGTTAGTGGTTGCAATATCCGGCCGGCTTATGTTTTTTCATGCAAAAGTTGATGTAACTTATAATATAGCGCAGCGAAGTAAATTATAATCGTTAACGATAAGATAAGTGCAGTATTTGCTGCTAGTGTAATTTAAATGAAAGGGATGTTTATGTCACAATTTTTGCTGGTGCCGACAGGAACTCAGACAAATATAACTGCTGTAGGTTTGGGCGTGGCGCAGGTATTTGTACAAAAAGGTCACGTGCCTTTGTACTTTAAACCAATTGCTGAAGATGTGGCTAAGGATAATACATCTGAACTTGTACAGGTTGTATTGAATCAGAAATTACCGGTACCGCAGTCGCTGAGTAATCTGGATGAACGTGTATATCAGGGACAGGCAGATGATGTAGTAGAAGAATTTGTTGCTGCTTTCCACGAGATGGACGAAATTAAACATGATGTTGTTGTTATTGAAGGTGCAATACCTGAAGCAGGCCGTACATATCTGCCGGCACAGAATGTGAAAATTGCGGCTGCACTGAATGCCCGGGTAATTCTGGTCGCAGCAGTGGCCGGTCAGACAGCAGCGGCGGTGGCTGCGCAATTACAACTGACTTTGCATGATTATGCACACGGACATACTGAAATCAGTGGATTTATTTTAACTGCTGATGCACAGAATGTACCATCTGCCGGTTTTACGGCGGATGTTCAGGCTGAACTGGCTAAACATGGTAAGCAGCTGGAATGTATCGGTCTGGTTACTGTACCGGCAGATGTACAGGTTGCACAGGCACAGGAAGCTGCTAAAGCGGTAGCGGCACAATTAAATGCAGATGTGCTGGGTAGCGAACTGGCGAAACCTGTAGCAACACATCTGGCACCGGCAGCGTTTCGCTATCAGATGATGGCACGTGCCCGTGCGGCGAATAAACGCATTGTTCTGCCTGAAGGCAATGAACCGCGTACCATTGCTGCGGCTGCAATTTGTGAAAATAAAGGTATCGCCCGTTGTGTTCTGCTGGCCAAAAAAGCAGAAGTGGAAGCAGTGGCTCAGGCTAAAGGCATTACTTTGCCTGCATCTCTGGAAATTATTGATCCTGACAGTATCCGTGAACGTTATATTGCTCCGATGGTCGAACTGAGAAAGAGCAAGGGTCTGACTCCGGAACAGGCTGCTGAACAGTTACAGGATACGGTAGTTCTGGGCACAATGATGCTGGCTACCGGTGATGTAGACGGTCTGGTATCCGGTGCTGTACATACAACGGCCAATACTATTCGTCCGGCTTTGCAGCTGATTAAAACTGCGCCGGGGGCCAGTCTGGTATCCAGTGTATTCTTTATGCTGATGCCGGATCAGGTGCTGGTATATGGTGACTGTGCTGTTAATCCGAATCCTACAGCCGAACAGCTGGCTGATATTGCTATTCAGTCTGCCGATTCTGCTAAAGCATTCGGTATTGAACCCAAAGTAGCGATGATTTCATATTCTACTGGCTCGTCCGGCAGTGGTCCTGATGTTGAAACTGTTACCGCAGCAACCAAACTGGCACAGCAAAAACGTCCTGATTTACATATTGACGGTCCTTTACAATATGATGCTGCCAGCGTACCAAGTGTGGGCAAACAGAAAGCACCGGACAGCAAGGTAGCCGGTCAGGCAACTGTATTTGTATTCCCAGATCTGAATACGGGTAACACTACATACAAAGCAGTACAGCGCAGTGCACATGTGCTGAGTGTCGGTCCGATGTTGCAGGGGCTGAATAAACCGGTAAATGATTTGTCACGCGGTGCCCTGATTGAAGATATTGTGTATACCATTGCACTGACGGCAATTCAGGCAGTACAGATGAACTAGGCAAGATATTACAAGCCCGCAGGCATTGTAATTTTGTTATACAGCAGACAGATGATAGTAATATCATTTGTCTGTTTTTAATTTTTGGTAATAACTTTTAATAAATCTATTCTTTTGAGAAATATTATTTCTAATTTTAGTTATAAAAAGGTAGATTGTTGTCTTTTGGTGCTATATATTTACAAACTATTGTCAAAATTGAATTCATAAATTACAGTCTATTACACAGACGATGATCTGAAAAAAGCCAAGAATACAGAGGCATAATTTAAAAATAGAGGAAATATTACGGTATTAAATACTCGCCTGCAGATATTTGCAGGCGTTTTATTTTTATCTGCTGTTATTTTGATCTAAAAACCATTTCTGTGCACACATGCCGGCTAGGTTGCTGCCCGCTGCTGGTCACTATTTGCAATATTGTTTCAGGTATTGGTTTATCTGAAAGAATTTACTATTTTAAATAAATTATATACAGGTTTGGAATTTTACCAGAATACAGTTTTTATACTGTAATATCGTCATTCAGAATCATTTCTATTGTGTATTGCACAGCCACTATTTTCTGTAATATGGATAGCGTGGTAATTTTTCCGGTATGTTTTCAATCTTGTATCTGGTTTGCAAATATATCAATATGATTTTTAATCATAAATTTAGTTTAATGCTCAGTTCGGTTCATGCTGAATTAACTTAGCTTGATGTGCACCTTATGCTGCTGTGTTTCAAATTTATGAGCTGGATTAAAGAAATTGTTTTTTTGCGACATGGGTTCTGACAGGGAAGTGTATTTGCTGTTACATTAGGGACAGCTTACTTTTTTAACGCCAGTTTGATATGCGGTTTATGTGGTTTCTCTTCCGGTAAAGAGGGTTTACCGGCGGCGGCAATTTGTTCGCGCTGTGCTTCTGAAAGCAAGCCAGACCAGTCTCCGTCCAGATACCATTGCTCGCCGAAATCTTCGCAGGGATGCGGGATACGGATGCAACCATTACCACATTGCAAATCATCAGCACGACAATATTTATCACAACCCCAGCAGATTCGTTCGGGATGTTTCGGGTGTAACGGAAAAACCTTGGCCATGATGATGCAAACTTGTGACGATTAATATGAAGTTATACCTGCTGAGATAGTTTTATTCAAGGAACGGTTAAATGAAAACCGTGTAATATTTTGTCTGGATGAGGTGCTGATGGTACCGGATGCAGACTGAAATTGAATACAGATTCTAGTCAACAAAAATGGGTGCACGATGAAACAATATGATGTTGCAGTGCTGGGAGGCGGTTTATTGGGACGTCTGACTGCCTGGTTATTGGCAGAGCAGGGTTGTAAAGTAATATTATTTAATGCCGGTAAACGTAATGGTGAAGGCGCTGCTGCTTTTGCAGCGGCAGCTATGCTGGCACCTACAGCTGAGGCAGTAGAAGCAACGCCTCTTGTGGTACAACTGGGTTATACCAGTCTGCCTGTCTGGCGCCAGTGGGTGGATTCGTTTCCGACACCGGTATTTATGCAGCAAAATGGTTCATTGATTGTATGGCATCCGCAGGATCGTGCCTTAGCAAAACAATTTACTAATCACTTGCAGCGTGCCCATCAGGATAACAGCGTCTGGCAGATGTGGGATAAACAGGCAATCAGTGAGCATGAACCACAGCTGGCCGGACGTTTTAAGCAGGGACTGTTTTTACCGACCGAGGGGCAGCTGGATAATCGCCAGACATTACTGGCTCTGGCCGATGTGATCGAGCAAAAGCAGGTTAGCTGTCACTGGGAGCAGAGCAGTGATTTGGCTGAATGTGCCGGTCTGGCTCACTGGACGCTGGATTGCCGCGGCTATGGCGGCAAAAGTAACTGGAATAGCCATGGTCAGAGCCGTCTGCGCGGGGTACGGGGAGAGGTGCTGCGGGTTTATGCGCCTGATATTGAGCTTAATCGTCCGGTACGGATATTGCATCCGCGCTATCCTATTTATATTGCACCCAAACAGAATAAGTTGTTTGTTATCGGTGCTACACAGATTGAAAGTGAAGATGACAGTAATCTGAGTGTGCGCAGCGGTTTGGAGCTGATGTCTGCTTTGCATACTGTTCATTCGGCATTCGGTGAAGCAAGGATTTTGGAAAGTATGGCTGAACTGCGCCCGACACTTAATCACGAGAGCCCGGAAATACGTTATGATAAGCAAAATCATGTAGTGGCTGTAAATGGTCTGTTCCGGCACGGTTTTATGATTTCGCCGGCAGTAAGTATTGCAACAGTACGGGTATTACAGGCCTTAATGCAGCAGCAATCCATTCCGGATGCTCCGGCACGCTATCATATTGATGTTTTACCGGAAAATGACAATGGAGAAACAGATTAATGGATATTAGTGTTAATGATGATGTAATTGATTTTAATGGTAATACTGTGGCTGAACTATTGGAGCAGCTGATGCCGGAATCACCATTTGCGGTTTCGGTAAATACTTGTTTTATATCCAAAAAACAATATTCTGTTTATCAGTTGCAGCCGCAGGATAAAGTGGATATTGTCAGACCGGTAGTGGGCGGGTAGTACCAGCCGGTAGTTAAGTTTTATTTTGAAAACCCTGTTTGATACAGGGTTTTTGCTTATCTGGCAACAGCCGGTTTATACCTGCCGGGAAGAATAATTTACTTTGTTTATCTATAAATGAATTGGTGATTTGAGCAGTGAAAATTCGATGAGAGGTATATGGATTTTCCGGTATACAAAATCAGTATATTGCTGATTAAACAGCCATTCAGATTTTTAAACAGTTATTTATGCTCTGCTGGAGAGATATTCGGAGGGTAAATTTACTTGATTTAGCATTAAATATGCATTTACACTTGCGACCCCAATTTTGGGTTAATTAATAGAAAAAAAAGTAATCATTATTACATTAAGAGGAAATAATTATGTCTAATCTGTTTACTCGCACACAACCATCCAGTCGCAATTACGGTGTAGCCTTTTTTGCCGGTATTATGGGCGGTCTGGTTTCTGCATTTGTGAAATCAGGTACGGAAGGAATAATGCCGCCACGAACCCCGGATCGTATAGCACCGCCCATTCAGATGATTCAGGATATGGGTATTGATATTCACAGCATGGTTTACATCTATTCAGATCAGTTAGTGAACTGGGGTGGTAGTACCATACATATTCTGTTTTCAATTGTATGGGCTATTATTTACTGTATGGCTGCTGAAATTTTTCCTAAAGTTAAATTATGGCAGGGTCTGGCTTTTGGTATTGGTGTAACCATTCTGTTTCACGGTATTATGCTGCCGGTGCTGAATTTATCTCCGGCACCATGGAATCTGCCGTTTGATGAATTGTTTTCTGAACTTGTTGGTACGCTATTATGGATGTGGACAATTGAAATCTTCCGCCGCGATCTGCGTAACCGCCTGACCGAAAAACCGGATCCTGAGTTTCAGTAAAACTCATCTGATTTATGCATGATGTACCGGCTTATATGCTTAAGACCGGATACGATGCCCGTGTATATCTGTAACAATCGGGAAAATATTATTTAGCCGCTATTCCTGATGATACAGACATGCACGGGCATTATGTTAAGCACTTCAGCCTGCTGGCTTTAGTGCTTTGTGATGGATGAAATCATGATGATGGCAGGCTTAATCTTTTTTCAGTGCTTTGATTAGTTCCGAAGTGTCAGCTCTTTCCATGTAATTGACATTGATATAGGAAAAGATAACTTTTTTATTTTGGTCGATAATATAAGTGGCTGGTATGGGCAGCTGATAACTGTCATCACCATTAAAATCAGGCAGATTTGCACCTAAGTTTTTGTATAAATTTCTGACATTCTCAGGTAAGGTAAATACCAGACCGTACTGTTTGGCTATCTGATTACCCGTATCCGATAAAATAGTCAGATTAATATTGTGTTCCTGTATTAATTGAGCGCTGATATCAGGTTTTTGCGGAGAAATAGCGATAAAGTGAACGTCTTGAGTATCGAGGATTAATTTCAGATTTTGGTTAAAGTGTTCTAATTCTTTAACACAAAACGGACACCAGCTGCCCCGGAAAAAACTGAGAATGACTGATTTTGTCTCCAGTAATTTATAGAGTTCGATTTTTTGATTATTTGGCGCTACCAGAGAAAAATCTGGTGCGGTATCTCCGCTTTTTATGGCATGGCAATCTAAATTCTGCGTAAGCATTTCTGATAATGAATTTCCCATTACATTCAATACTTCTGCAGGTAACTGGGTAAACATATCTTGCTGTATTGATTTTAGTTCTTCAATTATTTTCATTATGACTTTCCTGTTGTGAAACGTTTTGATGAATTTGTTGCAGAATTTTTTTAAATATCGTTAATTCTTCAGCAGATAAATTTTGGGTTATTTTTTCTATCCACTGGCTGTGATGATGCAGAATTTCTTTAACCAGTTTAGTGCCGGTATCAGTTAATGAGACGAGGGAAATTCTTTTATCCTGACTGGCAGTTCTTTTTGAAATCAGTTTTTCATTAACTAGTGAGCTGATTAGTGTTGTTGTTGATGCTTTGGTTATGCCTAATAATTTAGCAATTTCTTGTAATGACAGCTCAGGATATTCTTTTAACAATACTAAAATAATCAGCCTGCTTTCAGATAAATGAAATTGCTGCAGACGTTTGGCGCATTCAATATCAATAGTGTTTGCAACGGATAATAGAGTAAAGCATGTCTTAATTTTATCCAGATCTGCAATTTTTTCTTTTTCCAGAACGTTACAAAAGGATAAATAACGGTTTTCAAGTTGCATACGGTTATTTTTTTAAATTAGTTAGTGACCTTACTATTTGTTAATTATAGTATAGACTAGGAAAATTATTGTCAATAATTTCAGAATCGTATTGTTATGGTAAATTAATATGAATGGCTGTGTTTGCTGTTTTCCGGATGTTTCTAGTAATTAAGAATTTATTTGTTTTCTTGGATATTTCTGAAATTTTTTGCTTGATGGCTAGGATAAATTGAATTGTCGTAACCATGCCGGCAGAAAGAGAAGCTGCAAATGTTTTCATTTATTAGGGCTGATATTTACCATGACATTCATTACACAGGGTTTTTGTTTCCTATCATGATAAAAGTTATATGTGCGGTGCTTTGATATTTGAAATAAAAATATTAATTATGATAATTATATATATGCACCGGGTAATAGTAACAAATGTTGTTTTAAGTGAAAATAAGTGAAAAGTTATTGTTTTTGTTATAAAGTATAAATGCTTTGTGCAGTTTGCCTTTATCGCTTGTAGTTGGAAGATTTTTATTTTTTATGTTAACGGGGGAAGTGAATATGGCTTTACAACTTTATGATGAAAAGTTTAATAGTCGTTTGTTGTTAGGCACTGCTGCTTATCCCACTCTTGAAATACTGCGTACGGCAGTAAGGAAAGCGCAGCCGGCCATGATTACGGTTGCTTTACGCCGTCAGAGCGCAACTTCGGCAGAGCATGGGCAGGGTATATGGGGATTGTTGCAGGAGCTGGCTGTACCGATTCTTCCTAATACCGCCGGTTGTCTGAGTGTAGAAGAGGCGGTAACAACTGCGCAGATGGCTCGCGAGGTATTTGAAACAGACTGGATCAAGCTTGAACTGATTGGTGATGATGATACCTTGCAGCCGGATGTATTTCAGCTGGTGCGTGCAGCCGAAATCCTGATTAAAGAGGGTTTCAAGGTACTGCCATATTGTACTGAAGATTTGATTGCCTGCCGTCGCTTGCTGGATGCCGGTTGTCAGGCACTGATGCCATGGGCTGCACCGATTGGTACCGGTCTGGGACCGGTACATGAATATGCTTTGCATGTCCTGCGTGAACGCTTACCGGATATTCCTCTGCTTGTCGATGCAGGGCTAGGCTTACCTTCGCATGCGGCAAAAGTAATGGAGTGGGGTTTTGATGGGGTATTGCTGAATACCGCAGTTTCACGTAGTGGCTTGCCGGTGATGATGGCAGAAGCGTTTGCACTGGCTATTAATGCAGGAAGAATGGCTTATGAAGCGGATCCGGTAGTACCGCGGGACAATGCACAAGCCTCTACACCTCAGGTCGGACAGCCTTTCTGGCACTATGCTTAACTATGTTTTCATTTGTCACTGAATACTGATTTTGTGTGAAATGGCTTAGCGGTTATTGCTTAACGGCTTCCCGATAAGGAAAGTTATCCCCCAATAACATATTGAATTGAAGAGCAGCAAACTGATTAAGATTAGTATTCAATAAAAGACCTAAAGCGTATGTAAGCTTTAGGTCTTTTATTGATTATTCTGTCCTGTTTAATTGATGCAGATAGTAATTAATCAGGACAGATTTTTGGATACTAATGATTCGGATGGTCTGTATCGGTATAGGTAATGCGTTTTTTCAGTTGCTGACGATATAAAGGCAGGAACATGGTCAGCAGAATAAACCACACTGGTGTGGCGACCAGACCGGTAAGCGTATCTTTATCCTGACTGAACAGATATAGGACAAAAACGAAAAATATCAGAGTGGCATAACACATGGGTATACCCAGAGGCATTTTGTAAACTGAGCGCGCATGCGCTTCAGGATAAAGCCGGCGGTAGCGTAGATAGGCAATCAGAATGACTGCCCATACAAAAATAAAGCAAATACTGGATACGGTGGTGACAATCGTGAATACTTTCATTACGTCGCCTTCCGCATAAAGCAGAACAACGCCAATCAGCAGCAGAGCACAAGAATATAACAGACCGTTTTGCGGCACTCCGTTGGCGGACAGCTGCGCAAAAGCCTTCGGACCAACACCGTTTTTTGACAGACCGTACAGCATACGGCCGGTAGAATACATACCGCTGTTGGCGGAAGACAGTGCAGAGGTGAGTACAACAAAATTAATAATAGTGGCCGCAGCACTGATGCCGATCAGTGTAAACATATTGACGAACGGACTACGGTCTGGAGCGACCATATTCCACGGGGTAACCGTCATAATAATGGTTAGTGCCAGTACGTAGAAAATAATGACACGCACCGGTATTTTATTAATGGCAGCCGGCAGGGTGGTATTTGGATCATCTGTTTCGGCTGAAGCGGTACCGACCAGCTCAATGCCGACAAAAGCAAAGATAGCAATCTGAAATGCGGCAAAAAAACCTGACCAGCCATGAGGCATCCAACCGCCGTAAGACCATAAATTGCTGATTTTAGCCTGAATGCCGCTGGGGCTGGTAAAGCCGGTTAGTAATAAATAGCCGCCACAGCCGATAAGTGCGAGAATCGCCAGAATTTTAATCAGGGCAAACCAGAATTCCAGTTCGCCGAAGAGTTTGACCGATAACAGATTCAGCGCCAGCAGGATGGCAATGCAGATAATGCCGGGCAGCCATAATGGCACTTCCGGCCACCAGAACTGAGTATAACCGGTAATCGCTACAATATCTGCCATACCAATCACTACCCAGCAAAACCAGTATGACCAGCCGACATAATAACCTACAGTCGGATTCAGGATATCGGTAGTGAAATCGACAAAAGATTTGTAATGCAGATTGTGCAGCAGTAATTCACCCATGGCACGCATCACAAAAAACAGAAATGCGCCGATGATTATATAGGTAAACAACACAGATGGTCCGGCCAGGCTGATCGTACGGCCTGAACCCATAAACAGACCGGTGCCGATTGCGCCACCAATAGCAATCAATTGTAAATGTCGGTTTTTCAGTGTGCGTTTTAACTCAGGTGGTCGGCTCATGGTGTATCCTTTACAGACTGGAAAACAAAACAAAAATAGAAAACATGGTTTTATTTTTAGAAGTGTATACGTTGATATAAAGTTAATTATGATAAATATATATGCTGCTAACCACAGACTGGTTCATCACTATGCTTATATACATTTATTGATATAAGCATTTTTACCGGTACATACCGGTTCGAATTTGTAATACTTTATCACAGTTTATTGTTGTTGCCGGCAATATCTGAATATAGTTGTTGAGAATGAGAGGCTGTTGTATTAAGGTGATGGTGTTACCGGTTTTAGACCGGTATAAAAAGACATAATAACAGATAAATAAGGAAGGAGAGCTTGTCCATGCGCGCAATCCAGACCGGATTAGTGGTGGGCTATGGTTTTATTGTGATGTTTATCAGCACAGCCATAAAAGGGGTTTATCAGGTTTATTTTACCAGTCTGGTAGATCATTATGCTGTGAGTATTGAAACAATGGCTCTGGTTGGTGGTTTTTTTGGCCTTGCGCAAGGTATTTACTCAGCATTAGTCGGTAAGCTGTGTGACCGTTGTGGTGCTGGTCATGTTCTGTTATCGGGAATGCTGGCAGCTGCCTGCGCATTTTTGCTGTTTTCCTCTAATAATAATTTCATGACTTTTGTGCTGGGGTTTCTGCTGCTGGCTGCATATGCGGTTGCTGCACTGACTTTTGTACCGGTCAGTATTCTGATTGACAGATATGTAATACCTGAGCGGCGCCAGTTTGCGTATGTGCTGGCCACTAACGGCATCGCTGCCGGTCTGATGATATTGTCTCCTCTGTGGATTTATCTGGACGGGTTTATTTCATGGCCGATGCTTTGTGCTATTCTGGCCGGTGTATTTGCCTGTCTGGCTATTGTTCCGGCATTGCTGAACTGGATGGAAGGTATCTGGGTGCCTGAAAAAGTAGCAGTGCAGTCAGCAAATATATCATCTAAGCCTAAGCCGGTCAGCCCGAATATTACCGCACCTTTACCCCGTTACTGGTATCTGGACCGTCGGTTTGTGCTGTCTGCCTTAGCTTTTTCCGGCTGCGGTACGTCAATGATTTTTATTGATGTACATTATGTTCCGACAATACAGGAAATATTAAGCCAGAATGAAACCGCCAATCTGTTTACCGGTACTTCACTGAGTTTGCTGGGGCTGGCGGAAGCCGTGGGCAGTGTACTGATTGGTTATCTGGTGGCTAAAAAAGTATCTCTGCCTTTATTGCTGTGTCTGCTGTATATCGTGCGTTGTATAACGCTCATGGCACTGGCTCTGTGGTCGGAACCAATGATGGTACCGCTGTTCGGGATTTTTTTCGGAATAACTTATATGGGAACCGTCATTATTATATCCCGTCTGGCCGGTTCTATTTTCGGTTATCGGTATAAAGGCTTTATTTTTGGTGCATTTTTTCTGATTCATCAGATTAGCGGTTTATTAACCGCCTGGCTAGGTGGTTTGCTGCGGGTATATTGCGGTAGTTATTTTCCGGTTATCTGTTTTGTTGCTATATGGATGGCATTATCAGCAGCTGCCTCTTTATTGTTATCTATGCTGAAAAAAAATGATAGTTCTGATAACGGTGGTCGTTATCAGGTTAAATATGAATAATAATTGCCAATTCTGCTATTAATAGCCGGCAGGAATTGAGAACGGCGAACATGGCCGTATTTAAAGATAATTATGTTGCCGGACAGGGCATGATGAGGTTGATTGTATTGATGGCAGTCGTACAATAACCAAAACAGATTTGAATAAAGAGTGTTAATGATGAGTGAAGAAAAAGTGGTTCATTATCTTAAAGATTATCAGGCACCGGATTTTGCGGTGGCAGATATTAATCTGACTTTTACTCTGGACGAAGCTTATACCACAGTAATCAATCGTATGACTGTTGTACCAAAGCAGACGCAAAAACCTTGTGTGCTTGATGGCAGTGCGGAACTATTGCAGATTGTTTTAGATGGTAAATCCTTATATCCGCATGAGTATGCTGTGGCAGATGAAAAGCTGATTATTCATACGGTACCGGAAAGACAGTTTGTACTGGAAATCACGACCAGACTGTATCCGGCACAAAATAAAACGCTGATGGGTTTATATGAATCCGGTGATAATCTGTATACCCAGAATGAGCCGGAGGGCTTCCGTAAAATTACTTATTACTTTGACCGTCCGGATGTCATGAGCCAGTTTACCACCACCATTATTGGTGACAAAGAACAGTATCCGGTTATGCTGTCTAACGGTAATCTGATTGATAGTGGTGAGCTGGATAATGGTCGTCACTGGGTATGCTGGCGTGACCCGTTTGCCAAGCCAAGCTATCTGTTTGCTCTGGTAGCAGGCAAGCTGGCGGTGCTCGAAGGCAGTTTTACTACCTGTAGCGGTAAAGAAGTGGCGCTGAAATTTTATACCCGTCCGGAAGACCGTGCTAAGGCAGGTTTTGCTCTGGAGTCGCTGAAGCATGCCATGCAGTGGGATGAAGAGCGCTTTAATCTGGAATATGATTTAAATATTTTTATGGTGGTGGCTGTTGGTGATTTTAATATGGGCGCCATGGAAAATAAGGGCCTGAATATTTTCAACACCAAATATGTGCTTGCCAGCAGTGATACAGCTACAGATGCTGATTTTGAGGCGATAGAGGGTGTAATCGGGCATGAGTATTTCCACAACTGGACAGGTAACCGGGTCACTTGCCGGGACTGGTTTCAGTTGTCGCTGAAAGAGGGGCTGACCGTTTTTCGTGATCAGGAATTTTCAGCCGACCGGGCCAGCAGAGCTGTTCGCCGTATTCATAATGTCAGAGTATTGCGCAGTATGCAGTTTGCGGAAGATGCCGGTCCGATGGCACATCCGGTACGACCGGCTTCATACGAGGAAATGAATAATTTCTATACACTGACTGTGTATGAAAAAGGTGCCGAAGTGGTACGTATGTACCATACTCTTCTCGGTGAAGCCGGTTTTCAGAAAGGAATGCAGCTTTATTTCCAGCGGCATGACGGACAGGCTGTTACCTGTGACGATTTTCGTGCTGCTATGGCCGATGCCAATGGTGTTAATCTGGAACAGTTTGCGTTGTGGTACAGTCAGGCCGGTACACCGCAGGTTAAAGCACGTGGTGAATATGATGCGGAAAAACGTACATTTAGTCTGCATTTGCAGCAATCTATTCCGCCCACACCGGATATGAATGAAAAACAGCCAATGGTGATTCCGGTAAAAGCCGGTTTAATCGGTAAAGATGGCTCACCAGTTTCGTTCCGGCTGGATAACAGTGATTCTGTGGTTGAAGAAACAGTACTGGTATTTAATCAGGCTGAGCAGACTTTTGTCTTTAATGATGTAACACAAGAAGTCATACCGTCATTATTGCGCGGATTCAGTGCTCCGGTGAGACTGGAGTATCCCTATAGTGATGCTGATTTAATGCTGTTACTGGCGCATGATAGTGATTCTTTTGCCCGCTGGGAAGCAGCACAAACTCTGTACCGGCGTGCCATTACGGTAAATCTGGCTGCGCTTGAAGCTGGTCAGCCTGTACCACATCATGCTGCGCTGGCTCAGGCCATTACGGCGGCACTGAATGCTGATATTGATCCGGCGTATAAGGCAGTATTGTTGCAGGTGCCGGCTGAAGCAGAATTGTGGGAAGATGCTCAGAGTATTAATCCCGAGCTGTATGTTCGTGCACGTCAGGCACTGTTGCAGGATCTGGCTTGCAGTATGGAGGATACACTGACACACTGGCGTCAGTGGGCTGATGAGCAGGAGCAGAACAGTAAACATGCTGCCCCGCAGGAATACCATCCTGATCTGGCCGGTATTCGCAGCCTGCGCAATACTTTACTGCAATGGGGCGTACAGGCCAGAGCAGAATTATTGCAAAGCATTGCTGCTGAGTATCCGCAGCGGGCTACCAATATGACGCATGAATTCGGAATGCTTCTGGCCATTAATCATTTGGCTGATACAAAGCGTAATGAGTTATTAGACCAGTTTGCTCAGCGCCATGCTCATGATGATTTGGTCATGGATAAGTATTTTACTCTGATAGGCAGCAGCCAGCGGACGGATACTTTGCAACAGGTGCAGGCAGCATTACAGAACCACGCTTTCAGCTTAGAAAATCCGAATAAGGTACGTTCTTTACTGGGTAGCTTTAGCCGGAATATTCAGCACTTTCATGCGGCCGATGGCAGTGGTTACCGTTTTATTGCTGAGCATATATTGCACATTGACGGATTTAATCCGCAGGTGGCTTCTCGTCTGGTACAGGCATTTAATCTGTACGGTCGGCTGGAACCGCACCGCAAAGCCTTGATGGCCGAGCAGTTACAGCGGATTCAAAAACATGACGGGTTGTCCAAAGACAGCCGTGAAATTGTAGATAAAATATTAGGTGGCTGAGGAATTGCTGATTTATTTAGTGATAAGCCAGATAAATGAAAGCACTACAGTTGATGCTGTAGTGCTTTTTTATTTCAGTATTTTATTTTTTAAGCCTTATAAACTTAAAAATATCTGTCTTGGTACTGTTTATCCTTCAAGCAGCAGTCTGCCCAGATAGTCATTTTCTTTGGCCATTCCCGGTAAAACAAAGAAAAATCCGCCGCCGAATGGTTTGATATAACGTTCCATCGGTTCGCCATTCAGGCGATTCTGGGTATCAATAAAACCTTTTTTCAGGTCGTTCTGATAGGCAACAAAAATCAGACCCATATCAAGTTGACCGTTGGGTAATACACCCAGAGAGTAACTGAAACTGCGCCGGCGCAGTTTGGCTACATGCCGTTCAGGAATACGTGGTTCTGCACGGCGCATGTGTGAATCAAACAGAATACGGTCGCCATGAGGGTCACTGTTCATTTTCGGGTCATCCATTTCATGTTGCATACCAATGGGTGCTCCGCTGGTTTTGTAACGGCCAAAATCATTTTCCTGATCTTCCAGCGGGGTTCTGTCCCAGAATTCGAGATTGAAGCGAATCAGACGGATTGCCTGATAACTGCCGCCCAGACACCATGCCGGTTCCTGGTTGTTCTTGGTTACCCATACCAGTTCATCCATCAGTTTGCTATCGCTAATGGAGCCATTACCGGTACCGTCTTTAAAACCAAACAGATTAATAGCGGTAGTGTGATTGTCGATATCTCTGGCCGGCAGAAATCCGTCCATTTTCCATACCGGCACCATATACTGATTACAATGACTAATCAGATCGCGCAGGGCATAAATGACACTTTCGCGGCTGTTGGCGCAGAACTGGATTGATAAATCTCCGCCGCACCATGCTTTTTCCAGCCGGTCGTTGGGAAAGCGGGGCATAGGAATCAGTTTTTTGGGTTTGAGCTGAGACAGACCAAAACGCTGGTCAAACAGGCTGGCACCCACGGCCAGGGTAATTGTCAGTGAGTCGGGAGACAGATTATGACCCAGCAGCCCGGATTCTGCCGGAGGAAGCTGGTCATTTTTTCCTGCTGTGAGTGTTTGTGGTCTGGTGAGATAGGCAATACGTTGTGAAATCCGCTGGAATAACTGTTGCAGCTCTTTTTTGTTTTTTACAGTAACGTTGAAGACAACAAAGATAGCTTCTTTGGTGTCGGGGGTGATTACGCCGGCCTGATGGCTACCCCAGTAATCAACGGCCTGATTGTAATCATGAGTACAGTTGCCGGCTGCATTGGCTGCTTTGATGGCGCTAAGACTGGCGATACCCAGCCCTCCGGCCAGCAGTATTTTCATGCTATTGCGTCGCGTAGTGCTGGCCGGATTGTCTTCAGGCGAGGCAGCTGAGACAGGCTGATGTCTGAAGGTATTTTTAGACATAACTTAAACCTTAATGAGGATATTTATAATAAACACGAATACTTAGTTGCGCCCTAAGCTGGGCCAGCCGTGCTGTCTGCGTACTTAGTAAGGAATACAGGATATCGTGATCTGTCTGACTGAGCCGGCTGAAACTTTGGAATTGGTTCTGGGGCAGTTGATAATGCTGCAGAATGGCAAAAATCTGCTGGTAACCATGATTCAGTGCTTTACGCTGCTCTGCCGGAATAAAGCTCTGCAGATGCTGCATGATTTGTGCTGAACCGGTTACATTGGCATGGATATCGGCCAGATCACTGTGGCTATACTGATTTTCTTTGCCGGCAAGTTTGGTTTGCAGAATCATTTCCAGAAAGTCGGATGCTGACTGAACTACTTTGGCAATATCCAGATCATCGGCAGCTACACGTTTTTGTAAATCAATAATTTCATATTGCAGATTGCTGTTTTCTGCCTGTGCTTGCTGTAGGTCTTTGAGTTTAAATAAATCATATTCTAAACGGTGAAAACCGCTGAAATTCGGATCATCGGTACCTTGCAGATAATAATCAGCGCGCGAGTTAATATTCTGGTCAGCATTACCAAACAGTTTGACGATAACCCGTACTTGTTCGTAACTCTGATGGGCACGGATATAATTTTGTTGCGCCTGTTGCAGCTGTCCGTTTTTGCAGGCATTCTTAATCGCATTAAGATATTGCTGAGTGGTTTTTAGTTGCAGTACAACTTCCTGCTGATAATTACGAATTGCTGACTGGTATTTTTCCGGAGTGGGAATATCCCCTTTTGCGACTACAGCATTAGAATCATTGATAATTGGTGCCCGCAAACCATGTGCTGCAGCAATGGCAGGCATCAGTAAAGAGCAAATAATAAATAGTGTACAGAACTTATTCTGTGTCATTTAAAATTTTCCTTAAGAAGAGCTGTATGGCGATTAATAGCAGAATACTAATAAATGAAATGATGCTAAACCATACAGGCGGCGAATTATAGGCAGAAATTAAGTCAGGAAAGCTGTCGGACAGAAAGCTATTGTCAATAAAATGTGAGATTTTCACTGCCGGCCACATCATAATATCAGGAAGGGGTTCATTGTGTGCCGACAGATATACACCTGCTTTGACATATGGGGGGAAATTCAGAACTAACATTATAATACTGGTTATGATAAGGTATTTTTTCAACTGCATGCGGCGGCTGATTACAACAAATGGATAAAATGTCAGGGCAGATACTGCAATGCCGAGAATGACCGCAAGGCATAAATTAGTATAATCAGGATTATTCAGCTGTCTGATCTGACTGGACAACCATAAGATAACTTCATTGCCTGCACAGGCAATGGTAAGTGCTGCTATGAACATGGCTGCTGTCCATGAACGTGCCATCTGCTGAGCTTTTATCTGTTCCTGTGCTGATCCCATGCTCAGGATATAGTCAAACATCAAAAACACTACTAAAAATGTCAGTAAAGTAATCAATAGCAATATGCTCATCATAAGCATTTTTTGATTTTTATCGGGAATATATCTGAACACACCACCGATAATTGCTGCCAGGAACAGTACACCAAGTATCAAGCCGCTAAACAGATGGCGCATTCCGCTTTTGCTGTCCGGATTATGCTTAATCCATGAGTAAATAATGCCGACAACAATCAGTGTTACAAAGCATTCACGCCAGACAATAAAAAAGGTTTGTTCCATTCTATATCTCGTTTTATTTTAAAATTAATTGATTAAAGACCTGTTCCGATTGAAATTTATACAGGGTTTTTCAGTGCAATGGTAGCAACTGATGAAGCATTGCACCGATTACTTTTTATTGTGACAGAAGGGGGACAAACGTGATATATCTTTTGTTCGTATTCACCATATTGCAGCAAGTAATAGATATGGTTGGTAAGGGTGTTAAGTGCTGGGGCATGATTTTCAGCCTGAGCTAGTTATCAGTAATGCTAGAGAAGGATAAGGCTGTATAAAAACACTCAAATCATGATTGAATGGTGCCGGTAAATCATATGCTGAAGAAATAACCGGCACATGCCCAAAGTAAGTAAATCAGATATGTAGCAGGTTTTGCCTTATTTGGATTTTTTCCTTAAAAACAATATAGCCATTAATAACCAGAATACACCAAAAGTAATGACGCTAATCCACATTGGCTGGGAGCGGTAGGCAAACAGTGAGGAAGCAAAACTGCCAATCAGACCGCTATCGTCAATAAAATGTGATGTATCCCATGCCGGGCTAATGAGGAAATCAGGAATTGATACATCATGCTCCAGCAGCATATTGGTACCGTCTTCAACAGCTCTCAGCAATAATGAAATGGCCAGAAATAACAGGACAATACCGGTTATGGTAAAAAACTTTTTCCATTGGATGAAGCGGCTGGTTAGAATAAAAGCATAAAATGTCAGGGCAGATACTGCTATGCCGATAAGTACGGCGAGACAGAAATCGGAGTAATTTTGACTGTTCAGCTGCATAATCTGGCCGGACAGAAATACGACAATTTCACTGCCTTCACGGGCAATGGCAATGGCTATAATAAACAGAGCTCCCCACCAAGAATTGCGGGCTACCTGTTGTGCCATTTCCTGTTCCAGGGATGATTTCATATTTCGGGCGTGTTTGTTCATCCAGTACACCATTTGCACAATCAGTATGCAGGCAACAGCAGACATGCCCATCATAAACATGGTTTGATGGTCATCGGTAAGCGCTTTGAATACGCCGTTGATGATTAATGCCAGTATGACAGAAATCAGTACGCCAAGCCCGACACCGCCAAACAAATAACGCATACCATGGCTATTGTCAGGATTACGTTTAATCCATGCATAAATAATGCCGACAACCAGTAATGCTTCGAAACATTCACGCCAGACGACAAAAATTGTTTGTCCCATTGTATTTCCTGCTTTTATTTTACTATTAACTGCCCTTTGGGCTTATTCAGATGAAAGTCATCGAAAAAGATATAGGTACCGGGTTTTTTCGGGGCGATGACGACCACTGATGAAGCACCCGGGGCGAGTACTTTTTCTTTGACCAGCTGGGTACTTTCAAACTCGACGGGACCTTTGCCAATATTGGTAACCTTAATGCGAATAATTTTGTTGGCCGGTGCATTGAGGGTCAGGGGAATCAGATCACCATCTTTCATTTTCAGTTCCAGAGTGACTTTATCGTCAGCAATGGCTGAAAATGAAAACATAAGACTGCATAAACCCAATAAGATAAGAAGAAATTTTTTCATAACAGATATTCTTACAGTGAAAGGTGTTGTGGCAGTAATAATGTAATAAGGGATTATTCAGCCAGTTGAAACTAGAATAATCCCTGATCACAGCCAGCTAAATGCGATTAATAGCTGCCTTTGCGGCCTACACCGGCATAATCAAAATCCCAGCTGACTTCAAATGGTTTGAACCATGGTGCTACGCCGGTTTCTTTGTCAATATGGCGAGCCATCTGGTTGGCTGTTGGTGGGGAGATACGGTAGGTAACACGATATTTGCCCAGACCATTCAGTTTGATGTTGTCACCATAGTGGGGACCATCATTGGCAACCATAGACATGAATTTACCTGAATGTTCGAATTTGCCTTTAGTCAGTTTGGTAATGGAGTATTCTATATTCAGATTGGGAATCCAGTCTCCTTCGGCAAAGCCGTTAGGATTACCTTCTGTTGCATGAATATCGGCTTCCATGTGCACGTCGGATTTGCTGGCCGGCAAATGCATATTACTGTGATCCATGCCATCAGTGTCCATAGTAATAGGCGGCAGATATACACCGGAAATTTCCATTCCGTTTTTAATAATAGGTTTGCCCATGGGGTATTCCTGAGCAAAGGCTGCCATTGATACAAGAGCGGCACTGGCGATAGCAATTTTTTGTAACAGCATTTTATAATTTCCCTATTTTATTCATATTGAGACAAATTGAATCAGATATGACTGCATATCAATTGATAAGGATTATCAATATACTCCTTTTACCAATGTTAGAAAATAATTAAATTATGTTTTTTACTGGTGTTTATTGTTATTTATTGTGGTGCAAATAACAGTAATTTTTTGAGGTTGTCCGTAAAAGTGTCTTATAAATAACAAATCTAAATTGACAATTGAATATATCCTTTATTAATAAATATATAGATTAAAAAAGCTGAAAACGCCGGCTGGAAATGGTTTCAGCTGTTATCAATCTTAATCTGGTCGTTACCAACCGGAAAACTGATGGAGGAATTTCTAAATTATTTGCTGTTGTGGTGTAGGCAAACTATTGATATATAAGTTAAGTAATGTTAAATTAAGCTTGTGGTTGTGATAGCGCTGGTTATGGAAATGATCAGCCGGAACAGATTCCGGATAGTACTTTAATTGGTATGTGTTAGTTTGAAGTAGAAAACTGTTCGGGCTGGTTTGGTGGTATGAATAAACAGTTATCGAAAATAGTCGCCTATGGTGAAATTACTATAAGCAGAAAATGATTAGGTTCTGTGTACTGCCTGCCATATTTGTTGTGCTATGGGTTCTATCCCTTGCCAGAGCAGGGGTTCCCAGTTATGCTGTTTGCAGAATGAAAATACCAGGGTTTCGGCACTGATGATGCTGTTACAGGGCTTGAAAACCAGCAACCCGCTATCCTGCCAGTCTGAGTCGGCTTTGATGATATAGGGTGACAGGATATAGGCTGTATATTCGGTAATTTCCTCTGGTTCGTTATGCCATTGGCTGCCGAGTGATGTAGTTTGTTGTATATAATAAAGTGCAAAGGGGTATTGCAGTTGTAGATTGTCGTGCAATGCTGTGGATAGCGCATTCTTGTCAGGCGCAAGAAGTTTCATTGTTTATTCTCCCTTTGTATTTTATGCTGAATGAGTAATTGTATGAAGTATGTAGTATATCTGTGTATCAGGACGACACCTGATTGTCAGTAGTTTTTGGACAAACAGGTTAGATTGTGGTTTCTGAAAGGGGAGATTTGCTTTGTAGATGTTCATATCATTGCCCTTCTCTTTAATCATGAGACCGCAAGTGTGCTGTTAAACACAGATGGCGGCAGACAAATGGCAGGGTTGACAGACCGACAAAGAGTATACCGGTAGGCGTAAAGCCTCCCTGCCACTGTCCACCATGAAAAAAAGCGGTGGCAATGGGTTTTTACAGACCAACGCTACTTTTTTGGTAAGTAGCAAAAAGTCTGCCTCTTTGTTCAGCCTGTCAAAGCTGGTTACGCTATTGAACGTAACGTCTTTATCTTGCCGCTAAAGCAGGGAACTGTCAATTATTGACTCATATATATGTATGAGTTATCTGATATGCATTTTCATTCCGGGTAAAAATGGTTTGTTTATCCGGATTATTAAGTCTGTTTTATGACTGAAAAGTCAGTTTTTATTTTTTTGGCATGTATTGCCGGCTGTTATGTATTTTGCATATTTTTATGATAAATGCGAGATTAAGCAGACGATTGTGTAATTACTTATTGTATACAGGACAGAATATCTTTAACTGTAGCCATATTCGCTGAACAGGCTGTGATGACTATTGAATAATATAAATGGATAATAAACAGAAACCGGCTGCATATTCTTCGATTTAGTGTATTTGCAATATTTTTTGTTTAATGGTTAACAGTTTTATTTTTAAAGTGTTGTTTTATTGGTATTAGAAGCGAATTGATATAACTAAAAAAACTGGTATTTCATCATTCAGTCTTTAGTATCAGGATAATGTAATTTCTCAATGCTTTTATTTGTTATTTTCAGCAAAAAATCGGGCATACACTGGTATGCCCGATTTTGAAGCTATTTATCTGATGATTACCACTTATAGCCTATACCTGCATTAAAGCCGGTTTCACGTCCGGTAGTGGAGACACCTGCACCCCATGAGAACTTACCGGTATTGTTTGTGGCTTTGTAGTTAATACCAACTGCAGCATAACCATGATATGAACCCATGCCTACACCTACTGTCTGTTCACCGGCATTTAACTGCGGCAGATAAGCACCAGACAGTGCCATGGCCAGTGCAGTACCGGAATAGGCACGCCGTTCTACACGATGTACGCGGTCGTTAACATCATTGACGTAGCGGTTGATATTTTCCATGCGGGCATTAACACCTTTCAGCTGTGCCACATTGACTGCATCAGTGTCAGCAGTACCTGCAGCGACACCTGTAATCTGACGGTAAACACCATTGGCGGCGTCACCCACAGACACAGCGGCCTGAGTGCTGGTGGTTGCCTGAATGGCTCTTGCCTGTTGTGCTGTGGCACTAACCGGAATGTAGCCATTAATACCTGCTGCCGTATTGGCCACAGAGTTGGCACCCAGCGCAATTCCGCCATTCTGAGTAACGCTGGCATGATTACCAATAGCTACGCCGTTTTCTGCACTGGCTGCTGCTTGTGAACCAATAGCTACAGCAGCCTTACCACTGGCAGCTGCTGCACCGCCTACAGCAATAGCATCACTTCCGTTTGCTGAAGCCACAGCCTGAGTGGAATTAACTTTTGCATATTTGCTGCCGCCGTTATACAGATTGTTAATGGCATCGCCTACATTATTGGCTGTTACCGCAGTACCATCAGCATTGCTGGTTGTATAGCTTGGTGCAGTGAAACCACCTGTGCCGGCTCTGGTGAGCGGGTTGTAGCTGGCATTACCGCCCAGGCTGGCTGCTACTGCAGACAGGGCATCAGCTGTTGAAGCAGACAGTTTCTGGGTATCCGAAATAGCCTGATTGGCTTTTTCAGTTGCTTCATTGATCGCAGAAGCATTACCGCCACCACTGTTTTGTGCCAGCTTGGTATCCACTGAGCTGGAAAGACTTTGTAAATCCTGTTTCCATTCATTTTTCATTTGCCACAGCTGGCTGCCATTCACTGCCTCTGTTGAATTCTGGCCTGTATCACCAGAAGCAACATTGGTAATTTTCTGGGCAGTGCCGGAGCCATGGCTGGCATCGTAAGCTGAACCGTTCCATTGCAGGGCATTAAGCTGTAATGAGCTCAATGTTGTGGATATTCCTGCCGGTATGGTGCCGGAAGCAAGGTGAAGCTGATCCTGCAGGCTGGACAGACTGGTTGAGGTGGAAGTGGACAGCGAATAGAGCTGACGACCATTTACTGCCTGATTAGACGTTGCGTCTACTCGTCCGTCTGCAACTCCACTAATGGTTCTTTCGTTGCTTGCTTCACGAGTCAGCTGATTTGAGAAGGCTGTTGTACCATCGTCAAAATGCACTGAGTTCTTCTGCAATTCGTCAATCAAACGTTTTGAGGTCTTAATATCATCCTGAGCAGTTTTAATATCATCCTGAGCAGCTTTGATATCTTTGTTCATCGTTTCTATCGTTGTCCTGCTCTCAGTAACTACCTGATCAACTGAGCTTGATACACTGCTAATGATGGAAGACGAAATACTGTATAACTGTCCGGCATTGACTGCATCAGTAGAACCGTCTGCCAGCTGACCGGCAGCCACGTTGGTAATCTTCTGGGCAGCGCCGGAACCATGGCTGGCATCATAAGCATTACCATTCCATTGCAGTGCGTCGCGTTGCAGATTACTGATG
>NZ_JACFRQ010000002.1:258351-263405 GCF_016100865.1 Snodgrassella sp. W8132
TGGTAATCTTCTGGGCAGCGCCGGAACCATGGCTGGCATCATAAGCATTACCATTCCATTGCAGTGCGTCGCGTTGCAGATTACTGATGTTATTCACCGCAGAACTCAGACTACTAGACAAAGTAGAGATATTACTGTTGGTAGTAGAGAGCCCGGTATTGTTACCGGCAGTCGCAGTGGAAAGACTACTGCTCAGTGAGGTGGACAGATTATACAGCTGGTCACCGTTAACGGCATCGGTAGAGCCACTGCTAAGTATACCGTTGGCTACGTTAGTAATCTTCTGGGCAGCGCCGGAACCATGGCTGGCATCATAAGCATTACCATTCCATTGCAGTGCGTCGCGTTGCAGATTACTGATGTTATTCACCGCAGAACTCAGACTACTAGACAAAGTAGAGACATTACTGTTGGTAGTAGAGAGCCCGGTATTGTTACCGGCAGTCGCAGTGGAAAGACTACTGCTCAGTGAGGTGGACAGATTATACAGCTGGTCACCGTTAACGGCATCGGTAGAGCCACTGCTAAGTGTACCGTTGGCTACGTTAGTAATCTTCTGGGCAGCGCCGGAGCCATGGCTGGCGTCATAAGCATTACCATTCCATTGCAGTGCGTCGCGTTGCAGATTACTGATGTTATTCACCGCAGAACTCAGACTACTAGACAAAGTAGAGACATTACTGTTGGTAGTGGAGAGTCCGGTATTGTTACCGGCAGTCACAGTGGAAAGATTGCTGCTCAGTGAGGTGGACAGATTATACAGCTGGTCACCGTTAACAGCATCGGTAGAGCCACTGCTAAGTGTACCGTTGGCCACGTTAGTAATCTTCTGGGCAGCGCCGGAGCCATGGCTGGCATCATAAGCATTACCATTCCATTGCAGCGCATCGCGTTGCAGATTACTGATGTTATTCACCGCAGAACTCAGACTACTAGACAAAGTAGAGACATTACTGTTGGTAGTAGAGAGTCCGATATTGTTACCGGCAGTTACAGTGGAAAGACTGCTGCTCAGTGAGGTGGACAGATTATACAGCTGGCTGCCATTAACGGCATCGGTAGAACTATTGCTCACTGTACCGTTTGCTACATTGGTAATCTTCTGGGCAGTGCCGGAACTATGGCTGGCATCATAAGCATTACCATTCCAACCCAGTGCATCGCGTCGCAGGTCACTGATGCTGGTGTTAACCTCTGCTAAGCTGGTCGACAGCGTAGCTGTTGCGCCGGAAACTGTATCCAGACGGTCAATAGCACCATTCAGTCTGCCAGTCAGATTACCTACAGAGGAGGAAACGGTGTTGAGTTTATCATTGGTGGTAAACAGCTGACCGCCTGTTACTGCCTCATTTGAACCCAGTTCAATTTTTCCGCCTGTAATATTGGTGATTTTTTTGTAGTTTGCATCATAATTTTCACCATTTATTTGCAGGGCATTCTGATCCAGAGTATTGATTCTATCTGTAGCAGAAGACAAATTATCGGAAATTCTGGAAGTGGATTCAGCAATACTGTTAATCCGCGTATTGGTCTTATTCAGGCTATCATTCAGATTCGCCACTGTAGAGCTTAAGCTGCCTACCCTCGAATTAGTCTGATTTAGCTGACTGCCATTGACTGCATCGGTGGAATCCGGGGCTAAATCAGCTTCGGCTACGCGGGTGATTTTCTGCGCCATAGTAGAACCATGGCCGGCATCGTAGGCAGATCCATTCCATTGCAGAGTATTGTCCTGCAGTCTGGTTACAGCAGCAGTTACTGAATTTACCGAAGTGGATACAGCATTAATACTAGAATTTGTAGTATATAGCTGGCTGCCATTCACTACATCTGATGAATCAGGTGCCAGTGAACCGTTTGCAACATTGGTAATTCGATACCGGGCATTGGTAACACCATGGCTGGCATCATAATAACTGTTGCCATTCTCTTCCTGTACCCATTGCAAGCTGTCTTTTTCCAGTTTGTTTACTGTATCGTTCACTTTGTGTACTGAGCTGGAAACGATACTCAGATTGGAATTAGTAGTAGATAACTGGCTGCCATTTACAGCATCGGTAGAGTTATACGTCAGATCACCGTTAGCTACATTGGTAATCTTCTGAGCCTGACTGGTACCATGGCTGGCATCATAGGCACCAGAGCCATCGGTATTCTTTTTCCATTGCAGCGCATCAGACTGTAAAGCAGCGATATTGCTGTTTGCTGTACTGATATTACCATTGATATTGGTCAGATCACCGGCACGGCTTACAACAGTAGACAGTGAGCTGAAGTTGGTAGCAGAAGAGGTGGATAACTGATAAAGCTGACTGGCATTAACCGCATCAGTTGAGCCGTCTTCCAGCTGACCGGCAGCCACATTAGTAATCTTCTGCGCCTGAGTGGTGCCATGGCTGGCATCATAAACACCTGAGCCATCGGTATTTTTTTTCCATTGCAGGGCATCAGCCATTAGCTGAGTAACATTATTAGTGATGTTGGTAACATTACCTGTATTGGCCACCGCTGCGTTCAGATTACTCAGACTGGTTGAAGTGGTTGTAGACAAGCTGTAGAGCTGAGCGGCATTAACCGCATCAGTAGAATGCTCATCCAGTACACCGGCCGCTAAATTACTGATTTTCTGAGGACTGGATGTCCCGTGACTGGCATCGTAAAAACCAGAACCATCAGCATTTTCATGCCATTGCAACGCATTACTAAGCAGAGAACTAACTTGATTATTCAGGATATAAACATTGCTGGCAACAGTAGAAATATTACCAGTAGTAGCTACCGCTTCATTCAGATTACTCAGACTGGTCGAAGTGATTGTAGACAAGCTGTAGAGCTGAGCGGCATTGACTGCATCAGTAGAATGCTCATCCAGTACACCAGCTGCTACATTACTGATTTTCTGCGGATTACTTGTTGCGTGGCTGGCATCATAAAAGCCTGAGCCATCAGCATTACTTTTCCATTGCAGCGCGCCACTGAGCAGAGTGCTTACATGGTCATTTAAGACATTGACATTATGAGAGATATTGGCAATATTACCAGTAGTGGCTACCGCCTCATTCAGATTACTCAGACTGGTTGAAGTCGTTGTGGATAAGCTGTAGAGCTGGGCAGCATTGACCGCATCAGTAGAATGTTCATTAACCTGACCGGCGGCAATATTAGTGATTCTCTGCGCACGGTTGGTTCCGTGACTGGCATCGTAAAAACCAGAGCCATCTGCATTTCCATGCCATTGCAGAGCATCAATAACCAAATCATTCACTTTAGTAGTTAATGTACTGATATTACTGTTAACATTCGTCAGATCACCAGCACGATTTAAAGTAGATGATAATGTACTCAGTCCGGTAGATGAAGAAGTAGATAGCTGATAAAACTGAGCAGCATTGACTGCCTCAGTAGAGTATTCATCTATATGACCGGCAGCAATATTGGTGATTTTCTGCGCACGATTAGTTCCGTGACTGGCATCATAAGCTCCGCTACCGTCTACATTACTTTTCCACTGCAATGCATCAGATTTTAAAGCTGAGACATCGTTGCTTACCGTATTCAGTTTACCGGTAGTGCTTAGAGCAACAGTGGATAAAGAAGTGATACCACTAGCAGAAGAAGTAGATACCTGATAAAGCTGGCTGGCATTGACTGCATCAGTAGAATTGTCTGCCAGCTGACCGGCAGCCACATTAGTAATCTTCTGCGCCTGATTAGTACCATGGCTGGCATCATAGGCACCAGAGCCATTGACATTATTTTTCCATTGCAACGCATCAGACTGTAATTCAGCAACAGAACTGCTCAGTGTACTGATATTACCATTTACATTGGCTATATCACTGACACGGCTCACAGCGGTAGACAATGAGTTAAAGCTGGTAGAAGAAGAGGTGGATAAATGGTAGAGCTGACTGGCATTAACCGCATCAGTAGAATTGTCTGCCAGCTGACCGGCAGCCACATTGGTAATTTTCTGTGCCTGATTAGTACCATGGCTGGCATCATAAAAGCCTCCGATACCATTGACATTATTTTTCCATTGCAGTGCATCAGACTGTAAAGCAGAAACATTGCTGCTTACCGTATTCAGTTTACCGGTAGTGCTAAGAGCAGCGGTAGATAAAGAAGTGATGCCGGAAGCAGAAGAGGTGGATACCTGATAAAGCTGGCTGGCATTGACTGCATCAGTAGAATCGTCTGCCAGCTGACCGGCAGCCACATTAGTAATCTTCTGCGCCTGATTAGTACCATGGCTGGCATCATAAGAACCAGTACCATCGGCATTGTTTTTCCATTGCAGCGCATCAGACTGTAAAGCAGAAACATTGCTGCTTACCGTATTCAGTTTACCGGTAGTGCTAAGAGCAGCGGTAGATAAAGAAGTGATACCGGAAGCAGAAGAGGTGGATACCTGATAAAGCTGACCGGCATTAACCGCATCAGTAGAACCATTTATCAGCTGACCGTCTGCCACATTGGTAATTTTCTGCGCCTGATTGGTACCATGGCTGGCATCATAGGCACCAGAGCCATCGGTATTCTTTTTCCATTGCAGCGCATCAGATTTTAAATCAGCAACAGAGCTGCTCAGTGTACTGATATTACCATTCACATTGGCCATATCACTGACACGGCTCACAGCGGTAGATAAAGAAGTGATACCGGAAGCAGAAGAGGTGGATACCTGATAAAGCTGACCGGCATTGACAGCATCAGTAGAATTGTCTGCCAGCTGACCGGCTGCTACATTGGTAATTTTCTGTGCCTGATTAGTGCCATGACTGGCATCATAAAAGCCGCCGATACCATTAACATTATTTTTCCATTGCAGCGCATCAGACTGCAAAGCAGAAACATTGTTGCTTACCGTGTTCAGTTTACCGGTGGTGTTTAGAGCAGCGGTAGATAAAGAAGTGATACCGGAAGCAGAAGAGGTGGATACCTGATAAAGCTGGCTGGCATTGACAGCATCAGTAGAATCGTCTGCCAGCTGACCGGCAGCCACATTAGTAATCTTCTGCGCCTGATTAGTACCATGGCTGGCATCATAAGAA
>NZ_JACFRQ010000002.1:263501-374817 GCF_016100865.1 Snodgrassella sp. W8132
CAGCATCAGTAGAATCGTCTGCCAGCTGACCGGCAGCCACATTAGTAATCTTCTGCGCCTGATTAGTACCATGGCTGGCATCATAAGAACCAGTACCATCGGCATTGTTTTTCCATTGCAGCGCATCAGACTGTAAAGCAGAAACATTGCTGCTTACCGTATTCAGTTTACCGGTAGTGCTAAGAGCAGCGGTAGATAAAGAAGTGATACCGGAAGCAGAAGAGGTGGATACCTGATAAAGCTGACCGGCATTAACCGCATCAGTAGAACCATTTATCAGCTGACCGTCTGCCACATTGGTAATTTTCTGCGCCTGATTGGTACCATGGCTGGCATCATAGGCACCGGAACCATCGGTATTCTTTTTCCATTGCAGTGCATCAGATTTTAAATCAGCAACAGAGCTGCTCAGTGTACTGATATTACCATTCACATTGGCCATATCACTGACACGGCTCACAGCGGTAGATAAAGAAGTGATACCGGAAGCAGAAGAGGTGGATACCTGATAAAGCTGACCGGCATTGACAGCATCAGTAGAATTGTCTGCCAGCTGACCGGCAGCTACATTGGTAATTTTCTGTGCCTGATTAGTACCATGGCTGGCATCATAAAAGCCGCCAATACCATTGACATTATTTTTCCATTGCAGTGCATCAGACTGCAAAGCAGAAACATTGCTGCTTACCGTATTCAGTTTACCGGTGGTGTTTAGAGCAACAGTAGATAAAGAAGTGATACCACTAGCAGAAGAGGTGGATACCTGATAAAGCTGGCTGGCATTAACTGCATCAGTAGAACCGTCTTCCACCAGACCGGCAGCCACATTAGTAATCTTCTGCGCCTGATTAGTACCATGGCTGGCATCATAGGCACTGGAACCATCGGCATTGTTTTTCCATTGCAGTGCATCAGACTGCAAAGCAGAAACATTGCTGTTCAGTGTGCTGATATTACTATTAACATTGCTCATATCACCGACTTTGCTTACAGCAGTAGACAACGAGCTTAAACCAGTGGTTGTAACACTGGCCAGATTTTTCATCTGTGCCACATTCACCGCATCGGTATCGTTTGTACCTGCTGCCAGACCGGTTAACTGACGGGTTATTCCGCTGCCTGCATTACCAATAGCAACAGCACCTGCGGTGCTGGTCCAGGTCGGATTATTCGCAGCAGAATTTGTACCAGTAGGGTCAAAGCCGGTTTTTCCTTTGTCAATATTGGCAACTGATCCGCTGCCCAGAGCGACACCTGTGTCTACAATAGTCGTAGCATTGGTACCTATTGCAATACCACTGGCATTGCTAACGCTGACAGAATTACCAATAGCAATTGCATCAGTAGCATTGGCACCTGTACTTGTGTTATTACCAATAATTAAGCCACGATCGGCATTAACCGTGTTATCATTGCCCAGAATCAGGCCACGAGTGGCCGTGACGGTATTATCATTACCAAAAACCAAATCTTTGGCTGAACTAACAGTATTATCATTACCAAAAACCAAATCTTTGGCTGAACTAACAGTATTGTTATTACCAACAATACGGATATTATTTACGCCTTCAGTTGTACCGCTAATGGTATTTTTATTACCGAAAACACCAGAATCATCAACAGCAATTGTGCCGTTTTCGTTACCAAGAGAATAAGTGTTGTTACCGGTAATATTGGTTGGGTTGCTCGGGGTTGCACTTATTTCACCATTCTTGAAAATGGCATTGCTTTGTACACCGCCGATTGCCCCGGATTTACGCCCGCTGACCTGATTACCAGCGCCAATACTGATACTCTGATCGCCAGCTGCCTGTGCTGCATTACCGACTGCCACACTGCTGTTACCGGATGCAGTTGCACCGGTACCCAAAGCAACCGCTGCATCTTTATTTGCAGCACTGCTTAAACCAACTGCTACGCTGCCGGTACCATTTGAAGAAGCCATAGATCCCAGAGCCACACTGGAAACACCAGTCGCCTGAGAGCTTATACCAAAGGCAATTGATGCAGTGCCGGAAGCCAGAGATGCTACGCCGAAAGCCATTGCTCCGCCCGCAGTTGCAGTTGCGTTAGCTCCGAATGCAGTGGAATAATTCCCGGTAGCGTAAGAACCGCAGCCATAGGCAAAAGAATAAATACCATAAGCTACAGGCATTGCATTGTTATCACCGCCGGTAGGTGCGGCCTGATAACCGGTTCCGCCATCGGTCTTACCTTCATCACTCCATGCTTCTGCTTTGTTAGAAGTTACGCTTCCGTATGGATGACTGGTCCCAAACGCAGTATTTCTAATGAAACGTAAGTATTCATCTTTTGCTGTAATGCCGTCTGAAACGGTTCTGCGACCATTAACTCTGTCTGCACCACAATGGTCGTCATCACCCGAGAATACCATGCTACCATGGCCGCCATATTGATAGCCGCCACCAGGCCAAACTGTACCGCTGTTATTGCCGCCGACAATTGCCGCATTAGCTGCATATACTGGAGCAATTGCCTGCCATTCTAAAATCAGCGCTGTTATTGTTACGCTAACAATTTTTTTCAGTCCTAGCTTATTAATAATTTTTTTAACTATTGATTGTTCACAAACAGTATTTGATTTGGTTTTACTATTCGCCAGCTCTGATGCGGCTACCCATGTTTGGGTATTTTCATTCCAGACATTCCGATAAACCTTGTTCATAGGTTTTTCTCCTGATTGATTAAAGTTACAAAACCAACAATCCAACCCCCTGTACTACAATTTGAATCTGCTTACTCGGCTTTAAAATATCTGCTTATCTTGACGGCTGTATCAGCAGATAGCCGACTCAGGAAATAATCTTCCGGAATAAACAATGACAAAGGTTTACCCAGCGTTAAATCCAATTAATGAAAAAGATTACGCTTGAAAAATAAAAGCTTATAAATTCTTAATTATTAATTATTAATATTTTCAGAATAGATAAATGATTAACTTAATCTTGTAACTTTTTAATACAAAGGTATGAGCAAACTGAATAATTAATATTAAATATATAGAATTAACATGAAAAAATATAAATGTACTTATTTATAATTAACTTTAAACGTAAGAAATTAATGTAAAAATTAAAATAAAGAATAAAAATGAGAGAGAAACAGTAAACAATGCCATTTTATGGCTGTGAATGATAGAAAAAGAAATATTTGATATTTGCAAATTATTTAAAACGGATATTATTGCGGCGTGTCGATTACAGGAGAAATCAAAAAAGATAAAAAATAATTTGGATTTAAGAAAATTTAAATCCAAATCAGCAGAGATGAGAAAGTAAGACGAACAAATTAGCCGGCTAAATCATAAATTTTCATATCGCACTTTTTATCTAGTTCTAAAAATTAGTAAACAAATTGATCATCAATTTTATAACCTGACTTTTCATACAGAGCTCTGGCTTTGAGATTATCGATTGATGTGCATAATGGAATGCCGTCATAGGCAGAATTACTAGCGAAGTTTCTTACTTTTTCCATTAATGGGTGGCAACACCGCATCTTCTGTGGCTTTTTATAATATATAAGTCATTCAAAATGATAGTGAGTGATATAACTAAAGAAGAATATGAAAAATATAACTGTATAAAACCATATGCTGTTTTATTGTCGTAGGCTAGAAAAATGATTGAATCATTGTTTATCAATCTTTCTTTAATGAATTATTTTGATTCAGAATGACAATCCTTAATACCATAAAATTCTCGATATTCAGAGAAAAGTTATGATATATCATCAAATTCGTTTAATGTTCCTTATACTATATTAAATGAGGTATCCATACGTTTATCAATATCATAATGCTATTTAGATAATCAGCATTATGATATTAAACCGCTCCGTTTGGTTCAATATCTTATTTGTAATAGCATAGATTAATATTATAAGAGTGTAACTTTTCAGATTTCTTCAGAACGAATTTTAATTCTTGCGGGAGAAATCTATTAAATTTGTACATTGCAAATCAAAATTAATTTATATATTAGAATGAATCAACGGGTTTAGTTTTTTGGCTAAATTAATTCTATTATAGATTGCTTTTTTATCTTTAAAGAAAATTAGTTTTCAGGGTGATAAATAAAAGTGAATGCTATAAAACATCAATAAAAAATATATTAAAGGTGGAATTATGAATAGTGTATTTTCTGCCAGGGTATCAGCATTGCAGATTTTTTGATTAAAGATATGATAACTTACAAAAGAGTGATTACCTTTTGCTGATTTTTATTCTTTTAAAAAATAAGTTTTTAATAAACCCAATACATTATTAATCAGCATAATACCGGTAATAATTAACAGAGCACCGAGGAAAAAAGCATAGTCAGGTAATTCAGACAGAATCAGCCAGCCCATCAGCATGGCAAATATTGGCTCAGCTAATTCAGTTACCTGAACCTGAGCAGCGGATAAATAACCAAGTGCTTTGGTAGTACAGTAAAATCCCAGAATAGTAGGTAAAATGGCCAAAGCTATCAGCCCTGCAACGGTTTGCCAGTGAAAATCAAAAGGGTTTTGCCGGAAGGTTGCTAAATAGGGTATAGCCAGATAGATCAGACCAAACAATAATAAAAATCTGGTCAGATAAATACCACCATGTAAACCGAATTTCTTAACCAATACACTAAACAGCCCGTAACCGGCTCCTGCGGCACTGGCAAATATCAATAACAATAATGAGGCCTGCCCAGACCATGAAATAACGCTAATGCCGGCGATTGCAACAGCAACACCGAAAATGGCTGATATTTTAATTTTTTCATTTAATAATAAGCAGCCGAAAACTAATGCCGCTATCGTAGCTGAAGCCATGAGTATCACGACTACATTCGCCGCACTGCCATGCCCGTAAGCGATTGTTTCAAAGAAAAACAAAGTAAATATTCCAAACAGAGCACACAGACCGATATGCATCCAGATTTTTATATTATTATCTGATACAGGGGCAACTATCTGAATTTGCCGGGTAAATGGAGTACGTATCAAGAGTAGTGAAACAAAAACAAAAGCCAGAAACGTTTTATAAAACGCTATTTCATAAGGATTCAATCCACTGGCCATCAGTAATTTACTGATAATACCTATAGAACCATTTAGTGCGGCTGCTGATAATGCAAATAAAATTCCGGCTAAAGCTTTAGGCATTATGGACTTTCTCCGATAAATCTTTCCACATGGCAGATTTCGAATACGCTGACTAAACTCAGAATCAGGTTCCGATCATTCATTCAAACATGTAGCTATCTGACACGATAATTAAATAATCATATGCTAAAGCCAGTATTCTATACTGTTTAACAAGTCTGTTTTTATACTTTTAAGAATTCTTGATTACCCGTCCCCTCTCTCGGTTTCTGAATTTGTATTTGCTGAATAGTAGTCAGAGCAGAAATACTTTTACTGGTTTTAATCTGGTTTTTATTTTAATTATGCTAAATAAATATATTTATCATCGCCGGTGCTGATTATTTTTATAACATTTGATAATGCAACCGACCACTTAAATGATTGTTTTATTCTGTAACGGTTTAATGGTTATCTGAAGATTAATTCTGTATCAGCAGGGAACAGGCTTAGTTCACTTTAGACATTAAAGCCGGCTATTGTTTTATCTGGTTGATGAATAATTATAATAATTAATTTTATATAATAAATTATTATCGTTTTATTTTAATTTTTTATTGTTAAATTTACATTTACATGATATTGTATGCCTGGTTTTTATATTTTTATAAAAAGGTACTAAACATGAACACTGTAATGCTTGAAACACATTCCCGATTAAACCGTTATTGCAAATTAATGTCTCAGTTAACCCTGATTCCTATATTCTGTATAGGTATCGGAATGATATCTCCTTTATTATTTTATTTTTTGATATTCATAATATCGGACTGAATTCCGGGGGATATTCATTTTTTATTACCCATAGTATGGGTGATGGTAATGCTGATATTGATATATCCAGACTTTCTTTATGGCAGGCAGTTTCTGCTACCTTAATTGATACCATAATCATTGCGATTCTGGCTTATGGTTTCGTTCAGCTCAGATTGCTGTTTCTAAGCTACAGTAAAGCAGATTATTTTTCTGTGAGATCAGCAAATTACTGTTATGCATTTGGTAAAGCTTTGGTGATTTGGGAGGTTTTACAATTGCTCTCAGAGCCTCTGCTATCGTTTATCTTAACACTTAATAATCATTTTCCGGATCGGTATATTTCGATATCATTTGAAAGTAGTGATTTAATTCTGTTATTCCCTTCTATCAGTATTATGATTATCGGTCAGATACTAAAAAAAGCATGCCAGATTGCAGAAGAAAATAAGCAGTTTATTTAACAGGAGTTTAATGTGCCGATTATAATAAATTTAGATGTTATGCTTGCTAAACGGAAAGTGAAATCAAAAGAGCTGGCTGCTGCTATTGGTATTACCGAGCAAAACTTATCTTTGCTTAAACAGGGAAAAGTAAAAGGCATCAGGCTGGCTACGCTGGAGGCAATCTGTCAGTATCTGGATTGCCAGCCGGCTGATATATTGGAATATATTAAAGATAATCACCCGGAAACGACATTGTAACCTTTATCATGTCGTTTCATTAGCGCATTGTCATATTTTACCCATAAGAAAAACTAAAATAAAAATCGTATTTTATCTGTTTTCTTTAAAGCGAATCAGACGCCCAGTGTTGCCCCGCCATCTACAACAATTTCCTGCATAGTGATCTGTGCTGCTTCTTCAGACAGCAGGAAAGAAACGGTATTGGCGATATCTGCCGGCTGAGCCAGTTTTCTGAGAGGAATGCCAAGACGATATTGCGTTAAGTCACCATCCAGTATTCCGGCCGGTGGTTCGTTGTCGGTCCATAATTGTTGTTGCATCGCTGTGAGGGTAGAGCCCGGTGAAACGATATTAACCCGGACATACGGGGCAACTTCCAGCGCAAGATTGCGGCAGAAATGGCTGAGTGCTGCTTTGGTGGTGGCATATAAACCCATCTCAGTGCGCGCCATGCGGGCACTGTTAGAGCTGACGGTAACAATACAGCCTTGTCGCTGCTGCCGGAAATGTGCGGCTAAATGCTGGCTGATGAATATGGGCGCCAGCAGATTAACATTCAGGCTGGTTTGCCATTGTGCCTCAGTGGCACTCAGCAACGGTGTAAGGATTAATACTCCGGCCACATTAACCAGACCGGTTATATTGTATTGATTAATCAGTGTATTGAGTAATATACGGGTTTCTTCGAAAGCAGTGATATCCTGACTAATGCTTGTCCAGTAAGTCTGATACTGGGCTTCAATCATCTGTTGAACCGGCCAGCTCGGCGAATAGGGCTGTTTATCGATTCCAATAACATGATAGTGCTGTTTGAGTAGTTTGGTAACAATCGCAGCCCCTATACCCTGGGCTGCACCGGTAACGATAATGGCTTGCTGCATGGTTGTTTCTCCAGATAATGTTACTGTTGCTGAAATACATTGAGCATAGTTTGCATTTTGGCTTCGGTTTCAAACCATTCTGCTGCTGCGTCTGAGCCTGCAACGATGCCTGCTCCGGCATACAGGCGGATAATATTGTGATTCAGTAAGCCGTTGCGGATAGTAACAACCCATTCTCCGTTCCCGCTGGCATCCATCCAGCCATTCAGTCCGCTGTAGTAATGACGGTTATAGCCTTCATGATTGAGAATAAAGTCTCTGGCGATATCCGTTGGTGTGCCGCAAACGGCCGGTGTGGGATGCAGATGAAGTGCCAGATTAAGTGCATCGGGCGCATCGGCTTTCAGTTGCCCCTGAAAGACTGATGACAGATGAAACATGGTTGATGTAGTTAAAATTTCGGGTATTTCTGATGCCTGATACGCTGAGCAATAGCTGCTGAGCTTGTGCCGGATATTATCGATAACCAGCTGATGTTCATACCTGTCTTTGGCCGACTGATAAAGTTCTGTCTGAGTCTGGCTGTTGTGTTCCGGAATGGCCGGGCGCGGTCGGGAGCCGGCCAGCGGGTTACTGCGTACCTGTTGCTGCTGGCGCGATAGCAGTAATTCCGGGCTGGCACCAAAAATGTACTGGTCTTCTTCTACAGGAATCATAAATTTATAGGCATCAGGATTTTGCCGGATAAGGATATTCAGTAAATCCTCCGGGCTGTACTGCCGGGCAAATTCAAATTCTGTTGCCTGTGACAGCACAATTTTTTGCATCTGTTTATCCGCCATAGCGCTTAAAGCTGTTTGAACACTGTGTTCGAATGCCTGACGCTCTACCAATGATTTTTTGCGGATAAGGGAGTTTGCTATTTTGCCTGCTGAGGCAGTATTGTGCTCAAAGTGAGCTGGTGAGGTTTGATTAAATTCACTGTAAAAATTTAAGGTACCGTTTTTTCTGGTATCAAATGGAATAGCAGCAATAAGAATGGGATTGGTATATCCCTGCGCTTTGATGTGATTAAAACAGTCGGCAATCTGCTGATTGCAGGATTCGGACTGATTAACCGGCATGTGTATTTTATGGATAAGATGTCTGGCACTGATGTGATGCTGTCTGGTTGCAAAACAGGCAAACTGATCCTGAGATTGAATAGGAGAGTGGGAAACAACGCTTGATTCTGTAATCGTCATTTTATTACCTGTAGACAGATGCGGGTTATATGTAATGAAAAATCTAGATAAATCAGGCTATGTAAGTTTGTTTATATTAATGCAAATAGTAATCATTATCAATAATTATAATAAAAATACAGAAAATTTTCTGTTCTGGGCAAAATTCAGCCACAAGCTATTTCAGATATATGCAATGGTTATTATTTTTTCTTTTGTGCAATGGAAACAAACTTCTGCTGTTTGCGGATTTGCATGGGTAAGCGGTGAATCAATCAGGAAATTCAGGTATGAATGACGATACGACTGGAAAGCTATATCAGTAAAATTAATCAGTTTCTGATATTGATGAAACCATGCTTTGATAATGCTCTCTTTTGCTGAAAAAAGCAGCAGCGCCATCAACGGCAGGTCAGTACTGTGTTCGGTTATATAGCGTAATTCGGCCGCCCGGAGAAACAGGCTCAGAGTGGATTTATGCTCATTCATAATACTCTGATGCTGCCGGTATTCAATATCGATACCCAGATAGCGGTGTGTCGGCTGTTTTTTCTGTACGCAGGCAATAGCCAGACATTGGCGCTGATTGCTGGTGTGGCTCAGACTTCCCTGTAAGGATTCAGGAAAAAGCGGCTGTCCCTGTGAGCCTGTTTTCAGATTAAAGTTGCTGTAATCATACTGTAATAATGCATATTTTGCCGCCAGCCGGCCGGCTATAAATTCTGTCTGGCGTTTGTGCCGGCTTTGTCTGATGTTGTCCGGCAGAAAGATGTTATGTATCTGACCAATTTTATGCAAAACCGCTGTGTCGGCTAATGGCATGCATATCTGGTGAATGGTGTTATCGCCGATGCTGATTGTGTGATGACTGAATAATGCATGCGAATCATTCACCGGCAATAGCAATTTTCTGCTGCCGGCAGAAGTGTTTTGCCGGCAGTCTGTTCTGCCCGGGTCTGATATAAATGACATGCATAGCCTGTATTTTAAGATATGGCTCTAATCAGTAGTATTTGCCTGAATCATATCTGGTGTTTATGTAATATTCGGCGATAAATCCAGAGTCAGGGTAGGCTGCCACGGAGCCGCACTACGATGCGACACAAAAATCAGGGTGCAGGACTGGCTGAGTATAGTATCAATCAGTTGTTGTTCCGTACTTTCATCCAGTGCTGATGTGGCTTCATCCAGAATCAGTATCGGCGCATGCTTGATAAGAGCACGGGCAATGGCTACGCGCTGCTGTTCGCCGCCGGATAGGGCAGAGCCCTGCTGGCCGACATGTTGGTGAATGCCTTCATCCGTCCGGTCGATAACTGTTCCCAGCATACATTGTTTGGCAATAGCTTCGATTTCAGCGTCACTGGCATCAAAACGGCCGATGCGGATATTGTCTGCCAGAGTGCCGGTAAAAATAATCGGGTTCTGAGCGACATAAGCCATATTGTCTGTCAGTGTCTGATAAGACAGTTGAGGCAGCGGAATGCCGTCTAATCTGATTTCACCCATAGCCGGATCATCAAAGCGCAGGCATAGTTGCAGCAAGGTACTTTTGCCACTGCCGCTAACACCGGCAACGTGTAAGCGCGCACCTTCGGGGATATCCTGATTAATGGTTGTCGAGCCGGTGATACAGTTCAGATTATGCAGAGATAACTGTGCATGCTTCGGGGTGCGCGTTTCTTCTGTTTCAGGCAGTACCGGCGGATGGGTAAGTTGCTGAAAGTGGCGCAGTGAGCTGATTAAATCATTGATGCTCAGACCGGCAGTAGCCAGTGCACTTAATGGTGCGCCGGCGCGCCCCATCAGTAATAATACAGCCAGTATCAGGTATTCATCGTTCTGAGCGGATAAAATACAATAAACCGCCATACCTGCCATGGGCAGCACATTAGCTAAAGTAGCTATCAGCGTTGCACTGGCTGCACTGCAGTTAATTTTGCTTAGCAGGTTTTCCTGAGTGCTCCAGCGCTGCCGGATAGTATCCAGCGCATGAGCCGATCCTGCGGCTGTACGCAGCAGAGTAAGGTGTTCAACCAGTTCAATGGTTGCCGTGGTGCTGTCCAGTTCGGTCTGATGGCGTTGTGCATCAGTTTTATTTAAAGCATATTGTGCCCATACTTGTAATAGTAAGGACAGCAATATCATCGCCAGTGCAGCTAACATGATGCCTGTACCGGCAACAAAGGCCAGCCCGATACAGATAAACAGGGGGAGACAGGGCGCATGTAAAAAGGTCTGCAACTGATGTGCCGGAATGCTCATGAAATTCGGAATTTCCTGTCCGGCAGTTTTACTGATAACCGCACGGCGCTGGTCATTAAACCAGGATAATTTAGCGCTGGACAGAGAACGTCCCAGTGCGGCAAATAAATCTCCGGCCAGACGTACGCCGGTAAGAAAGCCGTTACGGGTAACCAGTACTGTAATCACTATGGCTATAGCAGCACTAATCACTACCCACAGTGGCGACTGCTGATTTACTATAGCCAGAGCCAGTATGGTGTAAGCACATGCTTCCAGTACGGCAACCAGTATCCAGCCGATGCTGACAGCAATCAGGCGGGGTCTGGTGGCGGCCGGTATGGTTTCAAAAAGGGAGTGTTTGTTGCCGGCTGCTGTATTCATGCCTCGCTCCTTAATGCTTCCAGTACCAGTTTTGCATCGGCTTTATCGGCCAGAGCCGGCTGGTGAGTAACAATGATAATGGTTTTATGCGCAGTATGAGCCAGTTCCTGCAAGGCCTGAAATATTTCCCGGGCATTCTGGTCATCCAGCGCACTGGTAGGCTCATCCATTAAGATAATTTCTGCCTGAGTGAGAAAAGCCCGTGCAATGCAGATACGCTGCTTTTCTCCGCCGGACAGGGTACGGGCAGGTGTTGATAAATCCAGATTCAGATTGGCTCTGGCCAGAGCCTGCTGCATGACTTCATCGCTGGCATCAGGAGCAGTTAAGGCCAGATTGGCACGAATCGTATTGTCTAAAACATCATATCCTTGCGGAATAAACAGAATCAGCAGGTGGCGGGTATCGTCATGTAATGCAGACAGATCGGTCTTACCCAGTTGAACAGTTCCGGATGTCAATGGTATGTATCCGGCTAATGCATTGAGTAAAGTGGTTTTACCTGCTCCGCTGGGGCCGGTAATAGCGGTAATGGCACCGGCGGGAAATGTGAAGCTGAGTTTGCGTAAAACCGGATGTTCTTCCTGAGAAAAAACTGCATCATGCATAGATAATACTGCCGGCTCCGGCAGATGATTTATGGTTCCGGCCGGTAATAAGGGCTGATGTAAAAATTCGGTCAGACGTTTGGCAGCAGCGCGTCCGGCTCTGATGTAATCAATACCATGCCCGAGACGTAATGCCGGTGTCACAATGGCCAGACTGAATAACAGAGTGGCAGCCAGAGTAGTGGTGTCCTGTGTATAACTGACCCAGTAGCCAATGGCAAATGTCGCTACTGCCTGTAGCATAGCAGTGGCGATGGCTGCCGGCGTGGCTGCCTTGGCTACCCAGTGCACCATATTACGGGTAAATTTTTCAGTTGCTTCTGTATAAGCAGTTAATGCGCTGGAATGCTGCCCGTAAATACGATAAACCGGAATCCCGCGTACATATTCATCGGCCTTATTAATGATATCCAGCATTACCTGCATACGTGCAGTACCGTCACGCCGGGTCATGCGCGGTATGATGATGAGATAATAAACAGAAGCAATCAGTCCGGGTAATAATACCCATATTGCCGATATGCCGATAAAATAAATAAGGATACCGATGGATAAAAGCGGAATAACCGTAAATATGGCAATCTCACCGGGTAAATGCGCCAGCATATGATGCAAACTGGCAACATCATCGGTTAGCAGCTGTTTAAGTGTCTGCTCATTCTGTTTAGCCAGTATATTGGACGGCATACGGATTAAATGTTGAGCCACTATCCGGCGTAAAGCCGCCGCAAAGCGGCTTTCTGCCTGATGTGCCAGCCATGAGGACAAGGCCGTAAACAATGCGGCCAGCAGCCAGCTGACCAGTGAATAATTCAGCCAGCACCAGCTCATGTTATCGATAAATTTAATGATAAACCATAGCCCTGCCAGCATAGCGATACCGGCAATTACGGCGGCAAGTGTACCGCTTATCAGCCCGGGCAGGGCTACTCGCCACTGATGAGCCAGACCGGGCGGTATGCTCTTGCCGGATAGATTTAAGTCAGTCATGTTTTATGTTCCTAAAGCTGTATGCAGCGTCCGGCTAATTATTTGCAGCCAATGCTAGGCTGAAACAGTTTTGTTTTGTTTTTCAATGAGTTGCCACCAGTTGTTTAGTGAAGGCTGCTGACCCAGTACATCATAGCCAATATTGATGTCATACTGTTTCAGTTCAGCGGCAAACTGCATAATGCGTAAAGAATCCAGGCCGTAGAGAATCAGGTTCTCTTCAGGGTTAATGGTTTCTTCCGGTATTTCCAGTAATGTCTGAACTTTTTGTGTCAGCCATGCACGGGTAAGACTATTTGTTGACGGCAACAATGCCTCTGTAGTGGTGACCTGCCCGCAACAGCCGGCAACATAATTTAACGCTTGCTGGTGTTGCTCCGCAGAGAAGTCAGCCAGTGCATCAGCTACAAAAAATACCTGAATATCCTGCATAAATGCTTCGGCAGCGGTAAGCATACAGCCGATATGCGCATAAACACCACCGATAATCAGCTGATCACGCTGCCAGTTATGCATGTGTGCCAGTAAATCTGAACGCTGAAAAGCGCTATAACGCCATTTGGTCAGTATGGTATCTTCCGGACGTGGTGTCAGGGCATTAACTATTTTCTGCTCTTCAACAGGTGCGGTAGTAATACCCGCACCCCACATATCATTCAGCAGCGCCCGTTGCTGAGGATGCTGCTGATGCGGCTGGGCGGTATACACCACGGGAATCTGTTGCTGAGCCGCCCAGCTGCGCAAACTTTGCAGATTCTTTATCATTGTCCGGATGAGTGTGCTGTCCTGCTGATAAAAATTCAGAAAATAATTCTGCATGTCATGAATTAATAATACAGAGCGCGCAGCATCAGCTTCCCAGTCGGTTTTATTTTGCGGGATTTGTGCCAGAACAGGCATCGGATAATCAGCGATTTGTTTGATAGTCATGCTGTCTCTCGTTTCTCATTCTGATAATTATTTCAGGCAGGATTTTGCTGAAAGGTTTCACGTAAGCGTTTTTTATCGGTTTTGCCGACGGCAGTAAGCGGCAGGCTATCAACAATGCATACCTGATCAGGCAGTTTGTAATGAGCAATACCCAGATTGAGCAGATGGCGTTTCAGGCTCAGAGCAGTTAAGTGCTGATTCTGTGACACAATAAATGCACAGCTCTTTTCACCAAAACGTTCATCCGTAATAGCCACCAGTGCGGCTTCGGTAACATCAGGATGGGTAATCATCAGTTTTTCAATTTCTTCAGCAGCAATTTTTTCGCCACCGCGGTTAATCTGATCTTTAACCCGTCCTACCACTTTCAAATATCCGTTGCTGTTACGCTGTACCAAATCACCTGAATAATAAAAACCTTCTGTATCGAAAGCCTGTGCATTGTGTTCAGGGCTCTGGTAGTAACCGCGAAAAGTATAGGGACCGCGTGTTTTCAGCATACCTGTTTCTCCGGCAGGCACTTCGTCACCGTTTTCATCCACCACTTTTACTTCATCATCCGGGCTGATAGGACGCCCCTGAGTGGTGACAATAAGCTCTTCGCTGTCATCCAGCCGCGTATAGTTCACCAGTCCTTCCGCCATCCCGAATACTTGCTGCAACTGACAGCCGAAAACATTTAATACCTGTCGTGCCACTGATTCCGGAAAACTGGCACCGCCTACCTGAATTAATTGTAGTGAGTGCAGCTTTTCCAGTTGTTCAGGTGCCTGCTGTAACCACATAGATACGGCACTGGGTACAAGCGAAGCCATAGTTACCTGATGCTGTTCAATCAGGCTGAAACAGCTCAGCGGTTCGGGGCTTGCCGCCATTACCACACATCCGCCGGCATGAAATACACCCAGAGCGCCGGGTGAGCTCAGCATATAATTATGTGCTGCCGGCATGGCACAGAGTAATCGGGTATGCTGATTCAGAGCGCAGATTTCGGCACTGGCACGCACGCTGTAATCATAATCATTGTGCGTACGCGGAATGAGTTTCGGCGTACCGGTACTGCCGCCGGAAAGCTGGAAAAAAGCCACTTCATCTGCCGGCGTAGCAGCATAATGGCTGATATCAGATTGCGCAGTGGTATACCAGTCCGGCAGGCTTTCATCATCAGCAAAGGCATTGAGCATTAGAGTTAAAGCCGGCGCCAGCTGTAAAGCAGTCAGTTCAGTCAGAAAATCATTTCCGCTGAATACTTCATGATGGCGTGAGGCCACCAGCAGCCGGGGTTTAATCTGGCTGAAAAAACTCTTTAATTCATGCTGACGATGATTAAACAGTGCATTCAAAGGCACAATACCGGCTTTCAGCAGAGCAAAAAAGACAATATAAAATTCGGCAATATTAGGTAGTTGCACCAGTGCAGTATCACCTATGCCAAAGCCCTGTGCGCTCAGTCGGGCTGCCAGATTATCGGAAAGCTGATTTAACTGTGCATAACTGAAATGCCGTTCACCACAGATAATGGCAGTTGACTGCGGAAACTGTCTGGCAGTTTGTGTCAGCACGCGGGTTAACGGCTGATCCAGCCAGTAACCTTTCTGGCGGTATTTCCGGGCTAAATCTTCAGGCCAGTGTGTATAGCTAATCATCTTATCAGCCTTTTTTTCTATCTGTTAAACCAGCTGAATCAGACAAAAATGTTGATTAATCAAAATAAATTGAATCATCCAACATTTTTCTGATGGTCTGTTCAGGGTTGCTAATTACGGTTTGCTGTAGTGATAAGTTTTAGTTAAATGAAACTGGTAATCATTTTCATTTAACTGTATCATCGTCAAAAATCGTAAATTTGTCAACAGAGTAAAGAAATAATGTGTGAACTTACTCCAATGCAGTCTGCATGCTGGTTTGGGCGTGTGCATGACGCCATGCTCGGTGGTGTGGCTGCGCATCTGTATACCGAATTCAATGGCACTCAGCTGGATTTAGACAAACTCAGACAGGCAATTGAATGTCTGTACCGGCGGCATGAACTGTTACGTTTGCAACTGAATGCCGAAGGTGAAGTAAGAATCAGAGATACGCTGCCGCAAAATGTATTGGAAATAGATAATTTTTTACATTTATCCGAGGCGCAGCAGCAACAGAAACTTGAAGACAAACGCCGGCAATGGACACATCAGCAACTTAGTCTGGATGAAGGACAGACAGTACGTTTTTCTGTCAGCCTTCTGGGTAATCAGGTTTTCCGCCTGCATATAGATGCCGATATGATTGCCGTTGACCCTTCCAGCTTCCGGATTCTGATGGAGGATCTGGCTCAGTTTTACGCAGACAGTACCGTCTGTCTGCCTTCACCGCCATTTTTTTATGACTGGCGCAACAGGATTCAGCAGGATCTGTACCAACGCCAACAGCAACAGCGTGCTCGTCAGTGGTGGCTGTCACGCATGGATACTATCGCACCTGCGCCTGCTTTACCTTTAAAGCAACTAACCGCGGCCGGAGCACAAAGCACACGCTTAAGTGCAATTATCGGTGCAGAGCAGGCATTGCTGTTACGCCGGTTTGCCCGTCAGCAGCGGTTAACCTTGTCTGCTCTGATGCTGGGGTTGTTTGCCTATACATTGGGCAAAGTCACCCATGATCGTGCTTACCGGCTTAATGTGCCGTTTTTCTGGCGGGAACCGCTTTTGCCTCATATTGACCGAACCATTGGTGATTTTGCCGATCTGGTGCTGTTAAATGTTGATATGACTGAAACGCCTGATCTGGAAACTTTTTGCCGGCGTCTGGCGACTGAATGGCGGCAATGTCTGGATCACCGGCAATTCAGTGGTGTCAATGTAATGCGGCGTTTGTCGCGTTATCATGCTACGCCGCAAATCGCACCGGTAGTATTTACTGCCGCAGTCGATTTACCTGAAAAAAATCTGTTCTCATCCAGGGTACATGAATATTTTGGCAGTATGGACTGGTGTATTTCACAGGGGCCGCAGGTGGCACTGGATGCACAGTTTGTGCAGCTAAATAATGATTTACTCATTAACTGGGATATTCGTCTGGATGCATTAGCCGATACATGGGTAAACGGACTGTTTGAACGTTTTCTGACTCTGCTGAATACATTGATTGCGCAGCCGGAATATTTTTCACGCCCGTTAACTGAATTGAATCAGTACCTGAATATTACCGAGCCTGATGAAAAAGCCACCCCTTTAAACTCTCTGCAAAAATCCTATTTGTCCGGCCGAAGTACCGCTTTTGCGCTTGGCGGTGTGGCGATGCAGGAATTTCGCGAATATGCCGGAACTCTGGATTTACCCGCATTCAGGCAGCGTCTGGCTGATATGGTACAGCATCATGCCAGCTTAAGAACCTGTATTGATGTCAGGCGTTGTGTACAGTGGGTAAATCCGCAGGTAATTATTAATTTAACTGAAATCAATCTGTGTGGAGAAGAGCCGGCAGCCGCTACCGAAAAAATTGACAGTTTTCGCCGGCGTTATCAGCAGGAAATATTTGATTTACAGGAATCGCCGTGGGATATCACACTTTTTCAGTTATCCGCACAACAGTTTATTGTCTTTGCGCGCTTTGATGCGCTGATTCTTGACGGACGGTCTATCGCAGCGCTGATGTGTGAGTTATTCACAGATACGGAGCTGAAAGAGGCGCCACTGCTGTCTGAAAACAGGCAGCAACCGGATATTCAGACTTATAACACAGCACTTGCCTACTGGCAGGCACAGTTGCAGCCTGTTACGAGCATTCCGCAATTACCCTGGAAACAGCCTTTAGCGACACTGGAAACTTCACGCTATCAGCGACAAAGCGCCGTATTGCCGGCACAGACATTCGATAAATTATGTCAGTCAGGTTTACGGCAGGGGCTCTTTAAAAATTCCTTATTGATGGCGTTGATTCTGGCGGTATTAAATCGCTGGCAGCAGACATCCGGCCTGCTGTCGGCAGCGGTGCCGGTTTTGCCGCTGTATAAGGGTGAATTCTCCAATCAATCCACTTTTGTTGTGGTCTGCTGGTCATCCGCAACCGGGTTTATCGAACAGGCGGTTAAATTACAAAAAAATATGCTGGACGGTTTGCAGCATCTGGCCTTTTCCGGTGTGGACTTGGCAAGATTACTATTTGAGCAGCATGGTGAAGCACCGGTTTTACCAATCGTTATTACTAATGGATTATCGTGGCCGGTGTTACCGGCGGGTAGCGCAGTTCATTATGTTAACGGGTTAACTCAGACACCACAGGTAGCGATAGATATTCGCTTTATGCTCAGTGATGACGGCGCATTGCTGTTTAATATTGATTTTGCACAGGCTGCCATTGATGCAGCCATCATTCACGATTTTCTCGCAGTTCTGGTCAGCGTCTGTCAGCAACTGGCTGATCAGGGTCTGGAAAATATTGATTCCGTATTAAATCAGACATTATCCAGTATCACAATCAATCCGAATGGGCAGTGTGCTGATGCAGTTATCCGTCAAAGAGAACAATTAGAACATATTTACCGCGATACGCTGAATATCGAACAAACAATAGTTATTGAACATACCCGGCCATTCAGCCAGCTCGGATTACGCCCTGCGCATGTAAAAGAAATTACCAGCCGGATAAATCACAGTTTCAGACTGACTCTGAATCCGCGCCAGTTAATCAGCTGCCGCAATATGAAGGAAGTGGAACAACTGATCCGGGCAGAAATGGATTCAGTATAAAAGCATTACATGTTGTAAATATTTAAATGTTTAACTTTTTGTACATAGGGACGGAATAAACATGGATATAAAGCAAACGGATTTGGCAGGTATTGGGATTGGTCCTTTTAATCTGGGGTTGGCGGCATTATTATCTGGTCATTCAGAAGTCAATGCAGTATTTCTGGATAAAACGCCTACTTTTCACTGGCATGCTGGCCTATTATTGCCTGGTACCACATTGCAGGTACCCTTTCTGGCAGATCTGGTTACCATGGCTGATCCGTGTCATCCCTTAAGTTATCTTAATTACCTGTGTCAGCAGGGGCGTCTGTATCAGTTTTATTACTATGACCGTTTTCTGATTCCGCGTCAGGAATATGATGATTATTGCCGCTGGGCAGTACGCCAGTTGCCATCCTGTCATTTCGATGCCTGTGTCAAGGCAGTAAGTTATGATTATCGTCAGGAAAGATTTATTCTCGAAAGTGAATCTGCAGCCGGAGACAGACAGATTTTTTCCAGTAAAGATATTACTGTTGGTGTGGGTACCAAACCTTACCATCCTGAGTGGCTGAAAAACACCAGCCACCCGCTGATACAGCATTCAGCGCAATTTACCTATATGCAGAAACAATTGCAGGAATGTAAACAGGTTACCGTGGTCGGAGCAGGGCAAAGTGCTGCTGAATGTGTGCTGGCTCTTTATCGCGCATTGCAGCCGGAACAAATCCGGGCAGGCGCGTCAATCCGCTGGATTACCCGTTCTGCCGGTTTTCATCCGATGGAGTTTTCCAAACTGGGACAGGAGTGCTTTACTCCGGTATATATGCGTTATTTCCAGACACTGACACCGCAGAAACGGCGTGAAGTCAGTGCCGGTCAGGGGCAGCTTTATAAAGGGATCAGCTTTGCCACCATTGGCGATATTTATGATTTATTGTACGAACGAACCATTGCCGGTGCACCGGCAGGGCTGACACTGTTTTCTAATTGTGACGTGCAGTCGGTAGAAATACTGCCTTCCGGCGTAATTAATATGACCTGTCTGCATACCCAGCTTAATCAGCAACAAACCATTCAGACAGATGCAATTGTGGCAGCCACCGGCTACCATCATCAGTGGCCGCAATGGTTTGAAGAGCTGAAAGGCAGTGTTCTGCAAACAGATGAGCACAATGACTATCTGGTTAATGAAGACTTTACCGCTGTACGCTGTGATAGCGGTAAAGGGCGGATTTTTATTCAGAATGCCGAAATCGCCAAGCAGGGGGTTGGTTCCCCTGATCTGGGTATGGGCGCAACCAGAAATGGTGTGATTATTAATCAGCTTCTGGGCAGGCAATATTACCGGGTACCGGAATACTCGGCCTTTCAGCAATACGGATTACCGCAATAAACTGCCACTTATAAAAAATCGCCCGAAAGGGCGATTTTTTAACAGGCCGGAAATTTTTTAAAAATCATACGAACCGGATAAAAGGAAAGTTCTCGGTGCACCTAAAGACAGATTGGACAGGCGCGGCATGCCCCAATATGCTTTGTTGGTTACGTTCTTCACTTCCGCGCGCAACGTAAACGGATGGCCGGATACTTTGGCATTGTAGCGGGCACCAATATCAAATACAGTATGGCCGGGTACCGATAAACTGTTTTCCTGATTCAGATATTGTTTGGATACAGCCGTAGCATTGGCAGAAAGAGTAACAATGCCGGCTGCGGCTTTAATATCCCACTCCGCACCCAGCTTACCCTGTACTTTAGCCACACCCGTAGCGATATTTCCTTCATTGGCATGATTTGCCAGTTTAGTCAGCTCCGGTTTAATGTAGCTGGCACCGCCTATCAGACGTACTGTTTCAATCGGCGAGGCTATAAACGTCCATTCAATACCGCGGTTGCGCTGCTGACCGCCGGATGTAAACTCATTGGTTCTCAGATCAGTATAACTATTGGGTTTTTTAATTTCAAATATGCTTAAAGAATTAACCAGATTGCCGTAATCCCATTTTACTCCCAGCTCAGTCTGCTTGGTTTTATACGGAGCAAACACCTTGGGATAATTAGCTGCTGTAATGGGGGCTGAATTACCCTTGGTCAAACCCTCAATATAATTGCCGTAAAGTGATACATGATCTGTGGCTTTAAACAGAATAGCCACGCCCGGAGTCAATGCGTGTTTTTTGTATTCAGTTAAAACAGGTTTACCCATCAGGCTCAGATTATCACTTTTGACTTCCTGATAGCGCAGACCTAAAGTCAGCTGCAGTTTATCATCCATGAACGACATAATATCGGCCATCCCATAGCTTCTGAGCTGCAGTGAGCTTCTGGAAATTGGCGGAACATCAAAGGGTACAGACTTACCCCATGTCGGATCATACATATTGGTTATCCATGTAGCCCATGGAATACTTCTGACACCAAAATCATGCTGATTATGCTTGTAGTAAGTAGTATTAACTACCCATTGATGATTTACCGGACCAGTATCAAACTGACCTTTAAAGCCCACATCTGCTGATTTCTTGTCCAGATCAAATGCCAGCTGCGCCATTATGGTCTGAATGGTGCCTTTGTTATCCAGTAAATTGGCTGAAGTAGCACCATTGTATTTATAATTGGTTTTACTGCGCCCGAAAGCCGCATAAGCAGTAATATTGTTTGTAATATCAAATTCACCGCGCACCATGGCTCCGCGGTCTTTATTGCTGACATATGACCAGTCGGGGTTAATCAGCGTTTTCGGATTTGGCGGTGAGGGTACTTTCATATTTTTACCCAGATTGATACCACGTACCACTCCATCCACCTTGTCATTGGCCATATAGATATCGGCAGAAACCCGTGCACGGTCGCCGCGCCAGTCCAACCCGACTGAACCGAGCTGGGTTTTCAAGTCCTGTTTTCTTACAGGGCCGGAGCCATCCTGATAAACCCCGTTAACCCGGATCCCGAACTGTTTGTTCTGTCCGAACCGGCGGCTGGCATCAATGGTGCCGCCCCATTGTGAATCAGACATATAGGTAGGCGTTATCCGCAGCAATGGTTCATTACCTGCGCGCTTGGATACCAGATTAACTGTGCCGGCAACAGAACCGGCAGGCGGCATACCGTTTAACAGTGCGGACGGTCCTTTCAATACCTCAATGCGTGAAAACATGGCCGGCGGTGTACGGTAATAGGGGGCAATACCAAATAAACCATTCATCGACATATCGTTGGTGTCGGACTGAAAGCCGCGGATATAGTAATTTTCACTCCAGCCGCCGATAGCGCCATTGGTAAATACCGAAGGGTCAGTAGCAGCAATGACATCAGTGACATTTCTTGCCTGAGAATCCTCAACGAATTTATTGGTATAGCTAACGGTATTAAATGGCGTTTCCATCGCAGTTTTATTGCCAAGAAAACCAAGACGGCTGTCTTTAGCCACAAAACCGCCGGAGTAAGTTGTTTTTCCGCCTGCTTCCACCACCACATCAGCCAGAACAGCTTCACCAGTGGATTGAGTATTCTCGGTAGCTGTTTTTTTCACTGCAGGTTTGGCTTTATCATCAGCCGGTTTCGCATATATAACCGGAGTGTAAAGCAGCATGGCGCTGGCAATACTCAATATCAGCGCTTTGGGTGAGGAAGTGAACGGATGCAGAAAATTTTTGCTTCGGTGTCTGACCGCAGGCAAAGCCTCTTGCCTGCGGTGATGTGCGTGTTTACCCATAGATTTCTCCTTGTTAACTAAACTCACGCAATACATTTAACGGATGGATTTATTGGTAGGGTCTGGTTTTCTTATTTATACAGCTTATTATTCTGCTGTAATTAAAACAAAGTTATTGATAGCCTTTCATCACATCCTGCATAAGCAGTCGCATCGAAGTAGGGCTGGCTCCGGTGGTATACCATGCATCGGCATCCACAAAGACTACCCGGTTGTTTTTCCATGCTTTGGTAGCGCGTAATAACGGATTAGTTACCTGTGCAGCGCTAATCACCGGCTGATGCTCCATAACTGAGGTACGGTCAATAATGTACAGAATGTCCGGATCAGCCCGTTTAATAAATTCACTGGAAATCGGCTGTCCGTGCAGGCTGGTGCTGAGATCATTACTGGCCGGTCTGACCCCCAGATCACTGAAAACGAAGCCGTAGCGTGAATCCACCCCATAATTACTGAAAGAGCCATTGTTATAGAGTACTACCAGCGCTTTTTCCGGCCGGTCTTTAGTCACGGCACGAACTTTACTGACTTCCGTATCCAGCTCAGCAACCTTGGTGCGGGCTAAATCTTCACGGTTAAAAATCTTACCCAGAGTCAGCAGATGATTTTTAATGGTATCCAGATGCCCGTGTTCGCTGTTATTGAAGTTGATTTCATAATAGAGCGTAGGTGCAATCTGCGTCAGTTCCTGATAATGGTCTTTCTGAATTGGAGTCATTAAAATCAAATCAGGTTTCAGAGTATGGATACGTTCCATATTCGGCTGCACAATGCCACCTAAATCGGCAATATCATCATGATTCTGTTTGTATTTATCCAGAAAATGCGGAATAAAATCCTTGGGCATTCCGGCAACAGGCACATTTAACTGATCCAGAAAGTCCACTTCATTCATATCCATTGCGGCTACATGCTGCGGAATGTGATCAATTGTAGTTGTACCAAGCTGATGCTTGATAATAAGCGGCTCAGTACGCTTCTGTACCGCAGACGAAGACGCAGAAACCGGCTTTTTATCACAGCCGGATATGGTCACCATTGTTGCTACTGCAATCAGCCCCAGCAGACTGACAGCACATTTTTTGAGTTTCCCGTTCATATTTTACCTTTCGACTTTTGAAAATACTGACAGACATAACCATGTTTATTGTGACTAATTTCAAAATCCAGCTCATACAGTTCACTCAGGCGTTCTTCAGTAATGACTTCCTGAGCAGGACCGCTGAAACTTAACTGTCCCTGTTTTAATGCGACAATATAATCTGAATAATTTGCAGTAAAATTAATATCATGAACCACCATAATCACAGTTTTCCGCTGTTCTTCACTCAGACGCCGGATTGCTGCCATGATTTGTACTGCATGATTCATATCCAGATTGTTTAAAGGTTCATCCAGCAGCAAAATCCTGGTTTCCTGAGCAATAGTCATCGCCAGAAAAGCCATTTGCCGCAGCCCGCCGCTTAATTCATCTATATACGCATCACGCAGGGCACTGAGCCCCAGAAAATCGATTGCCTCGTCCATAACCTGATGGTCTCTGGCTGAGAGTATCCCGTGCCCGTAGGGAAAACGGCCGAACGAAACCAGCTCCTTAACCGTCAGCCGCAAACCGAAATAAGGAGATTGCCGTAGCGTTGCGACCAGACGGGCATAATCAGCAATGCGGATGCCGGCAATATCCTGCTTATCAAACAGAATATTGCCTTTAGTCGGCGAAAGCAGCCGTGCCAGAATCATCAGCAGAGTGGATTTCCCTGCACCATTGGGGCCAATCAATGCAATTACCTGCTGCATCGGCAGCTCCAGATTAATATTGTTCAGCACCGGCCGATGACCATATACTTTGGAAATATTCTGAATAGAAATCATGCCATTCCTCGATGACGGACAATAAGCAGCAGAAAATACACCCCGCAAATCAGATTAATTAAGATACTGACTGTCGTTTTATAATTAAACACATGCTCCACCAGAATCTGAGCAATCAGAAACACCGCAATAGCTACCGCACTGGCAAATAACAGAATCCGTTTATGCTGATAATGGCCGACGAAGGCATAAGCCATATTGGCAATAAATACCCCCATAAAGGCAGTCGGACCAACCAGACTGGTCGAAACAGCGACCAGTACAGCAATCAGACCGAATCCCCAGCGCACATAACGGGCATAATCGACACCAAGCGAAACAGACTGTTCCTCTCCCAGAGCCATCACATCCAGAGTAGTCAGATACGGATATCCCACCAGTCCTACAGCCAGCATGGCGACAAAAGCATATAAAAGCGTCTGCGTTTCGGAATGATTAAAAGATGCATAATTAATTCCCTGAAAAACAGAAAATTCGCCCGGGCTGATTTTGAGCACAATAAACTGCGTTAATGTGGTGATAACCATGGTCAGCACCATACCGAACAAAAGCAATAACCACAGACTGTGGCGTGCACGCGGCAGCAGATAATGATGAATAAGCCACGAATAAAACAGCATTAATCCGACTGAAGCAAAAAAATTCCCGTTCAGCCCCAGCAGCCCCAGACTGCTTTGCCCCAGAAAGAACAGCAGCAAGACCTGCCAGAACAGATATACTGCCTCATAACCCATAATTGCCGGAGTCAGAATCCGGTTAGTTACCAGCGTCTGAAACACCACAGACGAAACCGCAATACAAATACCTGCCAGCAAAATAGTAGCCAGACGCAGTAATCGCTTGGGCAGCACATATTCAAAATCAAGGCCGGAATCAAACAGCATAAAAAATACCGCCAGTCCGGCAATACCGGCGCAAAGCAGCCAGAATTTGCGATTCATCATCGTAGCCCCCGTAAAATCAGCAGCAAAAAGACAATGCCGCCAACCGCACCGGCAGTAAGGCCAATAGGTATTTCAAAGGGGTAGATCAGCAAACGGCCGGTAATATCACATCCTAGCAGCAGGCATGCCCCGCCCAGCGCAACAACGGGTAAAGTTCTGGCTAAATGTTCACCATATTTAATCGCCACCAGATTCGGAATCACCAGACCGATAAAAGGAATAGAACCAACCGTAATCACCGTAGCCGCAACAGTAACTGATACCAGCATCAATCCAATAGCCACAGTTGTTTTATAGCTTACGCCCAGACTGGCAGCCATCTGTTGTCCCATACCCACTACAGTAAACCGGTTGGCAAATACATAACTCAGAATAATTACCGGCACAAGCACATACAGCAATTCATAATGCCCCTGCACCACACGGGAAAAATCTCCCAGCAGCCAGCCCTGAACATTTTGTAAAAGATTATTTTTATAGGCATAAAACTCAGCCGCAGCACTTAAAACACAGCCATACATCAGCCCGATTACCGGAATCAGCACAATCTGCTGATAGCGGATTCTGGCAATAATCCAGATGTAAATCAGTCCGGCAACAAAGCAGAACAGCAGAGCTGCCAGCATCTTACTCAGCACACCGGCAGAGGGAAGCAGTACCAGCGAAACCAGAATGCCGAGTTTGGCTGCATCCAGCCCGCCAGCTGTTTCCGGCTCCACAAATTTATTGCGGACAATATGTTGCAGAATCACACCACCGATAGAAAGTCCCATACCTGTGAGCACAATCGCAATCAGACGGGGAAAGCGGCTGGCTTTGACAGTTAACCAGTCAGCATCAGAACCGGACAGCAGACCTGTCCATGAAACCGGATCAGTGCCTACCAGCAAAGACACAATACATAAAACAATAAATACACTGATCAGAATACGGTACATCAGTGATATATCCTGCTACAGCAATGACTGATTACAGCCGTTGTCACAAAGTCATCACCATATAAAACCGTAAGCCGGTAAGTTAAATTTTGCTCCGGCATCAGCTGATACAGACTCAGCATTGATTCTCCTCAGGAAAGTGCTCTTTATGTCGATCCGCTGCTTATGCTGCTGTTTTACGGCATAAATCAAAACATTAAATAAAATTAGAAACAATTAAAGTTGATGAAAATGAAAATCAATTGTATTATCATTTTAAATGTATTGTAAAGTATTATTAATAAAAATAAAAATTCTGACTCTGATAAACAGAGCAGACAGATAGCACAAATCTCTTCCGATGTTAATTTAAGTTAACTGGTTAAATAATTATTACCAGAATGAGTGAAGACAGTCATGAATAACTGATACGGCAAGAGAGGATTAATAATATGTTAACGTTAAATACAGATTCTGCTCCTTCTATCGCAAATGAGCACGAAGAATTTATCTGGATGCAGCAATTGCAGGAACCGGAGCAGGTAAAATATCAACTAGCGGTGTGGCAGGTAAACCCATATCCGGATTTAACCATACTGCATAAAAGCATTGTGCATTTACTGGAAATCCATACAGACTTAAATGTTCGCTATCAATTTACCGATGACGGAGATTTATATAAATATCCCGATGCTGATTTCTCAGCTTGTATCCAAACAGAGCAAATACAGGAAAAACAGCTTATTACCCTTCTGGCGCAACTAATGCAGCAATCATGGCAGCCGGAAACAACACCCCCCTTTCTGGTTACAGTAATCAGCACAGAAAACAAAGTTTTTCTGGCTTTGCGTTTACATCCGATACTGGCTCAGCAATTTACTCTGGATGATTTAATTCAGGAAATTCAAGCTACTTACACCAGCAATACCGGAGCACCGCATCAGCTCGAATTATTGCCTTTAGATTTAACTGTACTGAATATACCGGCAACACCGGCTCAGCCTGCAAATACAGAATCGCTGCCAGACATCATACTGGCAGAATTCAGAAATACACTGGCAGAGCCCGATATGACTGCTGACGATGATTTTTTTGATTTTGGCGGACATTCACTACTGGCAACACGGGTGATAGGTAATTTACAAAAAAATCATGGTATTAAATTGAATTTTAATGATTTTTTTAAATCGCCTACAGCAGGCGCACTGGCAAAAATTGCCCGTCAGCAGCAGCCGGCAGTATCCGCAGCCGAAGTACAGCCGGATCAGAGTGCGCCATTAACACTGGCACAGGATTTTCTATGGCAGGCATACAGTGCCTTTGATTTCAGCCCTATTTACAATTTACCGTTTGCCATCGAATTTCAGCAGCCGGTCAATGAAGAAATCCTGCATCAGGCATTTAATGATTTAATCATACGTCATATCGGCTTGCGTACCCTGTTTAAAACCGATAAACAGCAAACCAGACAATATACAGTTCCCGTAGCCGAACTTAACCAATATAAATGGTTCTGGCCGGTCAGCGACAGCCATGGAGTAACACTGTCCGGTGAAGCGGCGTATAAATTTGATCTGACTCGTGAACTGCCTCTCAGAATCCGGCTGTTAACAGCAGATAACGGCAACACAGTTTTATCGTTTCTGGTACATCATATGGTAATAGATGAATGGTCTTTAAATACCATCATGACTGATCTGAGCCATGCTTATGCCGCACGGCTGCAAGGGCAGGCACCGGTATGGGCAAATACCGTACCCGCTATTCATGAATTTGCACGCAGACAGCAGCAAAACGGTATTAACCGTCAGCATCTTGACTACTGGCGCAGCCGCTTACAAGGAGCAAAAAAAGGCTTAACCCTGAACACAGATACCATTACCTTGCCGGAAAATACTGCTCCGCAGGTGAAATGGCTGGAAATCAGATTTGATTCTGCTTTTCATCAGCATATTTCCGCATTTGCCAAACTTCATCATGCTTCAATATTCAGCGTGTTTTATACCGCTATTGCCACCATACTGCAAAAAGAGGGTAATTTAGACGAAATCGTCATCGGCACCTCAGCATCCGGCCGTACTGATCCCAATTATTTTGATACCGTTGGCTACTTCACAACCATGGTTGCCCATCGTACCCGTTTTACCCCACAGCAATCATTTACCGCATTGCTGGCAGACACCAGTGAACAAATCAACGAATCCATGGATTATGCCGATATTCCGATTAACTATATTCAGCAGGCTTTAGGTATTCCTGATAACGAAGGATTAATGTTTGATGTTTATATTCACATTCATTCAAACAATGCTTTAAATGGTCAGCTAAACACAGCCCGGGGTGCCATACCTTACCGGCAGATATTACCGGAGCGCAATGAATCCATGTTCGGGTTGCACTTCGAAATTATGGAAAATCAGATTAACAATCAGTACAGCCTGAGCATGATTATTACCTATCAGGCACATCGTTATCCGACTGTACTGGTCGAGAGAATAGCCAAAGAAGTGCAACAGCTGTTAAATGATCTGGCTAAACAGGCATCGGCATAAAGATTCAGATAAACAAAGTACTTAAATTTTTTAAGTACTTTGTTTAATAATTTCCGGCAGATATTATTCAGGCATTCTCCTGCTTATCTCATTCACCACATCCTGTATTGTTTTACAGCGTAGCAAAACAGCCGTATCCAGCCGAATATCAAACTGTTGTGTAAGCTTGTCTGAGAGCATAATTAACTGTTTCAGACGCATACCAGTATCCAGAATTTCAGTTCGGGCAGAAATATTCACAGCATTCTCTGCTGTCTGGGGCAGGCATTCACGAAAAATAGCCAGAATATCATCAGTTACAGCCTGTTCTTGTGTCGCTGTCACTTTGGCCTGTGGCAGCGTAGCCTGATACAGTCGTTCCTGTGCCATCTGCTGTATCAGTTTACGGTCTACTTTAACATTACGGGTTAGCGGAATTTCTTCAATCATCAGCCATCTGGTCGGAATATGTGATTTCGGTAAATCAGCCATCAAGCATGTTTTCAAAGCATTAATATCCGCATCGGGCTGATTAGCCGGCAACGTATACACCGCCACCAGTTCATGCATTTGTGTTACCGGGTGAGTACAGCACATCACCAGACTGTCCTGAAAATAGCCGGATTTAGCCAGTGCAGCCTCAACCTCGGCCGCAGAAATCCTCACACCTTTTATTTTCAGATAACCTTCAGTACGTCCCGCAAAAATAATATTGCCATCATCTCGCATATACCCCAAATCACTCATGCGAAAAGCAATTTTTTCTTCATCACATCCCAGAGACACAAAATCCCCGGTTTGCAACTGACCATTGAGCAAATAACCGTTAGACAGATTCACGCCCGACATATACATTCGTCCCACCTCACCAATAGCACATGGCTGTAACTGCTCATCCAGAATATAATATCGGTTATGTGCCAGTGCTTTACCATAAGGAATCACATCAATATCTTCAGCAGTTATTTCATGCCATATACTCCAGATAGTTGTTTCCGTCGGACCGCCTAACGAAAACAAACGCGCCTGTGGCAGTTGCCGGCGCAAAAACTGAATCAGACCCGGCTTAATATAATCACCACCTTGTGCAATCAGGCGCAAAGACTGCAATTGTTCTTTACTGGCAACGCTGCACAGCATATCCACAATAGCCGGAACACTTACCCAGATACTAATATTATAAGCTGTCAGTAACTCAGCCCATGACATTGCATCCTTGGCCTGGGCAGCAGTAGGAATAACCAGAGAAGCACCAAGAGCCATTGCCCCAAAAACATCAAAAACCGACATATCATGATGAAAGGGCGTTACAGCCATCAATACATCATCCTGATCAGCCTGCCACCGGCTGATGGTTTGTCCGAGTACATTGGCAGTAGCCAGATTATTCAGTACCACACATTTCGGCGTTCCCGTACTGCCGGAAGTATATAAATAATAGGCTGCTTCAGTATTCAGCTGATAGCAGCATTTCGAATGATTGAAACCTTGTGCAGTCAGGGCATCATCAATAAGTACATATTGCCGGCCGGTTACCGGCGTTTTGCTAATCACCAGATCCGTCAGACTATTAGACAGTAAATAATCTCGTCTGGCTTCTGGTGCATCCATATCAACCGGTAACCAGATAATACCCGTCAGAGCACAGGCCAGAACCGCATAAACATGCTCAGCACTTTTAGGCAGACAAACTGCCACTACCGCACCGGCACGTAATTTTTTTTGTTGCAGTGCAGCCATTACCTGAGCCACATTTTTACCCAGCTGAACGTAACTGATTGCTTCACCATCATAGAACAGAGCAGTTTTATCTGGTGGATAATCAAACAGATTATGCCGGATAGAATCAAGAAAGCAGAATGCATCTGCCACTATCTCATCGTATTTCCCGCGATACAGAAAACTATCCCGATTAGATTCTAAGTTATCCTGTTGCTGTAATTCAGAGCTGTCAGATTGCATATAAACTTTCTCCCGTTTATTGTTGTCGGCTGCTACATAAATGAGTAATGACAAAATAGAATTTCAAATAAATTACTTCACCGCAGAACATTTTATACAGAGTTAACTTTTTTTAAAAGATAATAATAATTATTTTCATTTATAAGAAAAATTATAATTTCAATTGTTTATTCAGATTATCGATAGCAACTTTCGGGCAAATAATCATTAAATTGCCCGTTATCCGCTCTTCGCAGGTTAGTTGCATACTTAAATCACTGCTTAACCGGAACAGGCCTCAACAGCTAAATAAAATTATATTGTATGTTTTAATAAGTAAACATATAATAAGTTTACTTATTATATAAGGAGGAACAATGAATAAAATTTCAATCACATTTACCTTACCAACATCAGCTAAACCGGAACAAATCTGGCCATACTATACAAAGCTTTCATTAAGACAACTATGGGAAACTGATCTTGAAAACTTCCTTTTTTTCGGTGAACTTAAAACAGGCGTACAGGGAATATTTAAACTCCGGAATGTACCTGAAATGCCGGTAACATTATCAAAAGTAATCATCAATCAGGAATTCACCGAAGAATTTAATATGCCGGATATCGGCGTATTATCTTTTTCACATCAGATAGTAAACCTTTCGCAAAATCAGTATGCATTAAAATCTGAAATTGCCCTGAGACCGGAGCAAAAACTTGATGCTAAATCCTCTTATGCTTTTCTAAAGCAAATCTCAGATGATATTATCGACAAAGCATATGCTTTAAATCATCTTGTTGAAAGCTGAAAATGAGTAAGGACAATAAGTTTCGCACCCGATTTACCAATGATTCAGATTCAATTGGTTTTACTTTTATGAAAACTTATTCGTCCTGGCATAATCAGATTAAAAACTGTCTGAAAACACATAAAATTACCCATCCACAATTTATTGTACTGGCTACACTGGCTTATCAGTCTCAATTCAATGAAGAAATAACTCAGGTTTTACTGGCCGGTAAAACTAATATTGATGTAATGACCATCTCACAAATTCTGGAAAATCTGGAAAAAAAAGAATACATAACCCGTGCGGTGTCAGCCAGAGACAGTCGTGCCAAATCAATTACACTGACACAAAGCGGTTTCGATATGGCCAATAAAACCGTGCCACTGGTAGAACAAATTGATAAACAGTTTTTTGCTGTTTTGGGTAATGATCAACAATTATTTAATAAAATGCTAATAACATTATTAGGCAAGTAAATATTTTATTAACAGTAAATGTATCTGGAATTACCAAATAAATGGTTTACTGAAAATAACAGCAATAGAAAAAGCATAAAACACTGTTTAACTTTTTCTATTGCTGAATTCAGATATTAAAATTAATAAATTTATTATCTGTTCCTACTGGTTAGTAGAGTATATACGGCAATACTGTGTATTACACCAGCAGAATCGTATTCATGCCTGCGTGTTGTCTTAATTACATACCCTTTATTGCGTAATTCATTAATACGTGGTGCCGGACTACAAATACCTAATGCACGCAGTTCCAAAGTACTATGAGGACATTTACGTAAGCATTGCAGAATAAAACTACGCTGAGTAGCGTAACTGGTATTTGGTAGTGACTGAGTAGTCACATCACTTTGTTTTTTAGCTAAAATAGCAGTAGTAATATTATTCATTATTTAACTCCCGCATTTATTGTTAGCTTATCGGGTAATATCACAAAGTAATACGGTATATAATATTGATTTGCTAACCATGCTTTATAGAATATAACTAACTGGCTAAGTTTGAGAAAATGTGTTTTATCAAACTTATGGTTTAAGATAGTTCTTACCCATGTAATATCTATATCTGAAGTTTTGAGTGTGAAAATTTTAATAGCTTTGATCAGCTTATTTGTCATGCTTTTGCCTTTTTTGTAATTGGTCAGTACAGGCAAAAGATTAATTAATGCCAAGAATCAGTTAAATGAATTAGCATGCTGATTTCCTGAAATAGCGTGTTGATTTCCGGAATCAGCTTGATGATTTACTCATTTCCTGTTCAAAGTCTTTCATCCAGTTTCTAATTGTTTTTTCAGTTAAATTGCTATTTTTAGGCATAGGTAAAATATTTGTTAGTGCTTTTTCACGCATATCATCTATAAATTGTTGCTTTGCTCCTCGTTCTGTAAAATTATCTTTTGCCCGTAACCAATATTCTTTCATTGCTTCTTTTGTTCCGGTTTTTTCGTAAGGGCTTTTTTTCGCTTTTCCAGCATTACGGGCTCTTATTGTAAGTGTATTTGCTATTTCTTTTTTCTTATTTTCTAGTTCAATAGAAGCATTATTCAGTCGCTTTAATTTTTTTTCAGCCCTGATATTTTTTTCTACAATAATAGGTTTAGTTCGTTTTAATGCTATGAGCTCATGTTGTAAATTTTGAATTTGTGATGTTAATTTATTATTATAAATTGTTAAATTATGAATAATTGTAGTCTGTGCTGGATTATCTTTTTGCTTTTCTAACTCTTGAATTTTAATTTTTGCTTTATATAGTTTTTCTGTTAGAAATGTATTCTTATTTATAGTAGTTTTCAGCAAATTTTCTAGTTTTTTTATTTTTTTATTAATTTTATGACTATTTCCACATAATGAATTATATTTTTTGCGTAATTCTTCTAATGAGATAAATTTTGGTTCTGATTTTATTTTTTTACTTGTGGCCTCACAGGTATAAATAATTTCATTATTTTGGGTTTTAGCCTCATTTAGATGATCTTCAAGCGTAAAAATTGAATATGAATGACCATCTTCAGATAGGAAATCAATGGGTTCTAATTGTTCTTGGTTATTCATTTCTATTCCTTAATTGCTTCGAGTTTTTAGATAATTAAAAAATATTTTATTCTAAATTTAAACTGTACGGTATTTGCTCAATAGAATTTAGGATAACTATAAGTCAGGGTGTTGTAGTTTGATTTTTTGAATTATTTGACCGTTATTGATTATATTAGCAACTAATATAAATTTAATTTCATTAAATAAGAAAAATTTTTAAATTTTAAATTTCATACAATTATTTAATTTATTTTTATATTTTCAACGGGCAAAAAAATAACCGCATTCAGCGGTTATTAATGGTGGCCAGAGGCAGGATCGAACTGCCGACACACGGATTTTCAGTCCGTTGCTCTACCGACTGAGCTATCTGGCCATCGGGGAAGAGTGCGCATTAAACCAGATATATGCCGGCTTGGCAAGTGTTTTCTGTGTTCTCTTATCTATGTTGCTGTTTATTTGTTAAAAATTAGTTATTTTCTAGTTGCACAAGTGTGATTTTGAAATTCTATATGTTTAATAAGGTCGTTTTTTTCTTTTTTCAGAATACACACCGGAGACGATTGCTTAGCTTGGATTTCTGTCTGATTCTTCACAAAAAGTAGACGCCGGATAAGAGCTGTATTAAGGTAAACACTTTTATTACAAGGGTGAAGAGGATGCAGGGCGAACAAAAGCCGGTATGGAAAGATGGCTGGTTACAGCAATGTATTCATGTACCGTCACCGAATTTCAGCCGGCGTCCGGCACAGACTGAGGTATCGCTGGTGGTATTGCACAATATTTCTTTACCACCGTTTGAATACGGGCAGCAGGCAGTACAGCGTTTGTTCACTAATCAGATTGATGCTGCTGAACCGGATGATTTTATGCGTTCATTAACCGGATTGCGGGTATCCAGCCATTTTCTGCTGGAACGGGACGGAACGATAATTCAGTTTGTTTCCTGTGATGACGCGGCTTTTCATGCCGGAATATCACGTTTTAACAGCAAGGATGGCTGTAATGCGTTTTCAGTCGGAATTGAGCTTGAAGGCTGTGATTTCGAACCGTTTACGCCATCTCAGTATACGCAGTTGGATGCGTTATTGCAGATGCTGTGTGCGCACTATCCGATTCAGGCGATTACCGGCCATCAGCATGTAGCACCGGGGCGAAAGTCGGATCCGGGGCATTTTTTTGAATGGGATATGCTGCGCAGTAATGGTTTACCGATAGTGACAGAATATCAGTGGCTTTTGTAGTTTATGGCTGCCGGCAGGGGTATTTTTAGTTATAATTCCATTCAACTGTTAATTAAGTTGCGGTTTTCGCAAATTGTCTGGTAGGAATGTAATGAGTGATTCTGTAATGATTGTGCTGGTGATAGGTGCTGCGATTATTCTGTTGGTACTGGCCTATAATATTTATCAGGAAAGCCAATACCGCAAACAATTACGCGAACAGTTCGGGCATGCTAATAAAGACGCTTTACTGGACAGTCAGGTAAATTCAGTACGGGATGGTGCGGAGGCACAGTCTGTAATGAACACTAAAACTGTGCCGCCGGCTGAGGAAGTAAATAAAACTGATGATTCATCCGCCGAACAATCTGAGACTTCGGCCACTGATGAAAAAGTTATTGATGACACAGTTTCTGAAGAAGAGAATGTGTCTGCTGCGCAAGCGGCATCTTCTGCTCCTGATAACGTTGCAGCACCGGAAAATTCAGCAGCACATATTGATATGGCGCCATTATCACGCACGGTTCCGGTAAAGGGGCGTAAAGCTTTGCTGGATGTGCGGGACATGTCTAAACAGCCGCTACCATGGTTTGATGTACGTTTTGATTATCTGGCCTATATTGCGTTGTATCAGCCGAAAGAATTACATGCAATGCCGCGATTGAGCAGCCGTTCCCGTTTCCGGCTGGTGGGCTGTACGATGGATGACCGTTACCAGATAGCTGAACCGATTCCCAGTGTTTATTATCAGGGTTTTGTGGTTGGTCTGCAGGCAATCAGCCGCAGTGGTCTGCTTACGCATGAAGAGCTGGCGCATTTTGGCGAACAGGCCAATCGTTTCGCCGAGCAGATGGATGGTCAGCTGCTGTTAACGGATATTAATACTTTTCTGGATGTGGCGCGTCCACTGGATGATTTGTGCGCAAGGGTTGACCAGACAATTGCGATTCATCTGGTATCACGTACGAACGTCAGCGGAACGGAGCTGCGTTCTGCGGTTGAGAAACAGGGCTTTGAGCTGGGGCATGATGGTGCATTTTTTTATGCAGATACTGATGGCGAGCCTTTGTTTAATATTGTTACGCTGGATAACACACCTTTTACCTCTACTTTGTTAGCAAATCAAAATTATCGCGGATTCAGTATGTTGTTTGATATAGTACATATACCAAACGGCGAGAAATGTTTTGATCAGTTTATGGATATGGCTGTGAAATTATCCAGTCAGCTGGGTCTGGATCTGGTTAATGATAAAGTGGAAGAGTTATCCACAGAGTGGTTGCGTGAGGTACGCCGCTATGTAGTTGACCGGCAAAAGGAAATGAAGCAGGTTGATCTGGAGCCGGGAAGTGAACTGGCCAAAAGACTGTTTTCCTGATATTGCCTGAATATTTTAATTTTATAAAGAGATGGCAAGCCGCAGAACGGGGTTTGCCATTTCTTTTTCCTTTTCCTGAAGGATAGCTGTAATGGATTCAGTAAGCGAACAGCAAATTATTGATTTAACCGCTCTGCTCAATCGTTATGCGCATGAGTATTATGATCTGGATGCACCTACTGTGCCGGATGCGGAATATGACCGATTGTTTCGCCAGTTGCAGGCTCTGGAAGAGCAATACCCGCAATGGCGGCAGCCGGACAGCCCGAGTATCCGAGTAGGCGGGCAGGCACAGCAAAAATTTACTGCTGTGGTGCACCAGATTCCGATGCTGTCACTGAACAATGCATTTTCACCACTGAATGATAATAATCAGTTCGACCATAGTGAGATGTATGCTTTTGATAAACGGGTACGTGATGGTCTTGGTGCTGAGCCTGAATATATTGTTGAACCAAAGTTTGACGGTCTGGCAATCAGTTTGTTGTATCGTGACGGTCTGCTGGTACAGGCATCTACGCGCGGAGACGGATATACCGGCGAGGATGTTACTCAGAATGCGCGCACTATTGTTAATATTCCATTGCGTCTGCAGGGTGATCAGGTACCGGATGTGCTGGAGGTACGCGGTGAAGTACTGATGCTTAAAGCGGATTTTGACCGGCTTAATGCACATCAGCAGGCAGAAAATCAGAAAACTTTTGCCAATCCGCGTAATGCAGCGGCTGGCAGTTTACGCCAGCTGGATCCGAAAATAACGGCACGCCGGCGCTTGCATTTCTATGCCTACGGAATTGCCAGACTGGATGAGCGTTTTGCGGTAAACAGCCACAGCGAAGAACTGGCATTGCTGGCTCGTTTGGGGCTGACAGTACCGCCACAGGATAATTTGTGCTATCAGGCTGATATTGGGAAGGTGCTGGCTTTTTATGAGCATATTTTTCAGATACGTGCGGATTTGCCCTTTGGCATCGATGGTGTAGTGATTAAGGTGGATAATCTGGCTCAGCAGGAGCAGCTTGGCTATGTAGCCCGTGCCCCGCGCTTTGCTATTGCTCAAAAATTTCCGGCAGAGGAAATGCTGACTACGGTAGAGGCTATTGATGTACAGGTGGGACGTACCGGTGCAGTAACACCAGTAGCGCGGCTGACGCCGGTATTTGTAGGTGGTGTTACAGTTACCAATGCAACTTTGCATAATGAAGGTGAAGCACAGCGCAAGGATGTACGTGAGGGTGACACGGTCATTGTGCGCCGTGCCGGAGATGTCATTCCTGAAATTGTATCTGTGGTGCTGGCACAGCGTCCGATGGTGGAAAAACCGGCGGCAGATTTGCTTACTCCGCCTGAAGCTGTGCCCAAATATCCGCCGTTCCGTATGCCAGAAAACTGTCCGGTTTGCGGTCATGAAATTGTCCGTGAAGAGGGCGAAGCAGTGGCACGTTGCAGTGGCGGAATGCTGTGTCATGCTCAGCGGGTGCAGTCGCTAATTCACTTTGCTTCACGTCGCGCCATGGATATCGAAAATCTCGGTGACCGGCAGATTGAACAGTTAGTAACACAGGGCAGAGTCAGTCATTTTGCTGATGTTTATCATTTGCAATTGGCCGATTTGCTGGCAATGAAACAGCAGGCTAAAGAGGAAGCAGGGGAAAGCTCTGCAGAGTCGGTGACAAATGAACTGGAATTATCTGCAACTGATAAAGCAGGCAAACAGCAGCCATCCAGATGGGCTGAAAATATTCTGGCCGGTATTCAGGCCAGCCGGCAGCGTCCTCTGGCTAATTTAATTTATGCTTTGGGTATTTTTCATGTTGGTGAGCGTACAGCAAAACAGCTGGCACAGGCTTTCGGTGATCTGGCTACACTTACTCAGGCTACTGAGCCGTTACTGGCCTGCTTGCCGGATATCGGTAAGGTGGTAGCACATTCGGTAGCCTATTTTTTCAGTCAGGAAGATCAAACCAGTCAATTGCAGGAATTACTTGATGCCGGTGTGCAACCGCAGACAGAAACACGGCGCACACCGCTGGGTAAATACTTTACTCCTGAGCGGATACTGGCTCGTTTACCCGGTGCCGGTTTAACGGAAGCGCGGGCACAGAAGCTGTGGCAACTGGCGGGTAAGGACTGGTTACAACTGTTAACTGATAAAGCCTTGCCGGAAAGCTGGCAGAAATGGTGCAGCCAGCCTGAAAATCATGAATTACTGCGAAAGACGATTGAGTTACGTGAGCAGCTGCTTAGCGGAGAGACGGAGGAAAAGACGTCATCGGTTAATGAAGCTGTAGCCGGTAAGACTTTTGTGTTAACCGGTACTTTACCAGACTGGTCACGTGATGTGGCACAGCAGCATATTGAAGAAGCCGGTGGTAAAGTGAGCGGCAGTGTATCGAAAAAAACTGATTTTGTGGTGGCCGGAGCAGAGGCGGGCAGCAAGCTATCCAAAGCTGAGGCACTTGGTGTTACTATACTGGATCAGGCTGCATTAATGACTATGCTGGGAATTAAAGAGTAAATCTGAATGAAAGCTGAACCAATCCGTAAGTGTGTTTTTCCGGTGGCCGGTATGGGGACACGGTTTTTACCGGCTACTAAAGCCAGCCCGAAAGAAATGTTGCCGATAGTGGATAAACCACTGATTCAGTATGCGGTAGAAGAAGCTGTTGCTGCCGGCTGTACTGAACTGGTATTTATTACCGGCAGGAATAAGCGCTGTATTGAAGATCATTTTGATAAGGCTTATGAACTGGAAACAGAGCTGGCTTACCGCAATCAGAATAAATTGCTTGATTTTGTGCAGGATATTCTCCCGCCCAATGTGACTTGTCTGTATATTCGCCAGCCGGCCGCACTGGGGCTGGGACATGCGGTTTTATGCAGCCGGGCAGCAGTGGGTAAAGAAGCCTTTGCTGTGGTGCTGGCAGATGACCTGATTGATGCACAACCAGGTGCGTTGAGCCAGATGATGAATGCGTATTACCATACGGGTTGCAATGTCATTGGTGTAGAAAATGTTGATCCGCTGCAGACGGGTGCTTACGGTATTGTCGAGATTAATCATCAGAATGATTTTGATTATGTAAAGAGTATTGTGGAAAAACCTCATCCGGATGAAGCACCCTCACATCTGGGTGTGGTTGGGCGCTATATTTTGTCTGCACGAATTTTTGATTTTCTGACTAATTTACCGTTGGGTGCTGGTGGAGAAATTCAGCTGACTGATGCTATTGCACGGTTGCTGACTGAACAGAAAATGATTGCGTATGCTTTTGCCGGCAGACGTTATGATTGCGGTGATAAGCTTGGTTATCTGGAAGCAACAGTGGCCTATGGTATGAAACATCCTCTGGTAGGAGAAGATTTTAAAAAATTATTGCAGCGCATGGTGTGTTAACGCAATACCGGAATTCATACGTAAATGTATCCAGTTTTGTTATTTGCCTGCCTGCTGTTTCGCCGGCAGGCAAGTTTTTTGCCTGGCGTTCTGCTTCAGCGCAATGGCATTGTCTGATAATTAGTGTTGCTAATAATCAGGCGTTCTGTTGCATACCAGACAACTGATTGTGTGTGATTAACAAAGCGCTTTTCATCTTCCATTAATGCGTTTAATGCCTTTACAGCTTCTGGTGAAGACCGGTTTTTCTGCATGCTTTCCAGATTCTGCCACCATATTTCAGCCATACCGTCAAAAACAAAATTCTGAGACTGACGCCCGTTTTGTATTATTTTATCCAGCTCGGGATAACGGTGCGGAATGGTTTGTACATAGCGGGTAATGTTTAAAACGTTTTGCACAGAAGCCACTAGCGGAGCATGATGCTCAATCCAGTATTGGTCAAATTCTTCATAAGTAATATCGGGCAGGCGTTTTACTAACATGGTTAACTTAATCATTTTCTTTCTTTCAGTTTGTGGGTTGTGCGAATAATGATAAAGTTTCACAGTAGTGTTAAAGTCAACAGAGTAAAAATGAAAATCAGTGAATTAGCCAGAAAAAGCGCAATCAGTCCCAGAATGCTGCGCTATTATGAACAGGAAAAATTGCTGACACCTGCCCGTACACAATCCGGATACCGTGAATACCAGCAGGCAGATGTAGAAAGAGTAAAATTGATTCAGCAGCTCAATAATGCCGGTTTTTCGTTAAAAATTATCCGGCAAATACTGCCTTGCTGGCATGAGCAAAACAGTAAATTTGAACCTTGTGAAATTTACCTGAAAAATATTAATCTGACGTTAGAAAAGATTGAACAACAAATAGATATATTAATACAAACACGAACCCGTCTGCTTAATATGATAAATAAATAATGTATTTTTGTGTATTTTATTTTGCATAATAGCTACTGAATCTCAAATAAGAAATAATGATCACAGGCAGGAGAAAGCGTTAATTGCCTTTATTGGTGCTGTCTTTTATCTGCTCCCAGCTTAAATCAAATTTGGCCAGATATTTTTTCAGTCTGTCAGCATCATTGGCGCGCTGTTTTTGTGCTCTGGACACGGCAAACAAATACCGGCCGGCTTCGGATAAAGTTCGGCTTTTCCGGCATACTTCAATGACTTTTTCCAGCTGATACCGGTCAAATTCATCAATTTCAGCCGGAATCAGCGCATCAGAAAAAACTACCTGCTGCCAGTGCATCTGTAAACGCCGGATTTCATTTTCAACTTGTTCCAGTGTGATGTTTCCTTGTATGGATAAAGTAGCCATACGGGTAATGGAAGCAGTGAGCTCACGGAAATTACCCGGCCATGTTGCCATAGCCGATGTGGCAAACTGAATATAACGGTCTCTGGATTGCTGATTAAAACGCGGCATGGTACCGTACTCCTGCGCAAATCGTGCCAGCTCAAAATCAATATTCGGTTCGATATCTTCTTTACGTTCGGCAAGTCCCGGTAGCTGGTAACTCCATAAATTGATACGTGCGTATAAATCCTCTCTAAAAGTACCGCGGATAATTGCCTGTTTTAAATCTTTGTTGGTTCCGGCAATCAGTTGAAAGTTACTGGATACCAGTTTATCTGCACCTAGCGGATAAAATTGTTTTTCCTCAATCGCCTTTAAGAGAATAGCCTGTTCATCCAGCCCCAGTTCTCCGATTTCATCCAGAAACAGAACGCCATTATCCGCCTGTCTGAGTAAGCCGTTTCTGCTCAGACTGGCACCGGTATAAGCACCTTTGATGTGACCGAACAGTGTAGACATGGCATTATCGCTACTCAGGGTAGCGCAGTTAATTTCTACGAATTGTCCGGTAATCTGATGCTGGTTCAATTTAAGCCGGTAAATTTGCCGGGCAAGAAAAGATTTACCGGCACCAGTGGGGCCGCATAGCAAAATAGGCGCATGAGAGCGGCTGGCAACCTGTTCTATTTCGCTGATTAGCTGATTGTAATGCCGGTTTTTTGTCGCTATACCTGATTTGAGCAGTTCTGTTGCCTGAGTAGCATATTGCTGAAAGCGGGTCAGAATCTGGTCGTAACGGTTCAGATTCAGGTCGATTATATTTATTTGTCCGCTGGGGCACAGTAGCGGGTTTGTTATAGGTTCTGCGGCAAGGTTTTCTGGAGATGCAGACGGTCTGGCTGGCGGCGATGATTGTAAAAGTCTGGCAGGATAAAAACGTGATTCTGCCAGTAAGAACCAGCAGATCTGCATTACATGGGTGCCGGTGGTAATATTCAGATAATAATTTTCTTGTTCATTATTAAAAGTATAGTTTTTGGCGATATCCAGTAAACAGGTATACACCTCTTCAAAATCCCATGGATCCTGTATCTGAACCGGAATCGGATTAACCTGTGTATCCGGGGCAATGGTTTTAATATCCAGAATAATTTCTTCGAGTAGTTTTCTGTCCTGAGTGTGATAAATCAGTTCCAGACGATAGATCGGCCATTCCGGATGATTACAGATATCAATAGTAGGGCGCCAGCGTGTCCAGCGTTTTTTTCCTTTGCCCCGCTGGTCAAGTACATTGCCTAAAAAACTGAATACGATATTTTTCTTGTCCATTATTTATTATTAGTTATATAAAATTAAATAAAATTATATAATATTTTATAAAAAATTACGAAAACAAAACTAAAAGTAATTTATTGAAAATAAAATTATCTATTTATTTTTATAATAAAAACAATATCTTAATTATTTTATTTTAGAAATTTACGGACTTGGTACGGTAATTGCAATAAGGATATTGTCTGAAATACATACTGTTTTTTACGGCAGCAGGGTACATAGCGAATGGAATTAAATTAATCGAAAGACTGATTTATTCGCATTATCCACATGTATTCCCCGGTATGAAAGACGTTTCCTTCCGATGAAAAATTTTTGAATAGCTCAGAGGTAGAGCAATTGGTACCAAACCAATCTGTCACGGGTTCGACTCCTGTTTCAAAAGCCATATTGTAATAATTTGTTGTTTGAGCAATACCAGCCAGTAAAGGGAAATAAGCAAAGCAGTAAAGCTAAGACACGAAAAAAACCGGTTAACCGCACAGAATAAACGGATTAATGATTCTGTCCGGGTAAAAAAACCGGATAGCAGGCAAAAAATTGATGAGCCATAAGCAGTTAGTTGAATGTTTAAAGATATCAGTTTTTCCCCTGTTATTTCGTTACTTAATCCGTTTGATTGTGTCTCTTCTCCTTGCTGGCTGCCATAAAAGGAGATTTAATATGTTGAATATAATTAATGTGAAAAAAGGTGAGCTGGCCGTTGTCACCAAACGCGGTGAAATTAATACTATTGTTACCGCAGGCCGGCATATTTTCTGGAATCCTTTTGTCAACATTACTCATTATCTGGTGGATTTAGCTGATACTAAGATTGAACCGGCTATCGCCGAAAAACTGCTCAATTTTTATCCGCAGCTGGTAGAAAAATATTGTCATTATGTCAATGTGGCTGATAATGAGATTGTACTGCGTTATGAAGAACAAATGCTGGTAGAGATTATTCAACCCTCTACTAAAGCATTGTACTGGAAGAGTTATAAAGAACAGGCAATTAAAAAAGTAACTTTGGAGCAAGGGTACCGGTTGTCTGATGAAGTTGCTATGGAAATTATTCAGGCAAAAAATACCGGCAGATTAATTGAAGGTATCGATCACATCAAACTGCATTATTTTATCGATGAGCAAATTGGTACGCTGTTTGTTGATAATCAGTTTGTACAGATTATTCCACCTAAATCCGTAATTGGTTTGTGTGAATTCAAACATAAGCTGGTTCTGGGTAAATTCAAACTACAGGATAACCGTATTGATGATTTGCTGGCGGCAACAATTGAACAAAATGCCCCGCAGCAGATGGCACAATTCTGTATTCAGATGCAGGTAGGTGCTAATCAGACCGGTTTACGTTTTGAAGATGATTTACTGGTAGAAATTCTGCCTCCGGGAACCAAACGATTGTACTGGCAGAATAACTGCAAGCAGCATATGCAGCTTATTGAGCTGACTGACGATTTTCAGCTTTCTGAGCAAATGGTACAGCAGCTGTTACAGCCAAAATTACGTAAAAAAGAAGTGACAGGCGATAGTAGTGTATTGATTGCACAGGTACCGGCATATCATGTTGGCGTATTAAAAGTTAATGGTAAAGTAGAACAGCTGCTTAATGCAGGTATTACTGCTTACTGGCGTTTTAATCGTGAAATCAGTGTCGAAATTGTCGATACACGTTTGCAGACAGTGGAAATATCCGGTCAGGAAATTTTAACCCGGGATAAAGTCAATCTGCGTATTAATCTGGTAGCCAGCTGGTGTTACACCGATGTGTTAAAGGCGTTTGCCAGAATTGCGCAGCCAATGGAGTTATTGTACCGGCAATTACAATTTGCATTACGGGAAGCGATTGGTACTCGCAGTCTGGATGAATTGTTGGAAAACAAAAATTTAATCGACGAGGTGGTGAATGCTCATATGCAGATGCATATGACGGGTTATGGAATCGAAACGGTCAGTGTTGGCGTAAAAGATATTATTTTACCGGGAGACATGAAAACCATTCTGGCACAAGTAGTAGAAGCAGAAAAATCTGCACAGGCGAATGTTATCCGCCGGCGGGAAGAAACTTCTGCTACCCGTTCCTTACTGAATACAGCCCGGGTAATGGAAAATAATCCGGTTGCTTTACGCTTAAAAGAAATGGAAACACTGGAAAGAATTGCTGAACGAATCGATAAGATTTCAGTTGTAGGCGGTTTGGATCAGTTATTGCATGGTTTGATTAATATTCAGGCGCAATAGCATACATCCGCTAATTAATTTGCTAAAAAATAATGGAAGTTAAAAATGCAAAAGCAAGAATTTGAAGTATTAAAAGAAAATAAAACACGTCCGGTAAAAATGTGGACAAAAGGTGTGCCGGTAGAAGATGTGGCTAAAAAACAATTGCTCGAAACTGCACAATTACCTTTTATTTTTAAGCATATTGCGGTTATGCCAGATGTGCATCTGGGAAAAGGCTCTACTATCGGGAGTGTGATTCCGACTGCTGGTGCGATTATTCCGGCTGCTGTCGGCGTGGATATTGGTTGTGGAATGATGGCGGTACAGTTGTCACTTACCGCTCAGGATCTGCCGGAAGATTTAATGCCATTACGTCTGGCTATAGAAAAGGCGGTACCGCATGGTTCCACACTCAATAAAGAAAAGTACGATAAAGGAAGCTGGCAAAATCCGCCACCGATTGTACAGGAGTACTGGCAGCAGCTTTTGCCCGGATTTGAAAAACTGACCAGTAAATATCCGTGTTTTTTAAAAGCGAATAGTTATAGTCATTTGGGAACCTTGGGCGGCGGTAATCATTTTATTGAAATTTGTCTGGATGAGTGTGATCGCGTATGGATAATGCTGCATAGTGGTTCACGCGGTATTGGTCGTGCAATAGGTAAATATTTTAGTGAGCTGGCTAAAAAGGAAATGAAAAAATATTTCATTGATACCTATTTGCCTAATAATGATCTGGCGTTTTTAGTAGAAGGAACCGAATACTGTAATGATTATCTGAAAGCGGTGCACTGGGCACAGGAATTTGCCCGTTTAAATCGTGAAGTGATGATGCACAATACTATCGCTGCTATACGCAAAGTAATCAATGTGCCGTTTACTACGCATTTACAAACTGTAAACTGTCACCATAATTATGTACAGAAAGAGCACCATTTCGGTAAGAATGTTTTTGTTACACGTAAAGGGGCTGTTTCTGCACGAGAAGGTGAACTGGGAATTATTCCGGGTTCTATGGGAACAAAAAGTTATATTGTGCAGGGGCGGGGGAATGCAGAAAGTTTTCATTCCTGTTCTCACGGTGCAGGTAGAGTTATGAGTCGTGGTGAAGCCAAACGGAAATTTACTGTTGCTGACCAGATGCAGGCTACGGCTCATGTAGAATGCCGTAAAGATGCTGAGGTTATTGATGAAATTCCTATGGCGTATAAAGATATTGAAGCAGTAATGCAGGCGCAACAGGAGTTGGTGGAAATCAAGCACCAGTTACGTCAGGTTATCTGTGTTAAGGGCTGATATTATTCGGATAATCAACTGCAGAATATTTTTGTATAGAAAAAAGGATGGCAGACAATGCCATCCTTTTTCAGGTATTTAAAAACTAAATATCAACCTGAGCATTTAGAGCGTTGTTTTCGATAAATGCACGACGAGGTTCAACTTCGTCACCCATCAGGGTAACAAATACATCATCCGCCGCCATCGCATCTTCGATTCTGACTTTCAGCAAACGGCGTACTGAAGGATCCATCGTAGTTTCCCATAATTGTTCGGGATTCATTTCACCCAGACCTTTATAACGCTGAATGTTAATTTTTTCCTGTGCTAAATCCATCAGTAATTCCAGTGCCTGGGCAAAGCCGGTTACAGTGGTAGTCATATTACCTTTAATGACTTCAATTGGTACGTCAGCAATACCGCTTAAAGTGGCCGCTGTCTGCCGGATAATTTGATAGGCGCGGCTTTCAACAAATTTTTGATCCAGATAGCTGACCATATGATTCCCATGCAACTGACGAGTAATTTTAATCATTTGTACTTCATCATCTGCACCAATGCGTTCCAGTTTGAGGTTGTCGTCATTAACCAGTGCGGTTAATGTTTGCACAGCTTTTTCTGCACTGCTTACAGTGCTTAAATCCAGATTCTCATTCCAGAGAAGCAGGGAATTAAGTACATTGTTGTCAATGATACGGCTTTCACGCGCAATCATACTTTGTGCCAGAATCAATTGTTTGGCGATTTCGGACAGAGCATTACCTTCCAGAGTATTTTCGCCAATAATTAATTGAGCATTATTCAATGCCAGACTGAGCATGAACTGATCTTTTTCAAACTCGTCTTTCAGGTAGTTGTCTTTTTTGCCATATTCCACTTTATACAATGGTGGCTGAGCAATATACACATAACCGCGTTCAACCAGTTCAGGCATTTGCCGGTAGAAGAAGGTAAGCAGCAGGGTACGGATATGCGCGCCGTCTACATCCGCATCGGTCATGATAATTATGCGGTGATAACGCAATTTTTCCGGGTTAAATTCTTCTTTGCCTATACCGGCACCCAGTGCAGTGATTAAAGTACCAACTTCCTGACTGGCAAGCATTTTTTCAAAACGGGCTTTTTCTACATTCAGGATTTTACCTTTTAAGGGCAAAATGGCCTGAAATTTACGATCACGGCCTTGCTTGGCAGAACCGCCTGCTGAGTCACCTTCGACCAGATACAATTCTGATAAAGCGGGATCTTTTTCCTGACAGTCTGCCAGTTTGCCCGGCAGCCCCAGACCATCCATTACCCCTTTTCTGCGGGTAATTTCGCGTGCTTTGCGCGCTGCTTCACGTGCACGCGCGGCATCAACAATTTTGCTTGTGATGATTTTGGCCTCTGCAGGATTTTCTTCCAGAAATTCAGACAAGGCTTTACCAAGCACTTCATTAACCACTGGACCTATTTCACTGGAAACCAGTTTGTCTTTGGTTTGTGAAGAAAATTTCGGGTCAGGCAGTTTAACAGACAATACGCAGGTTAAACCTTCACGCATATCGTCGCCATTAGTATCTACTTTGGCTTTTTTGGCAACTTCATTGGCTTCAATGTAGTTGTTGATGGTTCGGGTCATAACCTGGCGCAGGGCGGTTAAATGGGAGCCGCCATCGCGTTGCGGAATATTATTGGTGAAACACTGCACGTTTTCCTGATAACTGTCGTTCCACTGCATGGCACATTCCACGCTCATGCCATCTTTTTCACCATTGGCATAGAAAACTTTATTGTGCAGAGCTGTTTTATTCCGGTTCATGTATTGTACAAAGCCGGCTACACCACCGCTGAATGCGAAGTTTTCGTGTTTGCCATCACGTTTGTCAAAGAGTTCAATACTGACGCCGTTGTTCAGGAAAGATAACTCGCGGATGCGTTTGGCCAGAATATCAAAATGGTAATCGATATTACCAAAGGTTTCGGTACTGGCCAGAAACTGAACACGTGTACCCTGTTTGTCGGTATCGCCGACAACAGCCAGCGGAGCAACTGCATCCCCGTGACGAAATTCAACAAAATGTTCTTTGTGATTACGGTAGATGGTCAGACGGAGCCAGTCAGAAAGTGCGTTAACTACAGAGACCCCTACACCATGCAGACCACCGGAAATTTTATAGCTGTTGTTATCAAACTTACCGCCGGCATGCAGAATAGTCATGATTACTTCAGCTGCTGAACGATGTTCTTCCGGATGCATATCGGTAGGAATGCCACGGCCATTGTCTTCAATAGTAATGGAGTTGTCGGCATTAACTGCTACGGTAATATGATCACAGTATCCGGCCAGTGCTTCATCAATGGCATTATCCAGAACTTCGAATACCATATGATGTAAACCCGTGCCATCCTGAGTATCACCAATGTACATACCGGGACGTTTGCGAACAGCATCCAAACCTTTTAATACTTTGATACTGTCGGCACTGTAATCTTCAGGGTGTTGATCTATCATAAGAATTCTTTACTAAACTTGGCAGCGGTTATGCTGTTAAAGGTCATTTATAACTGTTATTAATTATAAAAAACGTTAGCGGTATAACTGTATAACAGGCCTGTTTGAGGGCAATAAACCAAAAACTTATTATAGCATAAAAACGGTTTTTTTTCAGTCCTGTGCCATATTTAAAATGATGTTTTATCTAATGTTTATTAAAAGATAAGAATACTGATTGTAAATAATAAACTGCCGTAAACCAGGCTGAACTATTAAAAACAGAAAGCTGGCGTACGGCAGTAACCGGATTTAAGAGTGCATGGATGTTTAAATCCGCATAGGCATAACTATATATTTAAAGTTGGGATTGTTCGGGATGGTAAACAGTGTTGAACGGTTTGCATCACCAAAAGCAAGTTGTAAATCTTCTGCATGTAAATTACGCAATACATCCATCAGATAGTTGATATTAAAACCGACTTCCAGTGTATCTCCCTGATAAGCAATTTCCAGCTCTTCACGAGCTTCTTCCTGTTCGTTATTATTACAGGTCACGCTCAGTAATCCGGGCTGGATTTGCAGGCGGGCACCGCGAAATTTTTCATTGGCAAGAATGGCTGCCCGTTCCAGTGCACCCAGCAGCTCGGTACGGTTGGCCAGAAAGATTTTATCGTTATCCAGTGGAATAACTCGGTTGTAATCCGGAAATTTACCATCCACGACTTTAGAAACAATGATTGTGTCATTACAACGGAAACGTACCTGATTGTTCAGTAGTTCAATGGTGATTGGCTGTTCGGGGAAGGTAAGCAGCTTAAAGAGTTCCAGCACGGTTTTACGCGGCAGAATAACTTCTGCTTTGGGTAAATCGGCTTCAATATTGCAGGCTGCATAGGCCAGACGATGTCCGTCTGTAGCGACCAGACGCAGCTGATTGCCTTCTGTCTGCATCAGCAGACCATTCAGATAATAGCGGATATCCTGAATGGCCATGCTGTATTGTACCTGAGACAGCATTTCACGAAATGTTTCCTGTGGCAGGCTGAAGCTGGCATCAATATTTTCGCCCACACTCATTAATGGAAAATCTTCTGCCGGCAGGGTTTGCAGATTAAAACGGCTTTTGCCTGCTTTCAGCACCAGACGGTTGTTATTCCAGTCCAGAGAAACGATTGCGCCGGCCGGTAAAGCCCGCAGGATATCCTGCAGTTTTTTGGCATTGGTGGTAATGCGAAAATCTTCTGCTTCACTTTTGGGGCCGATGGTATCGATCTGAATTTCCAGATCGGTTGCCAGAATCTTGATTTGCCCCTGATGGTTTTCCAGTAATACATTAGATAATATCGGTAATGTATGACGACGCTCTACAATACCGGTTACTGCCTGCAGCGGTTTGAGTAAACTGTCACGTTCTGCTTGTAATATCAGCATATTTTGTTCCTTGGTTTAATCTCGCAAAATCATCATTAAGGTTTCATACGCTTTGGTTGTTTCAGCATCATCCTTGCGGAGTTTGGAGATACTTTTTACCGCATGCATAACTGTGGTATGGTCGCGGCCACCAAATCCGCTGCCAATAGCGGGTAAACTAAGCGGAGTAAGTTCTTTTGCCAGGGTCATGGCCATCTGGCGCGGTCGGGCCAGATTCCGGGTACGTTTTTTCCCTACCATATCACTAATGGTAATCCCATAAAATTTTGCTACCGTATTCTGAATGTGTTCCAGGGTCATGGGTTTATGGTTAACAGCCAGAATATCCTGTAATGCCTCAGTAGCCAGCCCTACATCAATCGGTCGGCTGGCAAAACGGCTTTGTGCTACTACCCGCTTGAATGCACCTTCCAGCTCACGCACGTTGCTGCGGATATGTTTGGCAATAAAAAATGCGGCTTCGTCCTCAAGCTTCACCTGAGCCATCTCAGCTTTTTTCTGCAAAATGGCTACGCGCATTTCCAGCTCCGGCGGTTCCAGTTCCAGACTCAGCCCCCATGAGAAGCGGGATTTCAGGCGATCGTCCATGCCGTCTATATGAGTAGGCAGCGTATCACAGGTAAGGATAACTTGTTTTTTTTCGTCAATTAAATGGTTATAGACGTAAAAAAACTCTTCCATGGTACGGTCTTTACCGGCAATAAACTGTACGTCATCCATAATCAGTAAGTCTACCTGCTGATATTGCTGGCGCATGGCATCAAAAGATTTGGCGTGGAATGCATTCATGATGCCGCGAATGAATTCATCAGCATGAATATAGCGTATTTTTACTTTGTTGTCGGTGGCAAACAGCTGGTTGCCAATAGCCTGTACCAGGTGGGTTTTACCCAGACCGGTACTGCCATAGATAAAAAACGGGTTGTACATGCTATTGCCGGGATTTTCTGCAATCGACAGCGCAGCAGCGTGAGCAAGACGGTTCCCTTTACCTTGTACCAGAGCAGCAAAAGTATGTTCAGGGTTAAGGTTGGTATCAGTATAGCGGGATTTTTTACCATTTTCATGTGCTGAATCAGAGGTGGCCACTGATTCGCCAGCCTCAGGTTTTTCTGTGGCGGTCTGTTTGCTGTTTTCTTTTGTTTCGGCAGTAGCACTTGCGCTTTTGGTCTGGGTGTTTCGCAGGCGTTTGGCAATAATGTCCTGAGCAGATTCGGTACGTTTTGCCGTTGTCTGTGGTTTGGTTGAAACTTCAGAATGAATTTTATTGGTATTAACTGAATCCGGTTTAATATCAGCCGGCTGTTCAGCGACATTTATGACTGGTTCTGCAGTCTTGACCGGTGAATTGTTTCCTGCCGGTATTGCCTCAGTGGCAGCCTGCAGAGATAGTCCCTGTCCGATTTTCAGAATTAATGGTGTGCTGCCGTCTGGCAGAACAGATTGTCTGGCACTTTCGATAGCCGGCCAGAAACGCTCGCGGATATGATTGAAGGTAAAAGTATTACGCGCAAAAATAACCCAGTTGCCATTTTCTTCGCCCACAGTTAATGGTGCAATCCACATCTGGTATTGCTGAGAAGGTAAGCTTTGTTTTAATTGCAATAGGCACTGAGGCCAAAATTCTGTCAGGGTCATTCGTGAAGCTTAAATTTATCTGTCAATCGGAGCTGGCTGAAGGCTGGAAACAATAAGTGCCTATTATGCTAATTATACGCAATAAACAAATTTCTGACCATGATTTGCACTTTATACCAGCACAGCTCCCGTAAAGCTTTGCTACAGATTATATTGATTGACAAAGTGCTGTTCTTGTTGTGTAATGCTACGTTTTATTTAAAGTTAATTCGGGAATAAATTATGAAACGCACTTATCAACCATCCGTTACCCGCCGCAAACGCACTCATGGCTTTCTGGTTCGCAGTAAAACCCGTGGCGGACGTGCTGTACTGGCTGCCCGCCGTGCCAAAGGCCGTAAACGTTTGGCTGTGTAAGAACAAGAATGGATTATCATTTTGGCAAAAAATATCGCCTATTAAAAACGGATGATTTTTCATCCGTTTTTGCATTACGTTGCCAAAAAAGCCGTGCTTGGATTCAGGTTTTTCAGGCGCGCAATAGTTTAGGTTTCCCGCGTTTGGGGCTGATAGTAGCCAAAAAAGTTGCCAAACGTGCTAACCGGCGCAATTATATGAAACGCTTAATACGCGAATGGTTTCGCCTGCATAAGCATGAATTGCCGCCGGTAGATATAATCATTCGTGTACGCCAGCCGTTCCGGCATGCTGAGTACGCTGGCGTAGTCAGGACTTTACAGCAGCTGCTTATTACAGCTGACAGGTGTAAAGCATCTTCGCAATGAGATATTTATTGCTGGGTCTGATCCGGTTCTATCAGTATGCCATCAGCCCGCTGTTACCACCGCGCTGCCGCTACAATCCAACCTGTTCGCAATATGCCGTACTGGCACTGCAAAAATACGGGGTAATGAAAGGTAGCTGGCTGGCGATAAAGCGTATTTGCCGCTGTCATCCATGGGGTGGTTGCGGTCATGACCCTCTTCCTTAGCGAGTAGACGGAATACACTATGGATTTCAAACGATTATTGATATTTTTTGTGCTGACCATGGCGATTTTGCTGGGTTGGGAAAAATTATACCCGCAACCCGAAAAACAGCCAGCTGCACAACAAACATCATCCACCAGTAACGGCAATACTTCTTCTACTGGTGTTGTTGCCGAGAGTGCCCTGAATAAAACGGAGCCGGTAACAGTGACTACTGATACTGTTAAGGCTGTTATTGATGAAAAAAGCGGCGATTTACGCCAGCTAACTCTCAATAAATACAAGGCTACCAGTGATGCCAGCAAGCCTTTTGTATTGCTGGATAATGGTGCAAATGGCCATCAGTATGTTGCCCAGTCGATATTATTAAACCGTCAGGGTGATTATCAGTTTAAAGACCTGACATTTACAGCTGCGCAAAAACAGTACACGCTTAATGGTGACAAACTGGATGTGCGTCTGACCGCTGCCGAACAAAACGGTGTACAGGTTAGTAAAATTTATACGTTTACTAAAGGCAGTTACCTGATCGGGCTGCGCTATGAAATTGCCAATCACAATGCTCAGCCATTACAAATGGATGTAGCTTACCGGGTACTGCGGGATGATAAGGAACCTGAAGGTACAGGCTATTTCGATCACACTTATACTGGTCCGGTACTGTATACCCCGAATGGTAAATTTGAAAAAGTAGCCTTTAAAGATCTTGACAGTGATTACACCTCTGGTCGTGATCAGGCAGATTATCAGCGTAAAACCAATACCGGCTGGATTGGTATGACGCAGCATTATTTTATGACTACCTGGATTCTGCAGCCGAAAGAAGGTAACAGTGTTTGTGGTACCAGCGACTGCCAGATAGATATCAGAAAACGCAGTGATGGCCTGTATTCTGCCGGCGTACGAGTACCGCTGAAAGATATTGGTGCTAACTCCACCGGCAGTTTCGGTATCTCTCTGTATGCCGGTCCGCAGATTTATTCTGTCATTACTAAAGTAGCCGATCATTTGCAGATGATTAAAGACTACGGCAAAGTATCGCTGTTTTCTTCTCCTTTATTCTGGTTGCTGAACTGGTGGCACAGTCTGGTACAGAACTGGGGCTGGGCGATTATTCTGCTTACTCTTACTGTCAAAGCAATTCTGTTTCCGCTGACACATGCCTCATATAAATCGATGGCCAAGATGCGTGCTGTGGCTCCGCGTTTGCAGGCATTGAAAGATCAGTACGGTGATGACCGTATGCGTATGCAGCAGGAAATGATGTCGCTGTATAAAAAGGAAAAAATCAATCCTGTTGGCGGTTGTCTGCCTATGTTGTTGCAGATTCCAGTATTTATTGGTTTGTATTGGGCATTGTTTGCTTCGGTAGAATTGCGCGGAGCTCCATGGATTGGCTGGATTACTGATTTAGGCCGTCAGGATCCTTACTTTATTCTGCCTGTGCTCATGGCACTGACTATGTATCTGCAAACATTTATGAATCCGCCGCCAACTGATCCGGTTCAGGCGAAAATGATGAAAATCATGCCAGTTGCCTTTTCAGTAATGTTTTTCTTCTTCCCGGCAGGGCTGGTTCTCTACTGGTTGACGAATAATATTCTGACTCTGGCTCAGCAATGGTTTATCAATAAGCGTATTGAGCGGCAGGCCAAACTGCATCGCTCACTGGATATATAAAATACAGTCTGAAAAAAAGCACTTCATGTTGAAGTGCTTTTTTATTTGCAGCTTGATTGAATATATATACCGAAATTTAATTGTCTGACTGCTGGAGCTGCTGCAGTAATCAGTCAGGCATATTCATTTATTACTGAACATAGGTTGTAGTTTGCTGTGTGGTTGTAGTCTGAGCCTGTTGTACCGGATTTAACCTGATTTCCACACGGCGGTTTTGTGCACGTCCCTCAACGGTAGCATTGCTGGCAATGGGATTGGCAGATCCGTATCCGTTAGCACTGATACGGTTATAAGCAACGCCACGGGAAGTCAGGAAATTTGAAACTGATTGTGCACGGCGCTGTGATAACGGAATGTTAATACTGTCATTGCCTGTGCTATCAGTGTATCCGGCAATGGTGATGGTAGTGTCTACATATTTAGCCAGTACTTCAGCTACCGAAGACAGAGAAGAGGTAGCCGCGCCACTTAAATCTGAACTATTGGTTGCAAATGTCACATTTTCAGGCATAGTCAGTTTAATCTGATTACCCTCACGCTGAACTTCGACATTGGTATTAGCCAGTTTCTGGCGTAACAGTTTTTCCTGATAATCCATATAAGCGCCAATACCGGCTCCGATAGCACCGCAACCAAGTGCTGCATTACGTGCACCGCGGCTGTTATGAGTAATCGCGCCGACAATGCCGCATACGGCAGCGCCACTTAAACCATATACTGCTGTTTTACTGGCATGAGACTGACCGGTAGACGGATCGGTAACACAACCGGTTAAAGCAAGGGTGGTAGCGGCTGCAAGTGCAGCCAGTGGTTTCATAATAGTCATACTTACTCCTTCTCTTGAATATAAGCTTGATTATGCTTTTCACAGTTTCTGTTTTATGCTTTCTATAGTAGAAAAGCAAGAGTCATGCTTTTTTAGCAATATGATGTACTGAAAATAAAAATGGTTATATCTATATGATAAAAAGATAAGTTTTTGGTTGAAAACTGCTTTAGACCATAATAATTATTGGCTATAGTACCGTTCAGACTACTATAATTAACTTTTTAAGCTGGTTATATCTTGAAAACAACCAGTTTAACCTCATACAAACTAATTACTTTAGTACAGTGCTACCATTTTAGCCATTTGGAAACGACATGCTCAGCTTGTATAACACTTTAACCAGAAGCAAACAAGAATTTACACCGATTAATCCGCACCAGGTGCGTATGTATGTGTGTGGTATGACTGTTTATGATTATTGCCATCTTGGTCATGCCAGAGTAATGATTGTATTTGATCTGGTGGCGCGCTGGTTGCGGGAATTGGGTTATCAGCTTGATTATGTACGCAATATTACTGATATAGACGATAAAATCATTGCCCGTGCCAATGAACGCGGGATTAGTATTACTGAGCTTACCGATTACTATATTCAGGCCATGCACGAAGATGCAGCCGCTTTGGGTGTACTGCCGCCAGACCACGAACCGAGAGCCACGCAATATATCCCGCAAATGATTGCTATGATTGAAGATATCATTGCTAATAATAAGGCTTATATGGCGGATAATGGCGATGTTTTTTATGCGGTACGCGAGTATCCGCAATACGGTCAGTTAAGCGGGAAAAGTCTGGATGATTTACGTGCCGGAGAACGGGTTGATGTTGACGGACATAAACGGGATCCGTTGGATTTTGTGTTGTGGAAATCAGCCAAGCCGCATGAGCCGGCATGGGACAGCCCGTGGGGCAGAGGACGCCCGGGATGGCATATTGAATGTTCTGCCATGAGTAAAGCACTACTGGGTAAAAATTTTGATATTCATGGAGGTGGTGCTGATTTACAGTTTCCTCATCATGAAAATGAAATTGCTCAGAGTTGCGGTGCGGAAAAAAACGGATGCTGTGAAGAGCATAATCATTTTGCCAGCCATGTTAAATATTGGTTACATAATGGATTTATTCGTGTGGATAATGAAAAAATGTCTAAATCACTTGGAAATTTCTTCACTATCCGCGAAGTGTTGCAGAAATACGATGCTGAAGTTGTGCGGTTTTTTATTTTGCGTGCACATTATCGCAGCCCTCTGAACTATTCGGATGCTCATCTGAATGATGCAAAAGGCGCATTAACCCGCTTATATACGGCACTTAAAAATACAGCTGCGGCAGAAGTGGCAGTACATGCTGACTTAAATGATTACACGCGCCGTTTTTATGCAGCCATGAATGATGACTTTGCTACCGTTGAAGCTGTAGCAGTATTGTTTGAGCTGGCTAATGAAATTAATAAAACACATGACGCCAAACTGGCAGGATGTCTGAAAGGGCTGGCAGGTTTACTGGGCTTATTACAACGTGATCCGGCTGCTTTTCTTCAGGGAGAAGTGGGGGAAACGGTTCAGGGTCTGGATAGCGCAGCTATAGAAGCGCTGATAGCTGCACGACAGCAGGCTCGTGCAGAACGTAACTGGGCTGAATCTGACCGGATTCGTGATGAGCTTACGGCAGCCGGTATTGTATTGGAAGATGGTGCCGGCGGGACTAGCTGGCGTCGTGCCTGAATTTGTATACGGCACAGCCTTAAGTCTCAGACCGGGTGTGTTTTTGTAATGCATTATGGTCTTGACAGCAATGTTAGACTTAAATAGTGGGATGTGAGGAATCTGGTCGTTTCATATCGTTTTAGCTGTGAAGAAGAGTAGCTGCTATATACTGATTCACTTGAAAATCTTATTCATGCGAGTATAATTACCCGATTCTGAACATCCGTTTCAAGAGGTACAGGCACAACCCCTGTGCCCGCCAACCAAGGACGATATTATGAATAACAGTATTCAACCGAACTACCATGATATAACCGTGACTTGCTCTTGCGGTAACACTTTTGTAACTAAATCCGCAATGGAAAAAGATACTTTCAATATCGAAGTATGTTCTGCCTGTCACCCTTTCTACACAGGTAAACAGAAAATCGTTGACTCTACCGGTCGTGTGGATAAGTTCAATCAGAAATACGGCAATATGTTCAAACGTTAATTCTTATTTGCAACATGTTGCACCGAAAAAGACTGCCACCAGGGCAGTCTTTTTTATCAGATAATCTGATGTTGTGTTCAATACAGTAGCAAAAATAGCCAAAAAATTCGAATATTTTACTGGTTTGATTATTTCAAGCGGGTATACATTTACCTTTCATATTACGAAACTCTTTCTTGATAGTTCCGCGCAAAATTGTGAATTTGCATTTTCTGATTCATAGTTAGTAAAAAGCATTGATTTAATCTTGTTTTACCGGGATCGCTGTTTTCTGTTACCTATCCAATTTTAAAATCTGAAAAATACAAATTTTTCTTATTTTTCTTTTATTCAATATATAAAATCGATAAACGCTAACGCTGGCTTAAAGTTTGATTGGTTAATAACCATAACCAGCTTACTAGTACAAAAGGTAAGGTTAATACAGGTATGGCAAACGGCTTCAGTATTGTGGCTAATGCGGCCTGAGTAAGAACAGTAAAGATAATACCGAAGACAATATAAATAATGGTTTTAAAATCCTGATTATTACTGAAAGTAGCCAGTGTGATAGCTGTCAGGATTGCATTAAAAGAATAGAGGCCGAGAGAGATCATTTCTATCTGACTGCCATATAACAGTGCAATACCGATGGCCAGTAAAGAACTGGCCAGTGCATAGATAGCCATTCTGATTGAATTGACTGCCAGTCCCGCCAGAAAAATGACACCTACCAGCGTGCTGTTAAATAAAAATACTTCGGCAATGCCCAGTATACTATCCGGTATTAGATGCAGAAGATTAAAACTTGAAATCTGTGCAGATAATTCCGTAGACGGTTCGCGTATCAGTACTGAGAATGATGGTGTAGCCAACAGATACAGCCATGTAATCAACACAAATGGTATTGTCAGACAGGGTAAGTACCATTGCTGTAATATTGAGCTGAATGCTTGTGTAATAAATACTGATAATATGGCAGCAAGTATGATACTTAGCCATAAATACAGTGAATTTTCGCAGAAAACAGATAAGGCGATACCAATCAGACAGGCATTGAAACCATAAATTCCTTGCAGCCAGGCTTTGCGGTTAAGCTGGTACATGTAAGCTATTGCATTGGCACAGACTACAGCAAGTACGCAGGCCAGAGCAGTTTGTGGCTTACCGGCACTGTAACTGCCAAATAGTATGCCTATTGAAAAGATTAGCCCGGAAACAGGATTGTTTTGCAACATAACCTGTCCGTAGCTGCGCAGGATAACATCAATAAACTGACAAAGATGATTGGTACTGGTTAACTGATGCCAGTACTGACGTACTGAGGCTGTGTTCATCTGATTTCTCCTTTTTATTTTTACTTTAGCTGAACAGATAAATTACTATCAGCAGCGGTAACTATGAATATTAGAATGATTATAAAAGAGAATAAGCGATAGTTGGGTTGCAGAAGTATAAAAATGTAATTATCCCGTATTTATTCAGGCAAAATACTGCCTATAAGAATGTAATAGATATATATCAGGGCGTTATTTGTCCGTAATAAAAATACGCGGATGCAAGGCTGCTATTGAACAAACTAATGAATAATATTTCAAATATAATCCGGAATAATTAAAACGAATTTCATATGAAATTTATAAAACTAAGCGAATCAGATAAATTTGATTTATATCTAATGAATAAAGAATAAACCTGAATATCAAGTAATAAAAAATACTAAATACTGTAAGTTAATTTATTTTTTTGTAATAATAATAATTCCAAATATTAAATATGGAAATAGATATGAAAATTTTAAAAATGGTGGCGTTATTATCCCTGAGCATGATGCTTTTTGGGTGTGGTAATTCGAAGCAGGCAGAGCCAAATAAAGCAGGTAGTGAGGCAGTACAGTCAGATGCTAGTAAGTCTGATAACAATAAATTAGATGATGATACTATTCAGAGCTACTTTAGCGAGCTTAAACGGCAACTGCCTATGAGAGTTTCCTCAACTACCCAGCTGGTCGATCTCACTATTGGAAATAATGTAGTAGATTATAAATATGTAGTAACAGGAAATAAAAAAAATTTCTCATCATCTAATGTTCAGAAAATGACTAGTGATAACTTAAAAAATAAATATTGTGAAAATAGAGATCCTGATCTCGTGAAATTAAGAAATTCATTTCCGGATGGCATTAATCATCATTATTATTTTAAAGATGAAGATAAAGAATTATTTAGTGTACATTTAGTACCATCTGATTGTGATGCTAAATAAATTGAAACAGATAATGTGAAAGTAATCATCATAACAGGGTGTTCAGCCCTGTTTTTCTTTTATTATTCATCATTAATTATTTAAACTTTGCCGGTTTTATAGTTTTAAAAGGTTCAGTACCGGAAAACAGGCCGGATACGAAAATCAAAAAACATAAATTGCCAGCAGACTAATTTATATCCGGATATGAAAAATAGTAAAGCTGGCTTTGTAATCTTATAACCAGACTGAATTATTATATTTAGCTATCAGAAAATCATGTACGGTATAGATTATCTATTCCGCTAAAAATAATTCTGAATATCTTCTCTTAATTCCTGGCAGAGGCGGAATGCAGAATCTGCTTAAAACAATTATCAGCAGGGGGATTATCTTTTCTGTCGAATATGCTATTGTTCGAATAGCAGCCGGTATAAAGCCATTTACCTGACTGCTGATTCTGATAACTGGTATGGTTACCAGATTTTTTATGATAAAAATATTTAGCAGGAAAAACTTATGCAGCTACAGCTGAATTCTGTCGGTACACCTTTATTCTATGGCGTATTTATCGTGATTGTCATTGTGATGATTGCAATTGATATGCTTACATTGAAAAAAGAGGGAGTGCATCGGGTTAGTACCAAAGAAGCTCTACTATGGACAACAGTCTGGATTACTGTCTCTCTCGGATTTGCTGCCTGGCTGTATTTTGAGCTGGCACATAATCCTGCCGCCGGTCCGGCTATAGCAGCAGATTCGGTGATGGATTTTCTGACAGGTTATGTTTTGGAAAAATCACTCTCAGTCGATAATATCTTTGTATTTATTCTGATATTCGGTTATTTCAAAGTGCCGGCTGAGTACCAGCATCGTGTTTTGCTTTACGGTGTACTGGGCGCTATTGTACTACGCGCCATTATGGTGGCTCTGGGTGCAGTACTGGTCAGCCGTTTTGAATGGGTATTATATCTGTTTGGTGTATTCCTGCTTTATAGCGGGATTAAGCTGATGCTGCCTGAAAAGACGGAAGATAAAGGTCTGGCCGATAATCCGCTGATAGGCTGGCTGCACCGGCATATGCGTGTTAGCGGGCAGTTAAACCGGGAAAAATTCTTTACCGTTGAAAACGGTCAGCGTATGGCAACTCCTTTGCTGCTTACTTTGATTGTGATTGAATTAAGTGATGTTGTTTTTGCTGTTGACAGTATTCCGGCAGTATTTGCCGTCACCACTGACCCATTTATTGTTTTTACTTCCAATATCTTTGCGGTACTGGGGCTGCGTGCGATGTATTTTTTACTCGCCAATGTAGTAGAAAAATTTATCTATCTCAAATACGGGCTGGCTGTGGTTTTAACTTTTATTGGCGGCAAAATGCTGGTAGCCAAATGGTGGCATATTCCTTCTTTTGCTTCACTGACTGTCGTGTTTAGTGCTTTAATGATTGCTATACTTGCTTCATGGTGGAAAACCAGACAACAACCATCAGCTTAATTAATAATAGGTGATATTTATTTAAACAGCCTGTTATCTGTTACTGCCATTAACCGGCAAAAACAGATAACGGGCTGAAATTCGAAATTAGCTTAAAAACGATTAAGCTAATTTATTGATGATTTCGCTTACCCGTGCTACGTAGATTTTAACGGTTTCAATATCGCCGCGCGGAATTTCATCTACGCTGGCATCTGCCGGTGTTTGTATCAGCGCTCCTCCAGAGCCTCCGAGTACATTAATATCATTACGGTCTGCTTCTTTGTTATTGGCCGGTAACAGTCCCAGACTTACCCAGATACCGCCGTGCTGTGCGGCCAGTGTCTGCATCCAGAGAAGCGTAACCTGTTTGTCACCGTTAAAACTGGCACTATTGGTAAATCCGCCAAATACTTTATTTTGCCATGCGCGCTCTGCCCACAGTCCTGAAGTGGCATCAGCAAATTTTTTGAATTGCCAGGGTACATTGCCCATATAAGTAGGTGCGGCAAAAATAATCCCTTTGGCGTCGTGAAGCTGTTGCCACTGATCATTGTCCAGATCACCATTAGCATCAATTTCAACCAGTACTGCATCGGTATCTGCAGCAGCTGCTTCAGCTATTTTACGAGTATGGCCGTAACCGGAAAAAACCACTATCGCCAGTTTACTCATTTGTACATCCTTATGAATGATTAAATGTTAAAACAGTTTATGCGTGCTGTGCTGCTACTGCAAGAGAGTTTCAGGAAACAAAAATTTCGATTATTGCCTGCGAAGAAATTATTGACTGATGCATTATTATCCTTACACATACCAGTTGCTATGGTATTTAGCTAATACACTAATGCACTAAGACAGCATGCTGGAATTTGTTAGTTTACGGTGCGCTTGCTGTTGTGGTAAATTATTGTTAAACTCAATTAATACATAATCATGCTAGAGTGATAACAGACAGGAAAATTAATGTTGCCGGTAGCCTGTATCAGGCTTACAAAAGATAATTAACAGCGGCAGCACACATCAGGCACACAACCATTTCTTCATAGTAAACACTGTAATTGTTTCAGAACCTGCCCGTACCGGCGGCACACCAAAAATAGCCAACAGGGCAGTAACCGTGGTGTAACTTTTACTCATGAGAGGTAATTATATGGCGTACGCTAGTACCAATCCTTATACCGAGCAACAGGTAAAGGCATTTTCTGATACTACCGATATTGAGCTGGAAGCAGCATTAAATCATGCTGATGCCGCTTTCCATCAGTGGAAAACTACTACATTTGCCCAGCGTGCGCGTATTCTGCAAAACGCTGCGGATATTCTGCGGGCTAATATTGAAGAATATGCCAGTTTACTCACGCTGGAAATGGGTAAACTGTTTAGTGAAGCTAAAGCAGAAACGGAACTGTCAGCACAGATTCTTGAATATTATGCAGTTAATGCTGAACGGCAGCTTCAGCCGGAAGTGTTACCGGTTACATCCAATAAAGGTAATCGTGCCCGTATTGAATTTGCTCCGCAGGGTATTATTCTGGCTGTTGAGCCATGGAATTTCCCTTATTACCAGATAGCACGTATTGCAGCCCCGCAACTGGCTGCCGGTAATGTGATTGTGCTGAAACATGCTTCTAATGTACCTCAGTGTGCAGCGAAAATGGAGGCGATGTTCCTTCAGGCCGGTTTAATGGCCGGTGCTTTCCAGAATCTCTATCCAACTCATGCTCAACTGGCCAAAATCATTGCAGATCCGCGTGTACGCGGTGTAGCGCTGACTGGCTCTGAAAGTGCCGGTGCCATTGTTGCCGCTCAGGCCGGAGCCGCAGTGAAAAAATGTACCCTTGAACTGGGTGGTGCAGATGCTTTCATCGTACTCAATGACGCAGATATCGAAAAAGCAGCTAAATGGGCTGTTTTCGGACGTCACTGGAATGCCGGTCAGGTATGTGTCAGTGCCAAGCGTATTATTGTAGAAGATGGTGTATACGACCGTTTCCTAAGTTTGTATCGTCAGGGTGTGCAGCAATTGCGCATGGGTGATCCGATGGATGCAGCCACAACACTGGCTCCGCTGTCTTCACGCTCAGCCGTTACTGGTTTACAGCAGCAGCTGGATGAAGCAGTTAAGCTTGGTGCGCACGCTGAGGAAATCCCGCTGGATATGCCTGCTCAGGGCTGTTTCTTCCGGCCGGTTATTCTGACCAATATTCAGCCGGATAATCCGGCACGTCACTGGGAATTCTTTGGTCCGGTTTCTTCAATTTACCGTGCTAAAGATGCAGCACACGCTATCGAGATTGCTAACGATAGCCCGTACGGATTGGGCGGATCTATCTTTACTGCTGACGAAGAACGCGGTGCACAGCTGGCTCAGCAGATTGATACCGGTATGGTATTTATTAATCATCCAACCATGGTAAAAGCTGATTTACCTTTCGGTGGGGTGAAACGTTCCGGATTCGGACGTGAATTACTGGATCTGGGCTTAAAAGAATTTGTTAATGCTAAGCTGGTAAGTATTGCCGATATTGACGGTGAATTCTAAGCAGAGCAAATAAAGCAAAACAGGGCTGACAGTGTGCAGCCCTGTTTTTTTATCTCCGACCGTCAGTAAATTAATTGTTTCTTTATTTTCTCCATTGTGGTTAGCAATCTGTTTTTTCGGTTCAGTAAAGTGTTTACCTGGAGAGACATATACGTTACTGAAATGTAATATATATGTAGCATTATGCTAAATTCCGGCTATTGTGTTCTGCTGACAATATTTTCTCAGGTAAAGTGGTGATGTCGAGTTTTTATGCATTATCTGATTGATAATAATATTTTATTTCACCATGATGAGCATAAATGTGTACCAGTGATTGAACAGGAGGCCGTATGTTAACCATTATCGCTGCACCCACCAGTCAGGACTTTGCTAATCCGCGCCTGAGTGAAAAGTATACTCAGCCACAGTTTCTCAAACAGAGCGAACAGTTAATACATTATTGTCGTCAGCTAAGTGTGAAACAGCTGGAAGAATTGATGCACATCAGCCCGCATCTGGCTGAGCTTAATCAGCAGCGTTTTCAGGACTGGCATACGCCATTTACCCCTGATAATGCTTTACAGGCGGTTTTTGCCTATAGTGGTGATATCTACACCAGCCTGAAAGTCAGTGATTTATCCCTGCATGAACTGGATTATATGCAAACCGCTGTATGTATTCTTTCCGGTTTGTACGGCATATTGCGTCCGCTGGATTTAATTCAGCCCTACCGTCTGAGCATGAATGTACGTCTGGAGAATCCTAAAGGCATTAATTTGTATCATTTCTGGCATGAAACCCTGACCAGCCATTTGAATCAAATCGAAACTGAAACCATCATTGATTTAGCTTTTGATAATTATTTCAAAGCAATAGATAAGGATAAACTTAAAGCACAGGTAATTAAACCGGTTTTTCTGGATGAAAAAGCGGGTAAATACATGAATGTTAATGCTTATGCGAAAGAAGCCATGGGATTAATGACTCGCTTTATTGTACGCAATAAACTGCACTCACTTAAAATGCTGCATGAATTTAATGAGCATGGTTACCAGTTTGCTGCACATGAATCAAGTGAGGATGAACTGGTATTCAAACGTTCAGAAAAAACAGCTCAGCAATACCGTAATTAGGCATATTATTCAGTATAGCTGTACAAAAGTTGCAAAAAAAGCAGAGCAAGTACATAAAAATGTGGTAGTTGTAGCAAAATTAGGTACAATCGCCGCTTTTACCATCGCAAAGGTGTAACCATGTCTGAATCAACCCCAATCTGCCCGCAATGTGCCAGCGAACAAAATTATTTTGATGGTAGCTTTACTGTCTGTCTGGAATGCGGACACGAATGGGATGCTGCTAGCAATACCGGTTCATCACAAGAGCTTGATGTTAAAGACAGTAACGGTAATCCGTTGTCGACTGGTGACGACGTTATTCTGATTAAAGACCTTAAGCTTAAAGGTAGTAGCACTGTTCTGAAAAAAGGTGCCAAAGCTAAAGGTATTCGTCTGGTTGAAGGCGATCATGAAATTGATTGCAAAATTGACGGCATGAAAATCATGCTTAAAGCGTGCTTTGTGAAAAAGGCCTGATATTTTTTAAAGAGATACGTACACAAAACCCACCCTGTCTGCCAATTTTTAATTGCAGACAGGGTGGGTTTTGATCTGTGGATAACTAAGTTATCCACATACAGGCGCCAATATGCTCTAATTATTGTCGGAAGTTAACCCCGGGTCAACGACTGCATAGATGCGGTTGTCCAGAACACTGGCACTGATTCTTTGCATAATGACATTAGCCAGTTCAGTACGATGAATAAAACCATGTACCTCCTGCTGATAAAAACATTTACCTGTGTCAGTAACGTCACCATTAGACAAACCGCCCGGACGCAGAATTTCATAATTCAGCTTACTGGTTTGCAGCCATACCTCTGCCAGAGATTTTTCCCGTACAGCATGCCCGAAAGCAGTTTTTGCGCGTTCAGACATAGTATGCCATGAGTCGCCGCAGCCCAGAGAGGTAACCAGCAGCATCCGGGAGATACCAGCTTGTTCAGCTGTATCAATAATCAGGCGCTGAGCCAGATAATGTGCGCCAGCTGATCCACCCAGAGTAGAGACAATTATGGTATTGGTGCCGGCAAGCTGACATATTTCTTTGACACTGGATTCATCGGTAGCATCACCAACTACAGTCTGCACACCCTGCCGGTTTAATTCAGCGGCAAAAGCGGCATCGCGTACCAGTGCCGCGCAGCGCCATTCAGATGATTGCTGTAATGCCAGCTGTAATACCTGATAGCCGGTGCCTTTTTTAGAGCTCACCCCGAACAATAATAGCGTTTTCATCAGTTTTTCCTTAGTCCGGACGGAAACGTTTAGCCAGAATTCTGAATTTATCTAATTGCTGTGCTTTTAATTGTCTTTGTTCATCACGTCCGACAAAAATTTTAAACATGGCTTCGCCCTGACGGTTCAGAAAAATAATTCCCGCGGTAGCCATATGCATAAAACTGCGCTCAACAAAAGCGATATGTGCACAGTTTTCTGCCCGGATATGCCCGCCGAATGCTTGCTTATGCTGCAAATTGAAATAACCGGCACCATATTTTCCAGCTGGCAGTTCACCGGAAAATTCAGCAATAATATCTGGAGTGTGAACCAGAAAAGTAATTTCACCCCATGTAAGTACTTCCTGCCACACAGTATCAAATTGACTTCCGTCTGTCATCACTGCATTAGGCACGGCTTCAATTACTGCGGTTAAACTAGTCTGATATTGCCGGGCAATCTGTTCCAGCGTACCTTCCGGGTTACTTTGCATGAAAAGTTTAAGATTATTACTTGCAGACTGTTCAGTCATTTTTATTTCCTTAAATTAAAACTGTTTTGACGCTGAGATATTACGGAGCAGCGGTATGCCCTGGCGCGGGTTTTCCGCTTTGGCGCATCTGCATCATTTTTTCCTGCCGCTCAAGATGTTCCGGATTATTCAAAGACAATAGTAATTGCTGCAAAGCCTGTAACAGATTGCTCGACCAGAAACGGCCTGATGGTGTTAGCAACAGACAGCGTGCATCATTGACGAGTAAACCCGCCTGCTGCCATTGTTCCAGTAATGGATCCAACAAGTGAGCCTGTGTTGTCAGTGCAGCTAAATCAACCCGGCCCTGTTCTATACCGGCCTGAAGCTGATATAACCATTCTCCTAGTAAAGATTGGCCGGTAAGCATCATCAATGGTTTTTTGCCTTGTTTCAGCCGTGTGTAGTACTCAGCCAGATCGCGTTGCAGCATAAATGACTGACCGCCCAGCCGGCCACCGGCACCGGAGCCAAATGCAAAGAAATCAGCACCCTGCTTAATTAGCAGATTATATAAATTTCGTTCACGTGTGGTTTTAGCCCAATGGCTGTTACTTAGCTGCATCCAGCCCTGCCGGCGTAAAAAAGCTTCACCCTGTAAATAAAAATGACATTTATCCGCTACTGAAGGTAATTCAAGTTGGCCGTTTTCCACCCGCTTAGCCAGCGGTGTGGAAGAGAGCAGATTTAGAGCATACAAATCCACACCATCTAGCGGCAGGCCGGCAGCAAGTTCTAAATCTGTCTGCCAGCTCTGAGGCGTCTGCCCGGGTAATCCAAACATCAGATCGCACACCAGTGCTACACTGTCTTTAGCGGCAATTCGTTCAAATGTTTCTATAATCTGTTCACGTTTGGATAAGCGTCCGAGCTTCTGACGAATATTGGTATCGAAAGTCTGAATACCGATTGAAAACCGGTTTGCACCTGCCTCTATATAACTATCTGTACGTGCCTCATCGAAATCAGAAATTCGTCCTTCAATAGTAATTTCACAATCAGGTGCAAGAGGTAATGACTGTTTCAGTAAACTGATTACCCGGGCTAGCTGACCGGCGGGCAGAGCGGATGGTGTACCACCTCCGAAATAAACCGCATGAATGGGTGCAGACTGTAATGCCGGATTGTTGATTTCCAGAGTGATTTCGGTTAGTAAGGCATCAATATATGCTTCAGTATCAAATTTGCGCAGCAGATTCTGGTAAAAACCACAAAACTGGCAGTGAGTATCACAAAAGGGGATATGAATATAAATCAGCCTTTTATTGCCGGTAAGTTCAGTTTGCTGTAATTGTTGCCATTGCTTTTCGATATCTTCCGCAGCCAGTGGCATACTTGCGCGTAATGGCATGACAGCCCGGCGATCCTGAAACGGTAAACCAGAACATGCAGCATAATAACGGCTTAAATCCAATGATTTCATAACACAGACATAAATTGAAAGCTGCAAGAATTAAATAATAATTATTATCATATGGCAATGGTTTTATGACCATGTATACTTAACAATATCCTGTTTATTGATACATATCAACAGACTTGAATATGCCAATAGAAATGTTTATTCTGTAGAATAGTTGTACAAAAACTATTTTATGCGTATTGGAATTCATCTATCAATGATTAAAAGAATACGGCTGAATCAGATAATAGTGTGAATAAATTTATCTGTCTGAATTAAAGCTTGATAAGCTTAAAACTGAATTTATAAAAATCAATATTGATTAAAGTTCTGATTTTTGAATTAATTGTATTTATTAAATGGTAATTATATAAACTCTGTATTCTGACTATATATTTAATTGGCAGCAGGTTATCTTTATGGCTGAGGATTATTATTATTGAATATTCTGAAAATAAATAAAAATTTGATAATCTCAACAGTTAAAACAGGAATTAATAAAGAAAATACTGTATAGTTAACATTTGTAAATTTATTATTCATCCACCGGAAATAAATTATGCAACAAACCCAGTCTGTCCGGCAGATTACCGGATTGCTTATTGGTACCGCAGTTGGTGATGCAATAGGGCTGGCTCGTGAGGGTATTGCTCCTAAGCGAGCCAGACGTATGTTTGGCGATAAAATTCAGCACAGCCTGATTGTCACTCCATGGGGGAGAATAGGGTTATGCAGTGATGATACTGAGCATGCAGCGATGGTGGCACAATGTCTGCTGAGCTGTAAGCTGAATCCGAAGGATTTTAGTGGCCGGCTGGGCAGAGGCATGAGGCGATGGTTTCTGACCATGCCGGCCGGTTTGGGTATGGCTACTTTAAAAGCCTGCCTGAAATTGTGTCTGGGTATCAATCCGGCTAAAAGCGGTAATAATTCTGCCGGTAACGGAGCGGCTATGCGTGCACCGGTGATAGGCTGGTTTTTTGCCGGTAATCCTGACATCATGCGTGAATGCATTCATGCAGCTACCATCATAACTCATACTGATCCGCGTGCTGAAGAAGGCGCATGGGTGATTGCCATGGCCGCCGGCTATGCCAGCCGGCAGCAGTCTGAGGTGTCTGCTGACAGTTTCTTTGCTGAGATTATGCCTGCGCTAAGCGGAGAGCAGCTTATCAGTCACTTGCAACTGGCTCAGCAGAAACTTAAGCAGCAGGCTCAATTGCATGATTATCTGCTGGCGCTGAAACTGGAAAAAAAAGGAATTACTGGCTATATTAACAATACCGTGCCTGCTGTTATCTATGCATGGCTGCGCTATTATGGTGATTACGAACAAACCGTCAGTGCATTAGTACATGCGGGCGGGGATACTGATACCACGGCAGCCATTGCCGGCGCTCTTGCCGGTATTTATGTGGGCGAAGCAGGTATTCCGGAACAATGGCTGCAAGGTGTGAAAGAATGGCCAATGAGTATGAATTATCTGCGCAAACTCTCGGTGGCACTGGCTGACAGAAAACATCATCCGAAACAGATTATCAGTTTGAAACAGCCACCATATGTTTTTTTATTATGCAGAAATATACTTTTTTTCTGCATAATCATGTTGCATGGTTTCAGACGGTTGTTACCGCCCTTTTAAATTATTAAAAATTAATACTCTTGTTCTTGATAAAAAAACTTATAACTATAAAAATATATTTAAATTCAATAAAATAAGCCACATTAGAAGTGGCTTATTTTATTGGATTAATCAATATAAAATAACAATCAGAATTTTAATTGAATAACTAATAAGGGGATATTAATCTGATATTTCTTGTACATCTAATATTTCTAAATAATCAGAATATTCTTTTGCAACTTCTACTCTCAAAAGTAATGTGGCTTGCAAGGCATCTTTAGCTTCAATAATTTTAAATCTAGCTGCTGATTCAGTTAATAACGCATAAACAACTTTATATTTTTTCATTTTCCTCCTTTATGAGATAAAGATATTATTTAAAAATAAGCATATAAATTATAACATTTTTATAAAAATTTTAGAATAATGATTGCTTTGTTATTACTCTTAAACTAATCTTCAATATTGAGTTGGTTAATTTAGAAATGCTTCAATAAAAATAATTCTACTACATTGATTGAAATATATATTTAAAGTATCCGAACTATATATTCTGTATTATCATGCTGTATGGTTTCAGACGGCTGTTACCGTCGTATTAGGCAATAAATACTTTATTGCTGAACCATTAAACAGATAAAAACAGGCCGATGATTTTATAAACATTGTTTTGGTATCGTATTTTCCTTAACGCCGTTCGGGCAAAAACCTACGCTTTGTCCGAGTTTTACTACTACCACATCCTTTATCTGGAAAATACTGCCTTTCTGCGGCCACACAGGTGCGGCATAAACGGTATTTAAATCAGATTTAATATCATCATAGGATGCGGGAATGATAGTGGCAATTTCGGCTTTATTCATAAATGCAGATATTCTTACGGAATTACCGCTATCCCAGTTAAGAAATGAAGCACCAAACATATCTGAATTATTTGGTCTGTTTACGCGTTTAATATCCATCGCACCAAAGAAATATACTTTGACAGGGGCATCCGGAGATATTTTTATTTCTTTGGCGATATCACTGGCAATAAATGAAGCCAGCCGATAATCTTTATTGTAGGCAATATAGTCTGTATAAAATAGGTTACTGGAACAGGCCAAACCATATAAAAATGAAAAAGCGGCTACCGCCCATAAATATTTATTTTTTCGGATAATAATAAAGCCAATCAGTCCTGCAGAGGCAAAGAATACGGTAAAACTGGTCATTGTTCTGGCTGGCAAGCCTTTGCCGACAACAATATTCATACAGAACAAAGTCAGAATGCTTAAAAGTACATAAAACCCATATCTGGCTTTTCTTTTTAATGGATACAGGAGTGGCAAAATTAAAAATACAAACGCAATTAAAAAGGTATTTAATCCGTAGGGGGCTTTTAGAGTGAAATAGTGCTCTATAGAACGTCTGATATTTTTTAAGTTTTGTACGGGTGATTCATTAAACCAGGTAACAATATCGCTTAAATAAGATTCAGACTGCAGATGATAATAATTCAGAATTAATTTTCCCAGTACAAAATACAATATTAATCCGATAACTGAGGAAATACATAATGCAGCTATCAGTTTTAAATGCCGGGTATTTTCTGTACCTCTGACCTCATCGATTAATAAATATGCGATTAGTAATGAGTACGGGAGAAAGATTAATGATTGATAAATAGCTATTGAATAACAGATCAGAAAGGCCGGAAAAATTACGGTATGCAGAAAGGAATTTTTTCTGACAATCAAGTATACGGCAACAGATGACAGTAATATTGCTGTGGCCAATGTGTCACACTGGTTCAGAAACTGTAACTGATAGGCAAACTGTACAGATGAGGCATATAAAACAGTAAAGAAAAGCGATTGATTCAGATTTAAACAAAATATTTTTACAATTACCGTGCACGAAGCGGCCAATAAAATAAACGTCAGAATTTCAGTGAAAAAGGGGATAAAAGGTTCCGGATAAATACTGGCTTTCAATAAGGCATGCCCCCATCTGCCAATTGCGACAGTATGCAAAATGTTGTTATTGAATTCTTCATCTATAGACAAAGAAAAATGAGTAAGCTCAAAGCCGAAAACAAAAATATAGATGATTAATGCGGACAGAAAAGAAAATATGGCAATCTGGTGTTTATTATTCTGGTCTAGCTGCAAAAATTGCATTCAATGTCACCCTTATTAAGGTAAAGCTTGTTGTTTAATAATCTATATTTCTCCGGAATATTTGTCGCTGACATAGAATCTTGAATAAACCGGAGCTTTCTTTTCTATGGAGAAATTATAATTCAATTTGATTTAATCAGTTACTCTATATAAGAAGATTAAAGCTAATAAAAACTATTTTTAAAGTAAAAAACAAAATATAAAGTTGATTTGAGGTTTTATGCTAAAAATATAATAAATAAAGCTGGTATTAGTTTTTAAATAATTATATGTAATAAAAACGCTGATTATTCAATGAAAATGCAGATTAATTAGGATATTAAGTGGCTCAGGTTTTATTTTAATATATTTTAATTTAAGGAAAATTAAACGCCCTGTTGTTCTTCAACAGGGCGTTTAAGAATTAAAAAGCGTTCACAAGCTATTTATTCTACAGTCACCGATTTCGCCAGATTTCTTGGTTTATCTACATCAGTGCCGCGGGCCAGTGCGGTGTGGTAGGCCAGTAGTTGTACCGGTATGGTGTGTACAATCGGGGAAAGTACGCCCATATGGCGCGGGGTACGGATAACGTGTACGCCTTCATCGGCGCTGAATTCGCTGTCCAGATCGGTGAATACAAAGAGCTCACCGCCGCGTGCGGCTACTTCCTGCATATTGGCTTTGACTTTCTCGAGCAGGCTGTCATTAGGTGCAATCACCACTACAGGCATATTCTGGTCTACCAGTGCCAGCGGGCCGTGCTTAAGCTCACCGGCCGGATAAGCTTCGGCATGAATATAGGTAATCTCTTTAAGTTTCAGAGCACCTTCAAGGGCGATGGGGTAATGAATGCCGCGGCCTAGAAACAGTGCGTTATTTTTAGCGGCAAACTGATTTGCCCAGCCGGCAATTTGCGGTTCGAGATTAAGTACATGCTGCACGCTGCCGGGAAGCAGGCGCAGCTCATTGGTATATTGCTCTTCTTCTTCAGGGGTAACCAGTCCGCGCATTTTACCCAGTGTTACCGCCAGTCCGAACAATGCCACAAGCTGAGTCGTAAAGGCTTTGGTAGAGGCTACACCGATTTCGGCACCGGCGCGGGTATACAGTACCAGTTCACTTTCACGCGGCAGAGCCGATTCCATTACATTGCAAATAGAAAGGCTGTGCTGCATGCCCAGTGACTGCGCATATTTAAGCGCTTCCATGGTATCAAGTGTTTCGCCGGACTGAGAAATCGTGATGACCAGCTGTTCCGGATCGGCAATAACTTTGCGGTAGCGGTATTCACTGGCAATTTCGACGTCTGTCGGTATTTGCGCAATGGCTTCCAGCCAGTAACGTGCAGTGAGTGCGGAGTAGTAGGAGGTACCGCAGGCAAGAATTTTAATGTTACGGATTCGCTCAAAGATGCCGGCAGCACTGGCGCCAAAGTTTTCCGGCTCAAAGCCGCCTACCAGAAATACTTCGGCGGTGTCGGTGATGGCTTTGGGCTGTTCGTGAATTTCTTTTTGCATGAAATGGCTGTACAACCCCAGTTCGAGCGAAGCTAAGGACAGTTCGGACATTTTGATTTCACGTTCTGCCGGCTGATTGTGTTTGTCGAGCAGAATATCAATGCCTTGTGTGGATAGCTGAACAAGGTCGCCATCTTCGAGAAAGACAACACGACGGGTATAAGCAATAACGGCGGAAACATCGGAAGCGATAAAGCTTTCATTTTCACCCAGTGCCACTAACAGTGGACAGCCCATACGCGCAGCCACAAGTTTATCGGGATTGTCTCTGGCAATAACGCCGATGGCATAGGCACCCTGAAAACGTTTGCAGGCAGTTTGTACCGCCTGAAACAGGTTGCCGGTGCTGGTGTGGGTGTATTCGTAATGGATGCTATGAGCAATGACTTCTGTATCAGTTTGAGATGTGAATTCATAACCCAGTGCCTGTAGCCGGCTACGCTCACTTTCAAAGTTTTCGATAATGCCATTATGAACAATGGCAATCATATTGTTAGAAATATGCGGATGGGCGTTGGGTTCGGTAACACCACCGTGTGTTGCCCAGCGGGTGTGGCCAATACCCAGTCTGCCTTTGAGTCCGGCAGCCTGAGCGGCTTCTTCCATAAATTTAACGCGGCCGACACGGCGTACGCGCTCAATACCGTCCGGTGTCCATACGGCAATGCCGGAAGAGTCATATCCGCGGTATTCCAGCCGTTCCAGACCGCTGGTAAGAAATTCTACTACGTTATTCTGTGCGCGAATGGCGCCAACTATGCCACACATGGTTTATCCTTTTTCAACAGGCATGGTTGCAATGCAATTACGGTTTTTTTACCTGGCTGGAATGCGGCTGTTACGGTTTGCGGGTTATGCCGTGCTGATTCCAGTTTATGTGTATCGTCTGCCTGATGATGCTGTTTCAGTTTTATTTGAAATGAAGATTGTAATGGAAACGGCGGATTTGTACAGTAAACTTTGTTTACAGCCGGCTGTACAAACAGACAGATATGTTTATGCTAATGGTTTTCAGGATGATGTTGGGTAGATAAATTATCTTTATATATCAGATATTTTATTCATTTGTTCTGTGGGTGTCATTAAATATCTGGTTTAGGGATATGTTAGTGGTATTGATTTATGCCGGCAAATTGTTAATGTGTTTTCACCTGAAAAGACAGTTTTGCATCCAGGTAAGTCAGATTTGAAATTTTTGCTGGTTCAGGCTAAGCGGGTAATCGGAATGGTTCTGTCTGTGCCGGTGACGGCCTGATAAATTTTTTTGGCACCTTCAGGACAAATAAAGCAGTCGCTGCATTTACTTTGCTGACAGGAAGGCTGGTAAGGAGCTATCTGGCGTATGATCCCTTTTCTGAGCCAAAAATTAAGCATTTGCTCCATGGCACTTTCCTGCACCTGAAAATGGCGGGACAAATCCTGCAGGCTGGCTTGTCCGATAGTGATAAGGTAGTCACGAATGGCAGTGATAAGCATATCCGGTAGTCCTTTATCTGGGTTGGCTGATGGTTTGTTCCTGCTGTCTGGATAACTGAATACAAATAGATAGTGATGATTTTGCAAATATCACTATCTGTTTAAGTAAATAAGTTTTGGTAATTAGTAAAAATGCCTGATTGCTCAGTGACAGCAGCTACTTTTGCTGTGCGGGCAGTTTTTCATGGTTATCTGGCAAGTCTGACGCCGGCTGCCGATAAATTTCATGCTGCAAACAACAAGAATAAACAGGCAGGCTACTCCGCCAATCCAGTATGCGGCGCTGGTACTGTGACTAAGCTGGTGGTACTGGTAGTAAATGGTGGCACAGCTCCAGCCGGTAAAGAATGTCCAGCCGGCTACAAACAGCATCCAGCGTCCGCCGGCTTCGCGGTAAATGGTACCTAGCGCAGCCGCACACGGTGTATATAGCAGGATGAATATGAGATAGGCCATTGCGGCGGCACTACTGCCGAAGGAGGTTTCCAGTTTGGTTACTGTGCGTCCGGTCATGTCCATATCCTGCTGTACGCTGTCAGCACTCTGATTCAGCGCACTAAACCCCAGAGGATCGAGAAAGGAACCGGCCAGTTCGTTTAAGTTGGCTGGTATGGTGTTCAGGGCTTTGATGACACCGGCCTGAAAATTAAAGGTTTCTTCTCCGCCATCCTCTTCCGCTTTCATAGAGTACAGGGAGTTGAGGGTGGCAATGACGGCTTCTTTGGCAAAGATACCGGTAAATATACCTACCGTAGCCGGCCAGTTTTGTTCATTGATACCCATAGGCGTGAATACCGGGGTAATTTTCTGACTGGAAACCGACAGTACAGACTGGCTGCTGTCATTGTGGCCGAATGAGCCGTCGCTACCCAGTGAGTTAAGCAGGCTGAGAATGGTTACCATGAGTACGATGGCCTGTCCGGCACGGAAAATGAATCCTTTCAGACGTGACCATGTCAGGTAAAGCATGCCGCGCAATGTAGGCAAACGATAAGCGGGCATTTCCATAATAAAAGGGGTAATGTCGCCGGGCAGCAGGGTGTGCTTGAGAATAATACCGGTAAGAATGGCAACACCGATACCGAGCAGATAAAGGATAAAAACCACGGTTGAGGCGTTTTCAGGAAAAAACAAAACAGCAAACAGGGTGTAAACCGGCAGTCTGGCACCACAGGACATAAAAGGTATCATGCTGATAGACATGAGACGGTCACGGGCACAGTCCAGTGTGCGGGTACCCATAATGGCAGGTACACCACAGCCGAAGCCGACCAGCATAGGAACAAAGGCTTTGCCCGGCAGGCCAATGGCACGCATGCTGCGATCGACTACCATTGCGGCACGCGCCAGATAGCCGGAATCTTCGAGAAATGACAGGCACAGAAACATGGCTGCAATAACCGGAATGAATGTGGCCACTGTTTGAATACCACTACCGATTCCGTTGGCCAGAATAGCAATCAGCCACTCGGGAGAGCCGAGTTTGGTGAGCAGGGCGGAGAAGCCATCGACAAATATGGTGCCAAAGAGGATGTCGAAGAAATCGATAAATACAGAGCCGAATTTAACCGCTACCATAAACATCAGGTACATGACGAACAGAAAAAACGGGATGCCGGTATAGCGGCCCAGGGTAATACGGTCAATTTTATCGGATAAGGACAGATTTGCTTCACGCGGCTTTTCAATTGCAGAGCGGCTTAGCTTATCGATGGCGTCATAACGGGCGCTGGCAAGGGCAACGTCGATTTCATGGTTACACCAGTCAGACAAGGCATCACGGCATTGTTGCAGGATATGTTTTTCGGTTTCAGTAAGAGAAACGGGGTTCTGTTTAAGTAATAATTCGATCAGCGACCACTGGTCGAGCTGGTGTACGGCACTATCGGCCGGAAGCTGAGCCAGATAGTTGCGGATAATGATGCTTTGTTTGCTACCAAGAGTATCCAGCTCGGGATGGGCAGCTACAGGGGTGGTGATGGCCTGTGCAATTGCCTGTTTAAGTTGCGGTATTCCGGTTTTTCGTGCAGCGGAAATGGCGATAACCGGACAGCCAAGCTGTTTACTCAGTGTGCTGATGCTGATATTTTCCCCTATGTTATGCAGGGCATCGATCATGTTGAGAACGACCAGCATCGGCCGTTTGAGGTCGAGCAGCTGGAAAGTCAGGTACAGACTGCGTTGCAGATTAGTGGCGTCGATAATGTTGATGATCAGGCTGTCTGGTTCATTGAGAACAAACTCACGCGCAATCATTTCATCCTGAGAAGCAGCTATGTCGAGATTTTCTATGGCATAGGTGCCGGGCAGGTCGATGATTTCTACCTGTTGCTGGTTTATCTGGATACTACCGGTTTTGCGTTCTACAGTTACCCCGGGCCAGTTTCCTACCTGCTGGCGTGAACCGGTAAGCGCATTGAAAAGCGTACTTTTGCCGCTATTGGGATTGCCGATTAATGCTATTTTCATTGTGTTGCCTCAACTACGCCGATGGCTTGTGCTTCACTGCGCCGCAGGCATAGGTAAAATCCGCGGGTTTTGATTTCCAGTGGATCGCCTAATGGTGCTGTACGGATTACGGTAACGTAGCTGCCGGGGGTAATGCCCATGGCTAACAGACGCCGGCGGAAAGGCAGAGATTCGGGCAACAGTCGGGTTATAACTGCCGGCTGACCAAACGGTAGTTGATCAAGAGTAAGTATTGGCACTGCGATTGACCTTCAGTAGTAGGTAAGGTGTCTTTGTTATTATTGGGAATCATTTTTATTGTACATGATATTACTTTTGCCTGTTAATTTGCTTGTATGAATGGCTAAGAGAAAATGCTTTGTTTAGTTCTTTTGTGAAGAATGTAGTGAATAAAGTGATTATTTTGCGAATTATAATTAGTTTGTGTATTTTTTAAACGCAGATATGTAATGCTTTTGATTAAAGTATGGCGGGTTTGGTGAAACAGATGTAAAGGCGGGAAAGATTAGTGAATACAGATAATCAGCCCGGCAGGCAGAATAACACTGGCGGGCTGATAAAGAGATTATTTTTCGTTGTTTTTTTCTGGTCGCTGCCATTCTGACAAAGTTGTCTGGCGACTGCGTGACAGTGTCAGTTTGTCTGGCGGGCAGTTTCTGCTCAGAGTACTGCCGGCACCGGTGGTGGCACGGTCACCTATGGTGATAGGCGCAATAAGCATATTGCCGGAACCGATGCGGACATGATTGCCAATGGTAGTATGGTATTTGTTAACTCCGTCATAATTACAGGTGATGGTACCGGCGCCAATGTTGCTGTTTTCGCCAATAGTGGCATCGCCCAGATAGGTAAGATGGTTGGCTTTGCTGCCATAGCCAATGGTGCTGTTTTTAACTTCGACAAAATTACCGATATGTACTGCGTCACCAATCTGTGCCTGCGGACGCAGGCGTGCAAACGGACCAACCCGGGCATCGCTGCCAATATTGCAGTTTTCCAGATGGGAATTGGGGTGAATGATGGTACCGGAGCCGATGGTGGCGTTTTTAATCACACAATTGGCACCAATGGAAACGTTGTCACCAAGATCTACATTCCCTTCCAGAATGACATTAATGTCGATTATTACGTCTTGTCCGTGGGTTAGCTGTCCGCGTAAGTCGAAACGGGCAGGGTCACGCAGGGTTACGCCAGCCTGAAGCAGTGCCGTAGCCTGCTGCTGTTGCAGGATGCGCTCCAGCTGTGCCAGTTGCAGTTTGTTATTAACGCCAGCTGCCAGCCATGATGCACGCACTTGCAGCGGATGAACGGGAATATTGTCCTGCCGGGCCAGTGCAATGACATCAGTCAGGTAGTATTCTTGCTGACTATTGTTATTTTGCAACGCATTGAGCCATTGGGTCAGCTGACAATTGGGCAGTACAAAGATACCGGTATTGGTTTCGCAAATGGCTTTTTCCTCTGCACTGGCATCTTTTTCTTCGACAATGGCGACAACATTGCCATGTTGACGGATGATGCGGCCATAGCCGGCCGGATTGTCGAGAACGTCTGTCAGTAATCCTACGTCTTTACCGGCGGTGCTGAGTAATTCTTCCAGTGTTTGCTGATCGATAAGGGGTACATCGCCATACAGAATCAGAGTGCGTCCGCTGTCGGATAAATATGGCAGAGCCATTCTGACTGCATGGCCGGTACCCAGTTGCTGGTCTTGTTCCACCCAGCATACGTCTGCCTGAATTTGTTCCCGTACCAGCTCTTTGCCGTGACCAATAACGACGGTGATATTGTCCGGATGCAGACTCTGTGCGGTGTTAATAACGCGTTCCAGCATGCTGATACCGCCGATTTCATGCAGAACTTTGGGCAGGCGTGAATACATCCGGGTACCTTTGCCGGCTGCAAGGATGACGATATTTAAGGGTGAATTAGCCATAAATTTGTATATATTAAGATGTGAAAACGGGCTGTCGGTAATCTGGCATGATTCCGGCAGCCCTGTACTGATGTATCTGAATTATTCGGCACTACTGTTTGAATCTGACCAGTGTGTGTGTGCCGGTAATTTTTCGTCTGCATCCCCTACAGTGGGTTTCATCACGTGCGGTTCGGGGCGCATGCTGTTATAGCGCATATTATGTGAGTAGGTGCCATCCTGATAAACCACACGTGTACCCGGTTCATATTTCTGGCGCAGTTTTGTCTGTCCGCTGGCATCCTGATAGGTTTCCCATGTGCAGCCACTGATGGCCAGTAGACCGCAAATTAAACAGATTCCGGCACGCATGGTGTTGTCCTTTGAGGTTAGTCGTTTGTACAGGGATATTGTAGAGAATTTGTGTGCCTGCGTATAGTTGCTTTATAACAGAGACGGGGCAATCTGTAGCAGACTGTGCATATCAGGTACAGCAGCATCGATTCCGGCAGCCGGATGGCTGTGTGTTCCGAACCATACTGTTCGCATGCCCAATGTATGTGCTGTTTTCAGATTGGACAGGCTATCGTCTACCATAATGCATTGCTCAGGGCGGATATGCAGCTGCCGGCACAGGCTGTGGTAAGCATGCGGATGAGGTTTGTAAAGCATTTGTACATTATCAGTACCAAACAGGGCATGGAAATGTGATTCAATTTGCATGGTACTGATCAGTGCCTGTACATAATGGCTGGGACCATTGGAAAAAACGACTTTATAGCCGGGCAAATGAGCCAGAGTATGCTGTATTTGCGGCATAGGCTGCAACAGAGGCATAATTTGTTCCAGCGGGTGACACGCCAGCAGGAATTCCTGAAGATTGATTTCCGGATGGTGTTTTTGCAGTCCGGCCAGTGTAGCGCCATAATCCTGCCAGTACTGCTGACGCAGCCGGGAAGCGGCAATATCGTCGATATTCAGGGTGGTGGCTATATAGGCTGTCATGTGCTGATTGATAATACCGAATATGCCTGCATCAGCCTGATGCAGGGTATTGTCGAGGTCAAATAGCCAGTAATGAGTTGTCATGATTTGTAAGATGGCGTCAGATTTTTACTATAAACGTCTAAAACGGGTATGATTGTATATGAAGAATACCTAATGATTTTAATGGCAGGAGGCCGGAATGAAAGCAGGTAAGTGGTTAATCGGAGTGCTGTGTCTGTTACTCAGTATGGTTGCACAGGCACAGACAGAAGTACGTCTGGCTGTACATGATTCATTTGCTTTACCTAAAAATGTTCTGGCTCAGTTTGAGCATGATAATAATGTGAAACTGACGGTGATTAAAGTCGGTAGCGGAAATGAAATGCTCAACAAGCTGATTTTAACTCGTGCCAGACCGATTGCTGATGCAGTATATGGTCTGGATAACAGCAATATTGCCAAGGCTCAGCAGTTTAAACTGTTTGCTCAGGCGCAGCCGTCCGGTCGTCCGGTTAATGTTTCTCTGCCGCAGGCTCTGGCAGTGGATTACGGCTATATTACGATTAATTATGATATGGCATGGTTTCAGAAACATGGCAAAGCTTTGCCGCGCTCGCTGGAAGAACTGGCCAGCCCGGCTTACCGTGATTTACTCGTTGTGCCCAGCCCGGCCACTTCCAGTGTGGGGCTGGGTTTTCTGCTGGCGAATATTGGCGGCTTAGGAGAGCAGGGCACCTGGCAATGGTGGGCTAAAATGCGCCAGAATGGTGTAAAAGTGACTAAAGGCTGGAGTGAGGCCTATTACACTGAATTTACCTTGAACGGAGGCAGCCGGCCGATGGTGGTAAGCTATGCTTCCAGTCCGATAGCAGAAGTTTATTATGGTAAGGGTAAATACAAAACACCGCCAACTGCCGATTTACGCTTTAAAGGGGCAGTGTTCCGTCATATAGAAGGTGCTGCGGTACTGAATCATGCCAGTCAGCCTGCACTGGCCGCTAAACTGGTGCAATATCTGCAAAGCAATCAGGTACAGAATGCCATTCCGACATCCATGTGGGTTTATCCGGCTGTAAAAGGTGTGTCTTTGCCACCGGTATATGCTCATGTAAAAATTCCGACTACAGTAACGCAGCCAAGTATGGCTGATATGGCAGCTAAGCAGCAAAGCTGGGTTAAACAATGGGTAAAGGTAGTGCAGCGCTGAGTAAATAACCTGTACTGTCGCCATGCGGCTGTTTATTGCGGCCGGAGTAAGAAATAAAAACAGGGCATGGATATGCCCTGTTTGGTTATACAAATACTGAATCTGAGGTAATCGTCTGGTAAATAGAGATGTAAACGGTATTGGGATGAAAGTTGTCAGTTTCGGGCAAAAATTGCTGCCGGTGCTGTTTTCATTACTGCCGCTGTTTTTTTTGCTGGCTGTGGTGCTGTTACCATTGCAGGCAATGCTGCAACAAACGGATGCAGACAGTTTCCGTATGGTGTGGCAGGACGAATATATGCGTCGCTTACTGGGCTGGACAGCTTCACAGGCTGCTATCAGCAGCGTGCTGACGTTGTTGCTGGGTGTACCGGTAGCATGGACGGTTACCCGTTTGCAGTTTAGCGGCCGGAACTGGGTGCTGCGTTTGTTAATGCTGCCGTTTGTAATCCCTACTTTAGTAGCCGGTGTGGGTATTCTGGCATTGTTCGGGGCACAGGGTTTATTGTGGCGCGGCTGGGAAGGTACGCCATGGCTATTGTTATACGGTAATGTATTTTTTAATCTGCCGGTAATGGTACGTGCCGGCTATCAGGGTTTGTGTCAGGTACCGGCAACACGTATGTATGCGGCGCAGACACTGGGTGCCGGAACGTGGCAGCGCTTTGTCAGGATTGAAATTCCGCAGATGCTGCCATGGCTGGCCGGTGGTATGTGTCTGGTGTTTTTGTATTGTTTTTCCGGATTTGGTCTGGCTTTATTGCTTGGCGGTGAGCATTACATTACGCTGGAAGTGCAGATTTATCAGCTGATAGCTTATGAGCTGGATATGGCACAGGCAGGTGTGCTGGTGTTGTGGGTACTGGCCACAACTTTTCTGTCCGGTATTATATATGCGGTTCTGAGCAGATATTCTGCTCAGAAGGCAGTGATACAGATGTTGCCGCCGCAATTGCCGACAACCGGTCAGAAAGCAGGACTGGTACTGGCTTTGCTGCTGTTGCTGGGGTGTTGTGCGCTGCCGCTGCTGGCAGTGTGCTGGCGTGCTTTGCTGGCTGGCAGTTCATGGCTGGTATTACTGGAAAGTACAACGTGGCAGGCAGTACTGAATACTTTGGGCTTTACTTTAATGGCAATCATGCTGGCATTACTGCTGGGTTTTTTGCATGCTGCGCTGGCAAAGCGGCTGATGTGGGTGCGCAGTCTGACATTTTTACCATTTATGGTATCACCGGTGTGTGTGTCATTCGGGCTGTTGTTGTGTTATCCCGGCTGGACAGCATCATTAAGTATGCTGATATGTACGTATGCGCTGCTGGCTTATCCGTTTATTACCAAGGATGTACTGGCCGCATGGGACAGTTTGCCTGACAGTTATACACAGGCTGCGCGTACACTCGGTGCCGGCCGCATGCAAGTATTGCTGTATGTTATTGTGCCCCTGTTACGACCGGCTTTGCAGCGCGGGCTGGCGCTGGCTGCGGCTACCTGTATCGGTGAGTTTGCGGCTACGCTGTTTCTGTCGCGGCCGGAATGGCAGACGCTGACTACATTGATCTATCATTATCTGAGTACCGCCGGACGGGATAATTATGACCGTGCGATGGTGCTGACCTTGCTGCTGATGATGCTGACTATACTGATTTTTGCGTTAGTGGAATGGAGTAAGGACAAAAAGGAAACGCATCTATGCTGAGCTGGCAACAAATTAATAAAAAATTTTCCGATAAAGTTGTTGCCGCGGATTTAAGTCTGGAGGTGGCCGACGGTCAGCTGGTAGCGGTACTGGGAGAAAGCGGCAGCGGTAAATCAACTTTGCTGAATATGGCTGCCGGTCTGGTACAACCTGATAGCGGCAATATTTTTATTAACAAAGAAAATATAACTTTTTTATTGCCGGAACAGCGCCGTATCGGGCTGATGTTTCAGGATTATGCTTTATTGCCACATCTGAATGTGTGGCAAAACGTGGCTTTCGGACTGCGTATGCACGGGGTAAGCAAACCGCAAGCACAACAGCAGGCCATGCAAATGCTTGCCGAGGTGGGGCTGTCTGAAGCATCTGCCCGGCAGGTAGATGTATTATCCGGCGGAGAGCAACAGCGGGTGGCACTGGCCAGAGCACTTGTTCTGCAACCGCAGGCATTGTTGCTGGACGAACCATTTTCAGCGCTGGATACAACGTTGCGTGCTAGTTTGCAGCAATTAACTGTGCGTTTATTGCGTCAGCAAAAATGTTCGGCTGTACTGGTTACTCACAGCCCGCTGGAGGCTTTTGCGCTGGCTGATCGTATTTGTTTGCTCAGGCATGGCCGCTGGGTACAGCAGGGTACCGCTGCACAATTGCTGGCACGACCGGCTGATGCATGGGCTGCGCGTTTACTGGGTTGTGATAATGTCAGCGATGTTTGTTATATTCCGCAAAACGCTCTGCAATATGATCCTGAAAACGGAACACAGGTACAGGTAACAGAAGTATGTTTAACAGCCAGATCATATGATGTACAGTTGCTGCATCCGCAATACGGAATATTACGCTGGTGGCTGCCGCTGCATTATGCTGTGCAGGCAGGAGACTGGCTGCCATTAACGGTACAGCATCAACAAATTGTTTTCTTTCAGTAATACAGTGTCTGTTTGGCGGTAAACTGAATTAGTCGAAGAATGCATGCTCATGCCTACAAAAACGGTGCATAGTGGTATAATTGCGCCGATTTTTTTACCAATTATTGCAAGTACACACGGAGAACCTCATGGCTTTAGTTTCTATGCGCCAACTGCTCGACCATGCTGCAGAAAACAGTTATGGTCTGCCGGCGTTTAATGTCAATAATCTTGAACAAATGCGTGCGATTATGGAAGCGGCCGATGAAGTTAACGCTCCGGTGATTGTGCAGGCCAGTGCCGGTGCACGCAAATATGCCGGTGCCCCGTTTTTGCGACACCTTATTCTGGCTGCCATTGAAGAATTTCCGCATATTCCGGTTGTGATGCATCAGGATCATGGTGCATCACCGGAAGTATGTCAGCGTTCAATTCAGCTGGGCTTTTCATCAGTAATGATGGATGGTTCGTTGCTGAGTGATGCCAAAACACCTTCCACTTATGAATACAATGTAGATGTCACTCGCAAAACTGTCTATATGGCACATGCCTGCGGTGTATCAGTAGAGGGTGAAATCGGCTGTCTGGGTAATCTGGAAACCGGAGATGCCGGTGAGGAAGATGGTGTGGGTGCTGCAGGTAAACTGAGCCATGAACAGATGCTCACCAGTGTGGATGAGGCAGCGCGTTTTGTACAGGATACGGGTGTTGATGCTCTGGCCATTGCTATTGGTACCAGCCATGGCGCCTATAAATTTACCCGTAAGCCGACAGGGGAAGTACTGCGTATCGACCGCATCCGTGAAATTCATGAACGTTTACCTAATACCCATCTGGTTATGCATGGTTCCAGCTCAGTACCGCAGGAATGGTTGCAGGTGATTAACGAATTTGGCGGCAATATTCCGGAAACTTATGGTGTGCCGGTAGAAGAAATTGTCGAAGGTATTAAATACGGTGTACGCAAGGTTAATATTGATACAGATTTGCGTCTGGCCAGCACAGGCGCCATCCGTCGTTTTCTCGCTACACATCCGGCAGAATTTGATCCGCGTAAATACTTTACTGAAACCATTAAAGCCATGAAGCAGGTTTGTATTGATCGTTATGTGGCCTTTGGAGCTGCCGGTCATGCGAGCCAGATTAAACCAATTTCTTTGGAAAAAATGGCAAATCGTTACGCAGCCGGCGAACTGGTACAGATTGTAAAATAAGTATTTTTACATGTAATAATGGACTGTCCGGAAAAGGACAGTCCATTGTTGTTTATATCCTGTTTTTTTAGTTTATCTGCCGGTGTGGCAGGAAAATCGATTCAGACACAGTCTGCTTCACAAAATGGTATGGCAGTCTGAGTAAACCGGCGCTGAAAATACAGTAATCCCTGATTTTCCTGTGAATTAATATTTATGTGCTCAACTGCTACATAAAATACGCTGTGGCTGCCCATATCATGGCTATCGACAATGTGACCGTGCAAATGTGCCAGTGCTCCTACTAACTGAGGCTGGGCGGAGTGGTGATGATTTTGCCAGTCGTTTTGCAGAAAACGTTCGGTTACCGGAACAGATGTTATTCCGGCAAAATGCTCCGCTACATCCTGCTGAGATGAAGCCAGAACGTTAACACATAAACGCCCGTTGGCGCGGAGAACCGGTTGAATACGGGCGTTACGGTTAATGCATAATAATAAGGTAGGAGGTGTATCTGTTACCGATGTGACTGCGGTAAGGGTGATGCCATAACGGCCGGCTGAACCTTCGGTGGTAATAACATGTACTGCTGCGGCAACTTTTGACATCGCTTCACGATATTGTAAAGCTACGGCTGACGGTGGTTGATTCATTTTATTAAGTTTCTGGTTCTTCTTTATCGACAGCAATATTGGTAAATTCTTTCAGCATATTGCCCAGTTGATGTAATTTTTCCTGAGTATAACGCTGTTCCAGTACTTTGTACCGTGCATCTACTGAACGACACAAATCTTCATACAATTTTTCTCCGGCCGGGGTCAGCTTAAGAAAAACCCGTCGCTGATCATTGGATGGTTTAAGACGGACTACATAATCCAGTTTTTCCAGTCTTGTCAGGATACCAGTCAGGCTTGGGCGAAGAATGCATGCCTGTTTAGCTAAATCCTGAAAATCCATGATACCATTTTCTGCCAGTAAACGGGTAATACGCCATTGCTGATCAGTGATACCGATATCATTCAGCATCGGGCGAAAATGAGATAATAATGCTTCACGAGCCTGAATCAAGACAATGTTGAGGGACGAGTATTTAGATGTATTAATCACCTGTTTGCTCCAATCTTTCAGTATATCCGGTTCATATAACTTTTCAATATAAAGCTAAAAAGTTATTTTTTACGAATTTTACATAATATTATTATAAATTTGAATAATTATGTGTAAATAAATTACAAAACAAGTACATTGTATTTAATTAATAGCTTGTTTTAGAATAAAAAATTATTTTTTAGTTGATTATTGCAATATTTTTGAAATTAAAAAAAGAAACCACCAATCCTAATACATAAAAGTGATCGCCGGATTTATCCGGCTGCTACCTGTATCTGTGGTTTGGTGGTTGAGAAGAAATAATTTGTAATTAATTAATTGTATTTTTGTAACTGTAAAGCAATTTTAGACATTCTGTCCTGTAGTTGAGCCAGTTCGGTACGGTCTTTTTCTACCAGATGCGCAGGTGCCTTGTCGGTATAGCCCGGTTTGGCCAGCTTTGCTTCAATTTTATCGATATTTTTCTGTAGTTTTTCTGCTTCTTTTTGCAGTCGTGCCGTTTCAGCAGCTTTATCCACTTCGACTTTCAGCATCAGGCGCGCACCCTGACATACTGCTACCGGTGCATCATCACTTTCTGGCAAATGGGTTACCTGTCTGGCTTCACTCAGACGTGCCATCAGTGGCAGATATGGAAGAATTTCACCCAGATCGGTATTGCTTTCAACCAGTAAAGGCACTTTTACACTCATCGCCAGCCCCATTTCACCACGCAAATTGCGTACTGAATTAACCAGCTCCTGCAAATAATGCATCTGATTTACCGCATTAGCATTATTCAGACTGCTGTCAGCCTGCGGCCATTTGGCCAGCATGATGCTGTCAGTATGTTTTGCGTTAGCCAGTGGTGCAATGGTCTGCCACAGTTCTTCAGTGATAAACGGCATAATCGGATGCAACAGGCGCAGTACTACTTCCAGAACGCGTACCAGTGTGCGCCGTGTTGCGCGCTGCTGTGCTTCATCACCACGTTGCAACTGAGTTTTGGCCAGTTCTACATACCAGTCACAGTATTCATTCCAGATGAATTCATATAAGGTCTGAGCAGCCATATCAAAACGGTAGGTGTCCAGTGCTTCACTTACTGCCGAAATGGTTTGCTGCAAACGGGTCAGCAGCCATTTATCAACAAAGCTGTAACTTAGCGGCAGACTTTCATCCTGCCCGCAATCGTGATTTTCAATATTCATCAGCACAAAACGGCTGGCATTCCACAATTTATTGCAGAAATTACGATAGCCTTCAGCACGTTTGAAATCGAAATTGATACTGCGGCCCAGGCTGGCATAGCTGGCCATAGTGAAGCGCAGAGCATCAGCACCGAATACCGGAATGCCGTCAGGAAATAGTTTTTGTGTCGCTTTAATTACCTGCGGCGCTTTTTCCGGACGGCGCAAACCGGTAGTACGTTTAACCAGCAGGTTTTCCAGATCGATACCGTCAATCAAATCCACCGGGTCAATGACATTGCCTTCAGATTTAGACATCTTCTTACCTTCATGGTCACGCACCATGCCATGAATATATACATCATGAAAAGGTACTTTACCGGTGAAGTGGGTAGTCATCATAATCATGCGTGCTACCCAGAAGAAAATAATTTCATAACCGGTTACCAATACCTGAGAGGGCAGAAATGCCTGCAATTCCGGTGTTTTTTCCGGCCAGCCAAGAGTAGAAAACGGCACCAGAGCTGAAGAAAACCAAGTGTCCAGTACATCTTCGTCACGGGTCAGAACCGCATCTTCACCCGCCTGTGCCTGTGCTTCGGTTTCATTACGCGCTACATAAACGCGGCCGTTCTGGTCGTACCATGCCGGAATCTGGTGACCCCACCACAACTGGCGGGAGATACACCAGTCCTGAATATTGTTCATCCACTGGTTATAAGTATTAACCCAGTTTTCCGGAATAAAGCGTACTTGTCCACTTTCCACTGCATGAATACATTTTTCAGTCAGAGTTTTACCTTTAAACTCTGATTCCGGTTCAGGGTTGGCAACATTATTATCAGCACTGCGGGTCATAGCCACAAACCACTGACTGGTCAGCATTGGTTCGATTACACTGCCGGTACGGTCACCTTTAGGTGTCATCAGTTTGTGTTCTTCCACTTTTACCAGTAAACCCTGAGCTTCAAGGTCTGCGACCATCTGTTTGCGTGCAGCAAAACGATCCAGTCCGGCATATTGTGCCGGTAACGTAATACCAGCCTGAGCCTGACCCTGAAAATCAAATACTTCTGCCTGCTGTAGTATTCTGGCATCCAGACTGAGTACATTAATCAGTGCAGTCTGATGACGTTTACCCACTTCATAGTCATTAAAATCGTGAGCCGGTGTGATTTTAACGCAGCCGGTACCAAAATCTTTATCTACATACTCATCAGCAATCACCGGAATAGTGCGGCCGGATAACGGCAGCACCAACTGTTTTCCGATGAAACCAGCATAACGTTCATCATCGGGATGTACGGCTACGGCTACGTCACCCAGCAAAGTTTCCGGACGGGTAGTGGCAACAATCAGAGCGTTGTCCGGATCATCGGCCAGCGGATAACGGATATGCCACATATGACCGTTTTCTTCGATATTTTCCACTTCCAGATCTGATACAGCTGTACCCAGTACCGGATCCCAGTTTACCAGCCGTTTACCGCGATAAATCAGACCCTGCTCAAACAGGCGTACAAATACTTCGGTAACCACTTCGGCACGTACTTCGTCCATTGTGAAATATTCACGGCTCCAGTCTACAGAGCAGCCGACACGGCGCATCTGTTCGGTAATGGTGCCGCCGGAGAATTTTTTCCAGTCCCAGATTTTGGCAATAAATGCTTCCCGGCCTAAATCATGGCGGGTAATGTTTTCTACCGCCAGCTGGCGTTCCACCACAATCTGCGTAGCAATACCGGCATGGTCAGAGCCGGGAATCCAGCACACATTTTCACCTTTCATGCGGTGATAACGGGTAAGGCCATCCATAATGGTCTGGTTAAATGCATGCCCCATATGCAGGGTGCCAGTTACATTAGGCGGTGGCAGCTGAATAGCGAAAGAAGGTTTGCTTAAATCCAGTGACGGTGCAAAATAGCCGCGTTGTTCCCATTGCTGATATAAACGGGTTTCGATTTCACTCGGAGAATATTGGGTGTTTAACATGGTTACGAATTGGAAAAAAATCAAAAAATAAGATTCTGATTATAACTCATGCGCTGAGGCATGGTTTAAGACGATGCGCTTTTGTCAGAATCCGGATATCAAAGTAAACAGTCTTATTTTCAAAATAGAGGTTGAGTCGAATAAACGATTAATTATTAAGCAAATGTCATAAATGAAAATTATGAGTACAGGCGGATAATTAACTAATAAATATATATTTCTGCTGCTTTACCTGTTTATTATCTGTGTAGGCGGGATAAAACTGTGCAGAATCCCAATCAATTATCCCCCGGTATGCGTAGAATACAGGGGGAAGTAATTAAAAGTGGATTAATTCAGTAGCAGTGATTACTGGCAGACATTAGCGGAAGTAGTCATGCCTGTTGCTGCCATCGAAAGCAGCCGGTTTTCAGACAACACTTCTTAAAAGCTGCGGCCGGAGTTGCATGGACAGGGATCATTGCGCCCCAGCTTTTCATGCAGAACTTTGTCACCATGAACAGTTCTTATCAGTCCGCGTTTAACGTTGGTTTCTGACGGGAAACCTCTGCGGCGTTTGCTGGTTGGCTCAAAAAAAGCCTTTATCATTAAATTTGCGCATTATCGTACTCCTTTTTAAAATAATGTAATTAAACAGCAATCATAAATTGCTCGGAATATTTTACAGTAAAAATATAAGATTATCCATGCCGGATGCTTGTCATAAGCTATCTTCAGGAGATAGCAGAAAATAAAAAAACTGCCTGAATCTGAATTCAGGCAGTGTATTAAAAATACAGGTTATTGCGGCATGATACCTTTCATGCCTTTGGCCAGACGCATCAGTTTACCCATACCGCCTTTGGTAAATGATTTCATCATTTTTTGCGACTGCTCAAATTGTTTGAGCATTTTATTCACTTCCTGTACGGTAACACCGGAACCATTGGCAATGCGGCGTTTACGGCTGGCTTTAATCAGCAGCGGATTGGCACGTTCTTTGGCTGTCATCGAGTTAATGATAGCTTCCACACGACTCATGGCTTTTTCTGCCGTGCCTTCCGGCACCTGTTTGGCCATTTGTCCCATATCGCCTGGCAGCTTAGACATAATGGATTCAATTCCACCCATTTTACGCATCTGCTGAATTTGTGCTTTAAAGTCATTCAGGTCAAAACCTTTGCCTTTATGCAGTTTTTTTGCCATCTGCTGCGCGGTTTTTTCATCAATGCCTTTTTGTACATCTTCAATCAGTGAAAGTACATCCCCCATGCCGAGAATGCGCGAAGCCAGACGATCCGGATAAAACGGTTCCAGCCCGTTGATTTTTTCACCTACACCAATAAATTTAATCGGTTTGCCGGTTACATGACGTACAGACAAAGCGGCACCCCCACGGGCATCGCCATCCATTTTGGTTAATACCACACCTGTCAGAGGCAGCGTATCATTAAAAGCCTGTGCTGTATTTACGGCATCCTGACCCTGCATGGCATCTACTACAAACAGAGTTTCTACCGGATTAATCGCTGCATGTATCTGCCGGATTTCATCCATCATTTTCTGGTCAATAGCTAGCCGGCCGGCAGTATCCACCATCAGTACATCATAAAAATGTTTTTTGGCATGATCCAGAGCATTTAATGCAATGGTCACCGGCTGTTCACCTTCGTGTGACGGGAAAAAATCCACTTCAACCTGTTGTGCCAGCAATTTTAGCTGCTCTATTGCCGCCGGACGGTATACGTCGGCAGAAACCACCAGGATTTTTTTCTTCTGCTCATTTTTCAGCAGTCGGGCCAGTTTGCCTACCGTAGTGGTTTTACCTGCCCCCTGCAAACCTGCCATCAGAATCACGGCCGGTGGAACTGCGGCCAGATTCAGACTGCTGTTTTGTGTGCCCATCAGTTCGGTAAGGGCATCGTTTACCACACCAACAAAAGCTTGCCCGGGTGTGAGACTACCAATGACTTCTTGCCCAACTGCACGTTCTTTTACCGAAGCCATAAACGTTTTTACAACTGGTAGGGCAACGTCTGCTTCGAGTAATGCCATACGTACTTCACGCAGGGCATCTTTGATATTGTCTTCACTCAAACGCGCCTGTCCGCGCAGAGTTTTCGCGATTTTACTAAAGCGATCTGATAGATTGTCTAACATCGAAACCATCTCCGGCTAATTGTAAGCAGCCTGTATATGTTCGGTGAAAATTGCCTGTTGCCAGTCAATTCGCACAATAAATAGGTATGATAAGTAGCAATTTGGTTATAAAATGGCACCCCGTTGCTATACCTGCCTGTATTTTTTAGCAGGCATAGCAATAATAAATACCTATTTTACACTACGCGCGCCAATTTTTGGCGCGCTATTGCTGCGGAAAAATCATGAGCTTATTGCTGCTGGTGCTTATTCTTGCTTATGTCGTGCTTTCTGTACTGGCATGGCGGTTCTGGCAACGTCATACTGATGTGCCTTATCCGTTGCGGGGTGAGCAGTCACTGTTACTGCTGATATTGCTGCTGCATACCTTTGTTGTATGGCAGCCAATGTTGCAGCAGCATGTACTGCTGGTGGGGTTCGGTCAGGCACTCAATCTGATTACCTGGTTAATGGTAATGCTGTATTGGGTGGGCAGTTTTCGCTATCGCCTGCAGGGATTACAGCTGGCGCTGTTTCCCTGTTCGGCACTCGTACTGCTGATTGCCTTACTGCTGCCCGGACAGGCTATTGCTTATCCGATGCACAACACAGCATTCATGATACATGTTTTGTCGGCATTGCTGGCTTATGCCCTCTTTGGCATTACAACACTGCTGGCTGTGCTCATGCTGGTACGCAATCATTATCTGCACCGGCGTAAAACTGTTCCGCAGCAATCATTCCTGCCGCCTTTGCTGGCTATTGAAAAATTAATGTTTCAAGGCCTGCAGGCGGGTTTTGTGCTTCTGACTATAGCGGCTGTCAGCGGCACAGTATTTTCCGAAGCTGTATTTGGTGAGCCGGCACGTTTTAATCATAAAACGGTATTCGGCGTGCTGTCATGGATAATCTATCTGGTTATCCTGCTCAGACATCATATGCAGGCATGGCGCGGGAAAAAAGTGGCATGGTGGGTTATTGTGTCATTTGTCAGCCTGATGCTGGCTTATTTTGGCAGCAAGTTTGTGCTGGAAATTTTGTTTTAATCTTTTTTGTAACTAGTTTCACCCTGATTTGTAACCATAGGATATTTGAATGAGTGACTTACAATCGTCAGTTGACAGCCCGAAGCAGAGCGCAGCTGAACAGCGTTTAGCCACACCTGAAGGACGACGGGAATTTATTAAGGCAACACTTTCCTGCTGGCTCGGAACCACCATGGAGTATGTGGATTTTGCTTTATACGGCCTAGCCGCAGGGCTGGTATTCGGAGATGTATTTTTTCCGGGAGAAACGTCCACAATTGCTCTTCTGTACAGTTTTGCCACTTATTCAGTCGGCTTTGTTGCCCGCCCGATCGGTGCCATATTTTTTGGCCGTCTTGGCGACCTTAAAGGACGTAAATTTGTACTGGTAACCACTATTGCTCTGATGGGCATTTCCACCACACTGATTGGTTTTATTCCTAGTTATGCCACTATTGGGATATGGGCACCAGTTCTTTTAGCTATACTGCGTTTTATGCAGGGCTTTGGAGCCGGTGCAGAACTTTCCGGCGCTACAGTAATGCTGGGAGAATATGCACCACCCAAACACCGCGGTCTGATTGCTTCTATTATTGGCATTGGTTCTAACAGTGGTACACTGGTCGCTTCGACTGTCTGGCTGTTAGTGTTAATGCTGGATAAAGAAGATGTAGCCAGCTGGGGTTGGCGGATACCATTTATTCTCAGTGCACTGATTGCTCTTGCCGCTACTCTTATTCGCCGCCATGTACGGGAAACTCCGGTATTCGAGCAGGAACAAAATGAAGTTAAACAATCTCAGGTGCAAAAAACTGAAATATCAGTTTCACAAGTTACTGAAACAGATGAAAGCATTCCCTTTCTTGCACGTGTTAAAGCATTTCTAGCAGCTAACAAAGCATTTTTTATTATGCTGGGCTTGCGTATCGGTGAAAACGGCCCATCTTACCTGGCGCAGGGATTTGTTATCGGCTATGTGGTCAATTTTCTGAAAGTGAATCAAATTGTTGCTACTTCTGCGGTATTTGTTGCTTCTTTGTTAGGCTTTTTTGTGATTCCGTTTGCCGGTTGGTTATCCGATCGGTTTGGCCGCCGTATTGTTTACCGCTGGTTCTGTTTTCTACTGATGCTGTATGCTGTTCCGGCTTATATGTTTCTGGAAACACGAGATCCTTTTATCGTAGCCAGTATTATTGTTATTGGTATGTGTCTGGCGTCACTGGGTATTTTCGGTGTACAGGCAGCCTATGGGGTAGAACTGTTCGGGGTGCGTAATCGTTACTCTAAAATGGCTTTGGCTAAAGAGTTCGGAGGCATTATGTCTGGTGGTATTGCGTCATTAGTTGCCTCAGCATTGCTGAAACATTATGAGACATGGTGGCCGATTGCAATTTATTTTGTAGTGATGGCAGGTATTGGCTTTATAACTACATTCTATGCTCCGGAAACTCGCGGACGCGACCTAAATGCAGTAGAAGACGCCATTTAACTGCTTTAACAAATTGATAGAATCACCAATAACGGAGTCAGTTACTGACTCCGTTATAATTGAAGCACAGGTAAATATTTATGAAGCGTATCGTAATTGATTGTGATCCCGGTAATGGTATTGCAGGCGCGAATGTAGATGACGGGCTGGCGCTGGCGCTGGCACTGGCTGCAGATTCAATTAAACTGGAATTGATTACCATTGTGGCCGGTAATACACCACGGGATACCGGTTTTCAGGTAGCGCACCAATTAATGCAGGAATTGAATCAAAGCATCCCGGTAGTAAAAGGAGCTGCTCAGGCATTACTTGAACCGGCTGCCCCATGGCGAGAACAACTGGATAATAATGTACGCAAACAGGGATTATTGTCTTTATGGGACAATCTGCCACCGCTGCCGCCATTAAATGATCACAGTGCGCCACATGCGGCTCAGGCAATTGGTGAACTGGTGTGTAAGAACCCCGGTGAAATTACCGTGGTGGCTATTGGTCCGTTAACCAATATTGCCCATACCATCCAGCTTTATCCTGATTTTGCCCGGTCTGTTGCCGAAATTGTCATCATGGGCGGTGTATTTCAGCTGGACAGCTACCTTAAGGACACCAACTTCGCTGTTGACCCTGAAGCAGCCAAAATTGTTATCGAAAGTGGAGCCAATATTACCCTTGCACCGCTGGACGTAACTACACAGACACTGCTCACCCATCAGGATCTGGATAAACTTCAGAGCTTTGCCAATCCGCTTGCAGATTTTATTGTCCGTACATCACGTCCGTGGATAGACTATTCTATTCAGACACGCCAGCTGGCCGGTTGCTGGATTCATGATGTATTGTGTGTCGCCAAGCTGATTGATGAAAGCATTGTTACCAGCTCACCTTATATTGTTGATGTATCCACTGCGCGAGACTGTACCCGTGCCAGCAGCCGTCGCTGGAAAGAGGGTGCACTCAGACTGACTGTCGGTATGCCCCCAGTCAGTCATCAGCCTGTTAATGTAATGGAGCAGGTAGATAATCAGCGTTTACTTGAAATTATATTTAATGCATTAGGTCAGTATCGCTGCTAGAAAATATTAGAATATCTTACAGTAATAACAAAAATCTGTTCTAATACCGCTATAATAAATATTTATGGTTTTAATAACCATCATGATAACGATAATCCGCATCAGAATATTGCATTTGTTTATTTCAGTGTTAGCATAGGCACGCAATACAAGAGAAATTAGCAGGTTTACCATGTATAAATTAATTATCAATATTTCTCTTCCTGTTTTGTGGCGACAACAAAACAGGAGAGCATAATGTTAGCTAAAATCAGTCAGAAATTACCTGAATTATCTTCAGCAGAACGCCGGGTTGCTGAATGTGTACTGGCGCAGACCAAGTGGTTTGTACACGCAGCTGTAGCCAATATTGCTAAAGAGGCACGTGTCAGCCAGCCTACGGTTATCCGTTTTTGCCGCAGCATGGGCTATAGCGGGTTGCCTGAATTTAAACTTAATCTTTCTGCCAGTATCGGTCATGACGGCATGCCATATGTCCATGAAGAACTCAATAGCACAGATTCTATGCAGGACGTGCTGAATAAAGTTATAGCCAGTACCGCAGCCACAGTGCTTGGCAGCCGTAAATCTCTTAATGCGGCTGACTTGGAAACCGCAGTCAGGCTGATGGCCAAAGCGCGCCGTATAGAATTCTATGGGGCAGGCAATTCAGGTATTGTCGCAATGGATGCTCAGCACAAACTTTTCCGTTTTGGTTTGTCTACAGTTGCCTATACCGATAGTCATGTACAACTGATGGCTGCTGCCGTATTGTCACCACAAGATGTGCTGGTTGTTATTTCGCATTCAGGTTCTTCACGAGATTTACTTGATGCAATTAAAATTGCCAAGGGTAACGGCGCCAAAGTAATCGCTCTTACCCGTGCCGGATCACCCGTCGCACAAGCCTGTGACTGTGTCATTAGTGTTGTTACCCCTGAAGACAGCGAAAAATATACCCCGATGATTTCCCGTCTGCTACAGCTGATGGTAGTTGATATGCTGACTATCGGCCTGGCCTTGCATCTGGGCGAAAATGTAAGCGAAATGCTGGCAAAAACCAAGGCAGGAGTTAAGCTGAAATTTTTACAATACTAATTTCAGCAGAAAAACAGCTTTTAGTATGATTCACTATCAGCCAATATGATTACCTGTATGAAGTTTCTGCCGGTTGTCAGCGGGTTTGCATTGTCTCCTCGGGCACGGTATTTATCTTAAATTATTACAACGAAATGAGCGCTAGTGAGTAACAAAACCCGTCAAATTAAACGTCAGACCGAACAGCAGAAAAAGGTTAAAACTTCAGAAGCGGCTACGCAGCAGAAAAGAGGCTCTGCCATTCTGGTAGGCATTATTGCTATTTGTCTGCTTGCCGGAGGGCTGTATATCGGCGGCTGGTTTAATCTGGTTACGCCGGCACAGATTCAGCAGTGTGAAACAGCAGTCAGACAAACATTTCCACAGGCTGCTGATCAGAATGTCTTGCTGCCCAAATGTAATAATCGCCATATGATTGAAGGCATGAGCAGCCCGGGCAGCCAGAAACTGAGTTCTAAACAGATACTGGACAGTCTGGATGTGGGCAAAACTGTTGATTTAGTTTCCATGTTTATCGGTGGTGCGCTGATTGGTGCGGCTATTGCTGCATTTGCAGCCAGCTACCGTATTTTCCAGCGCAAGCTTGGTAAAGATACCGATTGATTTAAAAGCGTACTTTACAGCCTAAATTCTATAAAAACTGGTTAATCAATGTATATGCAGTATAATTAATCATTATTTACTAATAAGATATGGTTTGTACATGAATAAAAAAACTATCCGTTTATTGCTGGCTCTGGTGTGCAGTTTATTTTTCAGCCTGAATGTCTATGCCCAAAAATCCTTTAAACCACAAAATGGTGATCTTATTTTTCTGGAAAATTGTGACGGCGGTATGAATAGTGCCATTAAGGCTGCTACCAGTGGTCTGACCGGATACAATTTTACTCATGTCGGAATTGTCTGGCAGAAAAACCCAAATCAGTATTTTGTTATTGAAGCCACCACTCCTGAAGTCCGTATCACATCACTGAAAACATATCTGCATCCCAAAAAAAAATGTCAGCCGCGAGCAGTAGTGGGCAGATTGAAAGCACCTTATCAGGCACTGATTCCTTCTGCTCTGATTTATGCACAGCAAAAAGTAGGTAAAAAATACGATGATGCCTTTGATATCACCAACGATCAGTATTACTGTTCTGAGCTGATTTATCAGATATTCAAAGAAGCCAACAACGGGCAGGAAGTATTCCCATTACGCGCAATGACCTTTAAGTCTAAAGATACTGGTGAATTTCCTGATTACTGGGTAAAGCATTTCCAGAAAATGGGTATTCCGATACCTGAGGGTCAGCCCGGAAATAATCCGGGCGATATGTCCCGCTCTGATTTAATTGATATTGTTCATTACTATTAGTTATTAACCAACAGACCGGCATTAATTATGCTGGTCTGTTTCATTATAGAAACTAAACTTTATCCGGCACATACCAAATTAACCAATCACTAATCATGAGTCAGATAAACGGATTAATACAGATATCCGTACTATTCCTGAATAATGAAAATTAATAGCATCAAAAAATTGTATATTGGGTTAGCAGTCTTAAATTTATGATTAGCAAAATGACAAATGTATTTTTAAAGAAAGAAATTTATATATCAATTCAGCATCATTTTATTAATAGAATAGAAAAGCAAATAGATAAAATAATCGAATTGTAATTAACTTGCATAAAAAATTCAGAAATAGAATATTATTATTGCATAAAATTATTTATTTTGTACCGAGTTCACCCGCTTAAGCTGTATTTCATTATCTATATTGGTATTTTATGTTTACGTTGTGTAAATATCCTCTTTATAATACACAACACTAAATTTACACCGGAAAGCACCAAACTGTGTCATCGTCTGCCCTATTACAATCAGGACAGGAATTTAAAAGAGGGTTGATTACCGCTTTGCCGGTTATGCTGAGTTTTATTCCGTTTTCATTGGTGTTAGGTGCGCAGGCAATTCAAAAAGGAATGCGTACCGGTGAAATTTCACTGCTTACTGCGGTAAACTTTGCCGGTGGTTCCGAATTTGTAGCGGTTAATTTGTGGACTTCACCCCCGCATTTAGTCTTAATTGCTTTAATGACACTACTGGTAAACAGTCGCCATATTCTGATGAGTGCGGCACTAACACCTTATCTAAAAGATCTGCCCAGACGAAAAGTATTTTCTGCGTTGTTTTTAATGTGTGACGAAAGCTGGGCGCTGGCATTTACTGATGCGAAAAACTCACCAAAGCAGAAATTCAGCTATTATTTTTATCTTGGTGCCGGCATAGGTCTGTATGTCGTCTGGGTCGGATTCACAACTGTGGGTGCACTTATCGGACCGGTAATTGGCGATGTTACTCATTACGGTTTTGATATGGCCTTTGTGGCAGTGTTTCTGGTTTTACTCAAAGGAATGTGGAAAGGTTTTACTGCAGCTATTCCATGGCTGGTGAGCCTGCTGGCGGCGATTGCCGGCTATCTTTTCCTGCCTGGTGCATGGTATGTATTACTGGGTACAATATCAGGCTTAACTGTAGCTTTTATCATGGCAGCGTATGATTGATTTATCAGCTTTACTCACTATTCTGGCCATGGCAGTAGTTACTTACATCACCCGAATCAGTGGTTATCTGTTATTACGCAAGCGTAAGCTTAGTCCGCGCCTGACCAAAGTCCTTGAATCCGTCCCCGGCTGTGTCCTGATTGCCGTAATCGCTCCTGCCTTTGCCACAACCAATTCAGCTAATCTTTTAGCCGTTATCATCACGATATTACTGGCGTGGCGATTTTCACTGTTACCAACAGTGGTGTTCAGTATCGCTATTACGGCTTTTTTGCGTCACTATCTGTTCAGCTAAATATTGCGTATTCCTGACCCAATAACAGTAATAATTTATAAAAATATATTAAAAACAGTCTGTTTGATAGTACAAATATGGCATTTTCATATAAATAAAAAATCAATTCCTATAAGGAAATGCTGTGTAACAACGACTTCAAACCGGCGCAATTATCATCAATTTCGATTTATTTTATTTGTTATATTTTGTTTTTTAAGAAAATAAAATTTATTAATATCTAAAATGAATAATTTTTGTACTGATAAACAGGGCTGGGTAGACTTAAATTTTTCCGCTAGTATATCAATGTATGTTGGAGTTAATTTATTAATTTAATTGCATAATGATAAAGGAAAGAACATGAATAATACATTAATAGAAGCCATTGAAAAACGTCGTACCCAGTATGCACTCGGCAGGAATATTACTCAGGCACAGGAAGAAATAACTGCTTTAATAGAAGAAGCCATTAAACTGTCTCCGTCAGCTTTTAATTCGCAAAGTTCACGTGCTGTAATCCTGTTTGGTCAGCAAAGTGAAAAATTCTGGCATATTGTCATGAATGAATTGCGTATCATAGTACCTGCAGACAAATTTGCCCCCACAGAGGCCAAAATTAATAGTTTTGCGGCTGGTGTCGGTACCATATTATTTTATGAAGATCAGCAAATCATTACCAGCCTGCAACAGCAATATCCCAGCTATGCTGAGCAGTTTCCTGCCTGGTCGGAACAGGGAAGCGGTATTGCCCAGTTTGCAGTCTGGTCTGCTCTGGCAAATGCCGGCATCGGTGCCAGCCTGCAACACTATAACCCTTTGCCCGATGCGGCAGCTGCTAAAGAATGGCAGATACCGGAAAGCTGGAAGCTGCGTGCAATGATGCCTTTTGGTTCCAATGAAGCATCTTTCCCTGAAAAAAGCTTTATTGATGATACGGAACGATTTAAAGTATTTTACTGAATTAGATAATCAGATATCTGCATAAAATAAATTCCGAAATGCTGCCGGCCGGATCAGAATATCTCTGATCCGGTTAGATTTTTATCGATTTTTCGCTTCGGAATGATAATTTTAGCCCTTTTTGAACAATTAGAACTAATATTGCTTTTTTATTATAATAAAAAAATAAAATTTTAAGATTTTAAATAAATCAATTTATTATTGATTATAAAATAAAAATTTAAACATAAAAAAAGCTAATACTGTATTTTGATATAATTTTTATATCTGAAAACTTTTATATAATTCATTAATTTTAATTAAATTAAAAAAATTATTTTAAAACATATATTTATATAATATTTAATATCGATTTAATGCAAGTTTCTATAAAAAATACTGTTACTACTAAAGTTATTAAGTATATTTATGTAAATGATAATAGAATATTTAAAGTTGTAATTAACTTTAAATAACGTTAAAATTAACTAGTATTAACATTCATTAAGCATAAATGCGTATAAAAAACCCAGTTTTATTGTTAAATCTATTAGGGATAAGTCTGTTACAAGCCAATGCTGCATCAATGAACGAAGCGGCTGAACAGATAGATAAGAAACAACAGCAGCAAATTATACGCGAGCAGCAGCGTCAGCAGCAATTCCGGCAGCAAATGCAGCCTGATGTAAACGTACATTTGCAGCCTGCGGAAGAAAATCTGTCTGGAACAGGTAAACTGATAACAGATGAAACTCCCTGTTTTGCTATCCAGGACATCCGTCTGGTCGGAGAAGATGCAGGTCATTTTCAGTTTGCCCTGAAAAAAGCTCTTCGTCAGAGTCAGTTTACGCCCGGTATGTGTCTGGGCGGAAAAGCGATAAATCAGATTATGATTCTGGCGCAAAATGCCGTTATAGAACGTGGCTATACCACTACCCGTATTCTGGCCAGTCCGCAAGATATTAATAGCGGGCAATTACAGCTGAGTGTTATTGCCGGACGGGTTCATGCTATTCGTTATAATCTGGATGATTCTGCTTCCAAACATGTTGGTCGTATTCGCCATATTCAGAATGAATTTCCGGTCAGGGCTGGTGATATTCTGAATTTACGTGCATTGGAGCAAGGGCTTGAAAACCTTCGCCGAGTTCCGACTGCTGAAGCCGATATTCAGATTGTGCCGGCAGACGAGCCCAATCAGAGTGATATAGTAATAAGCTGGTCACAGCGTACCGTGCCAATGCGTTTAAGTTTCAATATAGACGATTCCGGCAGTCATTCAACCGGACGTTATCAGGGAGGTGTCACCCTATCGGTAGATAATCCTCTTGGATTAAGTGATTTATTCTACATCAACTACAATCATGATCTGGGTAGCAAAGACAGCTATTTTGACAGTGATGGCAATCGTACCGGCAGTGGTACACACGGCTATGCCCTGCATTACTCAGTTCCTTTCGGTAACTGGCAGATTGCCTTCAACCGCAATCATTACCGCTATCATCAGGCAATAGCAGGTTATAACGAAAACTATGATTACAGTGGTAACAGTGACAATACCGACCTGGGTTTAACCCGTATGCTTTACCGCAACAGCCATCGCAAAATCGATGTTACCGCTAAGGTATGGAAACGCGAATCGCATAATTTTATTAACGATGCCGAAATTGAAGTTCAGCAGCGTCATACTGCAGGCTGGGCTGTCAATCTGAATCATCAGGAATATATCGGTAATGCCGTCGTCAATCTGGGGCTGGGCTACAAGCGTGGTACTGGCGCGGATAACAGTTTGCGTGCACCTGAAGAAGAATTTGGTGAAGGTACTTCACGCATGAAAATCATTACCGTAGATGCCGGTTTATTGTGGCCGTTCACGCTGGGTAATCAGCAGTTAAGCTATGACAGCTCCTTTCACGGACAGTGGAACAAAACACCATTAATTACCCAGGATCAGCTTTCCATTGGCGGCCGTTACACCGTGCGTGGTTTTGATGGCGAAGTTACCTTGATGGGTGAGCACGGCTGGTATTGGAATAATAACCTGAACTGGCAATACAAAGGCCGCCATCAGGTATATCTCGGACTTGATGTCGGCCACGTTTCCGGGCCGTCAACTGAAATGCAGCTGGGAAAAACACTGGCTGGAGCAGTTATCGGCTTTAAAGGACAAATCAAAGCCGGCGGACAATGGTATTACGACATCTTTGCCGGTAAACCAATATACAAACCGCAATACTTCCGTACGGACAGAACCAATGTAGGCTTCAGTCTTAATTATTCAATGTAAATTGTTAAAGAAACAAAAAATGGCTATGAATTAAAGATATAAAGCCAGATTTAAGAGGATCAATCATGAATAAAAACCGTTATAAAATCATATTCAATAAAAAAAGAGGCATGCTGGTAGCCGTAGCAGAAAACACCACTCGCGAAGGTAAAAGCACAGCCGACCGCAGCAGCAGTAACAGCATTACCGGCAGCCTGCTGGCCAAACTGCCATTAATCACCGGCTCTATCCTGTTAGGACTGGGCTTATGCGTACTGACCGGTAACGGAGCCATAGCGGCCGACATTCACGCAGATACATCTGCACCTAAGAATCAGCAGCCCACCATATTACAAACTGCCAATGGTGTACCACAGATAAATATTCAGACTCCAAGTAAAGGCGGCGTGTCCGTCAATCAGTACCGGCAGCTGGATGTAAATCAAAAAGGTGCTATTCTCAACAATAGCCGAAAAAGCATTCAGACACAGCAGGCTGGTTGGGTACAGGGCAATCCCTGGCTGGCCAGAGGCGAAGCCAGAGTCATCGTTAACCAGATTAATAGCAGCAATCCCAGCCGGATTAACGGCTACATCGAAGTAGCCGGTAAACGTGCCGAAGTTATCATGGCAAACCCCGCCGGAATCAATGTTAACGGAGGCGGCTTTATTAATGCTGCCGGTGTAACACTGACTACCGGCAAACCCATACTCAATAATGGTAGTCTGGATGGTTTTCAGGTACGTGAAGGCAATATCAGCATCAACGGACAGGGGCTGGATAGCCGGGGTAGTGATTACACCAATATCCTGACCAAAGCTGCTCAAATCAATGCCGGCATCTGGGCAAATAATCTCAATATTATTGCCGGCAGCAACGATATTACTTCGCAGGGAGCAATTACGCCCAGCTATCCGGCTGAGAACTCAGCCCAGAACCGGGTAGCCATAGACAGTAGCAAACTGGCCGGTATGTACGCAGGTAAAATCACACTCGTCAGCAACGACAAAGGTGTCGGCATTAATAATGCCGGTCAGATATTTGCCGGGGCAGGTGGCGTACAGATTAGTGCCGATGGCAAACTGAGTAACAGCGGCAGCATCGTTGCTGCTGATAAGAGCAGTGTCGGCGCAGATAGTGCCGCAGCCGCCATCAAAGCTGACAGTATCAGCAACAGCGGTACTGTCTCCAGCCTGGGTAAACTGCAATTACAGAGCCGGCAGCTGGACAACAGTGGTTTAATTACCAGTGCTGACGAACTGAATATCCGTAACCGGCAACAACTGGATAATCAGGGAGAAATCAACGGCGGCCGTCTGGACATCATCAGTGACAGCCTTCATAACCGTAACGGCAAAATTATCCAGAGCGGTTTGCAGGCGTTGAGTCTGGAAACAGATAAACTAAGCAACGAAAACAACGGTCTGATTGGCTATGCACCAGCAGAAAGCAGCACAGAACCAGCCCCTGACAAACCGGCTAACACCGGAGAACCGTCAGACAGTAATACCAATCCGCCAAGCAGTGCAACAGCAACAGGTCAGACCAAACCTGCGCTCAGCCAGCCTAAACAGTTTGCAGCCGGACAAATCATCAGCCGGCAGGAAATTATCAATGATAACGGGCAGATTACAGGTAACGGCGGCATCGATCTTAATGCTCATAACGGATTGAGTAACCATGCTAATCTGCATCTGAATCACCTTCAGGTAAGCGGAGATTTGCTGGATAATACTCAGGGCAAACTGATTGTCAGACAGGCACAAATCAAAACTGACCGGCTGGATAACCGGCAGGGTGAAATCAGCGGCAGCGAGCAGTTACAGTACGCAGGAAAAGTACTGGATAACCGCCATGGTCGTATCCAGTCAGCCGGACAGATAGAAATTAACAGCGCAGAAACAGATAACAGCAATAGCGGCGTAATAGCAGCCCAGAACAAATTACAGCTTAATAGCAGCAGCTACATTGATAACAGCAATGCCGGGCAGTTGTGGAGCGGCGGTCAGACAGAGCTGGAAACAGACAGTCTGAACAACAGCAGCGGAGCGATAGACAGTAACAGCCTGAGGATAGATGCAGCAAATCTGAATAACCGGCAGGGTGCTGTCCGCAGCATAGCTGATCAGCAACTGAAGATACAAAATCAGGCAGATAATCGTGACGGACAAATTGGCAGTAATGGTCAGCTGACTATTTATGCTAAAAGCATAGAAAACAGCAATGGTAAAATCAGTGCCGGTAAACAGGCAGATATATACAGTAGCGAATTAAACAATCAGCAGGGTTCAATAGATGCAGAATCCATCCGGATTAGCAGTAATAATCTGAATAACAGACAAGGCGCTATACGTGCCAATGAAAAAATCGATGCCGTAATTAACCAGTCTCTCGTTAATCAGCAGGGGCAGATAAGCGCTCTTAAAGACATATCAATTAGCGGTAACGGCACTGATAACAGTGGCAATAATCTCCATGTGGATAATAGCGATAATGGCCGGATTATTGCCGGACAGAATCTTAGTCTGCATGCCAAAAATCTCAACAACCAAAGTACTATTGCTGCCGGGAATGATGCAGATATTGCACTGATTGATGATTTCAGCATTGATACAGATCTGAGTGCCGGTCATAACCTGAGTATCAGCAGTCAGGGAAATATCAGTAATAGCCATACCGTAACCGGCGGCAATAGCGTAATTATCAAAGCGGCGAACATCAGTAACCAGACCAATGGGATTATTCAGAGCAACAGCCATACCGAACTGAACGCAGCTGACAGCATTACTAATCGCGGCCTGCTCAATAGTAACGGTACTACACTGATACATTCGGGCAGCAGCATCAACAACATCGGTACCGGCCGTATTTATGGTAATCATGTGGCTATCGGTACTCATAACTTGTTTAATCAGGAAGAAAACACCGGTACCGAAACCAAAGCGGCAGTGGTAGCAGCCAGAAACCGTCTGGATATTGGTGCTTCCAATATCATAAATCAAGAGCATGCTCTGTTATCCAGCGAAGGTGATATTGCTATCGGAGGCATTCTGAATGAGCAGCATCAGGCCAGCGGTATGGCAGAAAGCCTCACTAACAGCAGTGCACGGATAGAAGCGCAGGGTAATGGCAATATTGCAGTTAAACAATTGAAAAATCAAAATAACCACTTTAGCGTAGAAGAATATCTGGAGAGCAGTAAGAAAATTCATCAGTATCAGGAGAAAGGTAACCCTGAAATCTGGGTAGATGGTGTAGACGGTAAATATAAAGAAGAAAGAAAAAAAATCAGTTTTACCTTTAATGATAAAAGCAAGAAAGTATGGAAAAAATATTCAGTATCAAAACTGCACTGGTGGGATTTCAAGCGTGATATTTATAAACAGAAAGTAACTGAAACTCAGCCCGGAGAAATTATTATAGGCGGAGATTTGACCGTCAGTGGTGAACACTGGCTGAATGACAACAGCCATATTATCGTTGGTGGCACCTTGCAGAGTACAGATAATCTGAATCTGGAGAACAAAGAAACCAAAGGCCGGCAGCGAGTAGAAGAGCATGGAAAAGAGGGTGGCTATAAATATGTGAATAAAAAACTGTCAAAGGGAAAAATTAAAACGAATGGAGAAACCTCGTATAACAAAACTATCATCAGCAGCCATGAATTTGAGACTCCGGTCAGTGTAGTGCAGCAACACACCAGCACAGGAACCAATCAGGCACATGCAGAGCAGGTTCAAAACAATAACCAGCTACAGCAGCAAGATAAAGCACAGACACAGTTAAACAGTCACAACCAGAACATACAGACCCTCAGTGATTACACTACCAAACTGCCTAACAACAGCCTTTATCATATCAGTCCGGACAATAGCGGCTATCTGGTAGAAACCGATCCGGCCTTTACCAACATGAGAAAATGGCTGGGCAGTGATTATATGCTCAGCGCTCTGGGGCAGAATCCCGAGAATATGCAAAAACGGCTTGGTGACGGCTACTATGAACAGCGGCTGATTAACGAGCAGATAGCTAAACTGACCGGTTACCGTTATCTCGAAGGTTACAGCAATAATGAAGAGCAATATAAAGCACTGATGAATGCCGGTATCGCATATGCACAGAAATTTAACCTGACACCGGGAATAGACCTGAGCCCTGAGCAAATGGCACAACTGACTAGTAACATCGTGTGGATGGTCAGCCAGACCGTCACTCTGGCAGATGGCAGCCAGCAGACAGTACTTGTACCCAAAGTGTACCTGATGGTTCACAGCGGAGATGTCAATGACAACGGCAGTCTCATCAGTGCCCGCAATATTAACCTGCAAAATAGCGGTAATATAAATAATCAGGGCACCATAGCCGGTCAGAATATTACCAGTATCGGTGCACAGAATATCAGCAACAGCGGTACTATCAGTGGCAGTAAAGTTGGTCTCACTGCCAAAGAGAACATTGACTTTAATGGCGGAGTAGCCACAGGTAAAGATCTGCTTAGTCTGAAAGCCGATAAAATCAACCTCAGCAGCACTACCGTCAGCTATGGAGATGAACATAATGGCGGCACCATTATTGACCGCACCGCAGGATTATATGTCACTGGTGAAAAAGACAGTGTTCTTAGTGTGGCCGGTATACACGGTATTACCAGTCACGGTGCCGGCATTACCAATACAGCTGAGAATGGCATTACTCAGCTTAGCTCCGGAGAAGGTAGTATCGATCTTAATACAGTGACCACTGCAACCAATATGGCTTCAGGCAGCCGCAGCGATAAAAATCACTGGATAAACCGTTATCAGAATGAAACCGGTACCAGCATCAATGCCATCGGCGACATTAACATACTTTCCGGAGAGCAACTCAATATCAGGCAGGGTGACATCAACAGCCTTCAGGGTAATATCAACCTTTATGGTAAAAACGGCGTTAATATCAGCGAAGGACGCCAGCAAACTGAGATGGATCATTCTACATATATTAAATCCAGCGGGCTGTTGTCGAAAAAAACCAGTCTTGATCAGTATCAGGCCGACCATGATGAAGCTGTATCCAGTAATATTACCGGAGCTTTAATCAACATCAGCAGTGATAAAGACATCAATATCCGTGGTAGCAACGTCATCTCTGATTTCGGTACCATTATGCAGGCGGGTAACGATATCAGCATCAGCGCAGCAGAAAATCATTATGCTGATCGTCAGTATCGCAAAGATACTAAATCCGGTCTGATGGGCAGCGGCGGTATCGGCTTCACTATCGGTAAACAGAAAGAAACTGACGATACCACCAGTAAATCTCTTGTTCACAGCGGCAGCAGCATCGGCAGCCTGTACGGAGATACCATTATCATTGCAGATAATCACTACAACCAGACCGGCAGCAGTGTGAGCACACCTGCAGGTAATGTAACCATAGCGGCTAAAGATATAAATATTGCAGCTGCGCAAGATGAACATAACCGAGACAATATTCATACTTTTGAAAAGAGCGGACTCACCGTTGCTGTCAACGTACCTGTGGTGAATGCCATCCAGACTGCGAATACTGCCATTAACCGCGTAGGTAAAAGTAAAAATGACCGCGTCAATGCCATGGCTGCCTTCAATGCCGGTATGGATACCTACAAAGCAGGCGAAGCTTTAAATAAACTTGGCAGCGATCAATCAGCAGACCAAAATGTCAGTGTCAGCATAACCATCGGTCAGCAGAAGAGTCGCAGTGAAAATCACACAAAAGATACCGTGGCCTCTGCCAGTCAGATTAATGCCGGCGGAACAGTCAATTTACTGGCAACGGGCGCAGGCAAAGACTCTAATATCAACATCATCGGATCAGATGTGGCAGGCAGCAAAGGCACCCATTTACAGGCAGATAACGAAATTAACCTGCTTGCAGCCGAACAAAGCCACAGCGAGCGCAGCAGTAATAAATCCAGCGGCTGGAATGCCGGAGTGGCTATCAGCTATGGCTCTGGTGGCACATCTCTGGGTGTTACAGCCGGAGGCAATCTGGGTAAAGGCCATGGTAACGGAGACGAAACCAGCTACCGGAACAGCCATGTCGGCAGCAGCAGCGGCAGTACCAGCCTCAGCAGTGGCGGTGCTACCAACATCATAGGTGCACAGGTAATTGGTAAAGGCGTGAGTATAGATGCAGCCGAGCTGAACATAGCCAGCCTGCAGGACAAAGCTAAATATGACAGTAAACAGGAGAATATCAGCGGGCAGGTTACTGTAGGCTACGGTGCATCGGGATCGGCCAGCTACAGCAAGAGCAAAATCAAGGCCGATTATGCCGGAGTAACCGAACAAAGCGGCATCATAGCCGGAGATGACGGCTATCAGATTAAAGTCAAAGGCAATACAGATCTGAAAGGTGCCATCATAACTTCTGCCAGTGCCGCAGAAGCAGCAGGTAAAAACAGCCTGATTACCGGCAGTCTTACCAGCAGTGACATCAAAAATCACAGCGATTACCGTGGCAGCAGTATTGGAATAGGTGCAAGTGGTAACTATCACGGAGGCTGGGATAATTCCAGCATAAACAACCAAACAGGCGAGAGTGTCAGCAACGTCAAAGGAACGGTTGGCTATGGTAGTGACAGTGGTCATACCAGCAGTATTACCCACAGCGGTATTAATACCGGCAATATCATCATCACTGATGAAGCAGTGCAGCAGCAGAAAACCGGCAAAACCGTAGCAGAAACCATAGCAGCCATCCATACTGATATCAGCAGCGAAGATTATGCTGATAAGGCCGGATATCTGCATAATAACTTTGATAAAGATAAGGTACAGAAAGAGCTGGATTTACAGCGTGAAATCAGTCAGGAATTCAGCGATAACATGCAGACAGCCTCTGCTATGATAAACAGTAAAAAAGATGCCCTTAAAGAAAAACTGAAAAATGAAGCACTGAGTCCGGAAGAACGTGAAAAATATGAAAAAGAACTGTCGCAGTGGAATGCAGGCGGATTACTGTTAAATGCGATAGGAGCAGGCCTGTCCGCCCCGACTAACAGTATAGGAGGGATAGTGGCAGCCACAGCCAGCCCGATAGTTTCATATCAGATAGGGCAGTACTTTAAAGGAAAAGATGCAGAAGGCAGCACTGCGCATCTGGTGGCGCACGCAGTAGTAGGAGCAGCAGTAGCGGCAGCAGGAGGAAATAATGCACTGGCTGGCGGACTGGCTGCGGCAGGAACAGAAGCTCTGGCACCGGTAGTATCGAAATGGCTGTATGGCAAGGAATCAAAAGATTTAACTGCAGATGAAAAAGCCACGGTTTCATCAATCATAGGGTTGGCTGGAGCAGCAACAGGAGCGGCAGTAGGCGGCAGCATGGCTGATGTGGCACAGGGGAATCAGGCCGGGCATACGGCGGTTGATAATAATGCACTTCGTAACAGTAAGGGGGAAAGTAAACTTAACACTCAGGAAAAAATATTAAATGAAAAACTGAAAAAAGCAGGTGTACAAAGTGCGGATGATTATCAAAGAAAATATGATGCATGCAAAACAGATCAGTGCAGGATTCAGGTTGAAAAAGAATATTTAAAGGCCTCTGATGAAGCAAATAAAATCATATTGAATTTGTATATGACAGGACAAATAACAGAAGAAGAATCCAAAATATTATTGACAAGCTATGCTAATAAAATGATGAGGGGGGCTGGAGAAAGTCAGCGTAGGTTTGGTTCACGCATATTTGATTTAAATGCAAATGAATGGATACCAGCGAGCGTAATTGGCAATGCAGATTTCAACCAAATTACAATGTTAAATCTAGTCAAAAAAATGAAACGCTCTGGAGCTTCTGACGAACAGATAGCCATAAGAGTATTCCAATATCAAATTGCTGGGAGCTACATAGGGTCAGTTAGTATAATGCAACAGCAAGTTGATACATTACTCAACTCAGGAGTTAGTGTTGAAACAGTTATACGTGCACTGAGCATGAAAAAAGGAAGGAGACTAACCAATGACGAAATAGGTTTGATAAAAAATAGATATTCTGTAATGATGCAAAAGCAGGGTTCTAAAGCAAAAGCCGGAAAGGGGACGAGTGCTGTAGATGATGTTGCTACAATAACCTCTAAAGATAAACTTTCAGGACCAACAGCGAATTGGAACAATTACACCCATGCAGAGGCTGTAATTAAAACAGGAAACTCTGGGAAGCTAGCAAATGCAGATAAAGCAGTAATTGATCCGAATAAAGTTACTTCTTATGCATTAAATACCGAGCATCCCGTAGGGGGAAACAAAGCAAAAGTTTTTGAGTCAGCTTTAGGATATAACCAATCAAACGCAAATGATCTAATATCAAAAATACAATCGGGAGCAAAAACAAATACAGCCATTCTAGGTAAAGCAGATAATCATGGTCAAAGAATTACTATTGATATGCCAATTACTGGACCGAATGGGAAAACAGCAACTGTTCGAACTGGTTGGATATATGATCCTGGATCATCAATACCTAGATTAACAACACTCTATGTAAAGTGAAGATATTATGAAATATTCCCTTTTTGATACAGTAAGTTTAACTGAAGATATTCCTGAGTATAATCTGAAATCAGGAATGATAGGTGCAATTATAGATGTTTATACTAAACCCGATGAATCATATGAAGTCGAGTTCTGTGATGAGAACGGTAGAACAATAGAGATACTAGCCTTATCACCAGATAAATTATCCAAGGTAAGCTAAAGCAATCCCCACCTAACCCGTGGGGATTTTGTTTTACCTCTTAGCTCAGCCCCTCAATCCTGATAATCAACAGCCTCGGCTGTACATCAATGATGACTGGCTGACTGGTGGTAAAGCAGGAAAGGGAATGAATGGTAATTCTCTGGAATGGAATTCTTGGCAAAACTACATAAGAATGATTCCTACCTAACTATTAGAGATTCTAATTATTATCTTTTAGACTTATATAACAAGTTGAATAAATAATTTACCCTACTTTATTGTTATGGTTATGAGCATACCAGCATAAAATCTGAGCTCCTCCAATCAATGACCATTCATGGTCAGTTGAATTGGAGGGTTAGGTCTGACCAGACTAGGTGTATATAACAAATGGTATAAAGTTATTTGGTTATAGGAAAAGTTGCTACTACACGACCTATAAACAATTAATTGCCAAAAATAAAAGGTAAAATAGGTTCTGGATTTACCTTTTGTTTTGGAAGTGTTAAGCAGCAGCAATTATAATAGAAAAATTAGAAGAATTAAATAAGCTCTTTAAATGTAAATAACAGAGTATTAGAACAAGTATAATAAAAAGCTATTTGTACTTGTTCTGTTATGTTTGTTTTTATTATATATTTTAAATTAACTACGTCTGCTGAAAGTTTATAAATGAGTAATATCAATATACTATGGAAAGGATATAAGAAAAGGATTATATATATTATCTTTATATTATGTAGCTTTTCAATTTTTGGGTATATAAAATGGATGGGGAATGGAAAATCTAGATATGAAATAGATAATAATGAAAAAGAATCAATAATAATTAAACAATTACCAGATATTCTTAAGCCATATTCATTTAATAAAGAACAAGTAATGATAACTAAAAATGGTTCAACAACGACAATTTATGTGATATTTAAACTAAAGTATGATGATTTTGAAAATAGAAAAAAAATTTCTAATACTGTTGATAAGAATAGTGCAAAACTAGGTTTTGAACATAACTGTCGCGGAGAAGAGATGATTATTACTTCTAATTTGGATGATTATTATGATTATGAAAGAGATCCAACAGTAACTGAAATACCGCTTCAAAGATATGCTGTTGTATGGCAATATCCTAGTTATGCATGTATTTATCAAAATCAAAAGCATCAGTAATATTCAATAAAAAATAAATATTTATTGAATAATGTAATTAATCTTATTGATTAAGGTATGGGATTTTAAAACCTAGCAGCCATCCATACTGATATCAGCAGCGAAGATTATGCTGATAAGGCCGGATATCTGCATAATAACTTTGATAAAGATAAGGT
>NZ_JACFRQ010000003.1:0-83139 GCF_016100865.1 Snodgrassella sp. W8132
TTATAACCATAGATAATTAAATCATAGTTATCTTTGCGGAATTTGACTTCGTCAGAATTAACATCGGTAAACTGGATGGTATCAGAAGCACCCTCAATATCATAAATTCTGTCCTGTCCATGACCTTTGGAAAATATATAAATATCGTTTCCCTTACCACCTTCCAGATAATCGTTGCCATTACCGCCAAACAGGATATTATTAGAGTTATTACCAATTATGGAATCATTACCATCCATTCCAAATATAATATTATTATTTTTAATGATGTCATCATTATTTGATCCGATGTATATTCCAGCTTTTAATAATGTTTTTTGATCAATTTGATGAAACCAGTCTGTTGTTAAATTATTTATTTCGGCATATTGTATATATTTTGCAAATATTGAATTACTTTCAACCCATTCATTACGTATCTCTGGCTTGTATGCAAATAATTCTATTAAATCATTAAATGCGGTTAGTGGACTTTCTTGAAATACTTTATCAAACTGAGTAGCAACACCGCTATAGTCTGCAATATACTGACTATCCTGTTTAAAATAATCAATCTGTGTAATATATTGTTTTAATCTTGTCTGAAATAATAACCCTTCATAAATCCCTTGTGCCATATTGTCATAACTTGATCTGATAGCATTCAATAAATTTTGCTGGTCAGTTTCAGTTAAGGCATAGAATTTTGAAGAAGTTTGACCTGTATAAGTATTTAAAATATTTACTTTCTTGGTCAATTCCTGAAAGCTGGCAATCCATTCATTACTCGGTGTATGTTGACCGCGATTTACCTGCCCGGGGGTAAGTCCAATGCCTTCTCCGCTGGTTATCACCCAATCTTCACTTAATGCTATACTTTTATTGATATCAAAAGCAGGGTCTGTTTTTGCCCATTCAATTATTAGTGAATCCAGTAATTTTAATTGTTCTTCTTTGGTTTTAGCCTTTGAATATTGCTCAAGAACTGATGCTAAATCTTTTGATAATGCTGCTGCTTCCCTTAGATCACGTAATCGTCCAATACCTCTAAGATTAGCTGATTGCATCTGCTCTTGAGTTAAATCTATATGATTAGTAAATTTACTATATAAACTATCATACATGAAATTGAGATCACCCATAGTACGTTCAGTACCATCTATGGTTTCGTAACTGCCTTTTTGGGCTAATATATTGCCATTTCCAAGTGCAGTATTAGTGTCTTCATATTGTAATTTGAGTGATTTTATTCCCAGTTCTTTTAATGTAAATAATTCATTTTCCTGACTAATGCCATCCTGATTTAAATCGCGCCAAACTTTCAGCTGATTAAAGTTGACATCTTCATCGTTAATGATACCATCGCCATTACTATCAAACTCACTTAATGCTTGATAACCATTAGTGGCTTTGGAGCCATCTGACAGAATAGTTCCGTCACCAAAAAGTTCACTACCGTCATTAATAATTCCATCACCATTACGATCAACTACCAGAAAACCATCATCAGGTTTAACCCAGCCGGTCGCTGTCTGTATACCACTTTTATCATGGTCAAACATAGCACCTTTAAAACCACCAGCAGCAACAGTTTCAATTCCATCACCGTCTAAGTCTAATACTAGCGGATCATAGAGATGGTATTTCCCATCCCGATTTAAATGTTGCCAGTCACCAAAATTAGGTAAATCACCATTCCAGCCTGTTTTATCGTATACAAAACCGAAAAAGGGATCAAATGCAGGTTCATTGGGGTCAAGTCCAAGTTTCTCTCCTACATTAAAATAATCCCATAACCAGTTTATTCCCATACCCACTCCAAAACCTACACCTGCTGCAATAGCTGCTGGAGCTGAGGCTCCGGCAGCTGCTGCAATAGCCCCAGCAGCAGCTGCTGCAGCCATTGAGCCTAGGATCGATACTCCTGTTTTGGCAATTTGATTTGCATCATTACTGTAAAGAGCCTTTCCCATTTTAGCTATTTTAAATAGAGAACCTAACATACCCATACTATCTTTGATGCCATAGCTGCCTATATCATCAGGAATATATGTTGGTTTCATTTGATTATAAATATTGTCAAGCGATGGTTCTAAAGTATTAAGAGCCTGAGTACCGATATCTTTAGAAAGCAATCCTTTTGAGGTAAAATTATTCAAGCCGTCTATAACTTTTTGGCTGCTATTCATAGCCATTTGCTGATAGGCATTCTGATTTGCTAAAGCTTTAGTATATTCATTACTTTCATTATTTTCTGACTTATATTTAGCAACCTGATTTGCATAATATTGAGCTTTAGCAAGATTTATATTTTTCTCAAAATTGTTACTTACTATTTCGACAAGTTGCTGACGCTGTACGTCTGATAATTCAGTTTCATCATACGTATATTTTATATATTCATTAATAGTATTTTTCAGAGTATTAGAAATAATTGTAGGTTTATCAGGCTGAAAACAAGTTTTAATTTCATTCCATAATGAATTAATTTCATTATCAGAAAGATTAAATGATTGTTCGGAATTTTTATTAAAGTTTTCCATAAGACATGTCTCAGGTGGTTGAAAAATATATACGGTATTGCGAAAGCAGAATAAATAAAATTAACAAAATTATTTATATATATTACAAATAAATAACTTTAATTTACATATAAAATTCATTATATATATTTTTTTTATATAAATCTAATGCTTATGTTATTTTTATAAAAAATGTAAAATTTTTTTATATTTAGGTATTTTGAAAGTACAGGATATAATTTATTTAAAATTGCATTTCAAATTTCAATTGAAGTATATTTTTATAAGTTAAATTAAATTTATAAAATTTAAAATATTATTTTTATATTAATTTATTAGATTTATTAATTCAATTTTTCTAAAGTATAAATATAAATAAACAGAGCTATTTAGAAATTTCTAAATAGCTCTGTTTGATATACATCAATTAGTGGTCATTAATGCGTTCAATAATTGCGCCCACTCCGCCTAGCTTCTGTTCTATATTTTCATAGCCGCGATCAAGATGATAAATACGTTCAACTGTAGTTTCACCACTGGCTACCAGACCGGCAAGTACCAGACTGGCAGAAGCGCGTAAATCGGTAGCCATAACAGTTGTACCAGATAATTGTTCTACACCTTCCACAATTGCAGTATTACCTTCAGCGGATATCCGGGCACCCATGCGATTAAGTTCGGGTACATGCATAAAACGGTTTTCAAAAATGGTTTCTACTACTTTACTGTTACCGCTGGCAATACTATTCATTACCATAAACTGTGCTTGCATATCGGTAGGAAATGCCGGATAGGGGAGGGTGCGGATATCGATAGCTTTGGGACGCTGTTGCATGTCGATGCTGATCCAATCGTCACCGGCTTCAATAATTGCGCCGGCTTCACTTAGTTTTTCCAGAATGGCCTGCATGGTTTTAGGTGCGGCATGTTTAAGAACGACTTTGCCGCCGGTCATAGCCACTGCACACAAAAAAGTTCCGGCTTCTATGCGGTCGGGAACGACACGGTGACTGCATCCATGCAATTTTTCTACACCGGTAATAGTAAGAGTCGGTGTACCTATTCCCTGAATATTGGCACCCATTTTAACCAGGCAATCGGCAAGATCGGTAACTTCCGGTTCCATGGCAGCATTTTCCAGAATAGTCGTTCCGTTTGCCAGTGTTGCAGCCATTAACAGATTTTCTGTGCCGGTTACGGTAACCATATCCATAACAATATGTGCACCTTGCAGACGTTTTGCCCGGGCTTTGACATAACCATGCTCAATACTGATTTCTGCCCCCATGGCTTCAAGCCCTTTGAGGTGCTGGTCTACCGGTCTCGATCCGATGGCACAGCCTCCGGGTAGGCTGACCTGAGCCTCACCAAAGTGTGCCAGTGTGGGACCCAGTACCAGAATAGATGCACGCATGGTTTTAACCAGATCGTATGGTGCACAGGTATTATTGATACTGTTACAGTTTATTTCAAATTCCTGAATATTATCTGTAAGTACACGTGCTCCCATGCCCTGTAACAGTTTTTGGGTGGTTTTAACATCACGAAGCATGGGCACATTGGTCAGATGCAGGGTATCACGAGTCAGTAAGGAGGCACATAACAAAGGTAAAGCGGCATTTTTAGCGCCGGAAATAACAATTTCACCGTGTAATGCGCCGTTAGCACGGATTTTTAATTTTTCCATATGGATTCTCAATTATGGCAATAGTGTCTGTTTGCCGGATTAATGCTGTTTGACAGCCCATTCGTCAGGAGTGGCGGCAGTGGTAATGGATAGTGCATGTAATTCATTACTGGCAATCTGCTGCGCTAGCCCGTCTTTAATCATACGATGGCGTGCCAGCCGGTTTTTTCCGTTAAAGGCACTGGATACAATCCGGGCAAAGAAATGATGACCATCACCTTCAACCTCAAGATATTCACAAGGTAGAAGGTTTGCAATCATGGTTTTAACTTCTTCTGGTGTTAACATAACGTGCTCCGGAATAGTTATTAATAAGGCGGCTATTATAGCGTTTTGCTGTGTCTAATTGCGTAATTTCCAGCCTGATTTCAGGATGCCGCAGACAAGAAAACACAGGACGATAGCAAAGCTGCCGACTACCGTTAGTGCAAGCCAGGGAGAGGAATCACTCTGGCCAAAAAAACCAAAACGGAAGCCGTCAATCATATAAAAAACCGGATTGAAATGGCTGAGTGAACGCCAGAATTCAGGCAGGCTGTTGATAGAATAGAATACACCGGACAGAAATGTTAAAGGCATGATAAGAAAGTTCTGAAAAGCGGCCAGCTGATCAAATTTTTCTGCAACAATGCCGGCAAGTAAGCCAAACATACCCATAATGGCACATCCGAGCAGTGCAAATGTTATTATCCAGCCGATATGATGTGGCATGGTTAATCCGAAAAAAGCTGTTACTGCTATGACTCCAATACCTACCATCAGTCCGCGTAGGATGGAAGCGCCGACATAAGCGCAAAAGAAAGCAATGGTACCCAATGGCGGCAACAGAATAAATATCAGATTACCGGTAATCCGTGACTGAATCAGGCTGGAAGATGAGTTGGCAAAAGCATTTTGCAGCATGGACATCATAGCCAGGCCCGGTATCAGAAATACATTGTAACTGACTCCCGGTAATATATCAGGACGCCCCTGCATTACATGAGCAAATATCAGCTGATACAGCAAGGCGGTGAGGATAGGAGCAGATAAAGTTTGAAACCCTACTTTCCAGAATCGCAATACTTCTTTTTTAAAAAGGGTGTAGCAACCAATTGTATTCATTTTGTGCCTTTCGCATGGTCACTGGTCAGGCGCAGAAAAACGTTTTCCAGATCGTTTTCCAGAATATTCAGATTGATAACGTTAATTCTCTGAGTCTGCAGAATTTGTAATAAGGCTGTTAGCTGGTTGTAGTCAGTGAGTTTAAGCAGATAATGGTTATTATCATCTTCTTTAATCAGATAATGACGTAAATTATCCGGTAATGTTTGATCTGTAGTTAATGCCAGCCGTAATTCTGTTTCGGTATCCAGCAAATTGCGTGTGCTGTCCAGTGCGACAATTTCGCCATGTTTCAGCATGGCGATGCGATTGCATAATGATTGTGCTTCTTCCAGATAATGTGTGGTTAGAATAATGGTATGGCCGTCTGTATTCAGCCGGGTAATAAACTGCCACAGATTCTGACGTAATTCTACGTCTACTCCGGCTGTGGGTTCGTCCAGTACGATAACGGGCGGTCGGTGTACTAATGCCAGAGCAACCATAACGCGGCGTTTCATCCCGCCAGACAGATTACGTGTGTTTGTGTCGGCTTTATCTGTCAGTCCGAGACCGGCGATAATTTCATCTATCCAGTCATCGTTATTACGCAGACCAAAATAGCCGGACTGAAACTTCAGTGCTTCACGTACGTTAAAAAAAGGATCGAAAACCAGTTCCTGCGGAACGACACCCAGAAGTTTACGGGTAGTGTTTGCTTCCAGTTGTACATCATGACCACAAATGCTGATTTGTCCGGAAGTCAGGCGGCTTAGTCCGGCCATTGCGGAAATGAGAGTAGTTTTGCCGGCACCGTTAGGACCGAGTAAACCAAAAAATTCACCGGGCTGGACGCTAAAGCTGACACCTTTTAAAGCAGTAAAACCATTAGCATAGGTTTTTACTGCTTGTTTAATACAAAGAGCAGGGGAAGTCATAAAATTGAATATTTGTAAGGTTATAAGTGATATTTGCCGCTGTTTATCAATGCTTTGATGGTGTTATTTCTTCACTTAGCGGCTGATCTTCATCGGCTGGCAGATTATAATTTTCACTAGCCCATGCTCCCAGATCAATCATTTTGCAACGCTCTGAACAGAACGGACGAAAGCGGCTGGACGGAGTCCAGTCAACATTTTTCCCGCATATCGGGCAAATTACAGTGGTGATTTTTTCAGTCATTATTTGATTACCGGATCAAAGCTGCACATGACCAGAGTAAATGGTATATCAGTGGTTAAAACCTGGCCACGTGCCTGTTGTTGTGAAGCCTGTAAAAAGCGAATATGGGTAAAATATTTATTAGCAGATACTTCTGGCAGTGCAGTGGCATTTTGGGAAACATTAATACCCAGTAGATGAATGTTCTGTCCAAGGCTGTTGTGCTGATAACTTCCGCTTGTTGCCAGACAGTCTACAGACAGACTGTTTTGACGCAGAATTTCCAGTAGCAGTTTGATGGCTTCATAAGTAGGTAACAGACTTTGGATCCACTGACGTAACTGTAATTCACGTTCTGCCGGTTTTTTTTGTTGCCAGTAATAATAGGAAGGCAAATCATACGGGCTGGTACCGCCGGGTACGAATATTCGCTGTTTAATTGCCATCAGCCATTCATTTTCGCGCAAATGCTGTCCGAATTTTTGCTGAACGCTTTGCAGATTTGTAATTGCAGTTTGTATATCTACCAGGACATTTTTACCTTCTTCACCACGTTGTCTGGCCAGACTTTTTTGTCGTTCCAGTTCTTGCAGAATATCCAGTTTCAATTCGGCACGTGCTGCTGCTTCCATGATTTCGAATAGTGAGAATAATGCACAATGATGTGCCCAGATTTCACTGCGTATCACTACTTCATGGAAGTGTTTGAACAGATGTGCTATGCGCAGGAAATTACGGACGCGCTCAGACAAAGGATGTTCGAAATGGATAATATCTGTCATAACTTGGCTGGTGTTAGAGCTTGATAGAAATGATGCAGCTGGATAACTTTCCGGTTAAGTTCCTGCCAGTTGCCATCGTTGATAATGATGTCATCGGCAATGGCTTTCCGGCTATTACTGTCAGCCTGCTGCGCCATGATAGCACGGATTGTTGATTCGTCCAGATTACTGCGCTGCCGAACTCTTTGAATACATATGTTAACCGGTGCTTCGATAATGAGTATACGTTGTACCAGTTGTTGAAATTCTGGTTTTTCTGCCAGTAAAGGAATTTCAATAATTCCATAATGCTGATTCAAAACGATTTGCTGTTTTGCTTGCTGAAGACTTTGCAGAATTAGCGGATGGAGAATATTTTCCAGCAGAATACGATTCTGTGAATCGGCAAACACCCAATTACGCAGTTTTGGCCGATCCAGACTGCCGTCAGTAAGAAATAGATTATTCCCGCACTGTCTGCGGATTTCAGGTAACGCCAGACCGCCAGGAGCAGTAAGCTGGTGTGCGATTTCATCTGCATTCAGTACTGGTATGCCCAGAGCAGTAAAACAGCTTGCTACGGCAGATTTTCCACTACCTATGCCACCGGACAGACCTATCCAGAACGTCATGTACTAAACCCGGAAAGACGCAGCCACCAGTGAATCAACTGATTAATCTGACTGTTTGTCATCCACACAATCCAGCCTGCAATGGCCAGTGCCGGACCAAAAGCCATAGGCTGGCTGCGGGCAACTCTGAGAATAAGTGAAGCAATAATACCGACAATTGCTGCCATAAATACAATTAAAGGCAATGCAGAAGCACCCATCCACGCACCAAGGGCAGCCAGTAGTTTAAAATCACCATAACCCATACCATCTTTACCGGTTAGTAGTTTGAATAACCAGAAAAGTGACCACAAGCTCAGATAGCCTAATGCAGCACCCCAGACAGCAGAAGCTAAGGGAACAAATTCACAATACCAGTTAAACAGTAAACCCAGCCAGAGTAGAGGTAAGGTGATTTGGTCAGGTAACAGCTGGGTTTCGGCATCTATAAAGGTCAGTGCAATCAGTGCGGCAGTCAGTATCAGACCGCCCGCAGCAATAGGTGTGACATCATAACGCCAGACTACTGCAGCAAATGCAATACCGGTTAATAATTCCACGCAAAAATAGCGTGGGCTGATGGATGCTGAACATGAAGCACAGCGTCCGCGTAGCAGTATATAACTGACAAGAGGTATATTCTGCCACCAGCGGATTTTATGCTGACAGTACGGGCAGGCTGAATGCGGAACACAGAGATTAAAGTGACTGGTGTGTTCTGCAGGCAGTTGCAATGCCATTCGTGCTTCTGCCTGCCAGCTTCGTTCCATCATAATGGGTAAACGATAGATCACTACATTCAGAAAACTGCCAACAGCACATCCCGATATTAATGCAATGACGCTAAAAAACAGAGTATCAGTTAACATCAGGTATTAACCTACAGCATTACCGATATTAAATAGCGGTAAATACATGGCAACCAGAATTATCCCGACAATACCACCAAGTACAACCATAATAATCGGTTCCATCAATGAAGACAGTTGTGCAACGGCAGTATCTACATCTTCTTCATAGAATTCTGCGGCTTTATTGAGCATGTCATCCAAAGAACCTGATTCTTCACCGATTGAAGCCATTTGCATCACCATGTTCGGAAACAACTCTGTTGCCTGCATGGCTGAGGTAAGAGAAATACCCTGATTAACTTTGGCACGGATTTCCTGAGTAGCTTCTTCATAGCGAATATTACCGGAAGCTCCGGCAACTGAATCAAGAACTTCTACCAATGGTACGCCTGCTGCAAATAGAGTTGCTGTTGTACGAGACCAGCGTGCAATGGTGGCTTTACGAACGATTTGGCCGAAAATAGGCATTTTTAACAGCATATAATCAAAACGTTTTTTCAGATCATCTGAGTTCTGATACCACTTAAATAAGCCAATTGCACCACCTATCAGTGCGATGATGACAAATATGCCGTAATGTACAAAGAAATTGGAAATATTCATCATGAACTGAGTCAAACCAGGTAATGGTACGCCCATACTCTCGTAAACTTTACCAAATGAAGGTAATACGAACATCATCATGACGATTACCAGTGCGATTGCTACGACTACTACCACAGCTGGGTAGGTCAAGGCACTTTTAACTTTTTTCTTGATACCCTGAGTTTTTTCTTTATATACCGACAGCTTGTCAAGAATAGCCTCTAGTACACCACCGGCTTCACCTGCATGCACCAGATTACAGTAAAAATGATCGAAATATTTTGGATGTTTAGAAAAAGACTCTGCCAGAGATGTACCTTGCTCAACATCAGAGCGGATTTGCATCAATAGCTGGGTCATTGCAGGGTTAGAATGACCTTTGGCTGCAATATCGAAAGCCTGCATCATAGGTAGACCGGATTTCATCATGGTGGATAATTGCCGGGTAAAAACGGTAATATCTGCCTGACTGATTTTCTTTTGGCGCTGTTTTTTGACCTTGGCAATCTGTATTACACGAATTTGACGCCGGGTTAGCTTGGCGCGTGCATCAGCCTCGTCTTTCGCGACAACTTCTCCGCGTACAATCTGTTCAGTTTTAAGGTTTTTGCCTTCAAAACTGAAACTGGTTCCGGTGGATTTGGTTTTGGATACTGCTACGGGTTTATTCATAGTGTTCTCTCACAGTATTGACTTAATTGTATAGGCGAACAATCAGTTTTAATCATTAGTGCTAGCAAGAATCTCGTCCAGAGACGTTATGCCTTCCATGACTTTCAGTAAACCGGCATGGCGTAAATCAACTAGCCCTTCCTTGAGCGCCTGAGTGCTGATATCAACTTCATTACCATTATTCATGATAATACGTTGCATTTCATCACTGACCGGCATAACTTCATATACGCCGGCGCGTCCTTTATAACCTTTACCCTTACACCTTTCACAACCTACTGGCCGGTAGAATGTCCATTCTTTGGCGAGATCTTCATCTGAAAAACCTGCTTTTTTCAGTGCAAATTCAGGCGGACGCTCTGCCGGTGCCTTGCAAGTACATAAACGCCGCACCAGACGTTGTGCCATAATCAGATTTACTGAGCTGGCAATATTAAATGGAGCAACGCCCATATTCAGCATACGGGATAATGTAGCCGGGGCATTATTGGTATGCAGAGTTGAAAATACCATATGGCCGGTTTGTGCAGCTTTAATGGCAATATCCGCGGTTTCCAGATCTCGGATTTCCCCCACCATAATGATATCCGGATCCTGACGCAGAAACGATTTTAACGCTGCAGCAAATGTCAGTCCTTGTTTATCATTAACATTTACCTGGTTAATACCAGGCAGGTTAATTTCCGCAGGGTCTTCAGCAGTGGAAATATTTACACTGTCGGTATTAAGAATATTAAGGCAGGTATACAGTGATACGGTTTTACCGGAACCGGTAGGGCCGGTAACCAGCACCATACCGTATGGCCGGTGGATGGCCTCAAGCAGTAATTCTTTCTGAAATGGCTCAAAACCAAGTTGTTCAATATTCAGAGTAGCCGCATCCGAATTCAGGATACGCATTACAATTTTTTCCCCGAACAGAGTGGGCAGTGTGCTGACACGGAAATCAATTGGCTTGGCACCTTTACGGAACTGAATCTGAATACGTCCGTCCTGAGGAATACGTTTTTCAGAAATGTCCAGTTTGGCCATTACTTTAATACGTGAAGCGATCTGGCTGCGAATATTCAGTGGCATACGTACCACTTCACGCAACTGTCCGTCAACGCGAAAGCGTACTCGTGCCATTTCTTCATAAAATTCAAAATGGATATCTGATGCGCCGCTGTTTAATGCATCTCCAAGTATTTTAAAAACAAATTTTGCAATTGGTCCATTTTCGCCATCTTCGTCATCTGCAGACATGGCGTTATTTTCTACAGCACTGGAGTCACCAATTGAATCCATATCTTCCAGAAGGTTGGTGGATTCCTGACCAAGATTTTCCAGTAATTGGCGTAACTGACTATCGCGGACTATAACCAGATTCAGTACGCAGCCGGCATCTGTGGCAATTTTCTGGTAATGCTGAATTGATGTAGGATCAGATACAGCTAAAAACAGTCGATTACCGCGCTTGAATAGCGGCACGCAAATGTATTGCTGCATTATTTTCAGATTAATTAAATCCAGCGGTACCAGACTTTGATTATATGGCTCCAGATTCAGGTAAGGAATACCGAATACACCGGACAGAAAGCTGGCCAGTTTATCAGCATTGATGGCTCCAGATTGTAGTAGTGCCGGTATAACCGGACGTTTCTGTTCCAGTTCCTGACGCAGTTTTTCTGCTTTTTCTGCGTCAATAATCTGGTGCTTATATAAAACCCTGATCAGTCCAAGACTCATACAAATTAATTCCCGTCTCCATAACTTCTGAGTTTACATTCTGGTAAATGCTGTACCTGTTCAGGTTTGACTGAAATATTACTGCATACAGCACACTTTTTTCTAACCTGTATCAGATAAAAGACCAGAGTAAATTCATGTTAATGTTTAATTGTGCTAATTATAAGTGAATTTGTGTATTTAAACAGCCTATATATCGGTTTAATTACAAATTTCCCAGTAATCTGCATATAACTGTAATTCCATTTGCTGGTGCCACTGGTTGGCAATTAGCCGGTAAACCACGCGAATATGTTCCGGTAAGGTGGCTGTACAGCGGAAAAACATAACTTCATATTCACAGTTGTTCTTGTGTAACACTGCTTTAATATGGCCGGTACCCACTATTTGTTGTCTGATTACTTTAAATTCATCGCAAAAACGGGGTTCAGGAAAATTCTGGCCCCATACCAGAGCCGCCAATTGCTGTGCTGTGGCTAAGTTCAGATATTGATTGTCTAATGAACCATCAGTCTGGTACGTATAGTTTAAATCCGCCGGCCGGATGAGTTGCCGGCAGACTGCCTCAAATTCATTTTGGAAAACTGCCAGATGTATTTCGGAAATACTTAAGCCTGCAGCCATAGCATGTCCGCCAAACTTCTGGATAATATCCGGCCGGCGTTTACTGACCATATCCAGTGCATCACGTAGATGTAAACCGGTAATAGACCGGCCGGAGCCGCGTAATGTACCATCTTCCGCCTGAGCAAAAACAATACTGGGTCGATGAAAGGTTTCGCGTAACCGGCCTGCTAAAATTCCGGTTACTCCCTGATGCCAGTTATCATGATAAGCAACGATGCTATAGCTGTTTTCTGTATTGAAGCCGGCCATTTGCAGATTAGCTTCATCCTGCATGCTGCGCTGAATCTGACGACGTTCATGGTTCAGATCATTCAGTTGTTCGGCCAGATCGGTTGCACTTTCCATATCATCGCTCAACAGACAGGCTATACCCAGACTCATATCATCCAGTCTGCCGGCAGCATTCAGACGGGGTCCGATAGCAAAACCCAGATCAAATGCATGTGCCTGTTGCGGGTTGCGTTTGGCCACTGCAAACAAGGCGCGTATTCCTGCTTGCATTTTATCAGCTTTAATTCGTCTGAGTCCCTGAGTTACCAGCAGGCGATTATTCTGATCAAGAGGTACCACATCGGCGATGGTGCCCAGTGCCACTAAATCAAGCCATTGAGCGAGATTAGGTTCCGGATGTTTACTAAACCAGTTTTGCTGGCGCAGATGGTAACGCAAAGCCATTAGTACGTAGAACATCACACCCACACCAGCCAATGCTTTACTGGGAAATTGATCATCTGGTTGATTAGGATTAACAATAATACATTCAGGCAGTTGTTCACCCGGCAGATGGTGGTCAGTAATCAGGACGTCCATGCCTAGCTGTTGTGCGCGTTGTACGCCGGCTACACTGGCGATACCATTATCCACGGTAAGCAGCAGGTTCGTACCTGCCTGAGCTGCAAGCTCAGCAATTTGTTCAGTTAAGCCATAACCATGTTCAAAGCGGTTGGGGACGAAAAAATCGGTTTGCGCTCCCATTGCCTGTAATCCGCGCATCCCTAAGGCACATGCTGTGGCTCCGTCTGCATCATAATCGGCAACAATCAGAATTTTTTCCTGCCGTTCGATTGCCTGAGCCAATCGTTCACTGGCGGCCTGAATATTTTTCAAATTCTGAAACGGTAACAGCGCAGATAAATTGTATTCAGTTTCACTTTTGTTTTTAATTGCTCGTGTTGCATACAGTTTGGCCAGCAGAGGATCAACACCCTGAGCAAGCAGAGTTTGCAGAGCATCAGTATCTACCGAACGGGTAATAATATGTGCCGGCTTCATAAATTTAATCCGGTAAAAGGTTGGGTTTTAGTTCGGAACAAACGAAATCTGGGCTTGCGAATCTGAAGCAATCCGGCTTCACATCGGATATTCAGCTGGCTGATATGTCTGTTTTTTAATCCTGACAGCAAAGGTTGCCACCAGTCTTGTTCCCATTGATGCATTATTTGTGCATAGGTATAAACATCACCCTGATTTACTGGTAAGCATAAACTATCATTAAACAATACAATTTCCTGCTGGCCTGAATCTGACAGAGTATCCATTAATGCTGCGTAATTTAGCGGTAATTCATGCGCATGCAATGCCCACGAACTATTGGTATAAAGTAGTGTGTCGTGCTTTGCTGTGCCAATAAGGTCTTTTTCAAACCATAAACCATTAATCGTGGGCAGACCGCGTGTGCTGCGTTCCTGATTCAGTGGATGCTGATGCAGCAACATTTGCAGCTCAGTTTGCTGTTGCAGAATCAGGGTTGCATCTTTACCCGAAGGTTTGGCGGTACCATCTATGCAACCTGACAAATCAAGTAAAGATGACAGGGTAAAATCAAATACCCGTGGCGTGGTAACTAGCCATAAATCCGGTCTGACCGGAGAAAACCGCCAGCCATCTGGCTGTAACCATGTGCTTAATACTTCACAGAAAGCTTTTGCCTCTTCTGGATTCAAACCAAGAGCATTTCCGTCAAGATACTGAAGCTGATGCATGCCGGCTGTCTGGTTTATAGGTGTGACAATAAGGCCGCAATATTCCCGGTTTAGGTTTAATTGCTGCTGAGCCTGTTGTACCCATGAACCTTCCCACAGATATTGCCGGTATAACTGACTTCTGTTTATGGTTTGTAATGTATGCTTGCTCCATTGCCGCAAGGTATTCAGTGCCGGTAGCTGTAAGTCAGGTAACGCAGCTTCTTGATGCGGCCATAATAAACCCGGCAGAACGAGAGTTATACTTAAATCGGCTGACATGAATACACAATTTCCCAGTATAAAAGTCAATATCACTTTGATTTTTTTTATCAAATCAGATTGTTAATTTGATGCTATACTTTTAATTTATTTCATCACGGAATTATTCGAATACAGCCTGACGAATTTTTTCAACATCAACATCTTCAATATACCTTTGTATGTTAGGGTAAACATTGTAATGATGTTCCAGTTCAGGCTTCATTAATTCATCAATAACCTGTTTTTTAGTCCAATTTTGAAAGATTAACCGATACATCGCGATAACTACTCCGGTGCGGTCACTGCCATGCCAGCAATGAATTAATATCGGTTTAGGCGAATTTTTGATGGCTTTAAGGATTTGAATTATTTTTTCATCAGTAACCTTACCTGCCCGCATATTAATCCGAACCTCAGCAATTCCGGTATTGGTCAGTTTATCCCGATCACTATGCCATAAACGCAAATTAATTATCGTTTTAATCCCTATCGTATTAAGCTGTTCAATCTCTTTTAAAGAAGGTTGTTCAGACCGGTATATATCGTCAGATACTTTATAAAAGTTGTCGGGTAACTGGTTAGAATTATCATTGGATCGACAGCTGCTAATGATTAAACATAAGCAGCACCATAAAAAAATGTTCGCTATTTTTGTCATTCTAAAACCATTGTAAAGATAACGGTAAAAATATGCGGTTGAATTTAAGATTGTGGTTGTAACCATTGCTGTAACAGCAATACATCATCAATACTTAGCAGCGCAGTATCTGTTAATGCTGCCTGCGCCTGTAAGGTAGTCTGTCGCAGCAAACCATCACGGATGAAGTGTATCTGTACTGTTTCACCAACATGAATACGTGCCCACTGCTTATTAAAATCGGTAATAATTTCATCATTAATAGCAATCAGCTGGTCACCGGCACTCATACCTGCATTCTCGGCACTGCCTTGATTAAATACTTGTTGCAGGCTGACACCGAATGAGGCTGGCTGAACGCGGGCACCCAGATCTGCACTGGGCTGTTCGGCAACGGAATAATGCTCAACATATGCGCCACCATGCTGGCGAGGCAAGGCAGCCCAGTGGAGCTGTACACCAGCCTGCTGTAATTGTTCTGCCAAAGGCAAGTCTGCCGTGGTCATAATGTATTGCTGATAAACTTGAGTTAAGTCTATTCCGGTAGCTTGCTGGGCTATTTTCAGCCATTCATTTTCCGCCAGCCCCATACCCCGCTGACGCCAGTCCTGATACAGGGCACGCATAATATCATCCAAATTTTTTTGCTGGCCAGTATGCCGGCGGATATAGTGATCCAGACACAGAGCTGCCAGTGCGCCTTTCTGGTAATAGCTGACAATACTGTTGGCACTGTTTTCATTCTGTTTGTAATATTTTGTCCATGCAGTAAAGCTGGAATCTGCCAGACTTTGCTTTAAACGGCCGGCACCCTGTTGCACACGGGTAATGGTTTTGGCCAGTAATTGCAGATACTGCTCTGGTGTAATCACACCGCTGCGTACCAGAAACCAGTCATCATAATAGGAAGTGATACCTTCAAAAGCCCACAACAGCTTTGTATAAGCTTCATCATCCAGTTTGCTGTTTAAAAATGCAGAAGGAATAATAGATTTTACGTTCCATGCATGAAAATATTCATGGCTGAACAAACCCAGTAATGTAATATAAGCGTCGTTATTTTTTCCGTCTTTTTGCGGCAGATCATGCCGGTCGGCCATGAGGGCAGAGGAGGATTTATGTTCCAGTCCGCCATAAATGCCATTTCCGACAAAAAGTAAAAAGCTGTAGCGTTCAAACGGTGCCGGTGCGGCAAACATAGCAATTTCACTGGCACATATTTTGCTTACATCATCTACCAGACGCTGCTGATCGAAAGATGAGAAATGGCCGCTGATAACAATTTCATGTTCAATGCCGCCTGCACTAAATGGCAGACGCAGCAAATAGCCCATTTCCACCGGATAATCAATTAAAGAGCGGTAATTACTTACCTGATAAACATGGGACTGTGATGTTTGCGGCATGGTAGTGGCAATATCCCAGTTTTCAGGCAGGCCGGTAATGATTAACTGGCAGTTCTCCTGTTCACGCTGATTATGCCGTAAAAACAGACAGGCACCGTCAAAGAAACCTCGTTCAGTATTTAAAAAAGAGCCGCGCACAGAAGTATCGAAAGCATATACCAGATAAGTGATCTCCCATTTACCTGCCTGTCCGTTGCAAGCCCAGGTATTTTTATTTATCTGTTCAGCTGATGCCGGTGTATTGTTGCAACTGGCCGATAAAGTGACAATATGACGGGCAAAATCACGAATCATGTAACTACCGGGTACCCAACTGGGTAAACTCAGACTGAAATTCTGATTATCCAGTTGTGTGAAACTAAGGCGTACTTGCCACAGATGCTGAGTCAGAGAATGGGGTTGCAAATGATAGTTAAGCATAATTTGTGCCTCAATGAAGCGGAAAAGAAATATCAGCGTTGTCTGTCAGAGAAAAATTGCCAAGATTAATATTAACTTGGTTGAATTTGTTCTGGTGTTTGTATGGCAACAGGTACTGATTCTGTTTGCCACAATAGGTTCAGGCTGTCTGAAGCCTGTATAAGCGGATTCAGACAGCCTGTACTTCTGCTGGTAAAACGGGTTACGCGAGTGGAGTAACTTCCATGCCAAACATAGCACGTGCAGTATTCAGCATCTGGCAGCTAAAGCCCCATTCATTGTCATACCAGGCCAGTACTTTTACCATATTACCATTGGTAACTTTAGTTAATGTACTATCAAATATGGAAGCCTGAGTTGTATGATTAAAATCGGTGGAAACCAATGGCAGAGTATTGTAGCCCAGAATATATTTCATACTGCCTTCACTGGCTGCTTTAACTATGGCATTAACTTCTTCGATACTGGTGTTACGGGCGGCTTCAAACGTTAAATCAACCAGTGAAACATTAATTGTGGGAACACGTACTGCAAAGCCATCAAACTTACCCTGTAATTCCGGTAATACCAGTCCTACAGCCTTGGCTGCTCCGGTTTTGGTCGGAATCAGATTTTCAACAGCACTGCGGGCACGGCGTAAATCTTTATGGCGAACATCAGTCAGTACCTGATCATTGGTAAATGAATGAATGGTTGTCATTAAGCCTTTTACCATGCCCAGTTCGTCGTTAATGGCTTTTGCCACCGGTGCCAGACAGTTGGTTGTGCAAGAACCATTGGATATTACTGTCATTTCCGGTGTTAACACCTGATGATTAACTCCGTATACTACGGTGGCATCCACATCGGCACCGCCGGGTGCGGAAATCAGAACTTTTTTGGCACCACTTTGTAAATGAATGCTGGCTTTTTCTTTGGTAGTAAAAGCACCGGTACATTCCAGCACCAGATCGATACCCAGTTCACCCCAGGGTAATTCTGCCGGGTTACGGGTAGAAAAAAAACGGATGCGGTCGCCATTAATAATTAAAGCATCATTATCAGATGAAACATCTGCGGCAAAACGGCCATGAACCGTATCAAATTTTGTCAGGTGGGCACTGGTTTCCAGTGAACCGCTGGCATTTACCGCAACAATTTCCAACTGGTTGCTCAAGTTATAGTCATAGATTGCACGCAATACCTGGCGGCCAATACGGCCATAACCATTAATGGCAACTTTTAACGTCATGCTTATTCCTTTTTAAATCAACAAAACCAATCAGGCAAATTTGGGATGTACAGAGCGAAATGGTTTAAACCGTACCAAAAGCATCATATATTATAGCTGAACCGGTCTGTTTCCACATCTGTATCAGCGCATACCTGTTCCAGCTGACTGAGCTTCCAGCATTTGCCGGAATGCATCTGACATGCTGTTAATATCCACCCAGCCCATGGTGCTGAATAATAATAGCAGTATACCTCCGGCCAGACAGGTAATTAAGAAATAGATAATGTATCCCAAAAATACTTTAAATATATTTTGCTGACTGATGCGGATAAATCCAAAGATCTGTACTACCAATGTCCATAGCAACCATAAAGACCCCGGAGTGGCTAATACCTGTGGCCAGTATAGTGTGGCTAGTGTAGGCAGGATCAGCACTTCAGTGGCCAGTACGTAACCATACCAGCGTCCTGGCTGCTTATTGTAATAGCCTAGAATAATCTCCATTGCCATGCTCAGAACACCCCAGCGCACCACTGTTAACACAATGACAAAGATAGTTATACCGGTTTGCCGTCCCAGAATCTGTGACATATTGGCCATATTCAGCAGACCAAGCGCAAGTAAAACGGTAACGAAGATTAATGGATTGTAACGATAATGTGTTTTGGGATAAAAGCGCAGGCGCAGAGCAGCACAGGCGTCCAGAAAAAATTGATACATCAGGTTAATACCACAATTAGGGTTGTAAATAAGGATAGCTATTTTAATCGGCAGCCATTCTATCGCATCATAATCAAGTACAGACCAGAAGACTGATATGTCTATTTTACCAAGCAAACATGTTTGTTGTTTTGTATGATGGCTGATATTATTGTGTAATCAATACACAATATAGCTTTGCCGATAACGTCACGATTGTTTTGTATCGTGAATTTCTGCTGCTTTCAATGTGTTTTCCATTAAGGTAGCTATGGTCATAGGGCCTACTCCGCCCGGTACCGGTGTAATCATAGATGCACGTTCTCTGGCTGCATCAAACTCTACATCCCCGCACAACTGTCCGTTTTCCAGACGGTTAATTCCCACATCTATTACTACAGCCCCGGGTTTAATCCATTCACCTTTAACAAAGTTCGGAATGCCGACGCCTACAACCACAATATCAGCAGCAGCAACTTCCTGTGCCAGATTCCGGGTAGCACTATGACAGATTGTGACTGTCGCACGTGCCAGAAGTAATTCTAACGCCTGCGGTCGGCCGACAATATTTGAAGCGCCTACTACAACAGCTTTTTTACCGGTGATTGGTACCTGATAGGCATCCAGTAATGTCATTACTCCTTTAGGTGTACACGGACGCATTAATGGCATTTTTACCGCCAGCCGGCCAACATTATACGGATGAAAACCATCTACATCTTTATGAGGCACAATCCGTTCCAGTACCTGCTGACTGTCAATATGTGCAGGCAGTGGTAATTGCACCAGAATTCCGTCTATACCATTATCTGCATTCATTTCGTCAATCAAGGCCAGTAATTCGGCTTCAGTGGTATGTACAGGCAGCTCGTAACTGCGGGATTCAAAGCCAATGGTTTCACAGGCACGCTTTTTATTGCGTACATATACTGTACTGGCCGGATCTTCACCAACCAGAACCACGGCCAGACAGGGGCGGCGTAGCTGATTATCCAGACGCTGCTGTACACGAATGGTTAATTCTTGCAGGATTTGTTGGGAAATTTTTTTACCATCAATGAGTTGAGCGGTCATGAGAAAATTCCAGAGAAAAAGATTATGCCGATGGCAGGTAACTATCAGCTAATATTTACAAAAATAGCATTGTCGCATTTTTTTTAAGCGGTTTCATCTGCTTTTATATATAGCCATTCATATAAATCAGCCATATTTCAAAAATATGGCAAAAAAATTTACTTTACCTCTTGACGATAGTTTTTCAGGGCTGTATAGTTCGCCTCTCTCGTCGGGGTGTAGCGCAGTCTGGTTAGCGCATCTGCTTTGGGAGCAGAGGGTCGTGAGTTCGAATCCCACCACCCCGACCATATCGACCGAATCCTTGTCCGGATAGATTTGAGAGTACGCGCCCGTAGCTCAACCGGATAGAGCACCGGCCTTCTAAGCCGGGGGTTACAGGTTCGATTCCTGTCGGGCGCACCAAAGTTTGAAAAGTTTTATGGTGGCTGTAGCTCAGTTGGTAGAGCCCTGGATTGTGATTCCAGTTGTCGTGGGTTCGAGCCCCATCAGCCACCCCAATATAAAAGCCCAAGCCGTTTGCTTGGGCTTTTAATTTTTATGATACCCTTCGGGAATACACTATCGCCTGCTAAACTTGCTATCTATTACGTCTTACTATAATAGTTGCTTATAAAACTGCTATCCTGCTATGAATAAAGCTGCAACTGAACTTCCCATTTTAACCATAGCCTTGTGTGCCGGCGAAGCATCTGGTGATTTACTGGGTGCCCATTTGATGAATGCGATTCGTGCACGTTATCCGCGGGTACAGTTTGTTGGTATTGGCGGACCGCGGATGCTGGCAGCCGGAATACAAAGTCTCTATGATCAGGAAAAACTGGCAGTACGCGGTTTTGTTGAAGTTGTCAAAAAACTACCGGAAATTCTGGCCATTCGTCGCGGCCTGATTCGTTCACTGAAACAAATCAGACCACAGGTATTTGTCGGTATTGATGCACCGGATTTCAATCTGGGTGTTGCCGAAAGTTTAAAACAGGCCGGTATTGCTACCGTACATTATGTCAGTCCGTCTGTCTGGGCATGGCGGCGTAAACGGGTAAAAAAGATTGTTAAACAGGTGGACGAGGTATTATGCCTGTTTCCGATGGAACCTGAACTATACCGGCAGGCAGGCGGACGGGCACGTTTTGTCGGACATCCTCTTGCTCAGACTTTGCCACTGGTTATTGACAGAAAGGCGAAAAGGCAGCAGCTGAAACTGTCTGAACAGGCTCCAGTGTTTGTTTTAATGCCGGGCAGCCGGGTCAGTGAAATTGATTTCATGGCACCGATTTTTTTACAGGCTGCTGAAATTATTCACCAGCGTTATCCTCAGGCTCAGTTTTTACTACCACTGGCTACGGCGGCAACACGGCAGCGTATGCAGGATATTCTGGCTCAGCCGGTGTGGCAAAAATTGCCGATACGTTTAATGTCTGCACATGCAGAAATGGCCTGTCAGGCAGCCGATGTGGCACTGGTTACCAGCGGTACGGCCACGCTGGAAGTGGCTTTATGCCAGTGCCCTATGGTAATAAGCTATAAAATCTCACCTTTAACCTATGCATATGTCAAACATAAAATTAAAGTGCCGTATGTTGGTTTGCCTAATATTCTGTTAGACAGAGGTGTGGTACCTGAATTACTGCAAAGTAATGCAACACCACAAAAACTGGCAGAGGCTGTGATTCACTGGTACGAATCGCCACAGGAAGTACAGGATTTGCAGGCAGACTTTTCAGCACTACATCAGCAGCTGCGTTTGAATACTGATGAACTGTCTGCACAGGCGGTATTGCAGCATGCAACGGGGCAAATATGAATACAGAGCTGATGGTATTACCCAGCCATGCCGGTGTAGACGAAGCCGGTCGTGGTCCGTTAGTTGGCAGTGTATATGCAGCAGCAGTTATTTTACCGGCAGATTATGATTTACCCGGTCTTACTGATTCAAAAAAATTGTCCGAGAAAAAGCGTGATGAGCTGGCAATATTAATTAAGCAGCAGGCAACTGCATGGTCTGTAGCTGCAGCAGACGTGGCAGAAATACACCAATTTAATATTCTGTTTGCAACTATGCGTGCCATGGCTCGTGCTGTAGCCGGTTTGCATATTCAGCCGGCTAAAGTGTGGATAGATGGCAATCGCATTCCTGTTGATATGACTTTGCCGGCAGAAGCAGTAGTTAAAGGCGATCTCAAAATAGCCGCTATTTCAGCCGCCTCTATTCTGGCCAAAACGGCACGTGATGCAGAGATGTATGAGCTGGATAAATGTTATCCGCAGTATGGTTTTGCCCGTCATAAAGGCTATGGTACAGCCGCACATCTTGCTGCATTGCAACAGTTTGGTGTACTGCCACAGCACCGGCAGGATTTTGCACCTGTGAAAGCCTTGCTGGCGCAGGGAAAATACTGTCTCTGAGGCTATTCAACCGCGGGATTGTACTTTTATGCTTAATCTGTACATCGCTGTTATATTAATATTTTATGATTTCTGTTGAATTAATATCAAATAATTAGCAGCAGTTAATAATTATGCAAATCAGCGGTGAGGCATGCATTATCGCAATGATGATATGTAGCAATAATGCAAAAACGCTTTCCGGCAGGAAAGCGTTTTTAATCCATAACAGATAAATTAATCAACAAACTGTTTTTTAATTCGTTCACGTCGTTCCTGCGCTTCTACCGACAAAGTTGCAGTAGGGCGAGCGAGTAACCGTTTCAGACCAATAGGTTCGCCGGTATCCTGACAAAAGCCATAATCGCCTTCGTCTAGTTGGCGCAATGAAGCCTGAATTTTACTTAATAACTTACGTTCACGGTCACGGGTGCGCAATTCTAATGCATATTCTTCTTCCAGTGTTGCGCGGTCTGCAGGATCAGGCGTAGTAGCCTGCTCCTGTAAATGTCCGGCCGTATTGTTGGCATTATGAATCAGCTCATCCTGGAGTTTTAACAGCAAATCACGGAAGAAAGCTTGGTGTTCTTCATTCATGTATTCTTCTTCAGGGCCATTCCAGGCCTGGATGTCTTGTTCTGTGAGTTTGGCCATTGTACAGTCTTTCTTTTGCATAGCTCGATTAAGCAATTAGCTCAGGAACTGACAGCTTAATCTGGATTTGAAAATAACAGATACTGGATTTCAGGCTGTTAAAAAAGTTCGGGCATAATAGCATGTTTTTATAATTTATTAATAATTTTGCATTCGACAACATTATCCGAATATCAGCCAGTATGAAATCTTACTGCTTGCCTGCGGCAGCCACCATTCGAGACAAAGCCAGAGCACAAGCAGAATAATTGTCGCAGAAAAATCATATTTACCAATACGCATAAAGGTAAACGGACGGGTTAACGGCGCATAGATACGTTGCAAGGTAAATAGCAGTATTGAATAAGGTTTGCTCAGACTTAAAAACATTCTTATTACCAGCCCGATGAATAATACATAGCACAGTGCTTTCAGGGAAAACAGAATGCAAAGAGCCAGACTGGCTGCAATAGTGCGAATATCCGGTAATACCCATCTAAGGCTGATAAACAGATTTAGCGTACATGCCAGGTAATAAATAATGACAGTAGCCAGAATGCAGGCAATATCCCATTGGTACAATGGCGGTATAATTTTACGCAGAGGGCGTACCAGCCAATTGGTACTGCGTACACAAAACTGAGCCAGAGGATGCAGAAAAGGTAATTTAGCCCACTGTAACAGAAGCCGGGCCCAGCATATAATACTCAGTGCACTGGCTAATAAAAATAATGTTTTACTAATCACATATTGCCTTTAATGTCCGACGGATATTGAACTCTCTTTTTATAGAAAAAGATTCGGGCGGATTATATTATGGAAAAATTTGAACAAACAAATTCTGACTTAAGATTATATTGTATACAATATAAGAGATAAATAATGATATTTGATAAATATGATTTTTTTATTTAAAGTCGGGTTTACCGCTGTAATAATACAATCCATTGATTGTGGGCAGAATTCATAGTCTAAAAATCTAATCTGAATTGCAGTGCTATGATATGAGCAGCTTTTCTTGGTTTTGAGTTTGCTTTGACTGTTAAAGTATATCTGTAGCAGCTATTAAAATTTTTCCTCTGCACACCGAGTAAATATTGGTTTACTTTAACTATATTTAATAATCAAATCATGTATTGTTATTTTATTCATTTTGTACCCTTCACAAGAGTACATTTGTTTTGCTAATTAATATATTTGATGTATTTTTATCGATGATTAATACAGTGCCAATAATTGCGTAGAGAGAAAGTATTTTAATTTTACTAATTAATCAAAACCAATAAATTAAATATGTAAAACAGATCATTGTTAAGTAAAAGCCAGAAATATAGATTTGGATTAGTCGATTAACATTGAAGTATTTTTAAATACTTAATATAAACAAGATAAAATATCAATAAATGAAGTACATTATAAGTGAATATGTTAAAAATATACTCTTTAATGTACTTCATAAAAACGCCTGAAGTTTTTTATAATTAGGTCAAAATAATCTAATTAATGTGACTCTATATCAAAATAATAACTTTTAAAAAGGTGCAAGTTGTTGCTGCATTTCTTCTGCTCGCGCAACACTGGCAGCAACACCGTCAATTACAACCTGTGTCAGCTGATGCTGGTCAAAAACTGAAGTCGCAGCAAATGTGGTGCCACCTTTAGATGTTACATTTTTTTGTAGTTGAGCAAATTCGGTGCCAGACTGTTCTGCCAGATTTACAGCACCTTTGAATGTATCAAGTGTTAAACGGTGAGCCTCTTCAGGGCTGAAACCCTGTTGTATGGCAGCCTGTTGCAGGGCATTAAGAAAATAGAAGACATAGGCCGGACCACTGCCACTAATACCAGCGATACGATTAATGCCACTTTCTTCTTCCAGCCATACTACTTCGCCTGTTGTGCGCATGATATTTTCTGCTATGGTTTTGTCTGCTTTACTTATGCCTGTCGGTGCATACATACCGGAGATTCCTTGACCAATCTGGCAGGGGGTATTGGGCATAATACGGATAATACGCTGGTGATTACCCAGAAATTGACTTAAAGTACTTATTGTTAAGCCTGCTGCTATGCTTAATACAAGCGCACCGTTAAGCCGGATACCGGTAGTAGCCTGCTGCATATCTTGCGGTTTAACTGCCAGTACCAGGATATCTGTGGCTGCCAGTTCAGTTAATTTAGCACTAGTACGTACCTGATATCGTTCGCTTAGATATTGTCGTTTATTCTGATTACGGTCAATTACTTCAATCTCATAACCGCCTTGCTGTGTCATACCGGCTACGATAGCTGTTGCCATATTGCCACCGCCAAGAAAATATACGTTCATAAGATTTTCCTCAGTTTTTATTAAAAATAATTAACTTAATCGATAATATTGTCTTAATTGAATAAATTTAAACAATATTGGTTTGTAAAGACTTTTATATTCAATATTAGCTTAATTATAGGTTCAATGTGTAAAGGATAAAGTCAATATGGATTGCATCTTCAGATTCAGCAGCTGAATATTAATTAATTAATATTTTATTCTACTGATTTTATTGATTTTAAAGCTGAAAAGAAACAAATAAAATTACTGGTGTTAATTTGACTGTTATGTTAATAATGTATTTTTATCTGATAAATAAAGAATATTTATGTTAAAAATAAAAGCAATAGGTCGTAAGGCTTCTTATAGTTTAGTCTTGGTGTTATTAACCAGCATACTGAGTGCTTGTAATACGGCTGGCACCAGTAGTAGGGATAGGGTTAGTAGTACGGATAGCACCAGCAATCAATCAGATGGTTACTATGCAAACATGTCAGCAGGATATAAAACTTCGTTTTCTGAGGAAAGCCTGTCTCTTAGGAAGAGTAAACCATCTTCGTCCAGCGTGGAGTATAATTCCAGAATAGGATTCAGGGGGGCAGACTATCAGAGTCCAGGCTTAAGGGCTGTATTTGAAACTCAGCAGCCGGATACTGCGCAATATAAAAATTATTCTGATAACCCGGTAAAACAGGTAGTTACTGAACCTGTTAGTACATTCAGTCTGGATATGGATACAGCCAGTTATGCAAATAGCCGACGGTTTATTGCACATGGCCGGATGCCGCATCCGGATGCAGTGAGAGTAGAAGAATTTATTAATTATTTTCCAAGTACTTCGAATGAGAAATTAACGTCAATAACAGGTTCTCCTTTTTCTGCCGGTTATGAGCTCGCACCCAGCCCATGGAACACAGATAAGGTTCTGTTAAGAGTTAATATTAAGGCAAATGATGTCAATTTTAATCAATTACCCCCCTCGAATCTTGTTTTTCTGGTAGATACATCCGGTTCGATGTATGGTGAAGACAGACTGGATTTGCTCAAAGAATCATTAAAATTACTGGTAAATAAACTGCGGCCCCAAGATAAAGTTTCTATTGTTGCTTATGCCGGAAGTGCCGGAGTGGCACTGGAACCCACTTCTGGTAGTAATAAAGCCAAAATTCTGGCTGCTATTGATAAATTTGAAGCCGGAGGCAGTACCGCTGGCGGAGAAGGGCTGCAACTGGCTTACAAGATGGCAGAGCGGGGCAAAGTAAACGGTGGAATCAACCGGATATTGCTGGCTACTGACGGTGATTTTAATGTTGGTATTAATAGCACAGAAGAGCTGAAAGCATTTGTCAGCAGAGAAAAAGAAAAGGGTATAACATTATCTACACTTGGTTTTGGTACTAATAATTTCAATGATGCAATGATGGTTCAGATTGCCGATGCAGGTAATGGTAATTACAGCTATATCGATAGTCTCGAAGAAGCACAAAAGGTATTACAGGAGGAGATGAGTGCTACTTTGGTTACGGTAGCTAAAGATGTCAAAGCCCAGATCGAATTTAACCCGGCTCAGGTACTCGAGTATCGCCAGATCGGTTATGAAAAACGGCAGTTAAAGCAGGAAGATTTTAATAATGATAAAGTTGATGCAGGTGATATTGGTGCGGGGAAAAAGCTGACGGTTTTATATGAACTGACGCTGGCCGGTGGTAAACCAAGTATTGATCCTTTACGTTATCAGAACAAAAAATCAGCACCAGCTATAAATGCAAACAATAATGAAATTGCTTTTCTTAAATTACGCTGGAAAGCACCACATGGTGAAAAAAGTGAATTGGTTTCCCTGCCTATAGAAAAGAAAGCTCTGGCCAGTTCTTTTGCTAGTGCCGGAGTAGAAACACGGTTTATGGCCGCTGTGGCTGCATACGGACAAAAATTGCGTAATAATCCTGAATTGTCTAAAACATCTTATCAGCAGATAGCAAGCTGGGCAAATAATGCCAAAGGTGATGATAAGCAGGGCTACCGCGCTGAATTTGTAAAATTAGTCAGAAAGGCAGCTGCTCTGGACGATAAAGACAACTAAGTCATGATTCACTAGCATATTAAATTCTATTTCTAATAGAAAATAAACAGAGTTATTGAACCGGATAGTTTAATAACTTAAAAAGCCAGTTTTTTTAAAGCTGGCTTTTTCGTTTTTTATTGCTTATGAATCAGTCTTATTTGCTCACTACAATTATCAGATTTGGTAGATACAAAAATTTATGCCCTTGAAGTAATTTAAAGGTTGTAATTTATTTCAGTAATAAAAATAATTGTTTTTAGTTTAATTCAATTCAACTCTTGTCTGGTTTATATTCTGCAATCAGAATCTGTATTATTCAGGTCATGATATGCAGTATGTATTCTGAATGTATAAAACCAATAAATATTGAGAAAAAATAAAATACAAGGTTTGGCTGTTAGATGAATATCTGAGTATTATGTAAATAAATTTTATATCGTATTGTTTTTGCAATACTTGAGATAAATCCGGACAAATTATGTTCGTAATTAGTGTGTATACAGGTATGAAAAGCAAGATTCCGGGCTGGGATGTTGATATAAGTAATGATTTATCCGAACCAATATAATCTGAGTATAATCAGTTTCGTTTAGCATGTTTAGCTGATTATCAGGTTTTTATGAAATCCGCCGGGTAAACACTCATCGGATTGTAAATGGCATTATTATGAAAAATATACTTTCAATTCAGTCTCACGTGGTATTTGGTCATGCAGGTAACAGTGCTACTGTTTTTCCTATCCGTCGGTTAGGTGTCAATGTCTGGCCATTAAATACAGTACAGTTTTCTAACCATACTCAGTACAAGCAATGGAAAGGTATGGTAATGCCGGCTGCACATTTACTGGATATTGCAGATGGTATTGCCGCAATTGATGAATTAAAAAATTGTGATGCTATACTAAGTGGTTATATGGGTTCAGCTGAACAAGGCAATGTGATTACTGATATTGTCAGAAAAGTGAAACAGGCTAATTCGCAAGCCATTTATTTTTGTGATCCGGTAATGGGACATCCAGAAAAAGGCTGTATTGTGGCAGGTGGAGTAGCTGAATTTTTGTGTGATGTGGCTTTGCCGCTGAGTGATATGATTGCGCCGAATTTGTTTGAGCTGGAAGAATTGAACAACCAACAACGTATTCATAATGTTGAGGAAGCAGTTGCAGCCTGCCGTGCTTTATGCAATAAAGGTCCGCGGGTGGTTCTGGTGAAACATTTGAGCCGTGCCGGCTATCAGACAGACCGTTTTGAAATGCTGCTGGTCACTGCTGAGGAAGCATGGCATATTCACCGGCCACTGGTGGATTTTGGTGAACGGCAGCCGGTAGGTGTGGGAGATATGACCAGTGGTATTTTTCTGGCTGACTATCTGTCCGGTAAGACCTTGCTGGAGTCATTTGAGCATACTACTGCTGCAGTATACGGCGTTATGCTGGAAACTCTGAAACGCCGGCAGTATGAGTTGCAGGTGGTCGCTGCTCAGGAAGAAATTGCTCATCCTACACATCGCTTTCAGGCTGAGAAAATAGCCTGATTGATTTATATATTTATCATAATGATGATAATTTTTGTGCTGCCAGTAAGAAATCCTTACCGGCATAATTTTATTTCTAAGAATTATTTTCTGTCTGAGTGTAGTTGCGCTGCCCGAAAATTGCACTGCCTACCCGTACATGAGTAGCTCCGCAAGCTATAGCAATACTTAAATCCGAGCTCATACCCATTGATAATACATCAACTGCAAAACCAGCCTGGTGCAAGTACTGTAACAGGTTTTGCATCTGATGGAACTGTTGCTGTAATTCAGAGTCTGTGCTGCCGGCCTTGGCTACACACATAAGTCCGCGAAGTTTAAGACGAGGTAATGCGCTGATCATATTAGCCAGTGCCAGTAATTCGCTTTTATCCGGACTAATACCATGTTTATTGCTTTCTGTTGAAATATTCACCTCAATGCAGACATTGAGGGGTGGTAAACATTCAGGACGCTGCTCATGCAGCCTCCGGGCAATTTTTTCACGATCAATAGTGTGTACCCAGTGTGCCCGTTCTGCCACAATTCGGCTTTTATTTGACTGAATATTCCCTATCATGTGCCAGACAATATCCAGCTCAGCAAGCTGACTGGTTTTTTCGCTGAATTCCTGAATATAGTTTTCACCAAAATCGCGTTGGCCAGCCTCATATAAAGTAACGATATCATTGATAGGAAAGGTTTTACTAACAGCAATTAGCTGTACCTGCTGTGGGGCCTCAGTTTGCTGGCAGACATCATTTATGTTTGCCAGTACCTGTTGCCAGTGTTGAATTAAGATGACTGTATTTTTCATAATTAATGATATTTTTCAATTTTTTCTGATTAGATCTAAGTATATTTGTAAAAATTTTGGCATAGTGACAAATATTTTCATTTTAAAGATACGACAACTTGATTAGAATAAGAACCATATTTTGTGCCTGTATTATGCAGGCAAGCATAATGGAGTAAATATGCAGATAACCGATTTATTGGCCTTCGGCGTTAAAAATAAAGCTTCCGACTTGCATCTGAGTGCTGGTCTGCCTCCCATGATACGCGTTAATGGTGATATCCGTCGTATCAATCTGCCTGAACTGAGTGCAGAAGAAGTAGGCAAAATGATTGCTTCTATCATGAACGATTATCAGCGCAAGGAATATCAGCAAAACCTGGAAACTGACTTTTCGTTCGAATTGCCCAATGTATCGCGGTTCCGTGTTAATGCCTTTAATACTGAACGCGGTCCTGCAGCCGTTATGCGTACCATTCCAAGTAAAGTTCTTACACTTGAAGAACTGAGGGCTCCGGCAATTTTTCAGAAAATTGCAGAACTGCCGCGCGGGCTGGTACTGGTAACCGGCCCTACTGGTTCCGGTAAATCTACTACACTGGCAGCAATGATCGACTACATCAATAATAATGATGCCGGTCATATTCTAACAATTGAGGACCCGATTGAGTTTGTACATCAAAGTAAAAAATCGTTGGTAAATCAGCGTGAACTGCATCAGCATACTCATAGTTTCGCCAATGCCCTGCGTTCGGCACTGCGTGAAGATCCGGATGTGATTCTGGTAGGCGAAATGCGTGACCCTGAAACGATTGGTCTGGCCTTAACTGCTGCCGAAACAGGTCACTTGGTATTCGGCACTTTACATACCACAGGTGCTGCTAAAACTGTTGACCGTATTGTGGATGTATTCCCTGCAGGTGAAAAAGAAATGGTTCGCTCCATGCTGTCAGAAAGTTTGCAGGCAGTGATTTCTCAGACTCTGCTTAAAACTAAAGATGGTAACGGCCGTGTGGCAGCACATGAAATTATGATCAGCACTCCGGCAGTACGTAATCTGATTCGGGAAAACAAAATTGCTCAGATCAACTCCACCTTACAAACTGGTCAGAAATTCGGAATGCAGACACTCGATCAGTGTTTACAGCAATTAGTGCGTGAAAATCGTATTAGTATAGATGTTGCACGTGCCAAAGCAGTAAGTCCGGATCAGATGGTAGGCTAATTATTTGTTATTTTTTATTCAGGAAAGTGTATTGATATGGGTACGTTGAAAGGTTCTGCTGAGGAGTCGTCCGCTTTATCTGATTTACTTGCAGATATGGTTAAACATTATCAACAACCTGCAGCAACCGGGGCCGATACTTCTGCTTCCGGTACAGCTGCCAATACATCCACAGTGACAACAGAACAACCGGTTTTGCAGTCTAATGCTGTTGTAAAAGAGGTTACGGTAACGACAGCAAACCAAATATCAACGCCGAACACAAAAGCCACAACAGCAACTGCCGGAAATATGACAAAATCTGCTGTTACAGCGGTATCACAAACTGAAAAAGCTGTATCTGTACCGGTTGCAGAACGTATTCCTGCAAAGACTTCTGTTACTTCTGAAATAAATACAATGACAAAACTTACAAGCGCAATGACAGATTCACATACACCAGATATCAGTGCAGCTGCCTCTGTCAGTTCTCCTGCTTCCCTTACTCTCGAACGGGAAACCATCCACCTCCATCCGGTACTGGAAAAAATGGCTGTGGAAGCTGTGCGTTTAAATGCTGCTGATATCTTTATCAGTCCCGGATTCCCGCCATCATGGAAAATTGATGGTAGGATCACACCGGCGCCTACTAAGCCTTTAACTGCTGATGAAACTGCCAAAATTGCTATGTCAACCATGACTATGGCGCAACGTCAGCGGTTTATCCAGGAACTGGATCTTAACTATTCCATTATTGCTAAAAACGGCGTGCGCTTCAGAGTAAATGCCTATCATGAACAAGGTCGGGTAGGCATGGTACTGCGCCGGATTACCACCGATATTCCAACTACTGAAAGCCTTTTTCTCCCACCGGTGCTGGATGAGCTGGTAATGAAAAAACGCGGGCTGATTATTCTTGCCGGTCCTACCGGTAGCGGTAAATCCACTACTATGGCTGCTATGCTGGATTATCGCAATGCTAATTCTGCCGGCCATATTCTGACTATTGAAGATCCGATTGAATATGTTCATAAACCTAAGAAAAGCATTATTACTCATCGCGAGGTAGGCGTAGATACGCTGAGCTGGGATAATGCTATGCAGAGTGCACTGCGTGAGGCTCCTGATGTAGTCTGTGTGGGGGAGGTGCGCAGTGATGAAAGCATGGAGTATGCATTAAAGCTGGCTCAAACCGGCCACTTATGCTTTTTTACTCTGCATGCCAGCAGTGCAAATCAGGCTATTGAACGTATTCTGAATTTTTATCCGGAAGAGCAGCATAAACAAGTATTGATGGATTTGGCACTGAATCTGGTATGTATTATTGGTCAGCGTCTGGCTTCGAAAAAAGATGGTAAAGGCCGTCGTGCTGTGGTTGACTTACTTATTAATACTGCTACTGTTCAGGACTATATCTACAAAGGCGAATTAATGCAGATAAAAGAACTGATGGCTAAAGCAGGTAATGATGGCATGCAAACTTTCGATCAGTGTCTGTTTCAGTTATATGCTGATGGTATTATTGATTTTGACGAAGCCTTGCGTCAGTCTGATTCACCCAATGACTTACGTTTACGTATTAATCTGTATGAACAGGGTGAAAAGGGTGCGGCAATCTTTGATACTGGGGCAGATTTGAATCTGATTTAAACTGATTAAATTTATTAATCAGCTATGATTTCGAATATTCAGGCAAAGCTATATGCTTTGCCTGTTATATTATCGGCTTGATCTTATCCTGTCTTTAATTTAACTGTATTTACTACGGAATAATCAATCACCATGAAAGCCATGATTCTTGCTGCCGGACGCGGTGAGCGTATGCGTCCACTGACAGATACTTGTCCGAAACCATTGCTGAATGTCGGTGGTCTACCTTTAATTGCTCATCATTTACGGCGGTTAAAGGCAGCCGGAATTAATGATATTGTTATTAATCATGCCTGGCTTGGACAACAAATTGAAGATACTTTAGGCTCAGGGCATGCTTATGGGGTGGATATCCGTTATTCAGCAGAAGCCGAGGGTGGATTGGAAACGGCCGGAGGGATTGCTACGGCCTTACCTTTATTGGGTCATGCCCCTTTTCTAGTTATAAACGGAGATGTCTTAACCGATATTGATTTTACACAGGCTTTCAAGATTAGTGAAAAGTTACAGCAAACAGGTAAGCTGGCACATCTATGGCTGGTTAATAATCCGGGACATCATCCAGAGGGGGATTTTAGCCTGAGGGACCAAGGAGATATTATTGATCGGCAGCCAGAAAACCTGACATTTACTTTCAGTGGTGTAGGTGTTTATCATCCTGCTCTTTTTAATGAGATACCAAGATATACCCGGGCTAAACTGGCACCTTTGTTGCGTACAGCTATACAAACCGGGCTGGTGAGCGGAGAGTATTATGACGGCTATTGGCTGGATGTAGGTACAGTAGAGCGATTGAAACAAGCAAATCAATGGCTTGTTGAAAAAATATCATGAATCACTAACAGGTATGATTAATATACGGTAACATATTTTACTCAACTGGCAGAGCGAATATCCATTTTATGAGATATTGTCACAACCTGTCAGCATAAATTCTTGTTTTTCAGTGATTAAGTAGTAAAACATGCAAAAACAGCCGACAGAGCAAACTCATATTCGAATTCTGGGCGTTGATCCTGGCAGCCGAGTTACCGGCTTTGGAGTGATTGATGTCATCGGTAGCCAGCATATTTATGTTGCTTCCGGTTGTATTAAAACGACTTCAGGTGCCCCATTAGCTGAGCGTATCCGTATAATCGTTCAAAATTTACGTGAGGTGATTATAACCTATCAGCCAACGCAAACTGCTGTAGAACAGGTTTTTGTCAATGTTAATCCTGCTGCAACACTGGTACTGGGACAGGCTCGCGGAGCCGTATTGGCAGCATTAACCCTGGGAGAGCTGCCTGTATTTGAATATACTGCATTACAGGTCAAACAGGCTGTAGTAGGTAAGGGGAAAGCTGCTAAAGAGCAGGTGCAGCATATGGTGGTGCAAATGCTGTCACTGTCGGGTACGCCTCAGGCTGATGCTGCGGATGCTTTAGCAGTAGCATTAACTCATGCTTTACGAAATTATAGTCTGGCTTCAAGAATTCAACAGGGACTAACCCTTAAATCTGGTCGTTTTCGTTGAATTCTGTCCGCCAGACGTTATTCTGCTATACGTCAAAGTACCTATTTCTATGTGCAAAACAATACTATTAGTAACTTATAATTTTTGTTGATAAAACCTATAACGCTGTTGGTGGTAAATAAATAGTAAATTCGTTGATAGGCTGAAGTAAAACGCTGTAGGGATGCTGTTGTTCATCCTGATTAACTAAATTCATCCTACTTAACAGGCCAAATTGTGCTGACTCAAGTTTTGCCGGTTTTACATCTAGTCGATCATGCCAAACACGGTAAGTTCCCAATTTGCCATTACGCCGATAGTAGAAGCCGGCCAGTGGATGAGTCAGATATACCAGTGCAGTTTCATTATCAGGAAACCCCTGAAAATGAAATTGTTGGTCTGGCTGCTGGCTTAATTGTACCTGTGCAGGTGCCCAGTCAGACTCTGTATGCATTTCATAGTGCTGGTAACATTTGGAAAGTGGGTCAAAGTGACAATTGAAACTTATTTTGCCCCGATGCCAGGGTAATTTCCATACATTACGGGGTACCATAATCGTCCAGGAGTCTAGAGTTGTGCCCAAAAACCAGATACAGCGTTCACCAGTAGTGGTATCTATAATATAAATTCTATAGTTGGTTTGCCCCATGGTAAAAACAGGGAACGGATAAACGGCTGAAGTGAAATCAACATCCATAAAAGGTACTACTGATAACAAGCCTTTTTGCTCACCATTAATTATGACACTATCCAGCTGAAAACGTGATGGAAATAATCCTGCAAATCTCTCTGCATCAATCGCGTAAGTAATAATAGCAAAATGTTTTAATTTACAGTCTACATCTATGCCTGATGGAGCCGGACGCGGATGCAGAAAATCTTTAAATTTAAGAGGCGTTAGCATATCAATACCTTTAATTCTTATCTGGAAATCTAATCAGTATCAGGAGTCATAAATTTTCCTAAATTTAGTATATATATTAAATTTACAAAAGTAAACATTAATTAATATAAATTATTAAATTTATTTTAAATATTTACATTATAAAAAATAATAATTTCATATCATAAATTAATTTTTTTATATATAAAGAATATTAGATAAAATTATATTTTTAAAAGCTAATTAATTAGCTTATGGTAAACGGGGAATTATCTATTTAATATGTTTGTCATAATTGTAAAATTATTTGATTTGAATATTATGTGAATAAATAATAATAAAAAACAAAATTTGTTTATTTTTAATAATTTTGTCATAATCAAATGTAATAAATATTAAAAATATAATATGGATACACAAGAACGCCTAGCCTGGATTGAATTGGCATTGACTCCGTTTGTGGGGGCTGAAACTTTTCTTCGCATAATTAAATATTTTGGTTCCGCGCAAAATGCTCTTAGTGCATCGGCTGCTGAAATATCGTCTTTTTGTCAACGGCAAATCAGTAAGTATTGGCATAGTGATGTAGCAAAGCAGGCAACTGAAGCAGCTATAGAATGGGAGCAAGCGCATACTGATGCACGTTTATTACTACTAGCAGATAATGATTTTCCGGCAATGCTGACCAAGGGTTTAACACCGCCTCCATTATTGTTTGTTCGCGGTGATAGCCAGTGTTTGCATCAACCTGCTTTATCAATTGTTGGCAGTCGGCATGCTACACCACAAGCCATGCGCATTACACATGATTTTGCAGCCGCACTGGCACGGAAAGGTGTAACAATTATTTCAGGCATGGCTAGTGGGGCAGATACAGCAGCACATCAGGGTGCTTTGCAGGCAATGGGTACAACAGTGGCAGTTTGGGGTACAGGTATTGACAGAGTATATCCGGCACGTAACAAAAATTTAGCCACACAAATTGCTGCTCATGGCTGTATTATTTCTGAATTTCCCTTGGGTACTCGTCCTTCGCCCGGAAATTTTCCGCGACGTAACCGCTTGATTGCTGCACTTAGTCAGGGTACGCTGGTAGTTGAAGCCGCAACTGAATCGGGCTCATTGATTACTGCAAGATTGGCTGGCGAAATGGGGCGGGAAGTTATGGCGATACCGGGTTCTATTGATAACCCTTTAAGTAAAGGCTGCCACGCATTAATCAAACAGGGTGCCAAATTAGTAGAAAATCTGGAAGATATTTTGCAGGAATGTCCACGCCTCTTGCAAAAAAAAGATTTGCAATCATATAGCAATCGTCCTCATCTGCAAACTGATGATATAAGTAAATCATCTACAAATACTGATAGTTCAGAAGATTCATTATCAGTTCATTCACCAGATTGTATACTTAACCCGATGGAGCAGCAGGTGCTGGACGGACTGGGTTACGGCATAATGCATCCGGATATGTTAGTTACAGCACTTGGCATGGCTGCTACAGATGTGTATGCTCATCTCGTGACATTGGAGCTTGGTGGCTGGATTACCACTCTGCCAGGCGGCTGTTATCAACGCATTAAATCTTGAGAGGAAAGCAAATGATTGATGTAATAGCGTTTTTGATTGAGCACTTTCAAGACGTTGATGCATTTCCACCGCGTAAAGACTTAGGTGTATTGTTGGAAGAAGTCGGTTTTAATGATGAAGAAATCGGCGACGCTTTATCCTGTCTGGACGATTTGCGTTTTGAACCATTAATTCCGGCAGAAAAGTTACGCAATAGCACTGGATCACGCATTTATAATAATGAAGAGCTCGATGCGCTTCCGCTTGAAGTGCGTGGACTGGTACATTTTCTGGAGCAGAATGGTGCTCTTAATCCTGAGCAGCGTGAATTTGTACTCAATGCCCTGATGAACTTACCTTACGAAGATATTACGGTGGATCATGCTAAAGTATTAGCTTTACTGGTGTTATGGGCACACCGCTCAGAATTACCGGTGCTGATAGGTGATGAATTAATGGCTGCACTCAATGGTGAAGCCGTCATGCAGTAAGTTACTGAAGCGATACAGTTGCATGAAAGCTTTCAGTCAGCGTGTCTGAAAGCTTTTTGCATTGTTCAAATGTATTTATTAGAATAATCCAGACTAACAACATATCACAAATATTTAAATTACGAATGTGAGCCTGAACTAATGGCAAAAAACCTGTTGATTGTTGAATCTCCATCTAAAGCGAAAACGCTGAAGAAATATTTAGGTAGCGATTTTGAAATTCTCGCTTCCTACGGTCACGTGCGTGATCTGGTTCCCAAAAGCGGTGCAGTGGATCCAGAAAATGACTTTGCTATGAAATACCAGTTAGTAAGTCGTAATGCCAAACATCTCGATGCAATTGTGGCTGCAGCTAAAGAGGCTGATGCATTGTATCTGGCTACCGACCCGGATAGGGAAGGTGAAGCCATCTCATGGCATTTGCAGGAAATACTGAAATCCAAACGCGGTCTGAAAAACTTGCAGCCAAAGCGGGTAGTGTTTCATGAAGTGACCAAAAAAGCTGTACTGGATGCAGTAGCCCATCCGCGTGAACTGTCACAAACGCTGGTAGATGCGCAGCAGACGAGACGGGCACTGGATTATCTGGTAGGTTTTAATCTGTCACCTTTATTGTGGAAAAAAATTCGTCGTGGTTTATCTGCTGGCAGAGTACAAAGCCCGGCATTACGCATGATTTGTGAGCGAGAAGAGGAAATTCGCGAGTTTACTGCACAGGAATACTGGACTATACACCTTGACAGCCATAAAGCACGTACTAAATTTACCGCTAAACTAACCCATTGGCAGGGGCAGAAGCTGGAACAATTTGACATTCCTGATGAAGAACGTCAGCAAGGTATCGTTTCAGCTTTGGCCGGTCAGCCAGCACATGTATCTAACGTAGAAAAGAAAAAGCGCAGCCGTAATCCTGCAGCTCCATTTACCACCTCGACTATGCAGCAGGAAGCAGTACGTAAGCTGAGTATGACAACTGATCGTACCATGCGTACCGCACAGCAGTTATATGAAGGTGTGGATGTCGGACAAGGAGCTGTGGGTCTGATTACGTATATGCGTACCGATTCGGTTAGTCTCTCAGATGAAGCTGTAACAGAAATACGTCATTATATTGACAACAAAATCGGTAATGAATTTTTACCTTCATCGCCCAAAATATACAAAACCAAATCTAAAAATGCACAGGAAGCGCATGAGGCTATTCGTCCTACCTCAGTGTATCGTACGCCGGAAGCAGTAAAACCATTTCTGACTGCCGACCAGTTTCGCCTGTATCAGATGATATGGCAGCGGGCAGTGGCCTGTCAGATGGCACCTGCACGCTTTGATACTACCAGTGTTGATATTGTTGTGGGTAAAGGTATCTTCAGAGTAACCGGTCAGGTACAAACTTTTGCCGGTTTCCTCAGTGTCTATGAAGAGGGTGTGGACGACAGCGAAGAAGATGAGAATGCCAAAAAATTGCCGGAACTTCATGAGGGTGACATTTTGCCGGTTGACAGGATTTTTGGCGAGCAGCATTTTACCCAGCCGCCACCGCGTTATTCTGAAGCCAGTCTGGTTAAAGCACTGGAAGAGTATGGTATTGGTCGCCCATCAACCTATGCCAGTATTATTTCCACACTAAAAGAGCGGGAATACGTTACTCTGGAACAGAAACGTTTTATGCCCACTGATACCGGTGAAGTGGTTAATAAATTTCTGACCGAACATTTCGGTCAGTATGTGGATTATAACTTTACTGCCAGACTGGAAAATCAGCTGGATGATATTGCCGGCGGTAAGCGGGAATGGAAACCCGTAATGCAGCAGTTCTGGAAAGGCTTTGATAAAGAAATCAAAGCTAAGGAAGATATACCCCGCGCAGAATTAACTGCCGAAAATCTGGATGAAATCTGTCCTAAATGCGGTACCCACCAATTACAAATTAAATTTGGTAAGCGCGGGCGTTTTATTGCATGCAGCGGTTATCCAGAATGTGACTACACCCGCAATGTTAATGAAACAGCCGAGGAAGCAGCAAAGGCAGCGGAAGAACCGACAGTTGTAGAAGGGCGGGTTTGTCCGAAGTGTGAAGGACAACTGGTATATAAACGCGGACGTTACGGCAAATTTATCGGTTGTTCCAATTATCCTAAATGTAAATATATTGAACCGCTTGAAAAGCCAAAAGACACTGGTATTGAGTGCCCTAAATGTCATAAAGGCAGTCTGATTGAGCGTAAAAGCCGTTATGGTAAATTATTTTACAGTTGTAATACCTATCCGGACTGTGATTATGCTGTCTGGAATCCGCCGGTTAAAGAAAGCTGTCCGCAGTGTGGCTGGCCAATAATGACCATCAAAACAACTAAGCGGCGCGGAACTGAAAAAGTGTGTCCGCAAAAAGAGTGCGGTTATACCGAGCAGATTGAACCACCTGCACCAAAAGAATAAATCAGGCTGCTTTAAAAAATTAGATGTATCAAGACTTTCAGAATGCCTGAAAGTCTTTTTTTATCGGAGTGAGTATACGTGGCAAAAGTACAGTATCAGCATCGCAATCAGGTACGCATTATTGGCGGTACTCATCGCGGACGTAAATTAACATTTCCGGCAGCCGAAGGATTGCGTCCGACTGCAGATAGCGTGCGTGAACGATTGTTTAACTGGCTGGGACAGGATTTAACCGGAATGGCAGTTCTGGATCTTTTTGCCGGTAGCGGGGTAATGGGGCTGGAGGCTGCATCACGAAATGCTGCCAAAGTTACTATGATAGAAAAAAATCGGCAGGTTGCTGCGGCAATAAAAAGTAATGTGCAACAATTGAATTTTGGGCAGATAGAGCTTATCTGTACAGAAGCACACAGTTTTCTCATAAATAATCACCAGCAATTTAACATAGTATTTCTCGATCCGCCGTATGTCTGGCAGCAATGGCATGAACTGCTGGATGCTCTTTCATTACATTTGCTTCCGAATGCGCGCGTATATATGGAAAGTAACACATTACCTGTACTTCCAGCTGGCTGGGAGGTGCTTAAACAAGGAAAGTCAGGTATAAGTCGTTTTGAATTATTGACTTATCATAAAATTGATGCTGAATAGAGAGAAAGGCGGGATTGCAGGAGAGAAAACAAAATAGTGCTATAATCCGCGCCCAACGGTTTAGAGTTAAATTTAACGATAAAGGAAAAACATGTCACTCTTGATAACAGATGAGTGCATTAACTGCGATGTATGTGAGCCTGAGTGCCCGAACAACGCTATTTATCAGGGTGATGAGATTTATGAAATCACCCCGGAGCGCTGTACACAGTGTGTAGGCCATTATGATGAGCCGCAATGCCAGCAGGTTTGCCCGGTAGACTGTATCATTATTGATGAAGAACATCCGGAAAGCGAAGAAGAGCTGGAAGCAAAATATCAGCAGCTAATGGCGGAAAAAGAGTAAATTTTTCCAAGCATGAAATGTATTTGAAACAGTTAATTACTATTTAAAGCAAAAAAAAATGCTGAATAGACTTGACGAAGTGGCAAATGAACATTATCATGCCGTTCTCTTTTGGAGGGATTCCCGAGCGGCCAAAGGGGGCAGACTGTAAATCTGTTGCGAAAGCTTCGAAGGTTCGAATCCTTCTCCCTCCACCAAAATTCCAGTCTTACTTGTAGTTTTTTTAAGTGAGTATGCGGGTGTAGCTCAATGGTAGAGCAGAAGCCTTCCAAGCTTACGGTGAGGGTTCGATTCCCTTCACCCGCTCCAGATAAGTAAATACCTACCGTACGCCCATGTAGCTCAGGGGTAGAGCACTCCCTTGGTAAGGGAGAGGCCGACAGTTCAATTCTGTCCATGGGCACCATTAGAATTGATAAACCTAATCATCTTTAGATAGGAAGTAGCCATGGCTAAAGAAAAATTCGAGCGGAGCAAACCGCACGTAAACGTTGGCACCATTGGTCACGTTGACCATGGTAAAACCACTTTGACAGCTGCAATGTGTACCATTCTGTCCCAGAAATTCGGTGGTGCAGCCAAAGCTTATGATCAGATTGACAATGCCCCGGAAGAAAAAGCCCGTGGTATTACCATTAATACATCACACGTAGAATACGAAACCGCAGAACGTCACTATGCACACGTTGACTGCCCGGGACACGCTGACTACGTGAAAAACATGATTACCGGTGCTGCCCAGATGGACGGCGCGATTCTGGTGGTTTCTGCAGCTGACGGTCCGATGCCACAAACCCGTGAGCACATCCTGTTAGCCCGTCAGGTAGGTGTACCTTACATTATCGTTTACATGAACAAATGTGACATGGTAGACGACGAAGAGTTGCTGGAACTGGTAGAAATGGAAATTCGTGACCTGTTGTCAAGCTACGAATTCCCGGGTGATGATGTTCCTTTGATTAAAGGTTCAGCTCTGAAAGCACTGGAAGGTGACCAGTCAGACATCGGTGAAGCTTCAATTATGGCTTTGGCAGATGCACTGGACAGCTACATTCCTACACCGGAACGTGCAGTAGACAAACCATTCCTGTTGCCGATTGAAGACGTATTCTCAATTTCAGGTCGTGGTACCGTGGTTACCGGTCGTGTAGAACGCGGTGTAATCAATGTAGGTGACGAAATTGAAATCGTTGGCTTGAAAGACACCCAGAAAACCACATGTACTGGCGTTGAAATGTTCCGCAAATTGCTGGATCAGGGTCAGGCAGGTGATAACGTAGGTGTATTGCTGCGTGGTACCAAACGTGAAGAAGTAGAACGTGGTCAGGTACTGGCAAAACCGGGCAGCATCACTCCGCACACCAAATTCAAAGCAGAAGTATACGTACTGAGCAAAGAAGAAGGTGGTCGTCATACACCGTTCTTTGCGAACTACCGTCCGCAGTTCTATTTCCGTACAACAGACGTAACTGGCGCAGTAAGCCTGGCAGAAGGTGTGGAAATGGTAATGCCGGGAGAGAATGTAACGATAGACGTAGAACTGATTCATCCGATTGCGATGGAAGAAGGCTTACGCTTTGCGATTCGTGAAGGTGGCCGAACAGTTGGTGCCGGTGTGGTTGCTAAAGTTATCGCTTAAAGTTTTGTAGGCCAGTAGCTCAATTGGTAGAGTATCGGTCTCCAAAACCGAGGGTTGGGGGTTCGAGACCCTCCTGGCCTGCCAAAAAATCAGACTAATCGGCCAATGGTCGGTTAGTCTTTTTTGTATTAATTAAAAGGTGGTTATATGGACAACAAAACATCAAAAGATGTAGGAGCCAAAACCAAAGCACAATTAAAAGCTGAAGCTAAGCAACAGCAGGAGTTGGAAGTCAAACGTAATAAATGGTTTGATTTATTGAAATATCTTCTCTCTGCTATATTGGTTGCCGCTGGTATTGAGGCATTCTATGCTCTTGATGCGCAATTGCCACTTTATATCCGTTATTTATTTCCATTGGTAGGTGTAGTAGCAGCCATTGTAATTGTATTTTTTTGGAGTACGGGTGGACGCAAACTTACTGCCTATGTGCGCGACTGTGTATCGGAAGCCAGAAAAGTAGTTTGGCCAGAGCGTAATGAGGCATTGCGCATGACCCTGTTTGTACTGATATTTGTTGCTGTCTTGTCGTTATTTATTTGGGGTGTTGACAGCCTGATTTCATGGTTGTTATTTGACATCTTTATGAGGAGAAGCTGATCATGGCAAAACAGTGGTATGTTGTACACGCTTATTCTGGTTTTGAAAAAAATGTACAAAAAACCTTAAAAGAGCGCATTGAGCGTGAAGGAATGGGTGAATATTTTGGTCAGATACTGGTGCCGGTAGAAGAAGTTGTGGATATAAAAAACGGGCGTCGCAGTATTACTGAACGTAAATTTTTTCCTGGTTATGTTCTGGTAGAAATGGATATGACCGATGCTTCATGGCATTTGGTTAAAAATACACCACGTGTGACGGGCTTTATTGGTGGAACAGCCAATAAACCATTACCTATTTCAGCTCGTGAAGTGGATGCTATCTTGCATCAGGTGCAAAGTGGAGTAGAAAAACCGAAACCAAAAGTCCTCTTTGATGTTGGTCAGCAAGTGCGGGTAAATGAAGGTCCGTTTAAAGACTTTAATGGCGTTGTAGAAGAAGTCAATTACGAACGCAATAAACTGCGTGTTGCTGTGCAGATATTTGGACGTGAAACACCGGTTGAGCTGGAATTTTCTCAGGTAGAGAAAATTTAACTGCAATAATACAACATAAACTAACCTGTGCTTGTAAGGAAAAGGTTTTTTCTTTATAATCACGGGTCTTGCTTTTGGGGAGCAGCATTTGCTGCGTCATACCCGTTTATTTGGAGTTTAAATCAAGTGGCAAAAAAAATTGTAGGCTATATCAAACTGCAGATTCCTGCAGGTAAAGCCAATCCGTCTCCTCCGGTAGGTCCGGCGCTGGGTCAGCGTGGTCTGAATATTATGGAATTCTGTAAAGCCTTTAATGCGGCTACGCAGAATGTTGAGCCGGGTCTGCCGGTTCCGGTAGTGATTACTGCATTTGCAGATAAATCATTTACCTTTGTAATGAAAACGCCACCGGCTTCTATTTTGCTGAAAAAAGCAGCTGGTCTGCAAAAAGGTAGTTCAAATCCATTAACCCAGAAAGTGGGTAAAGTGACTCGTGCACAATTGGAAGAAATCGCCAAGACTAAAGAGCCTGATTTAACTGCTGCTGATCTGGATGCGGCGGTACGCACCATTGCCGGTAGTGCCCGTTCAATGGGTTTAGATGTGGAGGGTGTGTAAATGGCTAAGCTTTCAAAACGCATGCAGGCTATTCGTGCTGCTGTGGAAACCAATAAATTATATGCTATTGATGAAGCACTGAGTCTGGTTAAAGCTAATGCTACGGCCAAATTTGATGAATCTATCGATGTATCTTTCAATCTAGGCATTGATCCACGTAAATCTGATCAGATTGTTCGTGGTAGTGTAGTACTGCCTAAAGGTATCGGTAAAACTGTACGTGTAGCTGTATTTACTCAGGGTGCTAATGCCGAAGCTGCAAAAGCGGCTGGTGCTGATGTGGTTGGTTTCGATGATCTGGCTGCTGAAGTAAAAGCAGGTAATCTGGACTTTGATCGGGTAATTGCATCTCCTGATGCTATGCGTGTGGTAGGTCAGCTGGGTACTATTTTGGGTCCGCGTGGTTTGATGCCAAATCCGAAAGACAGTACTGTTACACCGAATGTTGCTGAAGCTGTTAAAAATGCGAAAACTGGCATACGGTATCGTACAAATAAAGATGGTATTGTACAAGCAACTATTGGTCGTGCTTCTTTTGATGTCGCTGATCTGCGTGAAAACTTTAACGCATTACTAGACGCCATTGTTAAAGCTAAACCTGCTGCAGCAAAAGGTCAGTATTTGCGCAAAATCGCCGTATCCAGCACGATGGGTACAGGTCTGCGTGTTGACAGTACCTCTGTAAATAATTAAGAAGTATCGTTGAATTTTGGCAGTTTGGTCTCATATCAGACTGCCTTAAAAATTCATATAAATGTCTTACATTTATATGTTGGGCTACTTAGAAATAAGTAGATGTCCAAGACCGTAGGGAATTTGTGGTAGTAAAACAAATTTTAAAAATTAACCCTACGCAGACGGTAGTCCCGGATAATCTTGTGTAAGCTTTGCTTACGGATGTCTTTTTGGGTTGCCGCGCTGGGTGGAGTGGTATTCATATCGCTCTGATTAAAAACAGTGGGAGGTAGACCTTGAGTCTCAATATTGAAACCAAGCAAGCAGCCGTAGCCGAAATCGTAGCAGCCATTGCTAACGCTCAAACTATGGTTATTGCCGAGTATCGTGGTATCAGTGTTGCCAGTATGACCGAACTGCGTGCCAATGCTCGTAAAGCAGGTGTATACCTGCATGTGTTGAAAAACACATTAGCCCGTCGCGCTGTTGAAGGTACATCATTTGCCGCTCTGGCTGATCAGATGGTTGGTCCGTTGGTTTATGCGGTATCTGAAGACCCGGTTGCTGCTGCAAAAGTACTGCACCAGTTCTCGAAAAAAGATGAAAAAATTGTACTGAAAGCAGGTTCATATAATGGTGATCTGCTGGATGTTGCTCAGGTAGCAGAACTTGCTTCTATTCCGAGCCGCGACGAATTGCTCGCGAAATTGCTGGGTATTATGCAAGCTCCTGTTTCAGGTTTTGCCCGTGCACTTGCTGCTTTGGCTGAGAAAAAAGCCGGCGAAGAAGCTGCCTAAATTTCATCTGATTTATATTTAAATTTTTATTCTCAATTATTGGAGTTTAATAGCATGGCTATTACTAAAGAAGACATTCTGGAAGCAGTTGGTAACCTGACCGTTATGGAATTAAACGATCTGGTTAAAGCTTTTGAAGAAAAATTTGGTGTATCTGCAGCTGCTCTGGCTGTTAATAATGGTTCTAATAACGGTGCTACAGCTGCCGAAGAAAAATCTGAATTCGATGTAGTATTGACTTCTGCTGGTGCTCAGAAAGTTGGCGTGATTAAAGTTGTTCGTGCTATCACTGGTCTGGGTCTGAAAGAAGCTAAAGATCTGGTTGACGGTGCACCTAAAACTCTTAAAGAAGGTGTTTCTCAGGCTGAAGCTGACGACATTAAAAAACAACTGGAAGAAGCCGGCGCTTCTGTCGAAATCAAGTAATTTCAGTTGCGTTTTACAGGCTGGTAGCTTAGGCTACCAGCCTGCTTTCGCTTGTCTACCTCAAGTGATATTTTATAAATATTTACAAAAAAACCTTTAATTTACCTAATTTTACTCTTTTGATATCAACAGTTATCTGAGTATTTATAAAACCTTACTTGCCAAACCTCCCTACTGGAGACTGTACATGTCCTACTCTTTTACTGAAAAAAAACGTATCCGTAAAAGCTTTGCCAAACGTGCGAATGTATTAGAAGTGCCGTTTTTATTGGCTACGCAGTTGGATTCTTATACACAGTTTTTACAGATGGAAACACCCTACGACCAGCGTGCAGATGTTGGTCTTCAGGCTGCTTTTCAGTCTATTTTTCCGATTATCAGTCATAACGGTTATGCCCGCCTTGAGTTCACCCATTATGTATTAGGTGAACCAGTGTTTGACATTCCGGAATGTCAGCTGCGTGGTATCACTTATGCAGCCCCGTTGCGGGCGCGTATCCGGCTGGTGATTTTGGACAAAGAGTCATCCAAACCTAATGTGGTTAAAGAAGTTCGTGAAAATGAAGTATATATGGGTGAAATTCCGTTGATGACACCCAGTGGTTCATTCATTATTAACGGTACAGAACGCGTCATTGTTTCACAGTTGCACCGTTCTCCGGGTGTATTCTTTGAACATGACAGAGGTAAATCACATTCATCTGGTAAATTATTATTTTCAGCACGGATTATTCCTTATCGCGGATCCTGGCTTGACTTTGAATTTGACCCGAAAGATTTGCTGTATTTCCGTATCGACCGTCGTCGTAAAATGCCAGTAACTATTTTACTGAAAGCACTTGGGTTTACACCGGAACAGATTTTGGACATGTTCTATGACCGTGAAAGTTATCACCTGTCTAAAGATGGTGTGCATACTGATCTGATTCCGGCACGTCTGAGAGGTGAAACTGCCAAGTTTGATCTGGTAGATAAAGACGGCAAAGTACTGGTACAAAAAGGCAAACGTATTAATGCCAAGAATATCCGTGACATTATTGCTGCAGATATTAAATGGCTGGAAGTTGAACCGGAAAGTCTGATTGGCAAGGTACTGGCTGCTGATGTAGTTGTTCCGGATACCGGTGAAATACTGGCTAAATCCAATGATGAAATCACGGAAGAGTTGCTGGCACAGTTTGATATACAGGGAATCAAAGAAATTTCAACGCTGTATATCAATGATCTGGATCAGGGTGGTTATGTTTCTAATACTTTGCGTACTGATGAAACTGAAGGTCAGCAGGCTGCACGTATTGCTATTTATCGCATGATGCGCCCGGGTGAGCCGCCAACCGAAGACGCTGTTGAAGCATTGTTTAATCGCCTGTTCTTTAGTGAAGACAGCTATGACTTGTCACGTGTCGGCCGGATGAAATTCAACACCCGTACCTATCAGCAAAAATTGCTGGAAGCACAGCAAGATTCATGGTATGGCCGTCTGATGACGCAAACTTTTGCCAATGCTGATAAAGAAGGCAATCATGTACTGACTATTCCAGATATTGTATCCGTAATTGCTACACTGGTTGAATTGCGCAACGGACATGGTGAAGTAGATGATATTGACCATTTGGGTAACCGTCGCGTACGTTCTGTGGGTGAGTTGGCTGAGAATCAGTTCCGTAGTGGTCTGTCACGTGTAGAACGTGCCGTTAAAGAACGCCTGAATCAGGCCGAATCAGAAAATCTGATGCCTCATGACCTGATTAATGCCAAACCAGTTTCTGCTGCAATCAAAGAGTTTTTCGGATCCAGTCAGTTGTCTCAGTTTATGGATCAGACTAATCCATTGTCTGAAGTCACCCATAAACGCCGTGTATCTGCATTGGGACCTGGTGGTCTGACCCGTGAGCGTGCCGGTTTTGAAGTGCGTGACGTACATCCGACTCATTACGGTCGTGTATGTCCGATTGAAACACCTGAAGGTCCGAATATTGGTTTGATTAATTCGCTGGCAGTTTATGCCCGTACTAATAAATACGGCTTTCTGGAAACCCCTTATCGTCGAGTTGTCGACGGTAAAGTAACCAATGACATTGATTATTTGTCTGCTATTGAAGAAGGTCGTTTTGTTATTGCCCAGGCGAATGCCGATCTGGATAAAGACGGCCGGATTATCGGTGATTTGGTAACTTGCCGTGAAAAAGGTGAAACCATAATGGCAACACCGGATCGCGTACAGTATATGGACGTGGCTACCGGTCAGGTGGTTTCAGTAGCGGCTTCACTGATTCCGTTCCTTGAGCATGACGACGCCAACCGTGCTTTGATGGGTGCCAACATGCAACGTCAGGCAGTACCTTGCCTGCGTGCTGAAAAACCATTGGTTGGTACCGGTATTGAACGCTCTGTGGCTATTGACAGTGCTACAGCTATTGCGGCCAGTCGCGGCGGTGTTGTGGAATATGTGGATGCAAACCGTGTCGTAGTACGTGTTAATGATGACGAGGCTACTGCTGGTGAAGTGGGTGTGGATATTTACAATCTGGTGAAATTCACCCGTTCTAACCAGTCAACCAATATTAATCAGCGTCCTGCCGTACAGAAGGGTGATGTTATCCAGCGCGGTGATGTTATTGCGGATGGTGCTTCTACTGATTTAGGTGAGCTGGCATTGGGTCAGAATATGACTATCGCCTTCATGCCATGGAATGGTTATAACTATGAAGACTCAATTCTGATTTCAGAACGTGTCGTTGCCGGTGATCGTTATACTTCAATTCATATTGAAGAATTGAATGTGGTATCCCGTGATACCAAGCTGGGCGCCGAGGAAATTACCCGTGATATTCCGAATTTGTCTGAGCGTATGCAAAATCGTCTGGATGAATCCGGTATCGTTTACATTGGTGCTGAAGTAGAGGCCGGTGATGTACTGGTAGGCAAGGTGACACCTAAAGGTGAAACTCAGCTTACACCGGAAGAAAAACTGTTGCGTGCTATTTTTGGTGAAAAAGCCAGTGATGTAAAAGATACTTCACTGCGTATGCCTACTGGCATGAGTGGTACTGTTATTGATGTTCAGGTATTTACCCGTGAAGGTATTGAACGCGATAAACGTGCTAAGGCGATTATCGATGCAGAACTGAAACGCTATCGTCAGAATCTGACTGATCAGTTGCGTATTTTCAATGATGATGCTTTTGACCGTACTGAACGCCTGATACTGGGACAAAAAGTCAATGGCGGACCATTGAAACTGGCTAAAGGTGCAGAAGTTACTAAAGAATATCTGGCTTCATTGCCGAGCCGTCATGACTGGTTTGATATTCGTCTGAGTGATGAAAGTATTGCTAAGCAGGTGGAACTGATTAAGGAAAGTTTGCAGGCCAAGCATGAAGAATCAGATGCTCTGTATGAAATCAAGAAGAAAAAACTGACACAAGGTGATGAATTACAGCCGGGTGTACAGAAAATGGTTAAGGTGTTTATTGCCATTAAACGTCGCCTGAAAGCCGGTGACAAAATGGCCGGCCGTCATGGTAATAAAGGTGTGGTATCCCGCATTCTGCCGGTTGAAGACATGCCTTACATGGCTGACGGACGCGCTGTGGATATCGTACTGAATCCGCTCGGTGTACCAAGCCGTATGAATATTGGTCAGATTCTGGAAGTACATCTGGGCTGGGCTGCCAAAGGTATTGGTGAGCGTATTGACCGTATGCTGACAGAAAAACGTGCTGCTGATGATATTCGTGCTTTCCTTGAAAAAGTGTACAACAGCAGTGGTAAGAAAGAGGATTTATCGCAATTTAATGACGATGAAATCATCAATCTGGCTCAGCATTTGCGTAAAGGTATGACTGTAGCTACACCAGTATTTGATGGTGCGGAAGAATCCGAAATCAAAAATATGCTGGCACTGGCTTATCCAGAAGATGATCCAGAAATTCAGAAACTGGGCTTTAATGATACCCGTACGCAGATGACACTGTATGATGGTCATACTGGAGAAGCCTTTGACCGTAAGGTGACTGTGGGTGTAATGCATTATCTGAAACTGCATCATCTGGTTGATGAAAAAATGCATGCTCGTTCTACTGGTCCGTACAGTCTGGTCACTCAGCAGCCGCTGGGTGGTAAAGCTCAGTTCGGTGGCCAGCGTTTTGGTGAGATGGAGGTTTGGGCACTGGAAGCTTATGGTGCTGCTTATACTCTGCAGGAAATGTTGACTGTGAAATCAGATGACGTCACCGGTCGTACCAAAATGTATGAAAACATTGTTAAAGGCGAGTACAAGATTGATGCCGGCATGCCGGAATCATTCAATGTGTTACTGAAAGAGATTCGCTCTTTAGGCCTGGATATGGATTTGGAACGTTACTAACCGACACCGGTCGTATACAGTGTGTGAGGCATACTGTATACGGCATCGTCAGGAGCAAATATGAAAGCTTTATCAGACTTATTTAATCCGCTGCAAAATGCCAGTGCCGAAGAAGAATTTGACGCAATTAAAATCGGCATTGCTTCGCCGGATACCATTCGTTCTTGGTCGTACGGTGAAGTGAAAAAACCGGAAACGATTAATTACCGTACTTTTAAACCGGAACGTGACGGCTTGTTTTGTGCCAAGATTTTTGGCCCGATTAAAGATTATGAATGTTTGTGTGGTAAATACAAACGTCTGAAATTTCGCGGGGTAACCTGTGAAAAATGTGGTGTGGAAGTAACCTTGTCCAAAGTACGCCGCGAGCGCATGGGACATATCGAACTGGCTGCACCGGTTGCGCATATCTGGTTTTTGAAATCTTTGCCATCCCGTCTGGGTATGGTATTAGATATGACTTTGCGTGACATTGAACGTATTCTGTATTTTGAAGCTTATGTGGTAACTGATCCGGGGCTGACTTCATTACAGCCGCGTCAGCTGCTCAGTGAAGAAGAATACATTACCAAATATGAAGAGTCTGGCGGCGATTTTGAAGCCAAGATGGGTGCTGAAGGCATTCGCGATTTACTGCGAGCTATGGATATTGCCCATGAGGTTACTGTATTGCGTCAGGAACTGGATTCAACCAGTTCAGATACAAAAATTAAGAAAATTGCTAAACGACTGAAAGTTCTGGAAGCATTTCAGCGTTCCGGTATGAAACTGGAATGGATGATTATGGATGTGCTGCCAGTACTACCACCGGATTTGCGTCCGCTGGTACCGCTGGATGGCGGCCGTTTTGCTACTTCTGATTTGAATGACCTGTATCGTCGCGTCATTAATCGTAACAACCGTTTGAAACGCCTGCTTGAACTGCGTGCACCGGATATCATCGTACGCAATGAAAAACGTATGTTACAGGAAGCGGTAGATTCATTACTGGATAATGGCCGTCGTGGTAAAGCCATGACTGGCGCTAATAAGCGTCCGCTAAAATCCCTGGCAGATATGATTAAAGGTAAGGGCGGTCGTTTCCGTCAGAATCTGCTGGGTAAACGTGTCGATTACTCCGGTCGTTCTGTGATTACCGTTGGTCCGTACCTGCGTCTGCATCAGTGCGGTTTGCCGAAGAAAATGGCTTTGGAACTGTTCAAACCATTTATTTTCCATAAACTTGAACAGTTAGATCCGACCGTAACTACCATCAAAAAAGCCAAAAAGATGGTAGAACAGGAAGAGCCGATTGTATGGGATATTCTTGAAGATGTTATTCGTGAACATCCGATTCTGCTCAACCGTGCACCAACCTTGCACCGTTTGGGTATTCAGGCATTTGAGCCGATTCTGATTGAAGGTAAGGCAATTCAGCTGCATCCGCTGGTATGTACTGCATTTAACGCCGACTTTGACGGTGACCAGATGGCTGTGCACGTACCACTGAGTCTGGAAGCACAGATGGAAGCGCGTACCCTGATGCTGGCTTCGAATAATGTATTGTCACCAGCAAATGGTGAACCCATTATCGTACCGTCACAGGATATCGTATTGGGTCTGTATTATATGACCCGCGACAAAATTAATGGTAAGGGTGAAGGCAGCCTGTTTGCTGATGTAAAAGAAGTACACCGTGCCTACCAGACTCGTCAGGTAGAGCTGGGTACTAAAATTACTGTACGTTTGCGTGAATGGGTGAAAAATGGTCAGGACGAATTTGTACCGGTAGTTAATCGTTATGAAACTACAGTCGGTCGTGCTCTGCTGTCAGAAATTCTGCCAAAAGGTTTGTCTTTCGATCATATTAATAAAACGCTGAAGAAAAAAGAAATTTCTAAGCTGATTAATGCTTCATTCCGTCGCTGCGGATTGCGTGATACTGTCATTTTTGCTGACCACCTGATGTATACCGGTTATGCATTCTCAACTCGTGCCGGTATTTCAATCTGCGTTGACGATATGCTGGTGCCTGAAAGTAAACCACAGTTACTGGCTGAAGCTAATGCTGAAGTTAAAGAAATTGAAGACCAGTACCGTCAGGGTCTGGTAACCAATGGCGAACGTTACAATAAAGTAGTCGATATCTGGGGTCGTACCGGTGACAAGATTGCCAAAGCGATGATGGATAATCTGTCTACTCAGAAAGTAGTTGACCGCGAAGGTAATCTGGTTGATCAGGAGTCATTTAACTCAATTTACATGATGGCTGACTCCGGTGCCCGTGGTTCTGCCGCTCAGATTAAGCAGTTGTCAGGTATGCGTGGTTTGATGGCGAAACCGGATGGTTCCATTATTGAAACACCGATTACTTCTAACTTCCGCGAAGGTCTGACAGTATTACAGTACTTTATTTCTACTCACGGTGCCCGTAAAGGTCTGGCTGATACGGCATTGAAAACTGCTAACTCCGGTTATCTGACTCGTCGTCTTGTTGATGTGACACAAGACTTGGTGGTAGTAGAAGATGATTGTGGTACCAACGACGGTTTTGTGATGAAAGCAGTGGTACAGGGTGGTGATATCATTGAATCATTACGTGATCGCGTACTGGGACGTGTTACTGCTGAAGATGTAGTTGACCCGACCAGTGGTGAAACTTTAGTTGAAGCAGGTACGCTGCTGAACGAAGGTCTGGTTGATCTGATTGATAACTCTGGTGTCGATGAAGTTAAAGTACGTACTCCGATTACCTGTAAAACACGCCATGGATTGTGTGCCAAATGTTATGGCCGAGATCTGGCGCGCGGTAAACTGGTCAATGCCGGTGAATCTGTTGGTGTGATTGCTGCTCAGTCTATTGGTGAGCCGGGTACTCAGTTAACTATGCGTACCTTCCACATTGGTGGTGCTGCTTCACGAGCTGCAGCTGCTAGTCAGGTAGAGGCTAAATCTGGTGGTACGGTTCGTTTCTCCAGCCAGATGCGTTATGTGGCTAATAACAAAGGTGAACTGGTCGTTATTGGTCGTTCATCCGAAATTGTGATTCATGACGATATTGGTCGTGAGCGTGAACGCCATAAAGTACCTTACGGTGCATTATTGCAGGTAAAAGATGGTGGTGTGGTGAAAGCCGGTCAGACACTGGCTACATGGGATCCGCATACCCGTCCGATGATTACCGAGTTTGCTGGTCGTGTCCGCTTTGAAAATATCGAAGAAGGCGTTACTGTAGCTAAACAGACCGATGATGTTACCGGTTTGTCTACACTGGTAGTTATTGATGGTAAACGTCGTTCCTCTACTCAGTCTAAACTGTTGCGTCCGACAGTAAAACTGCTGGATGACAAAGGCGAAGAAATTCGCATGGCAGGAAGTGAAACCGCTGTTTCCATGGCCTTCCCGGTTGGTGCGGTGATTACTGTACGAGAAGGACAGGAAGTGGGTAAAGGTGATGTACTGGCCCGTATTCCTCAGGCTTCATCCAAAACCCGCGATATTACCGGTGGTCTGCCGCGTGTAGCTGAATTGTTCGAAGCACGTACTCCGAAAGATGTGGGTATGCTGGCTGAAGTAACTGGTACTGTTTCTTTCGGTAAGGAAACCAAGGGTAAACAGCGTCTGATTATTACTGATGCAGACGGTGCTGCTTATGAAACCCTGATTTCCAAAGAAAAACAGGTGCTGGTACATGATGGTCAGGTGGTTAATCGCGGTGAAGTGATTGTAGATGGTGCAGTCGATCCGCATGATATTCTGCGTTTGCAGGGTATTGAGGCGCTGGCTCGTTATATCGTGCAGGAAGTACAGGAAGTGTATCGTCTGCAAGGTGTGAAGATTTCCGATAAACATATCGAAGTGATCATTCGCCAGATGCTGCGCCGGGTAAATATTGCCGATGCCGGTGACAGTCACTTCATTACTGGTGAGCAGGTTGAACGCGGTGATGTAATGATTGCCAACGAGAAGTTGCTGGCGGAAGGTAAAGAACCGGTACGCTTTGACAATGTATTGCTGGGTATTACTAAAGCATCATTGTCTACCGATTCGTTTATTTCTGCTGCATCCTTCCAGGAAACTACCCGTGTGCTGACTGAAGCGGCTATTATGGGTAAACGTGACGATTTGCGCGGCCTGAAAGAAAACGTAATTGTTGGTCGTCTGATTCCGGCCGGTACCGGACTGACTTACCATCGCAGTCGCCGCCAGAAATGGCAGGAGCAATTGGCTGCTGAGGCTGCAGAGAAAAGCGAATAAGCTTTAATATTTGTTGTAAATAAAACCGCTGAAAGCCATTCAGCGGTTTTATTTTGCACATGGTTTTATATAGTTGTTTTTTCAACAGATATAAAGCGTTTAAAGTTTGATTATCTTGACCATAATAAAGCAGGAATGTTAGAATACCCGTTTTGCCGGCATGGTGCCGGCATATATTGACTCAACAGGATAAAGAGAAAATATGCCTACTATCAACCAATTGGTACGTAAAGGACGTCAGGCTCCGGTTTACGTCAACAAAGTACCTGCTTTAGAGGCTTGTCCTCAAAAACGTGGCGTATGCACCCGTGTATACACCACTACTCCGAAAAAACCTAACTCAGCGCTGCGTAAAGTATGCAAAGTGCGTTTGACCAACGGTTATGAAGTGATTTCATATATCGGTGGTGAAGGCCACAACTTGCAGGAACACAGCGTAGTACTGATTCGCGGCGGTCGTGTAAAAGACTTGCCGGGTGTGCGTTACCATACTGTACGCGGTTCTCTGGACACTGCAGGTGTTAAAGACCGTAAGCAGTCCCGTTCTAAATACGGTGCTAAACGTCCTAAATAATCGGACGCATCGGCAGATTATCTGTCGAGTAAGTGAATATTTACATAAATATTCGCGGGCTATGCCCAGCTGAATAGTTTAAGGAAATTGAAATGCCAAGACGTAGAGAAGTCCCAAAACGTGACATATTGCCTGATCCGAAATTCGGCAGTATCGAATTATCCAAATTCATGAATGTGCTGATGATTGACGGTAAAAAATCTGTAGCAGAACGCATTGTATACGGCGCTCTGGAACAGATTGAAAAGAAAACCGGCAAAGAAGCCATTGAAGTGTTTAACGAAGCCATTGCCAATGCCAAACCGGTGGTAGAAGTAAAAAGCCGTCGTGTTGGTGGTGCTAACTATCAAGTTCCTGTTGAGGTTCGTCCTGCCCGTCGTCTGGCTCTGGCCATGCGCTGGGTACGCGATGCGGCTCGTAAACGCGGTGAAAAATCCATGGATTTGCGTCTGGCTGGTGAATTAATTGATGCGGCCGAAGGTCGCGGCGGTGCATTGAAAAAACGTGAGGAAGTACATCGCATGGCTGAAGCCAACAAAGCCTTCTCTCACTTCCGCTTCTAATGCAGAAAGGCAATTATCGTGGCTCGTAAAACCCCTATTGAGCAATACCGTAATATCGGTATTTCTGCACATATTGATGCTGGTAAAACCACCACTTCAGAACGTATTCTGTTTTACACCGGCATGACTCACAAACTGGGTGAAGTACATGACGGTGCAGCCACCACCGACTGGATGGAACAAGAACAGGAACGTGGTATTACCATTACCTCTGCTGCTGTTACCACCTTCTGGAAGGGTATGGCAGGTCAGTTTAAAGAACACCGTTTAAATATTATTGATACCCCGGGACACGTAGACTTTACTGTTGAAGTAGAGCGTTCTATGCGTGTACTGGATGGTGCGGTAATGGTTTACTGTGCTGTGGGTGGTGTACAGCCTCAGTCTGAAACTGTATGGCGTCAGGCCAATAAATACAAAGTGCCTCGTCTGGCTTTTGTAAATAAAATGGACCGTCAGGGTGCCAACTTCTTCCGCGTGGTTGAACAGATGCAGACCCGTCTGCGTGCCAATCCGGTACCGGTTGTCATTCCGGTAGGAGCTGAAGACGGTTTCGAAGGCGTGGTAGATTTGCTGAAGATGCAGGCTATCGTATGGGATGATGCAACTCAGGGTTTGAAATTTGAGTATGCTGATATTCCTGCTGAACTGAAAGACGTTGCCGAAGAATGGCGCGAAAAAATGGTTGAAGCTGCAGCAGAAGCCAACGAAGAACTGATGGAAAAATACCTTGGTGGTGAAGAGCTGAGCGAGGATGAAATCGTTGCTGCCCTGCGTGCACGTACACTGGCCGGTGAAATTCAGCCAGTACTGTGCGGTTCAGCATTCAAGAACAAAGGTGTACAGCGTCTGCTGGATGCTGTGGTTGAGTATCTGCCCAGCCCGACAGACATTCCGCCAGTAGCCGGTGAAAAACCGGATGGTGAAAAAGACAGCCGTAAAGCTAGCGACGATGAGAAATTCTCTGCGTTGGCATTTAAACTGATGAACGATAAATACGTTGGTCAGCTGACTTTTATCCGCGTATATTCTGGCGTGGTGAAATCTGGCGATACTGTAGTGAACTCTGTTAAAGGCACTAAAGAACGTATTGGTCGTCTGGTACAGATGAAAGCCAATGATCGTGATGAAATCGAAGAAGTACGTGCCGGTGACATTGCAGCTGTAATTGGTCTGAAAGATGTAACTACTGGTGAAACGCTGTGTGATACTGACGCTCCGATTATTCTGGAACGTATGGAATTCCCGGAACCGGTTATCCACGTTGCAGTTGAACCAAAAACTAAAGCTGACCAGGAAAAAATGGGTCTGGCTCTGAATCGTCTGGCTAAAGAAGACCCGTCTTTCCGTGTGAAAACAGATGAAGAATCTGGTCAGACTATTATTTCCGGTATGGGTGAATTGCATCTGGAAATTATTGTAGACCGTATGAAACGTGAATTTGGTGTAGAAGCCAATGTGGGTGCACCACAGGTAGCTTATCGTGAAACCATCCGTAAATCAGTGGAATCCGAAGCCAAATACGTTAAACAGTCTGGTGGTAAAGGTCAGTATGGTCATGTAGTGATCACTATGGAACCTCTGGAACCGGGTGGTGTAAACTACGAATTCATCGACGAAATTAAAGGTGGTGTGATTCCACGTGAATTTATTCCGTCTGTGGATAAAGGTATTCGTGATACCATGACTAATGGTATTCTGGCCGGTTATCCGGTTGTGGATATCCGTGTGCGCCTGACTTTCGGTTCATACCATGATGTGGACTCTTCGCAAATCGCGTTTGAATTAGCCGGTTCTATGGCATTCAAAGACGGTATGCGCAAAGCTTCTCCGGCATTGCTGGAACCTATCATGGCGGTTGAAGTGGAAACACCGGAAGACTACATGGGTGATGTAATGGGCGACCTGAATCGTCGTCGTGGCATCGTGCTGGGTATGGATGATGATGGTATCGGCGGCAAGAAAGTTCGTGCCGAAGTACCACTGGCAGAAATGTTCGGTTACTCAACCGACCTGCGCTCTGCTACTCAGGGGCGTGCTACTTACTCCATGGAGTTCAAGAAATACGCTGAAGCACCAAATAATGTAGCCGAGCAGGTAATTGCTGCACGTAAAGGCTAACTTATTTACCGATAACCTGAAAGTACCTGTACTTTCAGGTTATCATCGTTCTTTAATGATCTTTATTCAAGGAAACTTAGCTCATGGCTAAAGAAAAATTCGAGCGGAGCAAACCGCACGTAAACGTTGGCACCATTGGTCACGTTGACCATGGTAAAACCACTTTGACTGCTGCAATGTGTACCATTCTGTCCCAGAAATTCGGTGGTGCAGCCAAAGCTTATGATCAGATTGACAATGCCCCGGAAGAAAAAGCCCGTGGTATTACCATTAATACATCACACGTAGAATACGAAACCGCAGAACGTCACTATGCACACGTTGACTGTCCGGGACACGCTGACTACGTGAAAAACATGATTACCGGTGCTGCCCAGATGGACGGCGCGATTCTGGTGGTTTCTGCAGCTGACGGTCCAATGCCACAAACCCGTGAGCACATCCTGTTAGCTCGTCAGGTAGGTGTACCTTACATTATCGTATACATGAACAAATGTGACATGGTAGACGACGAAGAATTGTTGGAACTGGTAGAAATGGAAATTCGTGACCTGTTGTCAAGCTACGAATTCCCGGGTGATGATGTTCCTTTGATTAAAGGTTCAGCTCTGAAAGCACTGGAAGGTGACCAGTCAGACATCGGTGAAGCTTCAATTATGGCTTTGGCAGATGCATTGGACAGCTACATTCCTACACCGGAACGTGCAGTAGACAAACCATTCCTGTTGCCGATTGAAGACGTATTCTCAATTTCAGGTCGTGGTACCGTGGTTACTGGTCGTGTAGAACGCGGTGTAATCAATGTAGGTGACGAAATTGAAATCGTTGGTTTGAAAGATACCCAGAAAACCACATGTACTGGCGTTGAAATGTTCCGCAAATTGCTGGATCAGGGTCAGGCAGGTGATAACGTAGGTGTATTGCTGCGTGGTACCAAACGTGAAGAAGTAGAGCGTGGTCAGGTACTGGCAAAACCGGGCAGTATCACCCCGCACACCAAATTCAAAGCAGAAGTATACGTACTGAGCAAAGAAGAAGGTGGTCGTCATACACCGTTCTTTGCGAACTACCGTCCGCAGTTCTATTTCCGTACAACAGACGTAACTGGCGCAGTAAGCCTGGCGGAAGGTGTGGAAATGGTAATGCCGGGAGAGAATGTAACGATAGACGTAGAACTGATTCATCCGATTGCGATGGAAGAAGGCTTACGCTTTGCGATTCGTGAAGGTGGCCGAACAGTTGGTGCCGGTGTGGTTGCTAAAGTTATCGCTTAATCAGGAAGAATATAGATATGAAAAACCAGAAAATCCGTATTCGTCTGAAAGCTTATGACTACGCTCTAATTGATCGTTCTGCACAGGAAATCGTAGACACTGCCAAACGTACTGGCGCTGTGGTAAAAGGTCCGATTCCTCTGCCAACCAAAATCGAACGTTTTAATCTGCTGCGTTCTCCTCACGTGAATAAAACTTCACGTGAACAGTTGGAAATCCGTACTCATCTGCGTCTGATGGACATTATCGATTGGACTGATAAAACCACTGATGCATTGATGAAACTGGACTTGCCAGCTGGTGTTGATGTTGAAATTAAAGTTCAATAATTAATTGAATTACTAAAACGGACTGGATATTATCCAGTCCGTTTTTTATTTATTCTTAATTCGGCTAATTGAATAGGCTAGAATAACCAATCCAGAATTTTAGGCAAAATCTGTGCTGTGACAGGTGAGATGGATATTTTGCGGTTAATGATTTTTCCATTAATGCGGAATTTATTAGCCAGCTTGAATTGGTGTGAAGAGTATTTAGTTAAGTTTAAGCCCTAAAAAAACAATACTATACTGGGTATGGGCCGTGATGGAAAAAACAGATTAATGCAGTTTGCTAATATTTCACAGCAATTGTTACTGTTGAATGTGATGTTTAATTATATCTGCCATTTTTTTTATCCCTGTATCGATTTTTTCTTCTGAAACAGTTACAAAAGCCAGCCTTAAACAATTATTTTTTTCACCGTGTACATAGAAAGTTTCACCGGGAGCAAAAACTATTTTTTGAGCAATGGTTTCTTTGAGTAATTCAGTAGCATTAATATATTCAGGTAATTCAACCCAGATAAACATACCTCCTTCAGGTTGATTCCAGCTAACTTCTTTAGGCATATACTGTGCTAATGATTGCAACATATACTGGCAGCGGGCATTATAGAGCTGGCGGATTTTCGGAATATGATGATTGAGAAAATTATTTTTACTAAGAACCTGATAAGCAATGTACTGAGTCAGGCTAGGGGTATGTAAATCCGAAGCCTGTTTTAGCGGAAGCAGTTTACTGATGAATTGCTTATTCGCAACCAAATATCCTAAGCGGAGTCCCGGCGCTAAAATTTTGGAAAAAGAACCTAAATAAACAGTGTTTTCTGGTGCCAGCGTATATAAAGCAGGCAAACGCTGACCCTGATAATCCAAATCGCCATAAGGGTCATCTTCAATCAGCAATAAATTATTCTGTTTTGCTTTTGCGGCTAAAGTCTCTCGCCGGTGTAATGGTAACCGACGTCCGGTAGGGTTTTGAAAGTTTGGAATGCTATATAGAAATTTTGCAGAGCTTGCCAGTTCATTATCAATAGTTTCAGGAATTAAGCCTTCATTATCACTGGCAATAGCTATATATTCGGGATTGTATTGATTAAAGGATTGTAATGCCCCAAGATAAGTCGGAGTTTCTACCAGTACTTTATCGTTAGTATCAATTAGTGCTTTCCCGATTAAATCCAATGCCTGCTGTGAACCAGTTACTATCAGAACTTCATCACTACTGACAGATACATGATCACGTTCAGATAAATAATTAGCTATCCATTGCCGTAAAGGTGTATAGCCTTCACTTGGTCCATATTGTAGTGCACCATAAATATCCTGGTTTTCCAGTAAGGCATTAGCTGCATCTTTGATTTCTGATAATGGAAATGTATCTGGTGCCGGTAAGCCGCCAGCAAATGAAATAACATCTGCTTGTTCGGTGACTTTAAGGATTTCTCTGATGGTTGAGCTTTTTAAATTTTGCGCACGTCGGGAAAATTTCCAGGGCATAAATCTGACCTTTTTAGATGATATTTGCTTAATTGTTAAAATATATTTATCTTATTTGATTTTAAAATTATTTTTTAATTATGGTTTGGATAATGCAACGAATTTTTTATTGTACTTATAAAGCGTAATATCAGCCGGAGAATATTCAATATCTGAAAAGCTTTTCGATGAGTAACATAAAATTAGTATAGCGTCTGTGCAAAAATACTGACAGATAACGCTATACTTGTACTTCATTATTACAATAAGTATGGATTATTCATAAGCATGCTGTTTCGGTAGCTAACAGACTGTCAATTGTTTCTCGCTCTCGAATCAGATGATGTTCTGTACCATTAACCAATACCTCAGCGGCACGACAGCGAGTGTTATAGTTACTTGCCATACTGGAAGCATATGCCCCAGCACTTTGTATTAACAGTAAATCACCTGCTTTAGCCGCAATGGTTCGGTCTTTAGCCAGAAAATCTCCGGTTTCGCAAATTGGTCCTACGACATCAGCAACAAATTTATCTGCTGTTGTCGGACTGGCGTTAATAATATTGTGATAGGCCTGATATAGTGAAGGCCGCATCAGATCATTCATGGCCGCATCTACAATCACAAAGTTCTTTTCTTCACCTTGTTTAATGTATTCAACTGTAGTGAGCAAACTGCCGGTATTACCAATCAGACTGCGCCCGGGTTCCAGTATTAAAGGTAGGTTACGCCCGGATAACAATTTGCTGACTGCTGCTGCATAAGCATTCAGATCAGGCACATTTTCGTTTTGATAAACAATACCTATGCCACCACCCAAATCAATATGCTCTATCCGGATTCCCAGTTCGTCTAGTTTGTCTACTAGTACTAACAATCGTTGCAATGCTTCGATTAAAGGTGATAAATCCGTTAGTTGTGAGCCGATATGGCAGTCAATTCCTGTAATTTTTAAGTGCGGTAACGTAGCAGCAAGCTGATATGCTGCTAATGCATCCTGACTGGCAATTCCGAATTTATTGGCTTTTAACCCAGTAGAAATATACGGATGAGTATGAGCATCAACATCAGGATTAATACGCAATGATACCGGAGCAATTTTATTCAGACGCTGGGCAATACTATTAATACGTTCCAGCTCAGCCAGTGATTCAACATTAAAACAGCGAATATTGTTTTTCAGGGCAAATTCAATTTCAGCACTGCTTTTGCCCACGCCGGAAAAGATGACCTTGTCGGCAGCTCCGCCAGCCAGTAATACCCGCTCTAATTCTCCGCCTGAAACGATATCAAAACCGCAGCCCAGACTGGCAAAATAGCGCAGAATAGATAAATTTCCATTGGCTTTGACTGCGTAACATATTAAAGGTTTTAAATCGGCAAAAGCCTGCTGATAAAGATTAAAAGCATCTGTCATTGCTTTCTGGCTATAAACATATAATGGTGTACCATACTGTGCAGCCAGTACAGAGTAGGGTACTTGTTCACATTTCAGGGAATTAGTCATGTTTAGGTAAATTTTTCTGATCAATCGGATCAATAGTCAGTCCGGTTTGTACAGGTCCGTATTTAGCTTTATCTCCCTCTTTTGGCAAATAAAGATCACCCTTATAACCACAGGCCGCTAAACAACTGGTTGCAATTACAGTTAAAAAGAAGAAACGAAACATTAATCTGACCTATTGTAGTTAAGCTGGCAGTGAACAGCTGTACTGCCAGAACGGATAAAACTAGGATTTAAACATATTATATGGCAAGATAACAGTGTGAATGTAATAAAATGCAGGGGTATGGTAAGTAAGATGACCGAAAGTGAATTTTTGCAATATAGTGATGATTTGTTTGGCTATATTGAGGAAAAAATAGATGAGGGCGGTTGGGATCTCGATTGTGAAGCTGGCGGAAATGTACTCACAATTGAAGCAGAAAGAGGTGAGCAGATTATTGTAAACCGGCATGCTGCCACTCAGGAATTATGGATAGCGGCAAAAAGTGGCGGTTATCATTTTGCCTGCAAGAACGGTCAATGGCTTTCAGCACGGGATGGCAGTGAATTTTTTGCGGTCTTAAATCAGGTGCTGTCTGCCGCCTGTGATGATGACGTATCTATTCCGGTTCTGAGCTGATTTCTGATATGGGGAAATAGTGATGTTGCATACCTTGATTAAACATGATTTGAAGGCTTTACAGGCATTTGTGGCCATTGTTGAATGTCAGGGTGTGACTGCTGCACAAAAACGGCTGAATATGTCACAATCGGCAATCAGTATGCATTTGGCGCATTTGGAAGAAAGTCTGGGCGTGATATTATGCCGGCGCGGTCGTTCCGGTTTCGGGCTGACTAAAGCCGGACATCAATTATATGAAGCTTGTACATTACTTTTACAGGCAACCTCTGAGTTTCATCGGGAAGTACAGAATATTAAATGGCATCGTTCTGTGCTTTCCGGTAAGTTGCGAATTGGCTTAGTTGAGTATTTACCACCTGATTTTCAGCGTATTTTTAATCAGGTCATTGCCAGTGCCTATCAGCATTATCCGGAGCTGCGTCTGACTATTGATATTTGTGCGCCACATGATATCGAAACCGCTATTGCCAATAATCAGATGGATTTTGGTATCGGCTATTACTATAGCCTGCTGAAAAATTTGCAATATCAGATAGTTTTCGAGCAGCGTGAGCATGTTTATTGTCATGCAGAACATCCGGCTGCAAAAGTTAAGGATTTAACGTTAAATCAGCTTGCTGAAGAATATCACTGGGTAAAACGTACCTATGCTGATTTTCCGGCTAATGCCGGCTTTTCTGCCGGAGTAACTACGGCTACTGCAGATAAAGAGCGGGCAACATTATTGTTTATTCTCGCAGGCAGCCATCTTGGTTTTTTGTCACAAGATATGGCTGAGCCTTACGTTCGTACAGGTGAACTGGTGCCATTACTGGCACAGCAGGCGACTAATATAGTAAATCATTTTGCTGTTACCCGTCCTACGCCTGATCCACGGGTAAACTGGTTTCTGGGAGAGTTAAGCGGTCTGTTGCCTTAAGGCAGTTAAGAACGGAGTACTCCTTTAAATTAGATAGCTAGCCAAAAAAATTACAAGGCAATAAATAATAAGTGAATTTTTATTCAAAGTAAGTATTTAAATAAAAATAGAAAACCGATAAACGGGTAAACCAATAATATGTATAACTTCTTATAGATTATTTAATATTGATCATGTTTTCAATTAATGAACATACTAATTTAATATCTTCAATAGTAGTTCGCCAGTTTACAAATGCTGCACGAATGCCTTTTTCATGATTAAAAGTGGTTGGTGTCATAAATACAAGGCCGGTTTTATTTAATTTTTGCAGAAATTCAGCGGTATCGCAGGCGGCAGTAACTTTAAAGCAGACAATATTTAAACGTACTTCAGCCAATAATTCAAAATAGCTGCTTTTACGTATATAGTTACCAAATTCTTGAGCCAGCTCAATAGAATTATCCACAATATACCGATACCCTTCTCTGCCATAGGCCAACAGGCTGAACAATACTGGTAATGCTTTTAGTCTTCTTGAATTTTCCGGCAAGATATTCATAAAGTTAAAATTTTCCAGTTGATTTTCCAGATATGGAGCACTGCTGTTTTTAAACTGGTTAAACTGTAAGCTGAAATGCTCTTTTCGTATAAAAAAGCAGGCGTTTTCATAAGGTACGTTTAACCATTTATGGCAATCTATGGCAATGCTGTCAGCCATTTCCCAACCATTAAGTAAATGCGGATAGTGTGAAGAGCAGGCGGCAAATGCTCCAAAGGCGGCATCAATATGTATCCAACAGTTATAGCTATGTTTCAACTACATAATTTCCGCAATAGCATCAAAATCAGCTGTATTGGCTGTACCGGCATTTAAAACCAGAATAAATGGCTGATGTTTGAAACGATCTTCAATAAACGGTTTTAATTCGGCTACGTTAATGGCTTCACGCTGATTTGAAAGAGTAGGAATGGTAATTAAGTTATTTCTGCCTAAACCAAGCATAGCCAATGATTTTAATACTGATGAATGAGGGGTAGCCGATATAACTGGCAGTGATAGATTTATTAAACCATCAGCAGCAATATCCTGTTTAAACTGAGTGCCATACCATTGTCTGGCCACAGCCAGCGCAGAAAAATTTGCCATGGTCGTGCCGGTGACAAATCCGCCGGTAAATTCTCTTGGCAGATTGAATAAATCCAGTAATAAATCAGTTGTCTGAGTTTCAATACGTGCAGATACATCCTCCTCGCCGCTGATAGCCTGAGTATTCTGATCGTAAATAGTGGCCAGAATATCGCCTATTATTGCAGCCGGTGTACTGCCTCCGGTTACATACCCCCAATATCTGGGACCGCCTGAAGCAACAATAAACTCTTTAAACTGAGTATTAAATTGATTTAAGGCCGCTAATCCGCCATAACCTTGTTCGGGTAGATTTAGTTGCGGTAAACTATTTTGCTGTTGCTGAGTTAATTGGCAACATGTTGGCATACTGTCGAGGTTGTTTAGAAAGTCGATAGATTGATGAAAAGTATTTTCTAATAGTTCATTGATGGCAGTTAAATCGTTTTTTAATGTTTTATCCATATATATTTATTGTATGGATTTATCTAGAATTGATTGTATAACTTTTTAATTATTGGAGAAATTTCTTTTAAATTTAAGCAATGATATCTTTAGATAAGGCAATAAACTCTGCCTGGTTATGGTAATAGACTTTCTGGAAAGATTCAGGCAGACATCTTAAAATCTGAATCTGATTTGTATTCTAAAGTCTGTCTATCGTGAATGAATTTGATTTTATTCGTCAATATTTATATCGTCAGCAGCAGGATGAGCAACTTATTCTGGGTATTGGGGATGATGCCGCTATTATAAGACCTCGTAATGGCTATGATCTGCATTTCAGTACTGATATGCTGATAGGCGGAACACATTTTTTTCCGGATGTTGCCCCGGGGGATCTGGCGCATAAAATACTGGCTGTTAATTTGTCGGATATGGCCGCTATGGGAGCCAGTCCACGCTGGGCATTGCTTAGTGTGGCGCTGCCTGAGCTAAATAAAGAATGGTTAACAGCGTTTTGTGATGCTTTGTTTGCTCTTGCTGCGCGTTTTGGGGTAACACTGATTGGTGGTGATACCACTAAAGGTAACTGGATATTTAATGTTAATATTATTGGTGAAGCACCTAGAGGACAGGCTTTGCGACGTGATGCCGCAAAAATCGGTGATGATATCTGGGTATCCGGTCAGTTGGGGCTGGCTGCCGCTGCATTGGATATGCACTGGGGAAAAGTAAAATTACCCGCAGATGTATATAAGACGTGTGAACAGAAACGTCTGCGTCCGGAACCACGGGTTGCACTAGGAAGACAGCTGCTCTCCCTTGCGCATGCTGCGCAGGATATTTCTGATGGTCTGGCTCAGGATCTCGGACATATTCTGGCTGCGAGTAAGGTGGGTGCACAGTTGAATGTCGATGCTATTCCCGGCTTACAGACTTTACGGCAGATATCTGATGATGAGCAGCAATTAAGGCAATGGATGCTGGCCGGAGGTGATGATTATGAACTGGTATTTACTGCACCTCCTGTACAACGTGAAGCAATTTTAACCGCAGCTCAGACGACTGTTACACCGGTAACACGAATTGGTGCTATTACTGCATCAGGACTATTGCAGTTAAAAGATAATGCGGGCAATATTATCAGCTTATCTAAACAAGGATTTGACCATTTTGGCTGAACAAGATTTGACTACTGCACCGGTAACACCTACCTGGCGCTGGTTGTGCCGGCATCCGGTATGCTGGCTGGGTTTTGGTTTTGGTACGGGATTAGCGCCGAAAGCACCCGGAACATTCGGGACGCTACCAGCCATTCCATTGGCCGCATTATGGCTTATGCTGGGATTACCCCTGTGGCTGAATATCATTTTTGCTTTGTCGCTGTTTCTGGTTGGTATATTTATTTGTGATTATACTGAACAAGCATTGCGCCGGCAGGATTATGGAGGCATCGTCTGGGATGAAATTGCTGCTATGATGCTGATTTTATTTTGTATCCCGGCAGGCTGGATATGGTGGCTGGCTGCTTTTGTTATTTTCCGTTTTTTCGATGCTGTAAAACCATGGCCTATTCGCTGGTTTGACGCCCGGGTACACGGCGGTTTCGGTATTATGCTGGATGATTTGATTGCGGCAATTTTTAGTTTACTGGTGTTATTACTGGCGGGATACTGTATATCATCTTATGATTCAAACTTGAATATATTCAGATAAAATTGCATAAAACAGTTAAATCTTTAATCAATAATAATCCGGAATGCGTTATGCTATGCTAACCATAATGATAAAGTAATCTGCATGGGGCTGATGTCAGATATGATATTCAACAGGAAAAGGAAAACAGCATGAGTGGTCAGGTTTGGTTGTATGTATTAATTGCTGCAATAATCGGTTTGGTGCTTGGTATGGGACTGATGTGGCTGTTATTGCGGCGCAGTAATCAGAATCAGCAATATCAGTCAGTTAAAGCCAGCTTTGACAGTTATCGTCAGCAGGTAGACCAGCATTTTATTCATACGGCCAGTGCTGTAGATGAGTTAAACCGCTGCTATGAAAAAGTATTGCAACAACTCAATATTGATGCAAAGCAATTGATGGAAAAAAATACTTTGCAGGAACTGCTACAGAAACGTGCTGATAAAAGTGTCACTTTGGCATTTATGACCAGTTCAGAAAATAAAAATCCGCAAACAGATGCGGATTCGACCTTGCCTTATACTGATGTGATGCAAGCGGCCGTCATCCCAATTAACGGCATGCCGGATCAGGTACCTGATCGTATCGGTCCTAACGTGATACATAGCCACGAGCAGCTGACACGTCCTAAAAGCAAAAATACTACACGTGACGGTGGGCCAACAGAAAAATCAGTTGATCTACAACAGAGTAAATCCTGATTAGGGTTTAATGCATTAAAAAATCAGGCTGTAGCAAAACTTTTGCTACAGCCTGATTTTTATTTTAATTAGCGTATAAATTCGATATTTTCCGGTTTTTTCAATCTCTGTTTAAGTAGTTTAGGTAAAAGAGGATGAAAATACCAGTGCTGGTCATCCAGCCGGATACAGCCTGCCTGAGCCTCAATCGTCACATTCGTATCAGTTACGGCATCTGTTTCAGTAACACGTATCTGATGCCATTTTCCCCAGTCGCAAATCGGTAACAATGGCGCATATTGGATAACTTTGTCATTTTGTTCATCCATAGCTGTTTCTTTACGACAGTGACCATCACATAAATGAGCAGCCTGTTTCGGACAAGGCTCATGAGTGCTGATGCTTTGCGGCAGAATATCCAGTACCGCTGGGCACAGATCATAGCGGCGTGCCCAGTCAGATAATGCACGTTTTGCTGCACGCGGATGAGCAAATAATCCATAAGGCGGATGTTGCAATATTCCTTCCTGTAGCCGAATAATTCTTGCTTGTAATTGTCCGCGCTGATTGGCTATAAAAGAAACCGTATACCAGTTAGCTGGTGAGGAAGATTTGGATAAATGTGTTTGTGTTTGTGGGTGTAACTGATAGTAACCATATAGCCATAATGCATGCAAAGAGCTGACTGCGGGAATAAAATTAATTTCTGTAGTATTTTTCCAGTAGTTTTGTGTATTTTGGCGCTGAAACTGTATACATATATCGGTAAAAGCCCGTTCCACTATCATTAAAGATTCAGGCTGATTCGGAGTATGTTGTAACAGAAGCCCAGAGCTGTCTGGCAGTGCATATAATTGCTGACGTAATCCAGGTTTAAGCCATGCAGGGAAATAACCCGGTTTAATCATTGTCCGCCACTGAGACAGCCAATGGGCATTATCATGCTCACGCAAGCTGCGCTGTAAAAACTCAGTTAAAGCAAGAACGTCACCCATGGCACGATGGCGGTCGGCTGCGTTCAGATCAATTTCGAAACGTGCAATAATGGCATCCAGATTATGTTTAAAATGCTGTGGGTATAATTTGCGTGAAAAGGGGACTGTATCAAGTGTTGGTGCTGCAAAATTAATATTATTGCGTGCAAAAGCATGACGCAAAAAAGTGTAATCAAAGCGACTATTATGTGCGACCAGAAGGTGTCCGCGCAGTAAAGGTAGAAGCTCACCTGCAATGTCGGTAAAGCTCGGTGCATCCTGCACCATTTCATTGCTGATACCTGTTAACTTAGTAATAAAATCGCTGATTGGCTGCTGCGGATTAACCAGCCATTGATGTCGGCTGATACAACCCTGATGAAAACGTAAAATAGCGATTTCAGTAATCCGGTCCTGAGCGAAATGGCCACCGGTGGTTTCAAGATCGACTATGGCAACAGGCAGAGGCAGCGTACAAAAAACCGCTGCCAGCTCGGCAAATGCAGCGGCGTCATCGTTGGTAACAATACTCATGACGCAAATAACTAACGCTTAAAAAATAGTCATTCTATACTAAAATGCATGTTATGGAATAATGCCTTTATACTAAGAAGTTTAATGAATTTATATAAACACTATCTATACAGGTCTTCAGAATTTAAATATGAATTTATCTGTCGATAAAACAGTATATTGCTTAATATTGCTATTTTTTAATTATGACTGGTCTTGACAGTAATGCCGATGTTACCTATACTGCACATCTTTCTCGCACCCGTAGCTCAGTTGGATAGAGTATCTGGCTACGAACCAGAGGGTCGGGCGTTCGAATCGCTCCGGGTGCACCAAGTTTCCGCGCCCATCGTCTAGCGGTTAGGACATCGCCCTTTCACGGCGGTAACCGGGGTTCGATTCCCCGTGGGCGTGCCAGTTAATAAGAAAAGCCAGCTTTTTAAGCTGGCTTTTCTTTTATCCAGATTTCTGTTCAGAATTCATAAATTTATTAAACTAATTTAAGTAAGAGTGACTGGTTTTTTTATTCAGGTAGTCCGGTTATCTGAATTTTTCCATTAATGTTTAATGTGAGGTGAGTTTCACCGGCTGCAATATCCTGAACCGGAGCAGAGCCGGCTGTACGGCTTAGCATCATAGGTTGAGCATAGGCTGCATAATTCTGGGTAGGTTGGCCATTGCCTAAATTTATATTCACTATTTTGTATCCATGACCGCCTAGTTCATGAGTAATTTGTGTTGCACGCTCCTGAAAACGGGCAATGGCCTGTCGGGTTAATTTTGTTTCATAGTTGTTCAGTGTTGTATCCGCAACCTGATAATTTATAGCTTCAATGGTTGCCAGACGCTGTACTGTAGCAGCGAACTGATTTAAAGTCGCTAAATTTGTACTTTTAATCTGTATCAGAGCACTGTCCTGCCAGCCATTATCGATGCGTTTATCTTTTTGATAATCAAATCTTGGCTCAACCGCACGCGTTAATTGTGTGGTATTAAAATCAGCATGTCGGTGTGCATTAGCCAGAATCTGATTCAGTTGACTGGTAACTTTATTGCTGATCTGCTGTCTGTCCGCTCCCTGTTGCTGAATCTTTAATACCAGCACCATTTCATCCCGGGTAACGGTTTGCGACGCCTGTGCACTCAGTTCTACTACACCATAATTTAATTTTATTTCTTCTGCCAGACTGCTACTTGTTGAATATACAGATAGTAATACTATGAAGATATATGAAATAAAGCGGCGGTTCATTGTACAAACCTTTGTCACAATATAATTAAAGCAGATTAGCAAGGTGACAGATTAAATACAATAATTATTTGATAATAATGGGAAAAGATGAGGAATATACAGAGAATTTAGAAATAAGGGTGGCGAGCCAAACCCCCGGCACTGGTCGCTTTAAGATGGGCTGCTTGCTTCCGCACCTGACCCGTTGTCCTAAATAACCATGCGGGGAGACCCGCCACAGCGCGGTATTATACCGGTAGTTAGACTAATTCCCAACTATTTTCTTAATTTTAATACAAACAAAAATAGCTATTGTTAAAACAATAGCTATTTCAAATAATTAATCGCAAAAATTAAAGGCTGATTTTGGTTTTACGTACACCATAATCCGGTTGAAGCAGAGCGCATTGCGGATGATTATGACGGCTGAAACGGCGCGCACGTCCCGGAATTTGCTGACAGCTGACACTTACGTCATTACTATCCTGAGTTCTGCCTGTCTGATTATTTGCATTAGCCTGATTGGCTTTAGCTGCTCGTTCACGCTGACGCGGTTTATCACTCTCAACTTTAACCGAAGAAGTCTGTGACGCTTTATTTTCAGCGGGTGCCTGTTCCCACCAGCGTGGTTCAAAGCCTTCAATGCGTTCAATTTGCAGGTTATTCTGAGTTAATTCTTTTATTGCATTAAATACTTTTTGTTCCTGCTCATCCATCAGGGAAATAGCTACCCCTTCAGCGCCGGCACGACCGGTACGTCCGATACGATGTACATAATCTTCGGCATTCAAAGGTAGCTCATAATTGATTACAAACGGAAGTTCAGCAATATCCAGACCGCGTGCCGCTACATCCGTAGCCACCAGAACACGCAAACCGCCTTCCTTGAATTGTGCCAGTGTTTCCAGACGTGTTTGCTGGGATTTATCGCCATGAATGGCTTGTGCACTTATTCCGCGGCGGTTCAATTCGCGATTAACCTGATCAACACTTTGCTTAGTATTACAGAATACAATTACCTGATTCATGTTCAGATCACAGATCAGCCGCTGCAGAAGTGAACGCTTGCGTCCGTTATCCAGTGCAATAATATGCTGTTCCACATTGGCAGAAGTGGTATTTTGTGCCGCTACCTGAATTTTTTCCGGATTATGCATAAAATCCTGAGCGAGCCGCTGAATGGCCGGTGCAAAAGTTGCTGAAAACAGTAAAGTCTGACGCTGTGATGGCAGCATTTGCATGATTTTGCGGATATCGTCAATAAAGCCCATATCGAGCATTCGGTCTGCTTCATCCAGAACCACAATTTCTACTTTGTTTAGCTGGATATTTTTTTGTTGTACGTGGTCAAGCAAACGTCCTACTGTAGCAATAACAATCTCGCAGCCCTGACGTAAATCCTGTTTCTGAATCTCCATATTCATCCCGCCAAACAGCACAGTCTGGCGTAAAGAAAGATTTTTCAGATAACCCTGTACATTCTGATCAATCTGGTCAGCCAGCTCACGGGTTGGCGTCAGTACCAGCATACGCACAGGATGCATTGCCGGAGATGTACTGGTATTAGCATAGCGTTTCAGTCTTTCCAGACTTGGCAGCATAAAGGCTGCAGTTTTTCCTGTGCCTGTTTGTGCGGCAGCAAGTAGGTCCATACCTGCCAGTGCTTTCGGAATAGCCGCATACTGTATAGGTGTAGGTTCGTGATAACCTTGTTCTGTTAGCGCAGAAACAATTTCCTGAGATAAACCCAGGCTGGCAAAAGCATTCATTTTGACAACCTCCAGTTGTTGTCTGCAAATACATACAACTGTTACGAATTGGATAGAATAGATGACTGTTCAAATATCATTATTTTTAGAAAAGCACCATAACGGCAGATGGTAATCATTGATGTTATGGTTATTGTGACAAAATAGTCACTAATGTAAACCAATAGTGTATCATCTTTATCAACCCGTTATAAACCTGACTGCTATCTGGCTAAAATTAAATAAAAATTCGTAAATTAGCATTTGAATGAAGTCATTACAGCTTTGTATAACCTTTTGCAGACGGGCATTCAGCTATTAAGTAACAGATAACAAAATCGTATAATTCAAATAGATAGCATAAATAAGCTTTTGCTAAACATCTAATCATAGGCTTATGAGATAATTAACTTTATTAAGTTAATCATACAGTACAAGCGAGCATATCAATATGTCAGATGAAAAAAGCAAGGCTTTGGCTGCGGCACTGGCGCAGATAGAAAAGAATTTTGGTAAAGGTTCCATCATGAAAATGGATGGCAGCCATACCGATGAAAATCTCGAAGTAATCTCTACCGGTTCACTCGGACTGGATCTGGCTCTGGGTGTGGGTGGTTTACCACGTGGTCGTATCGTAGAAATCTACGGACCGGAATCTTCCGGTAAAACCACGTTGTGTCTGGAAGCCATAGCACAGTGTCAGAAAGATGGTGGTGTATGTGCGTTTATCGATGCCGAGAATGCCTTTGACCCGATTTACGCCCGTAAACTTGGGGTAAAAGTTGAAGAATTACTGGTATCACAACCTGACACCGGCGAACAGGCTCTGGAAATTTGTGACATGCTGGTTCGCAGTGGCGGGGTGGACATGGTTGTTGTTGACTCGGTTGCAGCTCTGGTACCCAAGGCTGAAATTGAGGGCGAAATGGGTGACAGTCATGTCGGCTTGCAGGCTCGTCTGATGAGTCAGGCTTTGCGTAAACTCACTGGTAACATCAAAAAAACCAATACTCTGGTTATTTTCATTAATCAGATTCGTATGAAAATCGGTGTCATGTTTGGTAATCCTGAAACCACTACTGGTGGTAATGCACTGAAATTCTACTCATCTGTACGTCTGGATATCCGTAAAATCGGCCAGATTAAAAAAGGTGATGATGTCATTGGTAATGAAACACGCGTTAAAGTAATCAAAAACAAAGTAGCTCCGCCATTTAAACAGGCTGAGTTCGATATTTTGTATGGCGAAGGTATCAGCTGGGAAGGTGAGTTGATTGATATCGGCGTTAAGCTAGGCATTGTTGAAAAATCAGGTGCATGGTACAGCTACAATGGCAGTAAAATAGGTCAGGGTAAAGACAATGTACGTCAATGGTTGAAAGATAATCAGGAAATAGCCGACGAAATTAATCTTAAAATTCGCAATAAAGTAGGTATCACTGCTCAGAATACCGAAGGGCAGTTGGATGATACTGATGGTGAAATGCCTGCCGAAGACTAAACGGGTCTGTTTTAAAAAGCTGCTTAGCTACACTAAGCAGCTTTTTTATTAGCTTATATAAGTTAAAAATCGACTGGAAAATTCTGGATAGTATATAGTTCAAAGGAAGGTAATTGCGTATGGAATAAGCAATACCATTGATAATACGGAAATGAGTTGCAGAGTCAGAGACCATTCCATTACTTTAGGTATACATCTGATAAATGCTTTTAAAGCGGATTTAAGTTATGATATTGAAAAGGAAAATAGTACTATTTGTAAAAATTTCCGATCAGAAACCACACCTTTTAAACAACACCAAGCATAAATCATGATCACTTTAGCTGAATATCAGCAACAAATGACTGCCGGCTATACTCATATTCCATTAGTACAGGAAGTGCTGGCAGATATGGATACACCATTGTCACTTTACCTGAAACTGGCAAATAAACCATTCAGCTATTTGCTGGAGTCGGTAGTAAATGGTGAGCGTTTTGGTCGATATTCTTTTATCGGTTTGCCCTGTGATACCTATATTAAAATATCCGGACAAAACACAAGGGTATACCAGAAAAATCAGCTAATAGAAACGCATCAGGGTAATCCGCTGGAATTCATTAAAACATTTCAGAACAGATATAAAACTCCTGATATTCCTGACCTGCCAAGATTTACAGGCGGATTGGTAGGTTATTTCGGATATGAAACCATTTATCATTTTGAACAGATAGCCCACCGGCTGAAGCAGGCAGACAAACCTAATCCGATTGGTGTGCCTGATATTTTTCTGCTGCTTTCATTAGAGCTGGCGGTTGTGGATAATTTATCAGGCAAAATTTATCTGATTGTTTATGCCGATACCAGTAAAAAAGATGGTTATCAGCAGGCCAGAGCACGTTTAGAAGAGTTACGCACCGCGCTGCGTCAGAGTGTGCAGTTGCCATTGTCACTTGGCAGTGAATTAACTGAGCCAGTGACAGAAACTGGCGAAGAGCAATATAAAAATTATGTTAAACGGGTGAAAGAGTACATTCTCAATGGCGATTGTATGCAGGTTGTCCCCAGTCAGCGTCTCAGCATGCCTTTTTACGATAATCCATTAAGTCTGTACCGTGCTCTGCGTACTTTGAATCCTTCCCCTTATTTATTTTATTATCATTTTGACGACTTCTATGTGGTAGGATCTTCTCCGGAAATTCTGGTAAGACGTGAACAAAGCAGCGTTACCGTACGTCCTATTGCCGGAACGCGTCCTCGGGGCAGAACACCAGACGAAGATCAGGCACTGGCACAGGATCTGATAAATGATCCCAAAGAAGTGGCCGAGCATGTCATGTTAATTGATCTTGGACGCAATGATGTCGGACGCATTAGTAAAATCGGTCAGGTAAAAGTTACCGATAAAATGATTATCGAACGCTATTCTCATGTAATGCATCTGGTATCCAATGTTGAAGGTGAATTACAGGATGGAACATCGAATCTGGATGTACTGGCTGCCACCTTTCCGGCCGGTACGCTTTCAGGCGCGCCAAAAGTACGTGCTCTGGAAATCATCGAAGAACTGGAGCCAAACAAACGCGGTGTTTATGGCGGAGCAGCCGGTTATCTGAGTTTTTCCGGAGATATGGATTTATGTATTGCTATTCGTACTGGTGTTGTCAGAAACAATACACTATATGTACAAAGTGGTGGCGGTATCGTCTTTGATTCAGATGAAGAACTGGAATGGCAGGAAACTCAAAATAAAGCCAGAGCAGTAATCAGAGCAGCACACATGGTGCAGCAGGGTCTGGATAAGTAAAAGCAGATAATTAGTCACTTACAATAAACTATGGTTGATGCGCTATTATTTATAACTATTCCATCATCCATAGTTAAATGCCGTCGCCAATACTATGCAGTAAACCATCAGCTAATCATTTAAAACACAAATCAGCATTAAACTGGTTGCAATTTCACTTTAATATCTGCCGGCGGGGCATAATAGGGCGCAGAGGTAACCAGTAATTGCGCTCCCGCACGAACATATTCCGCTATATTTAATAAAGTGACGCCACCGGCAGCAGACAATAAACTCATTGGCGCTAATATTTGCTGTTTTGCCAACACCATCGCAAATTCTTCCGGCGTAAATTTATCCAGCTGTACAATATCTGCCTGTGCTGCCAGTGCTGCGAAAGCCTCTTCGATATTATCTGCTTCGACAATAATTTTCTTTTCCGGCGCAGCATACTTTAAACGCGTTACCATAGCAGCCCAATCATCCGGCTGTGCATAAAAATGGCGGTGATTGGCAAACAGCAAAACAGACTCAGCTGTGCCGGCACGATGTAATATTCCTCCGCCATCTATTACAGCCGCAATAGCCAGAGATTTCGTACCGGGAATACTCTTACGCGTGCAGGCAATTTGTACCAGCGGATTAATCTCATGTGCACTAGCCAGCATTTGCGCCATATATTGTGCTACACCACTGCACCATTCCAGTACATTCTGTGCCACCTTCCAGCCCTGATGCAGATTTTCAGCTTGACCAAAAGCGGTTAACAGTACGGTTTCAGCATTAACATCAGCACCGTCTTGTTCTTGTATCACTACTTCCAGCCCAAGCTTCTGCAACAGCCTGGCTGCAATGGCTACACCACTAACCCTGCCAGCTTTCTGGCAACAGAATGTCATTTTTCCAGCCTGCCGGCCAAAACCTAAAGCACGGGTGGTTAAATCACCATAAGCGATATCATCGAGTAATAGTTTATCCAGCTCAGCATCAGATAAATAAAACATGGTATTTCCCCGTTAAATGAATGACTGCAACCTGCGCCTGTTTCTTATCAGTTATATTGCTATAGCATATACCGATAATTATGAGAAAAATAATTAATCAATAATTAACAGATAATGCTTGTTTTTGAAAACTATAAAGCTTAGTAAATAAACCATTATTGTTCATCAAGTCTTGATAATTACCTTGTTCTGCAATTGAACCTTTATCCAGAACAATAATATTATCCGCACCGATAATCGTTTTTAAACGATGAGCAATAACGATTACAGTTCTGTCTTTGACCAGACTGGCGATTGCTTCCTGAATATAAATCTCATTTTCAGGATCCAATGAGGCGGTAGCCTCATCAAGCAAAATAATAGGAGCATTTTTTAATAATGCTCTGGCAATTGAGATTCGTTGCCTTTCACCACCTGATAATTTACTGCCGTTTTCACCTATTAAGGTATTCCAGCCATCAGGTAATCGGGCAATTAGTTCATCACATCTGGCTATTTTAGCGGCAAGTTTGACTTCTTCATCAGACGCATTATGCCTTCCAATGCGAATATTGTTCATAATCGTATCATCAAACAATACCACCTGTTGGAAAACAAAAGCCATTGAATGCATCAAAGTTTCAGGGTCAATTTGCTTAATATCGAGATTACCAATGGTAATCCTCCCCGAATTTACATCCCAAAAGCGTGCAATCAATTGTAATAAAGTGCTTTTACCACTACCTGATGGTCCAACTAATGCTGTCATTTTTCCTTCTGGAATAGTGCAGCTTAAATTATTAATAACGTTTATTTGATTGTAGGAAAAATTAACATGATCAATATTGATAGTATGATTAGCAAAAGTCACATCTTCTTTTCCTTCCATAATAGACTCAGTTTGTAAACTTCTCATTCTATCGATTGAAACAAGCATATAAAACAGCTCGGGTAATAATGTCAAAATAGAAATCAGAGGGCTATAAATTCGTGAACTGATAATAACAAAGGCAATAAAAGTAATTGGATCTAAGCTGCCAGAAACCATCAGCGAAACACCGAGTAAAACCACTATGCCTAAACCGACTTGTAATGTCATAGTAGACAAAGTGACAATAATTCCTCCTATTCCTTCAAACTTAATTGATGCCCACATCATTTTTTTTAGGGCTTTATCCAGACGTTGGAATTTTTTACCACTTATTCCGTAACCTTTGATGATTTTGATACCATCCAGATATTCCTGAACTTCGTCGGAAACAATTAATTTAGCCTGAACATGTTTTTCACCAAATTTTTGTTCAAGTCTTTTACCAATAACAACAATAATAATAGAAATCGGCAGAGTACAAAAAATAGCACCAGCCATCCGCCAATCATAAAATGCCAATAAACAACAAGTTATCAGACTGCTGATTGAATAACCGATTAATTGAGGTATCACATGGCTAAGCATGTTCTCAATAACGGCACAATCACCCATAATATTAGCCGTAAGTTCAGAAAGATCTTTTCGATTAAAAAAACTAAGCGGTAGTTTGCGGATTTTTTCAGCAACTTCAATTCGGGTATTGGCAGCCTGACTAACAGCATTAGCGTAAGTTTTTTCATATTCTCTTTTATAACAAAATAAGAATAATAAGGCTGAAACTACGCCTGCTCCAGCCATAATCCATAAGTAATTTATATTTACAGGAATTTGGTCAGTTAATGGCTTAATTAGCAGGATAATTATCTGTAATAAAATGACAAACGGTAACATTAATGTCAAATTAGAGATGATACAGGCGATAATAGCTTGATTAAGATTTTTATTCTCTGCATCAGACAACATCAATAATTTTTTAAACATATGCCACCTCATCATCTTGACCAGACTGATGCAATTGCCAATTTAATGTTTGTTTATAGTATTGCCACATTTTGTAATAGGTATGATGCTTATCAATTAGCTGCTCATGCGTTCCTTTTTCAACAATTCGACCTTTATCTAATACCACAATTTGATTTGCATCTTTTATTGTTGATAAACGATGAGCAATCATAATAACGGTTTTACCCTGCATCAAAACTTTCAAGGCAAGCTGAATTTTGTATTCATTTTCAGGATCAGCAAAAGAAGTGGCTTCATCAAGAATTAAAATAGGTGAGTTTTTTAGTAATGCGCGGGCGATTGCTAAACGTTGCATTTCACCGCCTGAAAGATGCAGTCCTTTAGTACCTATTACCGACTGATAGCCGTCTGGCAGCTTTTCAATAAATTCGTGACATTGTGCAGCTTTAGAGGCGGCAATAACTTCATCTAACCGGGCATCGGGTTTGCCGATTTTAATATTATCTAAAATAGTTTGTTTAAAGAGAAAAACATCCTGAAACACAAAACTCACTAACGACAATAAATACTCACTTTTCATTTGCTTAATATCTACACCACCAATCGTTATCGAACCTTCATCAGGATCAAAGAAGCGGGGAATAAGCAGTGAGACTGTACTTTTACCACTGCCGGAAAGCCCAACCAGAGCAGTAGTTGTTCCTTGTTTTGCCGTAAACGAAATGTGACTTAGCGCATTATTCTCTGAAGCCTCACTACCCTGAATCTTATTGTAGGCAAAGGTAACATCATTAAAACCAATATCATAACGATTTACTTCTAAACCGGATTCGGGTTCAGCTAAAGGTTTTACGTTTAAAACACTATCCATATTTTCAACGCTTTTAACTGCTTTTTGAAGGCCTTGAGAAACATACATCAGTTTTAAAAAAGGCGCTGGTAATGCCAGTGAGAAAATTAAATAAAAAATAGAAGCTAAGATAAAATTTGCATAATTATCTACAGAACCGAGTAAGAAAATTATTACCGGGAGAATAAAAAGATAGATGTTATTTAATATCAGCAGAAAAAATGCCATATGATATTTAAAACAATCAGTAAACTTAAGGCAAAATACTTGATACGCTTTAATTGACTCATAAAAGCGTTTAAATGAGAAAAAGGTTTGATTAAAAGCTTTTACAACAGCAATACCACGAATATATTCAACTGAAGCATTACTCATATCAATAAGTCGATTTTGAAACTCCTGCATATGGTTTTTAATATCTTTACGACGGTAGCCGCTTATCAAAACAATATAAGCCAAAATAATGGGTACCAGCGTTGCCAACCCTAAACGCCAGTCAAAAACAGCTAAAATAATTAAAATGATAATCGGAGTCGCAAACGAACCAACCATATCAGGGAGTTGATGAGCAATAAAAATTTCTATCTTTTCAATATCATCATCAACGATTTTTCGTAACTCTCCACTCGAATGTTCAGTATAAAATCCTAATGGTAAATATGATAAATACCGAACGAAATTATATTTCAAATAGTAGAGCGTTTTAAACGCAGCAATATGCGAGAAGCAGAGTGCAAGGAAATTAAAAAATAGCGACAATGCAGCCGCAATAAAAGCCAGCCAACCATAATGAATAATAAGCCCGTTATTTAATACGTCCTTATTGACTAAACTCATTATTATTTCGTAAACAATATAATAAACCGAAATAAAAGGGATAAAAGCAGTAGCAACACTTAAAACTGAAAATAAACAAGATAAAATAATTAAAATTTTATTTTTAAAGGTGAGTTGCCAAAGTCGAGAAGCAGGACTGTAATTACACGGTTTCATTAAATGAGTACCTTATTAAAGTAATAATAATCATTATCATTTATTATGTATAAAATAACAATTCTTTTTATAAAACAAACAATATCATGGAGTGTGTTAATAAAATAGTAGGCCTTTAGTGCAACAAATTTTGCACTGGGCCATGATTTTGAGCTGATTCGTGACCACAATGGAAAAGATTGCTCTACTTCTTAAAACTATCTTAATGACGAACAGTTGATTAAATAATTAACTCAGTTAAATTATCGAGCAGAGTTTTTTATTGCATTATGAGAATTTATTTTGATCTCGTTAGAAAATAGATTTCTAACTGGAACGAGAGGATATATTAAAAGTTGTACTACGATATTCAATGAACTCTATTTGATTAATTCATGACAATTTATTTTGTTTTTAGTTGTCAATAATTCCTAATAAAGATAACAGATTGCCAGTGATGTTCTTATTTTATAAGCTATATCTATATGGTATATAACCATTGATAATTTTGTCGTATATAACCTTTACCTGAAAAGGATATCTATCTAAATGAAATTCAGGTACAAAAAATGTAAGCTAAAACAGTTAATACTCAAAGTATTATTTTAATAGCTGTAGAAAAATTAAGAGGGTATAGAAAAAGCATACCCTCTTAGTTTTAAATTGACAGAGATAAATACTTATCAGCTAATATCCAGCACCGCATGGAACGCAGCTTGAGGAATATCTACACCGCCAAATTTACGTTGTCTGACTTTATTATCCTTTATATTTTTAGCAATTTTTCTCTTTTTGGATAGAGAGCCGGAATATCCTTTTCCGGTTACGCTTTTGCGTAAGGGCGGAATATCCTCACGCGCAATAACTCTGTTTTCAACCACAGACTGAACTGGCATGGGATATAACTTGCGCGGAATCACGTGCTTCATTTTCAGAGCTATTTGCTTACCGCGTTCAAAACTACTGCTGCGCGGTAAAATAAATGAAAATGCATCTACTATTTCATCATTCAGCCAGATATCCATTTTCACTAGATCAGACGCAATATAACATCTGTCGCGGTAATCAACTGAAGCATAACCATGCGTGATGGATTTTAATGAATTGAAAAAAGTATAGGCAATTTCAGAAATCGGCAGCTTAAAAAATAGTTCCGCCATTTTATTATTGAGGTAGGTCATATCAACGAATATGCCACGCTTTTCCTGGCACAGATTCATAATTTCGCCAATATTTTCCACAGGAATAATAATGGCTGACTCAATAAAAGGTTCTTCAATGGAAGCTATTTTTTCAAAACTCGGTAACAATGTCGGATTATTTACCGTTATTACCTGGCCATTCGTAAGCGTTACCCGGTACTCAACACTAGGAAACGTAGAAATAATTTCAATACCATGCTCCCGTTCCAGTCTTTCCTGAATAATTTCCATGTGCAAAATACCTAGAAAGCCACAACGAAAGCCACTGCCAAGTGCCAGAGAATTTTCCTGCTGATAAACAAAGGCCGAATCATTCAGAGCCAGTTTTTCTATCGCATCGCGCAGCTTTTCCTGTTCCTCATTTTTAATAGGAAACAAGCCTGCATATACCATGGGTTTAACATCTTTATATCCGGGTACGGGCGGAGTGTCTGGTGCATTAATATCAATTAATGTATCACCAACTTTCACATTGGAGACCACCTTTATATTAGTAGAAATATAGCCTACCTCGCCCGCAACAAGCGTTTCAACAGACCTCATTTCAGGCAAAAATACACCAATCTGTAATGCTTCAAACTCCAGTTCACTTTTGATCATTTTAATTTTCTGACCAGTAGTCACCGAACCATTGAAGATACGGACATGCAGAACCACACCACGATACATATCGTAATGCGAATCAAAAATTAAAGCCTGAAGAGGACGATCCTGCTCACCACTAGGTGCCGGTATTTCTTTAACAATAGCATTCAGAATATTATCGACTCCGGCCCCTGTTCTGGCCGAAGCCAATATAATATTGTCCAGATTAATCCCATCCAGCTCTTCGAGCTCTTTGGTAACACGTTCTACATCCGCATTTGGCATATCAATCTTATTGATAACCGGAATAATCGTTAAATTCTGCTCCTGCGCTAATTTTAAATTAGCAATAGTCTGAGCCTGTACTCCCTGTGTGGCATCAATCACCAATAATGCCCCTTCACAAGCGGCTAAACTGCGGGAAACTTCATAGGCAAAGTCAGTATGACCGGGCGTATCAATCAGATTAAGTTCATATTCAGCCTGATCTTCGGCCTGATAGTACATACGCACAGTCTGGAGCTTAATAGTAATACCGCGCTCTCTTTCAAGCTCCATATTATCTAATAATTGCTCTTTCATTTCTCTTTCGCTGACCGTTTTTGTCATTTCAATTAACCTGTCAGCCAGCGTAGATTTACCATGATCAATATGAGCAATAATACAAAAATTTCTAATATTATTTAGGTTCATATTCCCATTCTTTCAGATTTTATTCATTTAATAGGCATTAAATGTAATAATTAGAGTAACTCGAAGTCAAGCTTAATATCCCGTCTTTACTAATTATGATATTTTGTTGATTTATAAAACTAAAGAGGTAAAAAATGGTGGATTTACAGGATTGTATTTTATCAATAGCCAATAATGGGCAGTTAAGCCTCAAACCCAAATATTCCGTAACCGAAGCGGCCCAAATTCTTGGATTATCAGCACATACTCTGCGCTATTACGATTCCCTTAATCTATTCCCGTTCTTACAGAGAGATCAGCATGACAAAAGATTTTTTTCAGATGCAGATTTACAATGGGCAAAATTAATCGAATGTTTACGCAATGCCAATATGTCCATAAAAGATGTTCAACACTATGTAGAGCTCTGTTTGCAAGGAGACAAAACACTGGATCAGCGGCTGAATATAATTAGCCAGCAAGAACAAAAGCTGCTCGACACCGTGGAAACATTAAAAAAGCAAATAGCATTGTTGAGATTTAAAAAAGAATACTATGAAAATGCTAAACTCAAAAATGACATTGATAAATAGTACTGTCATCTAGTCACAAGTAAAAGGAAACAGAGGCTATAAACAAGTCATCATCCCTATCGGCAGATAGTGGAGTCAAATAAAACCGCAAAACTGAGTCAAAGGAGCAAAAAATAAACTTAGGAAAAACAGTTGAGTGAAGAGAAAGTCAAAAATAAATGCAGGCAGGAGTTGACAGGGGATTTGTGGAGGCGTATAGTTCGCCT
>NZ_JACFRQ010000004.1:0-54002 GCF_016100865.1 Snodgrassella sp. W8132
TAGGTGGTGAGGGAAATGATACTTACGTATTTGCCAAAGGCCATGGCCAGGACAAAATTTATGATATCAAAGGTACTGATACCATCCAGTTTACCGATGTTAATTCTGACGAAGTCAAATTCCGCAAAGATAACTATGATTTAATTATCTATGGTTATAACGAAGGAGATTCTATCCGCGTCACCGACTTCTTCTATAGTGACACTTACGCTATCGAAAATTTTGTCTTTAAAGACAAATCCTTCACTCTGGATGATTTACGTAAAGAAGGTATGGTGCTTTATGGCACTACCGGCAATGATACCATCACCTTAAAAAATGGCCGGGCTATTATCTATGGTGGCGATGGTAACGATACCATTACTACCGGTAATAGCAATGATGTGCTCAACGGCGGTGACGGTGATGATTCTCTTTACGCTTATGGCGGTGACGATTTACTCGACGGAGGCGCCGGTAATGATTATCTGGTAGGTGGTGAGGGAAATGATACTTACGTATTTGCCAAAGGCCATGGCCAGGACAAAATTTATGATATCAAAGGTACTGATACCATCCAGTTTACCGATGTTAATTCTGACGAAGTCAAATTCCGCAAAGATAACTATGATTTAATTATCTATGGTTATAACGAAGGAGATTCTATCCGCGTCACCGACTTCTTCTATAGTGACACTTACGCCATCGAAAATTTTGTCTTTAAAGATAAATCCTTCACATCTAAAGATGTGCATATTTATGTGCGTTCAATTGAAATTCACCTAAACGGCACTCAAAATTATAATATTTCTGCTTTTAACAATACTCCAAGTAGAAACAACATTTTGTCTTCTCAGGCACAAAATTTAATAATGGCCATGTCTAATTTTACGTCTTCGCAAAATGGATCACTGGTAAATTCTGATCAAACTCAACATTTTAATCAGAGCAACATTATTGCCACATCTTGGAATAATTAAGTAGTTTATTATTATTCTAAATAGCCACCGAAATAAAGTTCGGTGGCTATTTATAATTTCATAATTATTTGATATATTTTATATTATCAATAAATATAATATTATGTTCTATCAAGCAGCAATTTCAAATATCATAAAGACAAAGCAATCTTGTAATAAATTGTGTTTATGCTATAAATCATATCAATCAATTTCAACATAATTCAACCATTCATGTTCTGAACAATATCACTGTTTCAGTAGGATATAACACTAATAAATTAAACTTTAAAATCGTTTGGTAGAGCTATTTTGGTTTAGTATTAAGAGCAATACATAAATACATTCCTCGGAGTAATTGCAGTGAATAGGTTATGATTAGCTGGTTATTACTAAGTTATAATAATTCATATAATCAGGCTATTATTTAAGATTTACATAATACTTTACCTGCAATAAAAATATCGTTACATATACTATACTTATGTAGAAAAGTTACACGGATACAGTCACCGTGTCGTTCCCGACCGCATAGAAGCCGGAACTTTTTTGTGTGCTGTGGCTATGACCGGCGGCAAAGTCGTTCTTAAACATGCCGCACCTAAAACCATGCAGGCCATTCTGGAAAAACTGAGTGAAGCCGGCGCAATTATTGAAGCCGGTGACGACTGGATCAGCATCGACATGCAACAGCGTCCCAAAGCTATCGACATCTGCACCCTGCCCTATCCGGCATTTCCTACCGATATGCAAGCACAGTTTATGGTAATGAATAGTATTGCCAGCGGTAACAGTAAAGTAGTAGAAACCATTTTTGAAAACCGTTTTATGCATGTACCCGAACTCAATCGTATGGGTGCCCGGATATCAGCTGAAGGTAATACTGCAATTGTGGAAGGTGTAGAACAATTATCTGGTACAACTGTTATGGCTACCGATTTACGCGCCTCCGCCAGTCTGGTACTTGCCGGTCTGGTGGCCAGTGGTGAAACTATTGTTGAGCGTATTTATCATCTTGATCGTGGCTATGAAAATATAGAACAGAAGCTAGGCGGAGTGGGCGCAATTATTGAACGTGTCAGCGACCATTAATCATCAGTAAATCTCAAGGGCATATCTACATATAGTCAGATATGCCCTTTTATATATTACGAAGCAATTAGAATTCAATTTGTCATAATTTAAATTTCATAAATATATTATATAAATTATAAATAAAATTATTAATGCATAAATTTTAATAATAAACAACTATTTATATAATTAAAAAAAATAGAAATATTTTAAATAAAAGAAGATTATTTGATATCTATCAATTTTTATACTGGTTATACATAGTATATATAACTTCTGATTATGATACATAAAACTTTGATTTATAATGATTAAAATTTAAATATCATAATTAGTGCTGATTCTGATCATTCAGCAAACTCATTTAATAATACAAACTTTAAGCAAGGAGAATCAAAATTATGGAAACACTAAACAACTTATTCAGACAGCAAAGTAATTCCCAGTCAAAGACTGAAATAAATTCTCTGAAATCAGTAGCTTTTGCAGAAAGTCTGAATCCAGCAAACACTAATGGTCTTATTCAGGGTAAAGACTGGATAAAAGACAAGTACGTATTCAGAAACGGCCACGGACAGCATACTATCAGTGATCAGGGGTACGATAGTTCTGACTCTTATTGGCAACAACAACGCAATGATATTGTTTTTGAAAATATCAATTCCACTGAAGCATTTTTTATACGCTCCGGTAATAATCTGATTATCTACACTAATAACGCCAAAGATTCTGTTATCTTAAATGATTATTTTGACTATACCAGAAACAGCCGTGCCTTTAACTTCATCTTCAATGATAAAACGATAACCTATGAAAATCTGAAAAGTAGTTATACCTTTAGTGTAAGCGGCGATAGTAATGACAATCACATTAATGGCTGGCAGGGTAAAGATTTTCTGTATGGAGGCAACGGTAACGATACTCTTAACGGCAATGACGATGATGATACTCTCTACGGCGATGCCGGCAATGATATCTTAAATGGCGGCAATGGTAACGACACTCTTTATGGCGGTTCCGGTAATGATACTCTGAATGGAGCTGATGGCGACGATATTATTAACGGCGATGATGGAGATGATATTCTCTATGGTGAAGCCGGTAATGATGTACTTAATGGCGGTTACGGTAACGATACCCTGAGCGGAGGTAATGGCAACGATATTCTTGATGGTGGTTACGGCAACGATATTCTTAATGGTAATAACGGAGATGATATTCTCTATGGTAATGACGGAGATGATATTCTCTATGGTGATGCCGGTAATGACCAGCTCAATGGCGGTACCGGCAATGATACAATTACTGGCGGCAATGGTTTTGATATTCTCAATGGCGGCACTGGTAACGATATCCTCAGTGGCGGTGATTACGAAAAAGATCAGTATATTTTCCAGCGGGGCCATGGTCAGGATATTATCAATGATAAAGGGGATGATTACGCCATTTCTTACTGGCAACAGAAACGCAATGATCTGGTTTTTCAGGGGGCCAATTCAGTAAATGCCGTATTTACTCGCGTCGGTAATGATCTGATCATCCGAGCCTACGGTACTACTGATTCTGTTACCTTGCCGGATTATTTTGATCTGAGTAGAAGCAGCCGTGCCTTTAACTTTATCTTCGATGATAAAACCGTTACTTACGAAAATCTCAAAACCGATTATGCTATTACAACCAATGGTGATGCAGGTGACAATACCCTTATCGGCTGGGCCGGTAAGGATATTATGAACGGAGGTAATGGTAATGATGCCCTGTGGGGCAGAAATGGTGATGATACCCTGAATGGCAGTGATGGTAATGACGAACTCAACGGAGAAAACGGTAACGATATTCTTAATGGGGGTGCTGGTAACGATACATTAAACGGGGGCACCGGTAATGATATTCTTAATGGCGGAGATTCTGAAAAAGACCGCTACCTGTTCCAAAAAGGGCACGGACAGGACATAATTAATGATCTGGGTAAACTTAATCAAACCTCTGCAATTAATGACCTTGTCTTTGAGGGTGCGAAATCAGCTGATGTTGTCTTTACCCGCTCTGGTAATAATCTGATTATCAGTGCCTATGGTTCAAATGATTCTGTCACTGTGAATGATTATTTTAACTATGAAATGGACAGTCGCGCATTTAATTTTATTTTTGATGATACAACGATCACTTATGAATATCTCAAAAATAATTATACCTTTACTGCTAACGGCGACGACCGAAATAATATTATTAACGGCTGGGAAGGCAAAAATATTTTAAATGGCGGCGACGGTAATGATGTCCTTAATGGTCAGAATATGGATGATATTCTGAATGGTGATAATGGCAATGACATACTTAATGGTGGTATCGGTAATGATACCCTGAATGGCGGTGCCGGTAATGATATATTATATGGCCAGAGCGGTAACGATATTCTTATCGGTGGTACAGGTAATGATATGCTCTACGGAGGAAGCGGGCAAAAAGATTGCTATCAATTTCAGGAAGGACATGGACAAGACGTTATTGTGGGGTCAGCAAATAGTAATGATGTTGTCTTTAAAGAAGCCTATTCAGCCAATGCTGTATTCAGCCGGTATGGAGATAATTTGATTATCCATGCTTATGGTAGTGATGACTCCGTTACTATAATTAATTATTTTAATAAGGATAAACAGGCTTTCAATTTTATCTTTGATGATAAAACCATTAATTATGAATATATAGTAAATAATTATACCCTTACTACCATAGGAGACAGTCGTAGAAACTCCCTATCTGGCTGGGAAGGCAAGAATATTCTTTATGGCGGTGCCGGTAATGATAATTTGTATGGTAAAAATAAAGATGATATTTTAAACGGCGATGACGGCGATGACTATTTAGACGGACAATATGGTGACGATACTCTTAATGGCGGTGCCGGCAACGATAGATTAAATGGTGGTCGCGGTTCGGATATCCTCAATGGTGGTGCCGGTAATGATTTTCTTGATGGCGGAGGTAATGAAAAAGACACTTATTTGTTTCAGCGCGGACATGGACAGGATATCATCCAAGAAAGTTATTATAACAATCCTGTGAAAACGGATGATGTGATTTTTCAGGGTGCACATTTTGCAGATGCGATATTTACCCGTTCTGGCAATAATCTGATTATCCATGCCTATGGTAGCGATGACTGCGTTACTATAAATAATTATTTTTATAAAGATAGTTATACAAATTACCATGCTTATAATTTTATTTTTGACGACAAAGTAATTACTTATTCCGAACTTATCAATAACAATTACTCTTTTACCGCCATTGGTGATAATACCAATAACAAAATTGATGGCTGGGATGGTAAAAATATTCTTATCGGCGGTGGCGGTAATGATTTTCTATATGGGCAAAACAAAGATGATGTTCTGAATGGAGATGACGGCGATGACGAACTCAATGGAGCAGGCGGTGACGATATACTTAATGGTGGTGATGGTGATGACAAATTATATGGTGGCAGTGGTTCTAATGTTCTGATCGGAGGTGCAGGCAATGACCTCCTATACGGTAGTTATAATGAAAAAGACACTTACCTGTTTCAGTATGGTCACGGACAGGATATTATTAATGATAGTGGGTATTATAATAGTAACCACACCTTATATAACGACGTTATCTTTGAAGATGCCTACTCTACTGATGCTACTTTTACCCGTTCCGGGAACGATTTAATCATACAAGCTTATCACTCAGATGATTCTATTTCGCTAACTGATTATTTTACTGGCGGTTCCAGACAAGCTTTTAATTTTATCTTTACTGATAAAACTATTGATTATGAATATCTTAAAAATCATTATACTTTAACGCCCACGGAGAATATTAATAAAAAAATAACAGGTACCAATGGTGACGATATTCTGAACGGAGACATGGGTAATGATACTCTAGACGGATACAGTGGCAATGATACTCTGAACGGGAATGATGGCAACGATATCTTATGGGGCAGAGACGGCAATGATATCCTGAATGGAGGTAATGGCAATGATACCTTATGGGGCAATAGTGGCTATGACATACTGAATGGTGGTGCCGGTAATGATATCCTGAACGGAGGCAACAGAGAAAAAGACCGTTACCTTTTTCAGCGCGGACACGGACAGGATACAATCAATGATACTGGAAATAATTATTACTCAAATGAGATTGATGATATTGTTTTTGAAGGTGCCAATTTTGCCGATGCAGTTTTTACCCGCTCCGGCAAAGATTTGATTATCCGTGCCTATGGATCGGAGGATTCTGTTACTCTGACTGATTATTTCACTAACAGCTCAGCTAATGCTTTCAACTTTATTTTTAACGATAAATCCGTTGATTATCAATATATCAGAAATAATTTCACTTTTACTGCAGATGGTGATGATACTGATAATATAATCGATGGCTGGTATAGTAAAAATATTCTGAATGGTGGCGCCGGTAATGACACTCTTAACGGAAAAGATAAGGATGATGTCCTGAATGGCGGTGATGGCAATGATAGATTATATGGTAACTATGGCAATGACACCCTTAATGGTGGTGCCGGTAATGATTTTCTTGATGGTGGTGATTCCGCAGACCGTTATTTATTTCAGCGCGGACACGGGCAAGACATTATTCATGATAGCCATCCCTACGATGATGTTAATGAAGTCGTTTTCCAAGGTGCTAAGTTTGCTGATGCCGTATTTACCAGCTCTGGTGAAAATCTGATTATTCAAGCCTATGGTTCGAATGATTCTGTTACTATTAATGATTATTTCAATAATGGCATTTATAAACCAGCCAAAGCTTATAAATTCATTTTTGAAGACAGAATTATCACCTATCAGGATTTTCAGGATTATTATACCTATATTACCTATGGCGATAGCAGCAATGACACAATTAATGGTTGGGAAGGCAAAAATATTATCAATGGCGGAGCCGGTAATGACACTCTTAATGGATATGGCGGCTTTGATATACTGAATGGCGGTGCCGGTAACGATTATCTGCATGGTGGTAATGGAAAAGATCGTTATCTGTTTCAGCGTGGTCACGGACAGGATATTATCGATGATAGGGGGAACAATATATCCAGTGAATTTAATGATATTGTTTTTGAGGGTGCAAATCTTACCAATGCTGTATTTAGGCGTTCCGGTTATGATCTGATCGTGTGGGCATATGGTACTGATGATTCTGTAACTTTGAGTAGCTACTTTTATTTTGGTATAGGAGCCCAATCTTTCAACTTTATATTTGATGATAAAACCATCAGCTATCAAGATATTATTAAAGGAAATTACTTGTCTGCCCAAACCGGCAAATCCGGCTATGGTCTAACTTCAAAAAGTTTACTTAACCGTGATTTATTGACCAGAAATTCTACTCCTGTAGCAAATGAAGGTCCGGCTGTAGCCAGTCAGGCTCAGCAACTGGCTTCGGCTATGTCCGGTTTTACCGCCAGACAGGATAGTTCTCTTTCCGGCATGCCGGATCAGATACAACAATTTGTTCAGCAAAATAATTTTGCTGCCTATTGGGGTAATTAAATCATAGATGATTTAATTAAAGCGGCTACCGAATATCATTTCGGTAGCCGTTTTTTATTTATTCAATATTTATTGTGATAATTTTTTTTGAATTATATCTTTATTGGTATTGATAGCTTAGCTGCCATTTAATTAATCTTTTTTCTGCAGATAAAAAATACCTGTAATTAATATTTACTAACTTAAAATATTTGAAATTATATAAATAAAAACACATATATAACCGAGGCAGATTTTATTCTAATTTAATTATTTATATGCTTTTAGTATAAGATTAATATAATTAAATCACGTAATCCACCATCTCCGGCAATCTGAACATAGTTAACCGCTGAGGTCTGAACCATACTGTCTGAGCCGGCTGTAATGACAGCGTACGAAACTCGGCCGGCGACAGCCATACCTGTATACGCTGATTATTATCCACCCGGCGCAACCATAACCTTATTTGTGCACCGATAGCATGTATTTCCTCTACGCATGCACTGGCAATTACATTATCCTGAATATGAGTTAATACCTGTATTTCCTGAGGCCGGATATAAACAGCTACATTCTGACGGGCTTTTTCTCCTGTGGTAATAGGTTCATGATAATGCCCCAGACACAATTGCCCGTGTTCAATACAGGCATCTTCAAATACATTAACCTCACCCAGAAACTCAGTAACAAATACATTTTCAGGATTATCATACAAAGATGAGGCAGCTCCGCTTTGCTCAACTTTTCCCTGATTCATCACCACTATCTGGTCGGCCATTTCCAGCGCCTCTTCCTGATCATGTGTAACCAGTACACTGGTAATCCCAAGCTGATGATGAATTTCCAGCAGCCACTGGCGTAATTCCTTGCGCACCTTAGCATCCAGTGCACCAAACGGCTCATCCAGCAGCAGCAGCTTTGGTCTGGTAGCCAGAGCACGTGCCAGAGCAATACGCTGGCGCTGACCTCCGGATAGTTGCTGCGGATATACTTTAGCCAGCCAGTCAAGCTGCACCAGTTGTAATAATTCATGCACCCGGGCAGCTATTTCTGCTTTATTCGGGCGAATGCGTTTAGGCAGTACCTGTAAACCAAAAGCCACATTATCAAATACGGTCATATGCCTGAATAAGGCATAGTGCTGAAACATAAATCCGACCCGGCGCTCACGCACATGCAGATTACTGACCTCATCATCAGCAAAAAACAGCTCACCTGAATCTGCGCGTTCCAGCCCGGCAATGATGCGTAACAAGGTGGTTTTTCCACAACCGGACGGACCAAGCAATGCCGTCAGTGAACCGGTTGGTACCTGCAGATTAATATTCTGCAAGGCATGATAATCACCATAATATTTATTTAATTGTTTAATACGAATACTCATAATCGCTACCCAGCACGGTACTTTACTTATTCAGTCGCTTACTGCAATCTGCTCGCGCCGTGCATCTTTGAACAAACGTGTCTGCCGCCAGTCGAGATATTTCTGTAATACCAGCGTGCATAAAGCCAGCAAGGCCAGTAAACTGGAAACAGCAAATGCCCCTACCATGTTGTATTCGTTATACATCATCTCTACCAGTAAAGGCATTGTATTGGTTTCACCGCGGATATGGCCTGAAACCATGCTGACAGCCCCGAATTCACCCATTGCACGGGCATTAGTCAGAATAATGCCGTAAACCAGAGCCCATTTCAGATTGGGTAATGTGACACGCCAGAACATTTGCCAGCCACTGGCACCCAGTATCAGTGCAGCCTGTTCTTCACTACTTCCCTGAGCCTGCATTAAAGGGATGAGCTCACGCGCCACAAAAGGGAAGGTAACAAACAGAGTCGCCAGCACCATACCCGGTACTGCAAAAATAATCTGTATTCCATGTGTTTCCATCCAACCACCGAACCAGCTGTTACTTCCGAAGAGTAAAACAAACATCAGCCCCGCAACGACCGGTGAGACTGCAAATGGCAGATCCAGCAAGGTTGTCCATAACTGTTTACCACGAAATGAAAAATGGGTTAACAACCAGGCCATTGCCACACCCAGTATCACATTCACCGGCACCACAATAACAGTAATCAGCAAGGACAAACGAATGGCTGAGAGTGCCTCTTCATCAGTCAAAGCAGCCAGATACAATTGCCAGCCCTTTGCCAGCGCAAAACTGAATACCGATAACAGCGGCAAAAGTAACAGCAAACCTAGACACAGCAGCGTTATGCTTATCAGCAAGTAGCGCAGCCAGCGTGGCTCGGTAAGCAACTCATTGGTTTTAACTATGCTCATCAGTATCGCCCCTGCATACGCCGGCTCAAACGCCATTGCCACAAATTCAGCATAAACAAAATGGTAAAGGAAATTATTAACATAAATAATGCGACCGCTGCCGCTGCAGGCAAATCAAACAATTCAAATTTACTGACAATAATCAGCGGCAGAATTTCTGATTTAAATGGCACATTACCGGCAATAAAAATTACGGAACCGTATTCTCCGGTAGCGCGTGCAAAAGCCATACCTGCCCCCATTACCAGTGCCGGTAAAACCTCCGGCAGCAGTACCCTGAATACAATGGTTAATCTGGAAGCGCCCAGAATAGCCGCAGCTTCTTCATATTCTCCTGATAATTCTGCCAGCACCGGCTGTACTGCGCGTACGACGAATGGCAGGCTTACCAGCAACAATGCCAGCCAGATACCTGCCGGTGTAAATGCTATCTGCAATCCAAACCGGGTTAATAACGCACCTATCCACCCTGTAGGTGCATATAAGGTAGCCAAAGCCACCCCTGTTACTGCAGTAGGTAAAGCAAACGGCAAATCCACCAATGCATTAACCAGATCCTTACCCCAGAAGTGGTAACGTACCAATACCCATGCCACCAAAGTTCCCAGCAGCACACTGGCCAGCATTGCCAGTAAAGACATTTTCAAAGTCAGCCATACCGCAGCAAGTGTCCTTGGTTCAGAAATGACTTGTATAAAACCATGCCAGCCCAGATCAGTAACAGTCCATACCAGCATCGTAAATGGCAACAGCACCAGTACTGACAGCGATAACACACTTATGCCGAGACTAAGCGAAAAACCGGGCAGTACAGATGGCTGTTTTAAAAACAGCATAACCTTCTCTCCCACAGACCTGGCAGGCACAAACAATACCGGTAGCTGTATCAGACACACCGGCACACATTGGAAGCATCCTGTTCGGGCTATGTTCCAAGCGCAAAATACCAACCACAACAAGAAAATGAATTAACAAGTCAAAAAAAACAGAATGTAAAAATAAATTCAATCATTCTGTTAAATCAGAATCAGCCAACAATATAAAAGGCTGTTTGGGTGATTGAGAAAGAATATATTTTTGTAACCTAAGAAGCTGAGGTTATAACTCTTATCAAATCAGTAGTATTGCCCGTACCATCACCACGTAATATCATGGACGCAGGTTATTCAGTATAAACACAAGTCTGCAAAAGCGAGAACACAATGCCAACATCACTTCTGGACGAGCGTAAAGATGCGCCCCTGTCGGCTGATATCAAATTCCTGACTGAAGCACTATTTAACGTCCTGCAAAACGAAACTACAGCTACTGTGCAAACTGTATTGCGCCAGCTCCTCAGTGGTAATCAGCCACAAATCATCATTCAACAGGTAGTGCCTACTCTGGATTTACAACAACAGCAAGATTTAATTCGTGCATGCAGCCTGTTTGCACAAGTACTGAATATTGCCGAAGATGCGCACCATGAACGGCGGCGACAGGCATATGAAAATGACAGACAGCATCCCGGACGCACCAGTTTTACTCATGTTATCAACCAGATTCAGCAACAGCAGATTAGTGCTGCGCAACTGGAACAGATTTTGCAGCAAACCAGTATCAGTGCAGTGCTAACCGCTCATCCGACTGAAGTACAGCGCCAGTGTATTCTGTGCTTTCAGCGTCATATCCGCACCATTCTCAGTGAATACGACCATTCTGATCATCACTATAACGAACAGCTAAAGCAACAGGCTGAAACTATTCTGCTGGCCTTATGGCAGACTGATGAAACGCGCCATTTCAAAATCAGTGTAAGTGATGAAATTTATAATAGCGTTAACTATTTTCCATTGAGTTTTTTTAAAGCGGTACCAGCTCTTTACCGCAAACTGCAACAGCAGCTCACCAGCGCGTATCCGCAAATAACTCTTCCTGATGTACTCAGTATCGGTGGCTGGGTTGGCGGAGATCGTGACGGTAATCCGTATGTTAATGCAGATACTTTACAGGAAGCTTTCATCTTTCAGGGTGACACTTTGTTAAAGCATTATCATCAATGTCTGGATGAGCTGCACCAGCTGCTGCCGCTTTCTTCTCGTCGCGTTCAGATTGACAGCAGCGTGTATCATATGGCCGAGCAGTCACCGGATACTGCAACGGCTCATAGCGAAGAACCATACCGCCGTGCTCTTACCTATATACAGGCACGCCTGAATGCTACCTCCCGGCAACTGAATATTGCTCCACACAACCAGCATCATGGTCTGCCTCCATATAAACAACCGGCGGAACTTTTGCAGGAGCTTAATAATATAGCCAGCTCTCTACAACAAAATGGCAGTGCCCTGCTCACACAAGGCAAACTGGCGGACCTGATTCGTTCTGTTTCCCTGTTCGGTTTTCATCTGATGTCCATCGACTTGCGTCAGCATGCAGCCAAACATGCCGAAGTTGTAGCCGAGCTGTTTACACACGCCGGTCTTGAAACATTTGAGACATTAAGTGAAGCAGCCAAACAGCGCGTTCTGTTACGTGAATTAAGCACCCAGCGCCCGCTATACAGCCCTTATATTCAGTATAGTCCACACACCATGCGTGAGCTGGCTATATTCCAGACTGCGGCGAATATTAAAAATAACTATGGTGAAAGCGCTATCAATCAGTGCATTATTTCTAACGCCGAAACCGTTAGCGATATATTGGTGGTAGCGTTATTGCTGAAAGAAACCGGTTTACTCAGCATCAGTAATGAGAAACCGACCAGCCGGATTAATATTGTTCCTCTGTTTGAGACCATTGATGCCTTGCATAATTGCATCAGTATTATGGATAAATTGTTTAATCTGCCCTGGTATCGTGCTTTTTTGCGTAGTCGTGATAACCTGCAGGAAATTATGCTGGGCTACTCCGACAGTAATAAAGATGGTGGTTATGTAACCAGCCAGTGGTCACTTTATCAGGCTGAGTCGAGACTGGTACAACTATTTGGTCAGCACCATATCCGTCTGCGCCTGTTTCATGGCCGCGGTGGCAGTGTCGGTCGCGGTGGCGGACCTTCATTCGACGCAATCATGGCACAGCCGGCTGGCAGCGTAGCCGGACAAATACGCATTACTGAACAAGGAGAAGTTATTACCGCCAAATATGCTGATCCGACCAATGCAGAACGTAATCTTGAAGCACTCATTGCTGCTACGCTTGAAGCTACTGTTTTACCTATGCACAACAGCGAGCCTGACAGCGAACTGATGAATGCATTGTCTGCCAGCGCATTCACACATTACCGGCAATTAATTACCTTCCCAGGCTTTATTGATTATTTTCTGCAAACCAGCCCGATTCAGGAAATTGCGAGCCTGAATATTGGCAGCCGCCCCGCCAGCCGGAAAACACTGGCTAAAATTCAGGACTTACGCGCCATACCATGGGTATTCTCATGGACCCAGAACCGCCTGATGCTGCCGGCCTGGTATGGTTTCGGTAGTGCAGTAGCGGAACTGATTGAACAGGACAGCACCAATCTGCAACGCTTACAGCAGCAGGTTAAAAACAGTCCGTTTTTTCAAACCATGCTTTCCAACATGGATCAAGTCATGGCCAAAGCCGATCTCACTATTGCTGAGGCTTATGTAGATCTTGCCAGTGATCAGCAAGCTGCCAGAACCATTTACACCATGCTTTCTGAAGAGTTTGAACGCAGCCGGCAGGCTTTGCTTAATATTTTGCAACGTCAGCATTACCTGAGTGATAACCGCACTCTGGCACGTTCTCTGGCCTTGCGTATTCCCTATTTGAATGCACTGAACTGGTTGCAGATACATCTGCTGCAACAATTACGCCAGCAGCCGGATAATAGTGAGATACTCCAGCTCATCCATCTGACAATTAATGGTATTGCACAAGGGTTGCGTAATACCGGCTAGATATCATCCTGTTTTGCGGACAGTATTTCCATTCTGTCCGCTCATCACCAGTACATATAACTTGAATTTTCCAATGAAATATTTACTTTTATATCCAAAATAAAACACTTGGATATTGATATATAAATATATTTAATTTTTAGAAAAATCAATGTATTAAAATTAATAAATAAAAGTGATTACAAATCTGTTACAGTCGCTTGAAATCGATATACAACGACCCAATTTAATCATATAACTTACCCTTTTGCAGAGGAAAAAATATGCAACCGGAAAACAATACCGAAAACGAAACACAGGTTAACGATAATACCGAAACCACAGAACCAATTGTCGCTCCTGAAGCTACCGTAGAAGAGTTACAGGAACGTATTAGCGAACTTGAAGGACAACTCAAAGACGAACAGTTACGTTCACTCGCCAATGAACAAAATCTGCGCAGACGTCATCAGGATGAACTGGAAAGCGCACACAAATTTGCCGGACAGAAATTTGCCAGTGCTATGCTGCCAGTTAAAGATTATCTGGAAATGGCCCTGCAAGATCAAAGCGGTAACTTTGACGCACTGAAAATGGGCGTACAAATGACGCTGACCGAATTACAAAAAGCTTTCGATCAGTCTAATATTAAAGAGATCGATCCTAAAGCCGGCGACAAACTTGATCCACACCGTCATCAGGCCTTGCAAAGTGTAGAAAGTGAGCAAGAACCCAATACAGTAGTTTCGGTAATGAAAAAAGGTTATACCCTGTCCGACCGTGTATTACGCCCTGCTATGGTAACTGTAGCTAAGGCTGCTGACGCAGAATAAACCTGCTTACACAAAAACCGTCAGACACACCCAAGGTCTGACGGTTTTTTATGTATACAGTTTCATCCCCATCCAATTAAATTACGATTCAAAGAGCAAAAACATGCCGCTCCGGTTATCCATCTGAGCAGTAAAACTGTACCTGAAATTATTGCTCAGCAATCACATCAATAAACACCAGCGGCTCCTTACCTATATTGGCCAAAGCATGCGATTGCCCCTTACGCGCAATTGTCACATCACCAGCCGTAACCTGATAAGATTTACCATCAGAATCAGTAAACAGACCTATCCCAGAAACAATAATATAAGTATCCTCATTATGCTCATGCCGATGAAAACCGATTGAAGCACCCGGTTGCAACGTCATCCAGCCAATCTCCTTGATCGCCTCATCCCTCTTTGCCGCATCTCGTCTGAAAGCAAACTGCCCATACAAAGTACCTTTACCACCAGCCGCCGCATCACGATTAAAATCAATCAATTCATCTTTTAAATAAACATCAGCCCATACCGTACTGGCCATAGCAGCCAGCATCAATGCAAGCAACCATCTGGCAAACATCATTCCGCCCCCATATCAAAATTTATATATTTAATTAAGTCTTTAGTTATAACTTCCATATTTTGCTCCATGAGATTAGATAATTTTGCTATATATTGAAAAATATCATTATTTATTTCCTTATTTTCTTCCTTAATAATATCAATCAGAGTATCTAAAGCTAATCCATATTCACCATAATCAACAAAATCTTTTATTTCATCTATTTCTTTAGAGATAAAACTCTTATTTAGTAAAGAAATTAAATTACCAAAATTTTCTTCTACATCCTGATATTCAATATTCATTTAATGGCTGTCTTGAAACAAAAGTCACTTATAATCCGGCCATACCTTTTCAGAAGCAAGCCGGGTAACATTACACACCAGTATTACTTCACACGCTCCCGCTCCCCTGTCAGTGCGTGACAATGACGATAAAACATACCTATTTCCCATATCGATCCTAACCAGCCAACCATCCACACGAACATTATCCCCAACCTTAATACCACTAATCTGAGTAGCTATTTTTTTATTTGCCGGAATCAAATGGACATTCGAAGCATTCAGGTACATATCATCATAAGAATATGGCATAGAGCCCCCATCTTTAGTGCCGGCAATACCACCAAAACGAGCTCTCTGCTCAAATTTCAGGCGCTTTACTACCTTTTCATTAGCCATACCCCCCACCCCACAAACCAGTCAGTTGTAGAGATACTAGCGTGTTCATCATAAAGATAAGAAGCGCGATGTAGTACACGTGCGGGCATACTAAACCCAGCCAAAGGAGTAAGTTTCACTTTTGGAAACACAAATGGCTGCATTCCTGTAGGTACTTCTGTCTGCAATGGTTCATCACCCATAGCCATTGGCGGAAACTGCGAACAATCCACACCAGCATTTAAATATGCTGGCATAACCACCCGTGGTGAATAAGGTGAAAATCGCCACCAGCCAACACATAATAACAAAATACCTATCAATAACTTCCGATATTGATAAAAAAAATCCATGGCAAACCTAAGCAAGAATATTTAATCCAGATTTTAGTTTTATACCAAAAATAATATTTCTATCTTAAACAACTAACAAAAATTAATAGTCAATAAATATTAAAATAAACATTCTAAGTGTGTAGCTCCTGCCTAAAAAAAAATATAACCAATCTGTCTGATTATTAAATTTAATTGTTCTTGCCTATTACCAATTAACCAAGTATAAACGCATAGTTCCAATATTACCCCATATTGTAAAAAAGAATAAAATCCATGCGTTTATCAAGCCTATTTTTTATTTTTATCTGCATAGCCATAAAAATGGCCATGGCAAAAGAAGTAGTATTACCGGTAACCTTTACTAAAGATACCCATATTGCCAAAGTAGTCTTAAATATCAACGGCAAACCAAGCCAGTTTCAGCTTGATACAGGTTCACAGACAGCCTTGCATTTACCGCTAAATACACTGCAACAACTGCCAGATACGATCAAAAACCAAAATACCAATAAAAGTCTGGATTTAAGCGGAAAAATTAATGAAACACAAAAATTTCTGATAAAACATCTGGATATCAACGGGCTTAACTTTGACAACATCAATGCAGAAGAACTGCAACCATGGGGCTGGAGTTATTCCAGCACTGCGGAACAGGCACCTGCACCAGATGACAACCTGCCAGTTATCGGTTTGCCACTCTTTCAGAATCACATCCTTACTCTGGATTTTGCGCACAAAAAAATCATAATCGACGATGGTAAGGATTCTACCCAGATAAACCAGCAATGGATTGCTTTCCCCTACAACATTCATCCCAAAGAAGGCATTATCATCAACCTCACCAACCAGAAAAAACCATATAGCCTTGTTCTGGATACCGGAGCATCAATGACCTTTATCAAAGGAAAATTACTGCCAGCATCATTCAACAGCAGCAATAAAACACCCGCAGCCAAATCCGAAGAAGCCACACTGCGCCTGAATAAAAAAGGCAATCCCCAGACTGTTAAAATCATACTGACTAACCCATCCATCCGAAAAATCCCCATTCAGGCGGCTATTATGGACGGTATGCCTGACCAATTTGAATCAGACGGCTTACTCGGCGTAGATTTCCTGAAAAAATATAGCGTGAAAATAGACCAGAAAAACCAGCAGCTATGGATTAAACCAGCAATATAATATCAAACTATATATTATAAATTTATCTATTTTGAATTAAACTTAGAAGAGCATTCTAGTAATTCTTAATTTATAATATTACTTTATCATTAAACCAGAACAAGTATATTCTTTCTAGAATATAGAAAGAATATACAATACTTAAATAACATAATGTTAAATTAAAGAGTTGGATGAGCAAATCAAGCAATAAAACAACTGACAAGTAAGATATCTTTTTATTAATCCAATATCAAGATAAACCAAACTATCTTGTATATGCCAGTATCATTTTTAGATATTAATACTTTCCTAAATTTTTATTGAATTAAAATTTTACCTTAGGTATACTTTAAACAAATGGATTGGGTAGCCCAGTCGGCGCTGTAGCCTTGAGTATTCTCAAGGCTCTTCTGCTTTTTGGACTTTATCTTTCCGGCAAAATATTTAGCCCATAATTCAGATAATTGTTTCCTACATTAAGCCGGTCACCTTCACAATAAAATTTTAACTTTAATACCTCAAAAGCCCTATTGAGTTTTCTCTCAGAATTATTAAAATCTAAATGATTCCTACTAATAGGTCTAGCACACAAATCAGCAAACTGTAATCCAGTGCTATTAGTGTCTTTTTTCTTAATCAAAATCTCAAATGGAAAATTAGTCTTTAATGAATTATGTCCATCACAAATACGCCTAAATGCTAATTCAATGCTTTTATCTTCCTTTGCACCCCGTGATTCTATGACAACATAAGTTTTTCTAAGGTGACTATTTTTCTCTCTCATAAAATTATAAAGATTAACCAGACATACTTCCATAGCTGCATTATATAAATTATCTTCACATTTACCCTTGCGTTTATCGATGATAGTGGAAATTAAAATAAAATTAGTTTCGCACATTACTTTATTCAAATCATTTAAGAATTCATCAGATAAAGCCTTGAAATTAAAATTGAAAGGGTATTCATGTTTTCTTATTTCTTTTTCATGTAGAATAACCATATCATGCCCAAAAAATTTAAATTTCAATGCTTGGATTAAAGGCACCAATTTTTCAGTATAAATACGCTTATTAAAAATGCAAAACGCCAAAACAAAAACTGGATAATTTTTATCATTATCCATAGTTGGCGTACCGCTCTCATCTGCATAAACAATAAATGGGCTAAAAGAATTATAATAATCTGCTAATGATTTTTCTTTACTATTAGCAGATTCATCCAAATCTAAGGCTAATTGAACCTGATTCTCAATATTATATGTATTGTTAGTAGCTATCAAATTACTTTTAGTCATATTTATTACTACATACTGTTTAGACGGAATGCATATCTCCGCATTGATATTTAATCAAACATCTAATATAAACAATAACTACAACTTGTATAAACTTTAATATTAATAAATTTACTTCAACATCGAGCTCAAAAACGCCTGTGTCCGTGCATGCTGCGGATTAGCAAAAAAGCTTCTCGCTTCACCCGATTCAACAATCACACCTTTATCCATAAACAGCACCTTATTCGCCACTTCGCGCGCAAAACCCATTTCATGAGTGACCACAACCATAGTCATTCTGTCTTCAGCCAGTTGCTGCATCGTTTTCAATACTTCGCCGGTTAATTCAGGATCAAGAGCTGAAGTAGGTTCATCAAACAGCATAATTTGTGGCTGCATAGCCAGTGCACGGGCAATAGCAACCCGCTGCTTTTGTCCGCCGGATAATTGAGACGGATAATAATCCTGTTTATTAGCCAGACCAACCTTGCGCAACAACTCCTGTGCCAGCGGAACAATCTCATCACGCTTCATTTTTTTTACAGTTATTGGAGCTTCAATGATATTTTGTAATACGGTCATGTGCGGAAACAGATTGAACTGCTGAAAAACCATACCCATCCGAGTACAGATTTTTTTTATCAGGCCTTCAGATACATAATGAGCACGATTGTGGATATTGTTCTGTACCAGAAAATCATTTTCAATGGCAATACTGCCCGCATCTATCTTTTCCAGATAATTCAGACAACGCAGTAATGTAGATTTGCCTGAACCGGAAGAACCGATAATGGCAACTACTTCTGAGCGTGCTACCTGAATATCGACGCCTTTGAGTACTTCAGTATTACCAAAAGCCTTATAAATACCGCGGGCATCTATCATTAAATCAGTCGTCGTAGCGTGCATAGCGTTTCTCCATTTTCTGGAAGCCCCAGGTCAGAATCAGGGTCATAATCAGGTAGAATGCAGCCGCCACAAAAAACGGCATCAGATTAAATTCACGCTGTACCAGCTGATAAGTTACCCGCATCACATCCTGTAATGCCAGCACATATACCAGCGATGTATCTTTAACCAGTGTAATCGTTTCATTGCTTAACGGCGGCAGAATTTTTTTCCACATTTGTGGTAAAACAATACGACGCATGGTTTGGCCGTAGCTCATCCCTAATGTCTTTGCTGCTTCATACTGTCCCTTACCTACCCCCTGAATTCCGGCACGGAAAATCTCTGCAAAATAAGCAGCATAGTTAAGCACAAACGCTACTACCGCTGTAGTATATGCCGGCAGTAAAATATTTACTGCCGGTAAAGCAAAGTAAATAAAGAAAATCTGTAGCATCAAAGGTGTGCCGCGCATCACCCAGATATAAAAATTAACAATATAATCCAGTGCCCTGATTCCGGAAAGGCGCAATAATGCCAATACCAACCCTAACGGAATAGACAGTAATAGGGTAATGGCAAACAGGCTCAGAGTAATTTTTGCTCCTGTCCAGAGTTCAGGCAGCATATTTAACACATAATTCATGTGTATTCCTTAAAACAACAATAACGCTGCCTGAATAAATTCTATTCAGGCAGCGTTGATTCCAAAGTAAAACAACATTTATTTAATGATGTCTTTACCGAACCATTTTGTAGCAATTTTAGCAGATGTACCGTCTGCTTTCATACTATCCAGAGCCCCTTGAATTTTTTGCTCCAGAGCCTGATCATCTTTACGGAAAGCAACAGCATATTGTTCTGTACCAAAATTATCACCTAATACTTTATATTCATTAGGTTTTTTTGAAACATAATAGCGACCGACTACTTCATCTACAACCAGTGCATCTACACGTTTGGCGGATACATCCATTAATGCTGTCACATTATCTGCATATTTCTTCAATTCTTTGAATGATTTGGCTGTATTCTGATCAGCTTCTACCGCATCAACAGCACTACTGCCATCCTGAACCGCCACAATTTTACCGTTCAGATCAGCTTTAGTATTAATTCCGCTATCCGGACGGACAACAATAATCTGATGATTGTCCATATACGGTTTGGATAATAATAATTGCTGCTGCCGCTGAGGAGTAATGGTTAATCCGTTCCACAGCATATCAACACGTTTACTGTTAAGCTCCGATTCTTTGGCACTCCAGTCGATTGGCTTAAGCTCCACATTCAGACCGGCACGCTTAGCTGCTTCACGAGCCATATCAATATCGAAACCAACCAACTCATTTTTTTCATTACGAAAGCCCATAGGCGGAAAGCTGTCATCCAGCCCCATTACTACCTTTTGACCTGTACTCTCACCGGAGCTGGAAGCAGTACCTGAGGCAGATTCACCACCACAGGCAGCTAACGCCACCGCAACCACAGAACCAAATAAAAAATTACGTATGGCGTTTTGCATATATAAAGTTCCTGATTTAAAGGTATTAGATAATTGTGTCATACACACTATACCGGAATTTTTTAACACTTTCATCTGCCGGCAATCAGGTATTTACTGCAAATACCAGAACACATAGCAAACAAATACCAAGTTATTATTGGTCATTTTATCTCTGATTCAGCATGAACCGTGCTGATACTAACCATGGAGATTCATTGTGATATTATGCGGCAGCCGAATGCAACGCTTGATGGTTCATACGAAAAAACAGTTTACCATCCTCTTCAATACGCCGGATGGGCCATTGATATACTTCACTCAGCAAAGCAGATTGCATAACATCCTGAGGTGTTCCTGAAGCAACTATCTGTCCTTCATTCATTAATACAATAAAATCAGAATGATTTGCTGCCATAGTTAAATCATGGAGTACCATAACAACAGAAAAATCAGCGTGATGCTCATGCAGATAATGCATCAGTTGGTGCTGATGACGAATATCCAGATGATTACATGGTTCATCAAGCAGTAGTAATGGTGCATTCTGAAGCAGCGCACGTACCACATTAGCACGCTGCTGTTCACCTCCGGATAAACTGCCTATGCGTTGCTGTGCCAGTGTGCACAAGTCGAAAACATCAAGTAACTGCTGGAGCTTTGCTGCGGGTGCCCGGGCTTTCTTAAACCAACCGCCCTGAGGAGAGCAGCCAAGCTGCACATATTCAACTACCGTAAGCGGCAAATTATATTGTCCGTGCTGACCCACCCATGCAATCTGCCGGCGCTTTAAACTATTGTCAACCGGTTCTCCAAATAATTTGACACCGGCACCATGCAGGCCTAACAGTGCACGCAGTAAAGTTGACTTACCTGCACCATTCGGCCCGATAATACTGATATGCTGATTGGCCGGTAAATCAAGTTGTGGTACCGATAAAATACAACGGCCACGTGGTTGTACATGTACATTGCGAATGGTAAATAAATTTTCCATATCCAGATCCTAGCGACGCAATGGCTGTAAAAACAACCACAGGAAAAATGGTCCGCCAAGTAAAGAAATTACAATACCCACAGGTAAATCAACCGGATAACTCAGCCAGCGCGATACACTGTCTACCAGCAGTAAAAATATTGCCCCCAGCCAGGCAGATAACAGAATAATTTTACGCCGGCTGCCGCCACGATTACGGGCAACCACATTCGGTACCATCATACCCAGAAAACCTATAATACCGGCCATTGATACCGCTGCTCCGGTTAACAGAGCAGAGCCTATCACTGCCCATATCCGGGTACTCCCGACAGCAACACCCATACTAATGGCTGTTTCTTCTCCCAGCATCAGAATATCCAGTCGCCTGCCCACCGCTACCAGAACACACAACCCCAGCAGCATTACTACCAGCGCATACCATGGCGAAGTAAAACCGGACTCAGCCAGACTGCCAGCCAGCCAGCTGGTTGCACTGCGTAAAACCATATCATCCGACATAAACAGAATCATGCTTACCAATGCACCACAAAAGGCACTGATGACAAAACCCATCACCAGTAGCCCCAATGTTCCTCCGCCTAGTAGACGATGTACCGTCAGAATCAGAACACATACCAGCAAAGCCCCCAGAAACGCAGCCATTGGTACTGTTACTGCACCCCAGCCACCCGCCAGGACGGCAATAACCCCCAGTGCGGCACCACCGGAAGTACCTATCAGGCTCGGATCCGCCAGCGGATTATCAAATAATGCCTGCAATGCAGCACCAGAAGCGGCCAGTGCGGCACCCACTATCAGCGCTACCAGTACTCGCGGCAGCCGGATACCTAGTGTTATCTCATCCATGAATTGCGGCCATTGCCAGCCACCCATACCCAGTCCCAGACAAAACCAGCTCAACAGTAAACTGAATAATATAGCGGCGATAAACCAAACCAATTTAGGCCAGAACGCACTTTTCACCCTATTGTGATCAGGCGTACCGGCCGTTTGCTGCACTTGCGTCATAATTATTGTGCCAGTTTATAAAGTTTAGGAATAACCTGCGGAGTATTCAGGCCATAACGAAAAATATCATTTGACGGCATAAAATAGATTTTCTTTTGTTTTGCGGCTGGAGAAGCAGCAATTTCCGGTCGTTTAATCAAGCCCTGCACGCCGCCTGTCAGTTTTTGGTTACGTTCGGCAATCAGAATGATATCCGGTTTCGCGGCCAGCCATGCCTCGCGTGACATCGGTTTCATACCTTCAATAGCAGCGGCTGCATTAATACCACCAGCCCGCCTGATGAGTTCATCCGCAGCAGTACCCCGGCCGGAAACATAACGACCATCATAGCTAATCAGATAGCGCTTACCGGTTTTTGGCATCTGTTTCACCTGACTGAGCCAGCGATCTGCCAATGCATTGGCTTCTTTACTCTTACCAATAAGCTGTCCGATCTGGCGAACACCGGCCGCATAGCCATTAATATCATCCTTTGGCGCAACATTCACCGCTTTAACACCTACCCGGTTCAGATTGGCGTAAATACTGGTTGGCTGAGCCATCCACGAACCCAGAACAAGAGTTGGTTTTCTGGCCGCAATCGGTTCCACACTCAGCCCGTGAAACAAGCCGATACTGGGCACATTCTTTAAAGCCGGATTAGTAGAAGCCCTCTCGCGCCCTACTACTTCTTTAGCACTACCCAACTCCACCACAATATCTGCCACATCAGGCGTCAGCGTAACAATACGAGCAGCAAACGCAAATGGAAAAGCAGCGCACATAGCCGCTGCCAACAGTAATTTTTTCATAATCCACCCTTTAATTACTCATATTACAATGGCAGATATACATATTCCTAGTAATTTATGATTTCACCATAACTACAAAATGCATATCTGCCCCGGCTACTTAGCCTGCTAACAAGCCATCCATCAGCTGATGCCATGATTGCATTTCATCATTACCTTCTTCACGGCGACCAAAAATCTGCACCACAGTTTGACGATTTTTGTCAAAACCTTCTATACAGGTCACATAACCTTCACTGATCGGACGACGTACCACCCAGGTTTCCACAATATCACTATCGCGCAGATGCAAATCAAAGCCTTCTTCCGGTACTTTGGCATCCAGTACATTCAGATAGCCATGTGAACGTACTACATTGTGTAGTTTACCGGTCTGAATCTGCACTAAGCCACGATTACCGACAAATACCATAATTTCCAGATTATTTGCCTGAACATACTGCAGAACTTCTTCCCATACACTGCGATCGACCTGCTTAGTACAGCCTGCCGGTGCATGACGGTAAGACTGCTGGCGGTCAATTTTAAAAGTCTCCAGCAAACCGCCAAAATGATGTACATCCTTCAGCTCATTCCAGCGCTCCTGAAAGGCCTGCTCGCGCTCTGGTGACAATGGTTCTGGTATCGTTACATTAATTTCCGGTGCCGGCAGAAATTCCGGTTTGCCACTGGTTGCGAATTCATCAATCAGGGCCTGCCATGCATCCAGTTTAGTTTCATCACGCATGAAAACTTTTTCAATACTCATGCCGTATTCGTCATAAAACTGAATCGAACGCATGGTTCTTTCACCAATCACCACAGTTGTAGCGATAGCATGATGCCAGTTATGCAGGAAAAAACGTAAATCCAGCCCGCCCACATTCAGCGCCAGCCCTGTACGCGCAGTCAGCGTTACATGTTCATAAACACCAACTTTTTCATGTACTGCGGCATCATTACGCACCACACTCAAAACTTCTCCCAGGATTTCCAGCTTAAGTACCAGATCGCGAATCCGGCTGCCCAGATAAACAGAGTCCGGAGCATCTGCCATTAATGCGCCTTCACTCACACCCAGATCAGCTGCTGCCTGACGCGGAAAGTACATTCCTCCTTCGACAGTTGCCTTTTTATCCAGATATTTTTGCCATAAACTCATGTCTCGTTCCTTTACAAAGTTATTATTGATAGTGATTTAGCAAATAATTCAGCTAATTATTTTATTTTCAGATTTATTTAAAAGGTATAGCGCAACCCTACATTAAATGTCCGTCCCGGAGCAGAATAGAAATCAGCATTGTCTCTGGTTAACTTAGTCGCATTGCCGTCGCTTTGCCCGGAAGTGCCCGACTGACTGTTTACATTCGGCATCATGTAAGCAATATCTGCCCAGTTCCAGTATTTCTTATTAAAAACATTATTCACACCGGCACGGAAACTCAGATGCTTAGTTGGTTTCCAATAGCCACCCAAATCAACCAGTGCATAATTTCTGGACGGATTATAGTAACTTGTTCCTTTTGGAACATTTTGAATGTCGCTATCATCTTTTTTCGCCACATAGGTTAAATCAACATTGGCTCCCCACACTTCCTTATCATAGGCAAGACCAAGTTTCACTTTAACCGGCATCACTGAGTTAAGCGGTCTGTCTACGCCTTCCTGGCGAATCGAGCCACGCGAATAGGCTATTGAACCATTTATTTTCCAGTCTGGTGCGAACTTCCAGCGTGCATATGCTTCACCGCCGTAAATATGTGCCTTACTGAAATTCTGTGCCTGCAATACCAGCGTCTGTTTACTGCCCGGACGGCTCCATACAGCATCAGCCGGTAGCTTCACCACATCAGAAATATTTACATAATCAATAAAGTTTTTATAGTGATTATCAAATCCGGCTATACCGTATTCAAAAACATCATTTTTACCGCGTAAACCAAGCTCAAAATTATTTGCAGTTTCCGCTTTTAGATTCGGATTACCCCAGGAACTGTAGTTTCCCGGATTCCATGAAGAAGCCAGCTGCTGAGATGATGGCGCATTAAAACCACGGGCATACTGAAAATACGGTACCAGCAACGGAGTAATCTGGTAGGAAATACCCAGACGGGGGGTCAGCGCACTTTGATGTTTTTTGCGCAATTCACCGATTTCACCATTGATTCCGGTTACAAAGCCATTGGAATTAGGCTTCATATTATAGTAAGCAGCCGACAAACCCGGACTGACAACCAAATTTCCCCATTGCAGATCTGCATCTATATACGCACTGGCCCGAATAGTTGTGTTATCGGCATTAGGCTTCGATCTGGCATAATATCCTTGCCAGTCACTAGTTAATTCATGGTGCGCAAAACTCAGACCATAGCGCCATTCCTGACTCAGACTACCTGTATCAAAATGTGATGACCAGTCTGTCGTCAATCCCCATACTTTATCTTTATTGGTAAAATCAAAAACGCAACGATTATTCCGGTCAGGAACCATACTGGTACAACCTTTGACATAGTCACGACGAGTACTTGAATCTGTTTTAGTCTGCTGCCAGTAAATCTGAGTTTTACCTGAATGAATCAATCCCTCATCACTATGATAATCATGCCCCAGTGAAAACCGTGTTTTCTTGTTGTCATCTATACCGCGTACATCAGTATAGGTATTATTTACCTGAGACAATGAATCAGTCCACTGATTCCGGCTCAAATATTCAGCAGTAAAATTCAGGGTATTTTTGTCATTAATATCAAATTCGTGCTTAGTAAGAAAATACCGGCTATTGTGATCAACAGGGTCTGATTTAGTACGCAAAGCCCCTTTGCCGCCAATATTACCCCGGTTATCCACTTCATCACCTTTACGGTAAGTACCCAGTACCATTCCGCGCCAGCGGTCACTTCTCATTGCACCGACACCTGTTACCGCTGTAGATTTATCCACACTGTTATACTGAGTATCAATATAACCACCCTGATCTTTATCCTGCAAAACCTCATCAGGGGTAAGTGTGTGCATAGCAACAACACCGCCCAAACCAAAACCACGGGCATTTTTACTGATATCAACACTACTGAGCGCGGAAACATCCATAAAATTACCACGACCGAAAATCGCATACTGTCCCGTATGCTTCATTTCATTTGCTTCAGGCAACTCAATTCCATCAATGGTCATACCAACCCGGTTACCACTTAAACCACGAATATTGACACTGTCATTACCCTGTCGTGTACCCTGAGTATCCAATACCTCTACACCCGGAACATCTTTTAATGCCGTTTTTAAATCCACCGCACCTTGTTTTTTAATAGTATCTGCCTTGACTTTAGTATTTTTGAATACACTTGGCGTAACACGTTTACCCTCAACATGAATTGTTGGCAAATGAGCTTCGCCTTCGGCATAAACTACTGCAGGAAAGCCGATATAAGCTACAGCCAGCGCAATAATCTTGGGTGAGCGGCGCATATTAAGTTAACCCCTTTTGACACAAATTAATATAAAGATGCCGCATTGTAATCAATAATGATTCTTTTATACAAGTGAAAATAGGAATTATTCTTATTAATTTTAAGTCATATTTTTCTAATACTGCTCAGCTGCTTTTTACAGTATTCTTATAAATGACAGTAAGCATAAATATGTTTTAAATCCGGACAGATCGGCTTTGTAAAAATATATTTTTTTATTAATATAAAAATATTACTTCCTCATAATTATTAAAAATTACTCTTGTATAAAATTATACAAACTTTGTTTTAGGTTATTTTATATTCTGAATTTATCTTTCAGAGTAATAAAAAATTTACTTTATCAATTATATTATCAAAATAAAATTTGCTGAATTCTATATAATAAGTATCTCTCATCACCACTTACTGTCGGTTTACCACTGTCTAATTCAAATTATTAGTTTTTTAACATTCTAAATGTATCAATGAAAACCAGACAAATACAAAACACTTCCTGAAACCATCATATCATAATTAAAATCACACATCCGGATTACAAAACACAGCAGCCTGCTACCAGAACTTAATCAGGCTATATTACAATTATTTCATTATTTATATTGATTATCACAGACAGCCATGCAACTTGATCGTATTCTTCAGTATCAGATTCTTACCGAACTTACCAATTGTTTTCCGAATCCCTCATCGCAGGAATTTTTTGACCAGTTAGTAACACAATATAGCCTTGATCATGTACTGGGCAATCTTATCTATCTGGACGGACACGGATTAATCCGGTTAAAAATCGATCAGGGATTTAATTATAAAGAAATTCTCTGGACACTAACCGAACCAACCGTAAAGGCATTTGATTTTCTGGCAGACGATGGCGGTTTAGCAGCTATTCTGCAGACCGGAACAGAAAAACCGAATAATAAATAGGCAAATACCTGACCTGGTCAGTAAATTTAATAAAAATGAGACATTAAAGTATATAAAATCATTTGTTTTTATGTATTCTAATGGTAGAAATGTATTTAGTTTGGTAAATTACAGATTCTGAATTATTGTTAACTGATTCATATTGCTTTTTTCTGTAAGATTACGAAAGAAAGTAATATAGCAGGTGATTATCTTGCATAAAAGTACAAACCTTCATATCTTTTCGCTCAAAGAAAAAATCTATCTTTTTTTTTCATCATTTTATTACCACTTATTAGCATTCGCCTAAGCATTTACTATTATCCCTCCTCATCACAAATCCAGAGCATCAATCAGGAAATCTTTCAGCTTTCATTACAACAGCAAGAGTTACTACAGCAGCCTGAAAGTTATGAAAATAACTGCAAGCGTCAGCAAATAAAGCAAGAAATTAAAAAGCATAATTTCGCACTTACATATGCCAGACCACTCGCTACCGGCGGCATAGTTAGCGGTATTATGTGTCTTTTTTCCGGAGTAGTTGCTTTATTCCTGATTCAGCATTTGGGTAGAAAAGCAGATAAATCTTTAAAACAATTGCGCATTAATTTTACTCGTGCGTCGCATATGATACAGGCAATTTTGATGATATTGCCCATCAGTCTTATTCTGTCTTTTTTATTCGTTTTCATAATACTTACTGATGGTACAAGACCGGAGAAGGCAATCATCCCTCTGTTTGTTGTAGCAGGATTATGCTTTTTCTATTTACACAGATATAACAGACAGGATAATACAGGAACAGCCAGAGTAAGCGGTGTGCTGATCACGACTGAAACCAATCCGGAATTATGGAAATTAATTAGGGAAATTGTACAAAAGCTTGGGTTAAACGCTATGCCAAACCATATTGTACTTTGCATAGGAAATGGCTTCAGGGTAAGTAATAAAGCAGTTCGTCTGTATCCGGACAGAATAGTATTAACAGGAAATACTTTATATCTGGACAGTACTTATATTAATTATTTAACCTTAGCAGAATTATCCAGCATAATTGCGCAGAGATTAAGTCATATTGCCAGTAATGATTTAAATGTATCTGCAAATTTTAATCGTCAGATTGATAAGTTAACTGAAACAGCTAATTTTTTATACCAGAATTATTTATCCTATTCTTTATTCGAAAATTATTTATTCTACCCTCCATATTTGCTAGCCAAATATTTTTATTGTTCGTTCAATAAAGCAATTCATTGGTGGTATCGTTCCACAGAAGCTATGGCGGATTTAAATGTTTTAAAAGTTACCCATAAAGAGCAATTTGCATTAGCCTTAAGTAAAATGCATCTTTTGCAAACACGAATTAATCAGGCATTGGAAAATTATTACTATAAAACACATATAAACTTTCTGCCTTTAGATTATGTTACACACTATGTAGAACACTCAGAAACACCATCGCTTAGCAAACTTCTAAAAAAATCACCTTCTGTTTATGCCCGGCACCCGACTTTAGCTCAACGACTGTCTTACATTAAATATGGCGAATTAAACCGTTTGAGTGGTTTGCTCATCAACATTAGTCCTACCACGCTTCTGAAAGATTTATTTAGTAAAGAACTAAACATCCTGCAATCAGATTATCAAAATGATATACAGGAAACAGCAGAAACTAAATTAAATTATCTGAAACATATCAGTAGTCAACATCAGGAAACCATTACCTTAAAACAGGGCGGAATAATCAGATCGTTTCTGCGATCCCTGCTGGCTGGTCTGTTTATCTTAATAACATATGCTTGTATTACAACTGATAAAGCACATGATTCAGAGTGGCTGATAACTGTCATTATCCTATCAATGATCAGTGCTTTTTGCTTATTCAGATGCTACAAAATGTATAAAAGCATTGGTTCAGCACTACTTACCATGAAGCCACGCGGATTAATTCTTCCCTGCTTTGATAAAGCTATTCCATGGAAGCAAATAGACTCTTTTGAGATAACTGGCCAAATGTACAAAAAGCTAACTCTTTATCTCAATCCAGCATTCAAACCGGGAGAATTCAAACCATGTAACGCAAAAATAAAATATAACAAACGAAATAATCATATCCAGATAACTGCATATGAAATCAGAGGCAAATTAAAGTTACCGGATTGTGAGTCTTTAATATCAGACTACATAAGAGTTGCTCATGCCCAAATAGAGCTGCAGTTGTTTATGCAAAACAAAAAATAATCAGTAGATTATGAGTAAATTCATTATTATTCCTATTATTCTGCTTCTTCAGATGGCCGGCTATATATTTCTGTTTTATGAAAATAAACATGGACATGCTGATTTTCCTATTGAATGGGTCATATTTAACATTTTGGGAATTTTTAATCTGATTGTATTGGTACTGTCTTATTTTCTTTTTTTTAATTCTGAAAATAAAATTTCTTTTTGGTGGATTCCCGTAACAATAGCTGTAATTACTATTATTATACTGATTATTCAATATATAAGAATGGCTATGGGTGAATTCTGAATTTATTAGCACAAAACGGGACAGGGAAAAGAGAAAAATTTATTTTTTGCAATAATAGAAAGAAAAGGAGGTAATATAACCGATATAAAATCTTATATTAATTATTTAACTTTAACAGCATAATCGCACATAAATTAAATCACATTGCCAGAAATCATTTAAATGCATAAGCAAGTTTTAATCATCAATTTTAATCATCAAATTGATAAGTTAACTGAAACAATTGATTTATTAAAAAATTATTTATTTTATCGAATATATCTGCCATCTAAACATTTTTTTATCATTCATTTAACTGGACAATTTATCAATGGAATCGTTCCAAAGAGTTTATGGCAGATTTAGATGTTTTAAAAATAATTCCTAAATAATACTTTACCTTAGACGTATCTTTTGCAGGAGCCAATTATTTAGGCATTGGAAAATTAATATTACAAAACAGATATAGATTATCTGACTTAGATTATGTTACATATTATGCAGGAAAGTCAGAAACACTATCATTTAGCAAACTACTTAAATAATCACCTTCTGTTTACAACCGATACCCGAATTTAGCTCAACGGCTATCTGGTATTAAATATTACCAGCCTAAATCATTGAATATTTTACTCATTAGCATTACTCCAACCAGGCTTCCGGAAGATCCGTTTAATAAGGAATTAAGCATTCTGTAATCGAATTACCAAAACGATGTACAGGAATTAGTAGAAATTAATTTAGATTATCAAAAAAGCATCATTAATGATCATCAGGAACCCATTATCCTAAAACCGGGTGGAATTATCAGATTACTTATGCGATTCCTGCTGGCAGGTCTGTTTATCTTAATAATATATGCTTGTATTACAACTGATAAAGCACATGATTCAGAATGGCTGATAACTGTCATTACCCTCTCAATAATCATTGCTTTCTATTTATTCAGATGTTACAAAATGTATAAAGGCATCGGTTCAGCATTATTTACCATAAAATCACAAGTATTGATTTTTCCCTGCTCTGATAAAACCATTCCATATGAGCAAGTAAACACTTTTGAAATAACTGATAAGATGTACAAAAAGCTATATCTTTATCTCAATCCAGAATTTAAACTGGGAAAATTTAAACCATGTAAACGCAAAAATAGAATATAACAAACAAAATAATCATATCCGGATAACTACATACGAAATCAGAGGCAAAATAAAGTTACCGGATTGTGAGTCTTTAATATCAGACTATATAAGAGTTGTTCATACCCGAATAGAGCTTCAGTTATTTGTACAAAACAAAAAATAATCAGTAGATAAATTACGACTGATGATAATCAATAAAATTTTTACCGATATTGAAGTAATTTCTTTATGAATAAATTTTAAAATTAACGAATTTTAGTATATTAAATATGTTCAATATCCTGCATTCTTTACTTTATCAGAGTTTTTAATTTGTATATCAGTGTATGTATATGCAACAATCAATTTCTGTTCTGGGAAATAATTTGAATAATAGTACAACCCAAACGACTCAATACAAGCCCATCAAAGAGCCAGTTTAGTTCAATTGTATTTGTATTATATTATTGTTAAAATAAATTAACTTAAATTATCTTTTGATATTTAATCAAAAAAATATTAAAATTTAAATGGTTATAAGGCAACAATCTTAAAGACAAAAGCATATTTATATATATATTTATTTTAAGAGAGGATCTATTTTTAGTTCAACAACTATCTTAATATCAGTACAGGAACAATATAGCTTATGCAGTTAACCTATCAATATCAGTGAAACAGCTTTCTCTAAGCAATTTATTTAATAATGAATTAGCACATCTACATCAAATTGATACACGGAAAGTAATAAAAATGAACCAGCGTGAACCAAACCATCATGTGAATTATGATCATAATCAAGAAACCATTACCATAATACAAGGCGGATATATTCGATTATTTTTTCGCGCATTAATAGCAATCTTTTTCATTATTATGACATATTTGATAATAAGATTTGGTCATAAAATGGATTATGGAAGTAAAATATCTTCAGTTCTGATAAGTATTTATTTTTCATCTAGATGTTATAAATTGTATAAATGTATAGGTTCTGCACTACTTACCATGACGCCGCAAGGATTAGTTCTTCCTTGTTTTGATGAAGTTATTCCCTGGGAACAAATAACCTCATATCAGATAATTAAAAACATGCATATCAAGCTAAAAATTTGTCTTAATCCTGCATTTAAATTAGGGCAACCTAAATTTTGCGGCGCAGAAATAGACTATTATTGTAATAAAAAAGAAAATCGTATTGAGATAACTGCATATGAAATCAAAGGAAAAATACAGTTATCCGACTGTATTCAACTGATATCAAAATATAAAACACTTTCCGAAGCGAAAGTTTGAATACTAAAATCTACACTTAATAAAATAGTTTATACATCAACTAAAGCAGATAACAATCAGAAAAATTTCAGAGGATATCTAAATAAATTTTCTTATGAATAAATATTTAGATATAAAAATTTTCACTACTATTGTAGTTAAATTTCAACTCTCTATCAGTAAACTGCATGCTATACAGCTAATATGCAGTTTACTAGCTACATTTTCTGATTACATGATTTTAAAAAATTTAGTTATGTAATAAATATAAAAACAAAGTGTAAGATGTAATCTTACCAAAACATTTACCATTGATAATTAAATGTAGACTCTACCATTCGCCCGCTACAATAACGGCAGGTAAACTTTCCGCTCAAGAAGCAACATATTTTTTATCAGTCTTAATTCTATTTCAGACATAAATTTGAATAATAAAATAAAAATTTGATCTCTGAATAATGCCCAATATTCTATCTAGAGAATATTTATTCAATATATTTATTGAAAACAACTGTATACTATAGTTGTCAGTACATCTTATAGCTGGTTCAATATTTTTTCTGCTAGTTGTCTGACTTTCTTTTAACCTTTACCGGTTAATTTATCCGGGGTGCCGCTGGCTGAGATTACACCCGTAGAACCTGATGCGGTTAGTACCGCCGAAGGGAGTATAAAACACACTTTTTTCGAATAATAAGTCTGTTTTGTTACTCTTTAATATATTATTTATTAAAGGAGCTTTTATGCCTTCATTTCAATTACTCACAGAAGCCTGTCAGGATGAATGGAACCGCTATATTCAGCATGATTTTATCCGCCAGCTGGGTAAAGGAATATTAGATAAATCGTGTTTTCAGCATTATTTAAAACAGGATTATCTTTTTTTAATTCAGTTTGCGCGTGCATGGGGACTCGCGGTTTATAAAAGCCATGATGTATTTGAAATACGCAAAGCATTGGCAGGTCTCAAGGCTATTATGGATACTGAGCTGGAATTACATATACAGTATTGCAAGGAATGGGGCATCAGTGAACAGGAGCTTAGTACTCTGCCCGAAGCCAAAGCAAATATTGCATATTCACGCTATATACTCGATGCCGGACAACAGGGGGAATTACTGGATTTACATGTTGCACTGGCACCATGCTTAATCGGATATGGAATTATTGCCTGCTGGCTTAAAGATCAGCCATGGTATCAAACAATTAATAACCCTTATCAAAGCTGGGTAGAAATGTACGCAAATGATGAATTTCAGATTGCTATGCAGGAAGAAATAGACTGGATTAATCAGCGTTTAGCCGATATTGATTCACAGCGCTTTCAGCAACTGAGCAAAATTTTTACTAAAGCGACACAATTAGAAGCTGATTTCTGGCAAATGGGACTGGATAAAAGCTACTAACTAAACCTTTTATATGCATGACTTTCCTGTCAGGGTAACTGATGGGAAAGTTCAATAATATTCATATAGCATATTATTTCTATTAGAATAAATTTAAATTTTTAAAACAACACTAGAAATTGTATGATTGATTATTCTCTATAAAAAAATTGTTTATTTAAAACTCTGCTTCAACATTTATATTAATTAGATTTCCAATTAATCAAAACGCGGTACATCTGAAATTGAAATTTTCTGCTTTGTAATACTCCGGACAAAATTAATCAATAATGGGGCGGAATTTCATTAGCCGGATTAAATGGTTCGTTACCATTTTCTATCTTGTCTGGCAGGCGCTGATAAAGCAGACGCAGTTGTGCCTGCTGTAAATCCAGAGTTTGCTGAATTCGTGCTATGGTATCACTCAGGCTCTGGATAGTTTCTGCCTGTAGTGCACTTTCAATTTCCAGCTCTTCGATTCGGTGTTGTAATGCTTCCAGTATTTCAGGCATGTTGTTATCCATTGTTTGATTATTTAATCTTTACCGGCAAAGATAATCTAATTTTGATTATTTGTAATAAAAAAACCTGAGCAATAAACTGCTCAGGTTTTTTAAACCAGTAAGAAATAATTATTTCAGTTTGGTTTCTTTGTACAGTACATGTTTACGCACTACCGGATCGAATTTTTTGATTTCAAATTTACCGGACATGGTACGTTTATTTTTGGTAGTGGTATAAAAGTGACCAGTACCAGCAGAAGATTCCAGTTTAATTTTGTCGCGCATTGCTCTATCCTTAAATCACAATATGATTAAGCTTCACCGCGAGCGCGCAGGTCGGCCAATACTACATCGATACCTACCTTGTCGATTGTACGCAAGGCGGCGTTAGAAACGCGCAGGCGTACCCAACGGTTTTCACTTTCAACCCAGAAACGACGTGATTGCAGATTAGGCAAGAAACGGCGTTTGGTTTTATTGTTGGCGTGTGACACGTTGTTGCCACTCATCGGGCGCTTACCGGTCACTTTACATACACGTGCCATGGTTAACTCCAAACTTCTAATAATTTTGTAAAACGCGATTTATACCATGAAAAGCGGAATCTATTCAAGGGTTAAATCATTTTGTATGACATGAACAGCTGAAAATGTTGCTGTTGAATCAGGCAAACTGTAGTAAGTACAGATTTGATACAGGCTGATTACCGGTTCAGGTTACTGCCTGTACTGCATTTTCAGTAAGCTGCTTATGTCGTCAGACGGATGGCAGAGTAATACTGCCATCCGGATTTCAGACAATTACCGCACCGTGGTTGTGGTAGTAGTTGTCGTGGTAACGCTAGTGTTTTCTGCAGGGGTGACCGTTTGCTGATTCAGGCCGCCACCCAGTGCTTTATAAAGATCGGCACGGTTTTCCAGCAGAGTCTGCTGTGTATTGAGTAATGCCTGCTGTGCTGCATAACTGTCACGTTCTGCGTCCAGCTGTTCCAGTGAGCTGGCTATACCGTGTTTATACCGTAACTGCGTGAGCTTGTAGCGATTAGTTTGTGCCTGTTCACCACGTGATTTAGCCTCATACTGCTTTTTAAGGGAATCACGTGCCACCAGTGCATCGGCCACATCACGGAAAGCAGCCTGTACAGTTTGCTCATACTGGGCTACAGCAATGTTTTTACGCGCTGTTGCCAGATCCAGATTACCTTTGTTTTGCCCCCATGTGAAAATCGGCAGGGTAATCTGTGGCGTAAAGCTCCATGTACGGTTCGGACCATTGAAGAGATGACCAATATCGTTGCTGCCGGAGCCAATACTGCCGGTCAGGCTGATGCGCGGGAAAAATGCTGCCCGTGCCGCACCGATGTTGGCATTAGCAGATTTAAGCGCAAACTCAGCTGCACGTACATCCGGCCGCTGATACAAGATGGTCGACGGCAAGCCGGCCGGCAGCTCCACATTCACGAACTGGCGGCTCAGTGGTGCTGCTGCCGGTAAATCGTCCGGCAATGGTTTACCCACCAGCAAAGTTAAGGCATTGTGAGCCTGTTCACGCGCCTGTTTAGCCGCAGCATAATCGGCACGGGCTGTTTCGATTTGTGCTTCTGCTACATCTACCTGTACCTGTGAAATCACACCGGATCTGAATTGCAGATCAGTCAGACGCTTGCTTTCTTCACGTGATTTTAATACACGGCTGGATAAGTCCATTTGTGCCTGAGCAATACGCTCAGCAAAGTAGGCTTTGGCCACGCTGGCAATCAGGCTGATCTGGGTAGAATCGCGCACCTGCTTTTGCTGGAAATACTGATTCAGAGCCGCATCAGACAGGCTTTTAACCCGTCCGAATAAATCCAGCTCAAATGCGGTTACACCTAAACCGACATTATATGATTCTGCAATATAGCTGGTTTGCTGACCCGTAGCATCACGCATAGCGCTTAAGTCCTGCGCAACACGCGAACGTCCGCCATTACCTGTCGCACCTAATGCAGGCAGGCGGTCTGCGCGCTGAATAGCATACTGAGCCCGAACCGCTTCCACATTTAATGCGGCCACACGCAAATCACGGTTATTAATTAAAGCCAGATTGATAATCTGTTTCAAACGCTCATCAGCGAAGTAGTCCTGCCAGCCGAGATTGGCGGCAGCCACTGAACCGGCATACCGGTCATTGGCTGCTGCACCTGGAAAGGTTTCTGCCAGCTCTACTTTCGGCTGATGATAGCGGGGTGCCATCGAACAGGCAGACACTACTCCGGCAACTAATACAGCCAGCAGAGTAGGTTTCACTATGTGTTTCATGCTTTATCCTCTTTGTCTGTCTGATTGGCAGACTGCACACTGACACTGCCATCACTGTTTACTGTCATCGGCAGATTTTTGTCATTGTCAGGAGTACCGCCATTTTTGTCGTTCTTTTTCCTGCTGAACAGACTGCGTACAGTTGAATAGAATACAGGTACAAAGAACAGAGCCAGACAGGTACCCACTAACATTCCCCACAATACGCTGGTACCAATGGCTCGCTGACTCGCAGAAGAGGCACCACTGGCAAAGTACAGAGGCACTACACCCATAATGAACGCAATGGATGTCATCAGAATCGGACGGAAACGCAGGTGAGCGGCAGCCAGTGCAGCTTCAAGCGGACTTTTACCCTGCTCTTGCAACTCCTTGGCAAACTCCACAATCAGAATGGCGTTTTTAGCACTCAGACCAATTACGGTAATTAACCCCACCTGAAAATAAACGTCGTTCTCCATACCGCGCATCCATGTACCCAGCACGACACCAAGCAGACCCAGCGGTACTACCAGCATTACGGATAATGGAATTGTCCAGCTTTCATATAGTGCGGCCAGACACAGGAATACAGCCAGCAGTGAGAACATATAGAGGATGGTAGACTGGTTACCCGCATCTTTTTCCTCTTTAGACAGACCTGTCCACTCATAACCAAAACCATCCGGCAGCTTGCTGGCAATTTTTTCCATTTCATTCATGGCATCACCAGTACTGTATCCCGGAGCAGCATTACCGGTAATCGCCATAGCGGTATAGCCATTGTAGCGGACAGTTTGTGCCGGGCCGGTAATCCAGCGTGTCTTCATGATGCCGGATAATGGTACTGGCTGTCCCTGTGCATTATTAACGGTAAGCTTGCTCAGGTCTTCAGGTGTCATACGGGAAGCCACATCTGCCTGTACAATTACGCGCTGCATACGTCCTTTATTCGGGAAGTCGTTAACGTAGTTGGAACCCAGAGCAGTACTTAATACAGTTGAAATATCACCGAATGACACGCCTTGTGCATTAGCAGCATCGCGGTCGATATCAATCTGCAATTGCGGTTCATCTTCCATGCCGTCCGGACGTACCTGTGTCAGCACTTTACTTTCACGCGCCATACCCAGCAGCTGATTACGCGCGGCCAGTAACGCCTCATGACCTTTACCGCCACGGTCTTGCAGCCGGAAGCTAAAGCCGGTACTGGTACCCAGTTCAGGAATGGATGGCGGTACCAGAGCAAAGATATAACCATCACGTACTGAACCCATCATAGCACCGGTAATACGGTTAGCCAGTGAATTGGCGCTGTGTTCCGCACCGCTACGTTCTGACCAGTCTTTCAATACAAGGAAGCTCAGACCAACGTTCTGCCCCTGACCTGTCATACTGAAGCCCAGTACGGATACCATGTTTTTCACTTCAGGCTGATGAAGAGTGAATTCTTCCATCTTCTTGAAAGTATCCAGGGTACGATGCTGAGTCGCACCCGGCGGCAACTGAATCAAAGCAATGGAATAACCCTGATCTTCCTCCGGCAGGAATGAAGTCGGCAGACGTACCATTACTAACAACGCACAGGCTGTGATAGCAGCATAGATGATGAACATACGTACGCTGCGATGCAGTACATAAGCCACTTTGGATTCGTATTTTTTGGCACCGCTGGTAAATTTGCGGTTAAACCAGCCATAAAAACCCTTTTTCTCCGCTTCATGTTCGTTAACTGGTTTAAGCAAAGTAGCACACAAGGCCGGTGTCAGCGACAATGCCAGAAAAGCAGAGAAGAAAATAGCTACCGACATCACAATAGAGAACTGACGGTAAATATTACCAGTAGAACCGGAGAAGAACGCCATCGGGATAAATACGGTAATCAGTACCACTGTAATACCGACTACAGCGCCGGAAATCTGCCCCATAGCCTTTTCTGTAGCAGGCTTTGGCGGCAAATGTTCATCGGCCATGATACGTTCTACGTTTTCCACCACCACAATGGCATCATCGACCACAATACCGATTACCAGCACCATGGCAAACATGGTCAGTACGTTAATCGACAGACCGGCAAAGTACATGATGGTAAAAGCACCCAGCAAAGCAATCGGTACCACAATCGTCGGAATCAGGGTATAGCGAATGTTTTGCAGGAATACCAGCATAACAAGGAATACCAGTACAATCGCTTCTACCAGAGTATGTACCACTTTTTCAATGGAAATACTAACGAAAGTGGAGCTGTCATATGGTGCAGACCAGCTCATGCCGGCAGGGAAATATTTTTGCAAATCGGCCAGCTTAGCCTTAACTGCATTGGCTGTAGCCAGTGCGTTACCTTTAGTCGTCAGCTGAATACCTGCACCCACCACGTCTTTACCATTCAAACGGGCACCAGTAGAGTAATCCTGTTTACCCAGCTCTACACGAGCAACATCTTTCAGACGTACCAGTGAACCATCGGTATTGGCTTTAACAATAATATTTTCAAACTGTTCAACTGTTTTCAGCTGACCTGGGACAATGATAGTCGCTGTAGTCTGAATATTATCAGGTGAAGGCAAAGCACCCAGACTACCTGCAGAAATCTGCTGGTTCTGTGCAGCTACTGCGGCATTAACTGCTGCCGGTGTCAGATTAACACTGCGCAGCTTGTCTGAATCCAGCCAGACACGAATGGCGCGTTCAGAACTGAACACCATTACATTACCTACACCGTCAATACGCTGTAATTCCGGCTGAATGTTACGTACCACATAGTCTGCCATATCTGCCGGGGTCAGATTAGGACTATCACTGGTATACATGGTTACCATCAGGAAGTTACTCCGTGATTTAGCAATCTGTACACCAGTCTGTTTGACCATAGCCGGCAAACGCGGTTCTGCTCGTGAAAGCGCATTCTGCACATTCATCTGTGCAATATCATCATCAGTACCCGGGTAGAAGGTCAGGGTTAATGTACCCGTACCGTTGGATAACGATTTTGCTTCCATGTATTCCAGGTTTTCCAGACCGTTCATTTCACGTTCGATACGTGACAATACAGTATCTTCAATGGTCTGGGCATCAGCACCCGGATAGGAAATAGTCAGGCTGATGGAAGGAGGAGCTACTGTCGGATACTGGGCAACAGGCAGCTTGGTAATACACACTATACCGGCAATGATGATGAACAGCGCCACCACCCATGCAAAAATCGGTCGGTTAATAAAAAATCGTGACATATTACAGATTCCTTACTGAGCCTGAGAGGCAGATGCCGCAGAAGCTTTAGGTGCAGATGCAGAAGCAGCCTTAGCCTGAGGCATAGGCGCACCATTAGCAGGTGCAGGTTTCCACGGCTGAGTCTGTACTTTCTTCGCACCGGTTAACTGCACTAGTGCCAGACCATCCATTGCTACTTTATCTCCCGCACGCAAACCTCCGCTGATTACCCAGTTTGTGCCTTTTTGCTGTACTACGGTTACATTGCGCACAGCCAGACTGCCATCAGCATTAACCACCGTAACCGTATCACCACTGGCACCACGGGTTATTGCCTGCTGAGGCAAGACGATGGCATTCTGAATTTCAGCCTGCGGAATCTCTACACGTACAAACTGTCCGGGCAGCAGCATATCATCATCATTAGGAATTTCGGCACGTACTTTAACTTCACCGGTACCTTCATCTACTGTCATATCTGTAAACAGTAAACGACCTTTTTGCGGATATTCACTACCGTCATCAAGCTTGATGGCCACTTCGACGGCACCATTGATGGTTTTCATCTTACCGGCAGCAATATCCTGACGGATCTTCATTGCCTGTGCGGCAGTCTGGGTCAGGTCAACATATAAAGTATGTGTTTGCTGAATCAGCGCCAGCTGAGTAACATCATTCTGGCCGACCAAAGCGCCTTCAGTTACCAGCGCCTTACCAATACGGCCTGAAATCGGAGCACGTACATAGGCATAACCAACATTAATCTGTGCGCTTTTAATTGCAGCCTGTGCGCTGTCAATCTGTGCATGCGCCAGGCGCTGTTGTGCGATTGCCTGATCAAATTCCTGTTTACTGATTGCGTTAGCTGCAACCAGCGGGCGATAACGGACAATATCGGCATCAGCCTTCGCCGCATTAGCCTGTGCGGTTGCCAGGCTGGCACGTGCCGATTGCAAAGAAGCTACATAAGGCGCATTGTCGATCTGAAACAGTGGTTGGCCTTCTTTAACATAAGTACCTTCTGTAAACAGACGTTTCAGCAAAATACCAGCCACACGGGCACGTACTTGTGACTCGCGAATCGGCTTCAAACGACCAGTCAGCTCGGTATCTACAGTCACCGTTTCCGGATGTACAGTCAGTACACTAACCATTGGTGCAGGTGGTGCTGGTGCTTTGTCGCCTTTGCCACATGCAGCTAATGCCAGCGCACTTGCCAGTACTATCGCACTGATGCGCCATTTATCTGCTTTTCGATTCGTTCCCATATTCACCTCAATATGTGCATATATACTTTAAAAATTAAATAACTTTTTACTATACTGTGCTAAAAATATGACAAAAATAGCGCTGGTGCCAACACTTAGGGCTGCCGAAATCTAAATATCAGGCAGCCAGCAATGCGACAACAGACGATTAAATAAGAATAGCTTTACGCTGCGCATTATACATGCAACAATGTATGTATACCAGATGCAATAATTTAATACTTAAGTTATTTTAATCAAAAAATCTTGTGCTAATCTGAATTAAATACAGATTTGCCTAATTTAATTTACAGATAAACGGAAATTTATTATGCGCAAGACCAAAGAAGAAGCCCTGCAAACCAAAGAGGCTCTCATGGCTGCTGCACTGGATATATTTTACCGGCGCGGTGTCAGCCGTGCTTCACTGCAAGAAATTGCCAGCGCAGCCGGCGTGACTCGCGGTGCTTTATACTGGCATTTTAAAAATAAGGAAGACTTATTCGATGCGTTATTCCAACAGGTTTTCAGTAAACTGAGCAGCCAATTGCAGCATGACATTGACACCAGTTCTCCTGACGCATTGAACAATCTGATGCAGGCGCTAAAACACATGTTTCAACGTATGGCTACGGATAATAATTATCGTAAATTCTGTCATATCCTGCATTTGAATTGTGAGCACACTGCTGACAACCATGCGATTGTGGCTTTGTTGCAAAAATACCAAAATTTATGGTGGCAAAACCTGTGTGCTGTATTTCATATGTGCTGTCAGCAGCATATTTTGCCCGCAAATATCAATATCCAGCAGGCCGCCCTGTATTTTCAGGCCCTGTTTATGGGATTAACCAATTTATGGCTGACTGACCCGGATAATATAGATATTACCAGTATTGCCCCTAATTTTATTAATATTGCCCTCGAATCACTGCACCATAATCCGAATCTTCGCCAGTAAATCATCCATCCTGATTGGAATTGATACTTTACATAAATAAATAGCAGGCAATAATTGAGCTCATTGCCTGCCAGATTTCAATAGAAATAACAAATTGTTAATCAGTCATCATCACGTACACGTAATAACATCACCGGAATATCAGACTGTCGTAACACACCTTCAGCCACAGAGCCCATTAATATATGCATAAAACCACTGAAGCCGTGAGTACCCATCACCAGCAAATCAACATTATGTTCCGTCGCTTCCTGAATCAGCATATCAGCCACCTTATCACCGGCACTTTCCAGCACTTCAATTTCATACTGCATACCGGATTCTTCAAGTAGTTTTTCTGCCTGCTCTAAACCTTTTTTACCTGCTGCATTAACTGCTTTGCGTACTTCTTCAGAGGGCAGCGCTCCTACACCACCCCAGCTAAACTGTGCCAGATCCACAACATTGACTACCCGTAGAACCGCATTACATAATTTAGCCAGCATTATTGCTTCCTGCAAGGCTCGCATAGCAGCTGCACTTTCATCTACCGGTACCATAATTTTGTGATACATCGTTATTCTCCCTGCCCGACAAACCATAACTGCGTTTGTTAATAAACTGAAAAACAACAATACAACCTAAGAAATACTGGCAAAGCTTAGCACAAATTTGCCTGATACAAACATCAGCCGGCTACAGAATACCTCAAAAACTGCTACCATCTAGCCTGAATCCAGTAAGGAAAACCCATGAGCCGTATTCATATCGAACCACCCGAACACTGGCTGTTTCATACCACAATCAAGGTATATATCGGTGACATTAATTATGGCAATCATCTGGCCAATGATGCCGTATTACGCCTGTGCCATGAAGCACGGCTGCGCCTGCTGGCCTCGTTCGGCTTTAGTGAAATGGATATTGGTGGTACCGGTTTGATTATGCTTGATGCTGCTCTGCAATTTCAGGGACAAAGCTTCTATGGTGATGAATTAAACTTTGATTTGGATATATCTGAACTAAGCAACACCGGTTTCAGTATTTTGTACCGTATAACCCGTGTCAACGATGGTGCTGCTATTGCCATGGTAAAAACCGGTATGGCTTTTTTTAATTATGAACGCCAGCGTATCAGTCGTACACCTGAGGCTTTTCGTCATCTCCTTGCACAGAGTAATTAAATGCAGACTACTTCATCCCCCAACTGGATACTCTGGAATGAATTTTTTCAGCACTTACAGCAGCGTGGTCTGTCTGCCTTAACCTGCACAGCCTACACTCGTGACCTGATTCAGCTCATCCGGCTTCTGCCCGATAACCTTACTGCTGAAAGCATTACACGGTTGCATCTGGTCGGTGCATTGAAAAAACTTAGCGGGATGGGTGATAAGCCTGCCTCACTGGCTCGTAAGCTTAGTACGTGGCGAGCCTATTTTAATTTCCTGCAACGTCAGGGAAAAATTGAAACTAACCCAACTAACAACATTAAAGCTCCTAAAGCGGGGGCACGTCTGCCAAAAGCCGTTCCGGCAGAAAAACTAAATCACACTTTTGACCAGCCCACAGCCGAAGATACACTATCACTGCGCGATCAGGCTATTTTCGAATTGCTGTATGGCAGTGGCTTACGTCTGAGTGAACTTGTGCAGCTAGACTTGCATCACCTAATGCTGAATGAAAACTGGGTTCATGTTAGTGGCAAGGGGAACAAACAGCGTCAGGTTCCTTTGGGTCAGAAAAGTATTGATGCTTTACAGCGTTACCTACCCCGCCGTTATGCCATTGCGGGAGAAAATGCCGTTTTTACCAGTCAGCGCGGCACACGTCTGAGTGCGCGTCAAATTCAAAACCGTTTAAATGTCTGGTCAATTACTCATGGCAGCGACCGCCATTTGTCACCGCATATGCTGCGGCATAGTTTTGCCAGCCATGTTTTACAAAATGCTCATGATATCCGCGCCGTACAGGAACTGCTTGGGCATAAATCCATCAGCACTACCCAGCAATACACTAAGCTGGATTTCAATCATCTGGCACAAATTTATGACAGTACTCATCCGCGTGCCAAACGTCGTAACAAATAGCCGTTTTAACTCTGAATCTGTTTATGCTTAATCAAACACAATCCATGATTGCCAGTATCGTTTTGCTTAATCTTCTGGGACAGCTATCTCCGGGGCCAGATATGCTGCTTATCAGCAAAACCGCACTGAATTACTCACGCTGGGCTGCATTTTGCGTAGCACTTGGCATTACTACAGGCGTGGCTTTCTGGTTATTACTGACTATTGAAGGTTATAGCGCCTTATTGCAGCAGCTGCCCTGGTTACAGAATATCCTGATGCTGGCTGGCGGTTCATACTTAATCTATTGCGGCTACCAGATGCTGCGTACAGTTATACCCCAGAATAATTCCATTACTGCACCAATACAGGAAAAGCATTTTTTCTGGAAAGGTCTGATTACCAATTTGTCTAATCCGAAAATCATTTTTTATCTGGGCAGCGTTATGTCCATGGCTATGGCTAATGTACATAAACCCACATTAAAATATGAGATTATGCTTATTTTACTGGTACAGGTTTTACTGACCTTATGCTTAATGATATGGCTGTTTTCCTTACCCATAATTAAACGCAATTATTTGCACTGGAGTCTGGCTATCGACCGCATTGGCGGCTGTGCATTCATCTGCTTTGGCTGCTGGTTATATATTCAGATTATCACCAGTCTGCTTTATCATTAACTGATAAATAAAAAGGACAGATAAATCATCTGCCCTAATTTTTTACTGCCAAAATTTATTTTACCCAGTGCACAATAATTCTACTGGCTAAATCCATCATGATAAAATGCCGCCAGCAGTACCATAGTTACCCGATGTGTAATCAGCAATTTCCGCACAAATTCATTTTCTGGCGCAGTGCTGACATCTCCGTAATTGAGTACCCTAAAATATATTCCCTGAGGCACATAAACCTCAAAACGTGAATAACGCAAACCAGCCAGCATAAAATTGCATTTTTGCTGAAAAAAGCAGCCTAACTTTTCATAATGTGAAGCATCTGCCAGATAAACAGCAATAGCATATAGTATAGGCGTATGGATACCAAATACATCAAACTGATGAACCTTGCGAAACGCTGTCATCAATACAGCAGCTGCTACACAATAGCCTATTTTCCAGCCAGTTGCATGTAACAACTTAGCAAACAACCGATAACCAAAGTTCGTTTACGTAATAACGGGTGATTTAACAATATCTGCGGGCGGGGTAATACACAAAGGCATTATTACCAGTGCCCATCTCTGCCAACGCATTCTTATATAATCATTTATCCTGCTCAATTGAACGTAATTGATCGGCTCATTCGAGCATTTTTCCATATGATGATTTATCTTCAATAAGAATTTATTTGAATTGTTAGCCACATAAGTAAAAATGAGACTGTATTTATTTTTTTATTCTAAATAAAGAGACATATGAATAAACAAACATAATAGAGAGTACACTAAAAGTAATACCCCATAATTTTTGATAGGTAGAAATATTCTCTAAAGGCGAAATCTTTGCTTCTAATAACATTAAAGAACATGCTGACCCAATAATAATTCCTCCATTTTGAAAAAGCCTTAATAAGCCTCCAATCGTTGATTGTTTATCTTTTTTTTGATCCATCGCTATCTGAATTAATGAACCTTGAAACAGTCCGCCACCTAAACCGTAGCACAAAGCAGCTATAACATAATTAAAAATTGAAATATTAAAACTCACAAAGAAAAGCAAGGCAAAAGCAAATAGCATAAGCGGTAAAGCATAAATTAGTATAATTTTATTACAACCTGAATTTATTACTTTTCTGCCAAACACACTTAAAATAACGCCAATGGGTGAGGCAGTACAGATTAATCCTATATAATCGATTGGATAATCAGCTTCTCTGATAAACATGAGAGGTGACGCTGAAAAAATGATGCCCGCTGTCAACCCAAATACCAAACTGCCAATTGAAATGTATCTAATTGACGAGATTAATAATAATTTGACAGGAAAAAAAGGATTGGAGCATTTTGACTCTATCCTCAAAAAAATAAAAAAAATGATTAAAGTAGAAATACCAATAAAATTTTTTTCAATCAATAACAGATTTAAACTATTAGAATAAATAAGAGAAACACAAGCCACTAACATCATAAAAAAAAGTATCATTCCTTTTAAATCAAAAGTCTCTCTTTTTAGTGTGTTTACTGCTTTAGTTATTTTTAAACTAAAAAAACATCCCACAATACACAATGGAACATTAATTAGAAACAAAAATTGCCATCCCCATAATTTTAAAATAACACCACCGAAAGAAGGCCCTAAAATTGGTCCTAAACTTATCGCCAACATTATGAAAGAATTTAACCTTATTTTCTGTTTACTTGATTGTAAACCAGCCAGCCCCAAGCAATTTGCCTGCAATAGCGCCGCACCAATTCCTTGCCCGCATCTTGCTATAATAAGCTGATTTGCAGACCCAGAAAAACCAGCTATCAATGAGGTTAGACCAAAAAGCACGAAACCTGCTATTAACGCTATTTTTTGCCCCCAAAAGTCACCAAGCCAACCGCCAGGAACAAGAAAAATAATTAAAAATAATAAATATAAAGTAACAGATAATCCGATATATTCCAAAGAAACACCAAAGTCGATGGAAAACGTATTCAGTGCTAAGTTTATAATACCGGTATCCAGTGTTGATAAGAATAATCCTAAACAACATGTAATATAAATAGAATATATTGGTTTAGAACTATCTACTACTTTAGTCATTTATAGTCCCCGTCTTAATTTGATTACACCATTAGCTAATTGCCTGCAGAAGAAAGTAATTTCACCCTCAACCAACCATCAAATTTGCAATAATGAAATATCCATTTTTCATATTGACTCAAATCTTTTCTCTCTTGTTTTTATTGGTGAAAATATCTGATTAGCTTATTTACTTTTCAGGAATAATGTTTAAAAAGAAATTTAAACAAATTAGCTAAAAAGCGTATATTAATTCGCTGTGCTTAATTGATTTCAAATTGAATAATAATAAAAAATCATAGATTTTTCATGGAGACTCTAAAGAGTGAATAAATTATATTGTAAGGATTTAATACGATTTTCAGACGCAATGTCTGATTTCAGTAGAGTTATAATTATCACTGAATTAATGAATGGCAGAGCTCTTTCAGCCTCATGGTTAGCAAATCGACTGAATCTGTCGCCACAGGCTACGCGTTTTCATTTAAAAAAACTAGAAGATGTTGATCTTATCCATCACAGGGCATGTGGTAAACACCATTACTATGAAATAAAAAATCAAGATACCGCAATGTTTATTGAATCAACTTTTAATATTATTCCCCCAAAAGAGTGTTTATTTTTATCCAATACTAACACTAAAAAAAAATTTAAAGAGGCAAGAACATGTTATAAACATCTAGCCGGTTCATGGTCTGTTGCACTTACGCAGTCATTTATTAATAATGAATTTATTGTTATACAAGATAATTTTTTTTTAGTTACTGAACATGGTAAAAATTTTTTTAAAGGACATAAGCTATTAATCAACGCATCTAAAACAGCTAGTGTTGGAAAGCGCTGTATAGATTTTACTGAGCATAGGGATCATATTGGTGGTCCATTAGGGACTTTATTGCTTCAATCAATGCTACAACAAGAATGGTTTAAACAAAATGATAATAATCGTGAATTGACAATTACGCCAAAAGGTAGAAAAAACTTAAATGTATTATTAATTGATAAATAGAGATTTACAATAAAAATTAACTTTTTGATGATAAACTAATTATATATGTTTAGCATGATGTCAATTCTGGATTAACTGATTCTAAGCAATTTTTAGCTCAAATAAGAGCTTAAGCAGATCATGCTTTAATTGAAAATGATTGCTATCATATCCAGATAAATCAACAATTAGAAGGGGGGCTTTAATTATTATGAAAAAAACATTATTTATATTTTTCTGCTTAATATTTTTTTCTTTCCACACGGCTTTAGCAGGACAAAATAATTTAATACTATTCGAGAAAAAAACAAAAATTATTTTTGACAAAGATATAGTTATATTAGTCACTCCCAGTGAAAATACAATTAATAAGTTAAAAACTAGTATGGGTGATGATTTCTATATTATGGCCGATGACGCTAATTATTACTCCTTCTTAGTTTTTAATTACCTTAAATCTATTAATAAACCATATTTAATAAAGAACGATGAAGCTATTTTTTATTTTCAAAAAAATGGCGTACTACACAAAATACAAAATAATAATTCCCATCTCCATTGGTGGGCATTGTTATATAAACATAACGAAGGAAAATACAAAATTGTAGCTTTAATTGATTTTGAAGATGAATATAAAAAATTCATATCAGATGGAGATACTTATTCAAAAGATGAATGGATTTTTAATAGTAAAGTTAGCGATATACAAAAATACTTTTTGAGGTTCTGCATCAGACTAATTTTACTAATCTAAAGAGTTCTACATATACTACGTTTACCATTTAACAGTAAGTACTGTCGCAAACTTGATTTATATATTTTATTTGATAGCAAATTAATAGATGTTTTTTATATAACACCATCACAAATTTCAGTTCCTCTTGATGGTAATTTAAAATTTAGATTCAACATGATTTAAACCAGAAATAGAATACCATATAAAAAATATTTAATATATTAACAATATATCAGATTCTAACAACAAAAATACTACCCAACTTTACCAAATAAGACTAAACTAAAAAATAATAAACCCATATGAACCGCATCATGAGAAAAAATATTTTAGCTTTATGTCTTAGCCTTGGTCTGGCTACCTCAGCCATGGCGGAACAAACCCACTGGGGTTATCAAGGTGATAACGCACCGGAAAACTGGGGTAACCTGCCTGATGCACAAACTTGTGCATCAGGCAAAACTCAATCCCCTATTGATATTTTTGACAGCAAAAACAATAAGCAATTACCGGCACTGAAATTTAATTATCAACATGCCGATATTAAGCAAATTATTGATAATGGTCATTCACTTCAGTTTAACTTTGATGCAAACAGCACATTTAGCTACGAAAACAAAACATACAAACTGGTTCAGTTTCATGCTCATGAACCGGCTGAGCACACGATTAATGGTGTCCGCTATCCGTTGGAATTACATTTTGTTCATCAGGCTGCTGATCACAGTAATCTTGTCATTGCCGTATTTGTACAGGAGGGCAAAGAAAATTCCTACTTTGAAAAATTATCCGTATTTAAACAACTTGCCAAAAATAGCAGTGAAAATACCGATATATTATTCAACCCTGAACACATTTATCCGAAAAATCACAGCTACTATCGCTATATCGGTTCACTGACTACTCCACCATGCAGTGAACCGGTAACGTGGATCTTATTCCGTCAGCCGATTACCCTGTCCAAGGATGAAATCGAAGAAATTTCTCATTATCTGCCGAAAAATAACAACCGGCCGGTTCAGTCACTCAATAACCGCATTATTGAAAACAATTAAGCTATAATTGCTCAATAAAAGGTCAGAAGAGCATCAGCAAAGTCTGACCTTTTATTAAACCTCACAGCCTAAATGTTTTCAATCCTGCATTTATAAAACCAAATTACATCAGCTAAACTTAAGCAATACTGGAAGAACCATTATCCATGTATGCTTAATGTTATTCTCAATTTTATAAGCTTCAAACTCTTCACCCGTCTTTTCTCAGTTCACCTCTGCCAGTCAGCTCATTTTCAATTTATTTCAGCATTACCAGTTATTCTGATTACAACATTTTTATATTTTTACAACTGAATTATCCACGGATTTAGTTTGAATACTTCACAAGTTCATATCTAACTGAAAAATAATCTGAATTATAATTATATCTAGATAAATTCATATCCTATATTTTTGGATTTGCCTAATTTTAGACTCCACTATCCAAGTACAAATAAGCATCTGAGAAGTGAAAAAATGATATGCTACTCATATTCAAAACAATATCCAGAAATTTATCTTTTCAACCCGTCTACACTAAGGAAAAATAATGCACATCTCTATTATTCTATATCCTGATTTCGAAACTCTTGATGTTTTCGGACCTGTAGAAATATTTGGAAAAGTTCCAGACTGGAAAATGCAGTTTTATTCCCGTGATGGTGGCTTAATAAGCAATCGAGATGGTGTACAGATTGCTACCGAAAGTTTTAATACGATGCCGCAGTCCGAAATCGATACGCTTTTCATTCCTGGTGGAACAGGAGCCAGAACACTTATCCTCGAAGCCGACTATATCAACCAGCTAAAGCAATTGGCACAAAAAAGCCGGTATGTATTAACAGTATGTACGGGTAGTGCCCTACTGGCTAAATCAGGATTACTTGATGGAAAACGAGCAACATCCAATAAACTCTCTTTCGAATGGGTAAAAACTTCATCGTTACAAACTCAATGGATAGAAAAAGCCAGATGGGTTACAGATGGGAAATACTACACATCTTCAGGTATTAGTGCAGGTATGGATATGGCTTTAGCCTTTGTACAAGACAGGGCCGGAGAAACCGTTGCCCGACAAATCGCAACCAGAATCGAATATCGTTGGCAGCAAGACAGCCAGCAAGATGAATTCTGTCTGAAATAAAAATTTATTGTTATAAAAATTAATTAACCCGGGAAAAATTATGCCGTTAGATGAGCAACAAAAAATAGGACTGTTTTTTGTAGTAATGTATTCTGTCTTTTTTATCATATTTATGGAAATACACTTAATGTCCGGTGTTATTTCCGGCTTACTTACCTATACCCTGACACAGAAACTTGAAGATTTCCTGGCCAAAAAAATGCATCGCTGGGGCAATAAAGCCAAACTTTTTTCCGTATTATTACTTTCACTGCTCATCATGGCAATACTCATTAGCGGCTTTGGTTACCTGATTAGCTGGGTAATCAGCGTAGCCAAAGATCCGCAACAAACCCTTACTCATATTCAAAGCTTATTTAACAGCATTGCCAGCTCACTGCCCAAAGAACTAAATAAATATATTCCTGATAATCTGATTGAATTGCGAACCAATGCACTAAACTTTATCAAAGAACATGTTCTATATCTTCAGTCAGTAGTTAAGCAATTATTTCATTCATTACTAATCATCATCATTGGTATGATTATCGGTTTGATTGCTGGCTATCAGCAGAACAAACGCAATATCACTGAAACCCACTCCTCATCAACAATTTATATGCAGGCACTCAAAGAGGGGTTAAATCGTCTGGTACTGGTATTTCAATATGTTGCCTTCTCACAGGTAGTGATATCCTTTTTTAATACCATCCTGACTGCTATTTTCCTGCTTATCATATTACCTTTATTCGGTATTCATCTGCCTTTCAGCAAAAGCCTGATACTGGCTACTTTCGTTCTTGGACTGATCCCCATTATTGGCAACCTCATAGTCAATACTATTATGTGTCTGGTTGCATTTACTATTTCCTTCTGGATGGCGGTAATTGTCCTGTTATATCTAATTATCATCCATAAAATCGAATATATACTCAATGCCAAAATAATTGGTAACAAAATTCACGCCGGCATTTGCGAACTGCTGATTGCAATGGTATTGTCTGAAAGCTTATTTGGCGTAATCGGATTGATTTTTGCGCCTATCTTTTATGCTTTCCTGAAACTGTCTTTAAAACAACTCAAAATCATTTAATCTTATTTCGTATATCAATAAAAAGGCCATGAACAATGGCCTTCCTTTGGGTATTTTAGCGTTTATACCGCTCCACATCCGGTAACAAAATTGTCAGTATTCCAAGTAATGGCAGGAAAGAACAAAATTTAAAAATAAGTTGTAAGCTGGTTTTATCGGCCACATATCCTAAAACTGCTGCTGCAATTCCACTCATCCCAAACATAAATCCAAAAAACAGACCGGCAATCATGCCGACGCGGCCGGGAATCAACTCCTGAGCATAAACCACTATTGCCGAAAAAGCTGAAGATATAATTAAACCAATCACACAGCTTAACAGCGCCGTACCCCAAAGATTTGCATAAGGTAAGGCCAGAGTAAAAGGTGCAGCACCTAAAATAGAGAACCAAATAACATATTTCCGACCAATACGGTCACCTACCGGACCTCCGACAAACGTACCAATTGCCACACAGGCCAGAAATAAAAATAGAAATAACACTGCAGATTGTTTAGTTAGAGCAAATTTTTCAATTAGATAAAAGCTATAATAATTGCTCATACTGGCCATATAAAAAAATTTAGAAAAAATTAATACGGCAAGAATGAATAAGGCCAGAACAGTCTTACTTTTATCATAAGGTAAAATACAATTTGCTGCTGCCTTGTGTCTATTTGCAGCCAGATGACGAGCACTCCATGCACTGATGCGGCACAAAAGCAAAATAGCAATTACACCAATAACGATAAACCACAGAATATTACTTTGCCGGTTATATCTCAGCACAACCAAACTCACCAGTAGCGGCCCAAGTGATGAACCCAGATTACCGCCTACCTGAAATGCCGACTGAGCCAGACCAAACCGACCAGAAGAAGCATTACGTGCAACGCGGGATGCCTCAGGATGGAAAGTAGATGATCCTACTCCCAGAAATGCTGCGGCCAATAATAATAAATAGAATTGACTGACCAAACCCAGCATGCACAAGCCAAACGTCGTTGAAACCATACCTAATGGTAATAAATAAGGTTTCGGATGCTTATCTGTGTAATAACCGATTGCGGGCTGTAAAATTGAAGCTGTAAGCTGATATACCAGACTAATACAACCCACCTGAGCGAAACTTAACTGATATTTTTCTTCCAGTAAGGGATAAGTAGCTGTCAGCATCGACTGAATTAGGTCATTACACAGATGTGCGCCTGCTACCATTAAAATAACCGAAAGAAATAACTGATTAGATGAGAACTGACTATCTTGCTGATTCATTATTTTCAACTAAAGCAAATAAATAAATGATAATTTTGGTATGATATATTACTGAATAAATGTTAATAATTGGCACATTTTTCTATCTAATACAATCTGGGATCTGATAACAATTTAATTTGTTATACTGTCTGCCACAAGCATTTACTCAGACCTAAACAGAGCAATGTCTGCGAATTCCGCAGTCCGAGCACATCCGCTCACTGAACCTCTCCAACGCCGCCGCCATCGTCCTCTACGAAGCGCTGCGTCAGCAGTCCTTCCCCTCTCTAACCTAGATACAGCAACAGCAGCCATATGGCTGCTGCGGTATTGTTTTTCTTCTGTGGTACTTCTCAGTACTTAAAGTAAGAAACCCGGCTGACTAATCAACCGGGTTCTTCTATGGGGAGTCTGGCGGTGTCCTACTTTCACATG
>NZ_JACFRQ010000005.1:0-47918 GCF_016100865.1 Snodgrassella sp. W8132
TCAATAATCAGGTATCTTCATTGAATCAGGATGCCCTGCAATGGAATGGCGGTATTAGTGCATATGATGCCAGTCATGGAAGCGGTAGTGCACAAAGAATTACCCATGTAGCTGCCGGTGATGTATCAGCAGATTCAACCGATGCAATTAACGGAGGTCAGCTCTTTAGTCTCTCCAGTTACATCTCTGTTTCAACCAGTCTGAGCAGTCTGTCAACAACTATTTCATCAGCTGTTACTAGTCAAATCAATTCTATAGGCAGTTCTCTGTTCAGTAATTATGAAAGTCTGTCAAGCACAGTAAGCAGTGTATCAACTGCTTCCGAAAGTATGCAGACAGTTATGTCTTATCTGGAAAAGCATGCGATCCAATGGAATGAGGAACAAGGCGGATTTGATGCAGGCCAAATCAACGGTATGACTCGTGATGGTTCTACTCCTTATCGCAAAATTGTGAATCTGGCAGATGGTGATGTAAGTGCAGGTTCGCATGATGCGGTAAATGGCGGCCAGTTATACGAAGTAAAAACTTCGCTGTCTACCGGTCTGAGTTCTTTGTCAACATCTTTGGGTGGCACAAACTTGGGCAGTATGAGTACCAGTATTTCTAATATGCTTACCAGTATCTCTGATCTGAATGCGAATGCGTTACAGTGGAATAATAGTAGTAAAGTTTATGATGCTGCTCGCGGAAGTATTGAAGGACAGAGAATTACCGGTGTTAAAAGCGCTAGTATAGCAGCCGGTTCTCTTGATGCAGTGAATGCTGGTCAGTTGTGGGATGTACAACAAAGTATCAATACCTTGTCAACTGGTTTGTCAAGCGTGTCAACAGCAGTAGGCGGTCTGCCTGCAGGCACTATTTCTGATGATGCACTGTCGAGTCTGTCAACTGCAATCAGTAAAAACATAGACAGTCAGATTTCCTCTGTGGCATCTTATCTGGGTACTGCCTCCCAACCGGACTCAAACAGTATTAAGCCGCCTAAATACGATATTACTATGCCGTCAGGCAGTGTGGTGTCAGCCAATAATGTAAAAGATGCACTGGAAAATCTGGAAAATTATGGCACTAAATATGCCAAGAGTAACTCAGCAAAAGCAGCCTCAGTTGCACAGGGAGTTGATTCAGTGGCAATAGGCGGTGCATCAATGGCCAGCGGCACCTCAGCAGTTGCCATAGGTGATTCTGCCAGCGCATCGTCAGCCAATGGTGTTGCTCTGGGCAGTCAGGCGAAAGTAACTCAGAGCGGAGGCGTAGCACTTGGATCCGGATCGGTGGCAAATACAGCAGCCGGTAAAGAGGGCTATATACCGGTAACGGCAACGCAGCAGCAGGCAGCAGTAATCCGGGCAACGAAGAGTACAGAAGGAGCGGTATCTGTAGGAGATGCATCGAAAGGTGTATACCGTCAGATAACGGAGGTTGCCGCGGGTACGGCTGATACTGATGCAGTCAATGTGGCTCAGCTTAAGGGTGTGAATAATCAGGTTAGCATGATAAATGAATATGTTAACCAGATGAATGACAACATTCATCATGTTGAGCGTCGTGCCTATTCCGGTACGGCACTGGCCATGGCTCTGTCCGGTGCTTATCTGCCCTCCCTGAATGGTGGTGAACAGACCGTTGGTGTTGGTGTCGGTGCATATCGTGGCTATGGTGCTGTCGGCCTTAACTTTAAGGCAGCAAGTAAGAACGGCAAAGTGACATGGGGTGCAGGTGTTTCTACTACGGGCAAAGAGACAGCTGTTAATTCAGTACTTGGCTTTAAATGGTAAGAAAACCTGATTAAAAGCAGACTTCCGGGTTTTTCCTGTGAAGTCTGTAAATCTTATTTATTGATCACTAATTGTATTTTTACTAAGAATACGGATTAACATGCGTATCGGTATTTCTGTTATTACTCATGCCAATCAGAATATCTGGGAAAATGGCATGAGTCAGAATATTATATTTTTGGTTCAGAGCCTGAAGGCTATTCCGTTTGTTAAAGCAGTTGATCTGATTAATGTGGGCGGGCAGCCGGGAATGGCAGAGCAAATTGATTTAAGTCTGTTTGATTTGCATCTGATGTCGGAACAGGAAGCTGAGGATGCTTTTGATGTCATTATTGAACTGGCCGGCGCGTTAAGTCCGCACTGGCTGGCGTTGCAGCGGGCACGCGGGAAAAAAGTGGTATTTTATTGTGTTGGTCAGCCTTATGTTGGTCTGGCAGAATACAATGTCTTTGAAAAACCGACCAGTTTTCCGCCGGTAGACCGTTCTGATGAAGTATGGGTTTTGCCTAAAGATAAGGGCTATATTCCGATGCTGCGGACAATGTACCGTTGTCCGGTACATGTTACGCCCTATTTGTGGGATCCGATGTTTGTATCCAGACGTAAGCAGGAAATTTCTGAGCATGGTTTCTATTTTGGCTGGCGCGATAATCTTCAGGATGGTGTTAAAACGCCGTTGAATGTGGCTATTTTCGAACCTAATATTTCAGTGGTGAAGACTTCATCCATTCCGATGCTGGCCTGTGATGAAGCCTATCGGGCAGAGCCGCAGTCAATAGGTATGATGCATGTGCTCAATACGCTGCATATGAAAGATCATCTGACAATGCTGTATCTGGCCAATTCACTGAATCTGGTAAAAGATCATAAAGCGTGTTTTTACGGCCGCCATGATATTGCCGGTTTTATGGCACAGCATGCCAATGCGGTGGTTTCGCATCAATGGTGCAATGACCAGAATTATTTGTATCTGGATGCACTGTATGGTGATTATCCACTGATTCATAATTCACCCTGGTTAAAAGAGTTTGGTGCCGGCTATTATTATCCGGATTTTAATGCTGCAGAGGCAGGCAGACTGCTTATTCATGCCTGGCAGCATCATGAGGAAAATCTGGGCAGTCAGCGGCAGGCTTCTCAGGCTTTGTTTAAGGCCACTTCACCTCTGACAGAAGCCAATATCGCTGCTCATGCACAATTATTAACTAATCTGTGTGCTGATCGTCCGGAATTATTAAGGAATTAACTCATGTCGTCGGTGTCTTCACTTCGTATCGGTGTTTCAATTTATGTGCGTAAAGGAGCACAGTCGCTGTGGGAAAACGGTATTTTTCAGAATTGTCTGTTTCTGGCGATGCTGTTACAAAAATCACCGGTTGTCAGTAATACTGTGTTGGTTGCCGGTTCCGGTGACGGTGACATGCAGGACGCAATGAATTTTCTGAAGGATTCACCAGTACCAGTAATTGACATGGCCAGTGCTCTGAACGAGCTGGATGTCATGATTGAAATGAGTGCTCAGCTATCCAAAGAGTGGATGATAAGTTTCAAGGCTCAGGGTGGTAAAGTAGTCAGTATGCGGGTAGGTAATGATTATGTGATTGATATTGAACGCATGCTGTTCAATAAACCTTCTGCATTGCTGATTACAGGTGCGCCATATGATGAGGTATGGACATTACCTGAGTATGAGAAAAGCTGTATGCCCTATTTTGCCAGTACTTTTCGTACTCCGGTCAGAATTATGCCGCATTTGTGGAGTCCGGTTATTCTGAATAAGGCTTGTGAAAGACTGCCGGAAAATGAGAAGTTCGGATATCGGCCTGGCCGCAGACGCTGGCGTATTGGTATGTTTGAGCCGAATATGTGTATGGTAAAAACCAGTTATATACCTATGCTGGTCTGTGAAAATGCGCATCGTCTGAATCCGGATTTTATTGAACATATCTATGTTTGTAATACTCTGAATCTGAAAGAGCAGAGTGCTTTTAATCTATTTGCCCATAGTCTGAATATTATTCGTCATGGTCTGGCATCGTTTGAAGGCCGTTACCCGATCTGGCAGGTTGTATCACGCTACTGTGAAGCTATTGTTTGTCATCAGTGGGAAAATGCGCAGAATTATCTTTATTATGAAGCTTTATATGGCGGTTATCCGCTGATTCATAATTCGCATCTGATTGGTGATTGCGGGTATCGCTACCATGATTTTGATTGCGAAGAAGGCGGGCAGAAACTGGCAGATGCGTATAAGATGCACGATGAAAATCTTGCCGGTTATCGCGAAAAAGCAACAGCTTTTCTGGCAACTCTGGATCCGGAGGCAGAAAGTAATGTGCGCTGTTATACTAAAGCACTGAAATCTCTGTTTAAAGTATAGATTATCTTAAATTGATCGATATTTTAGTCTAATGTGTTCCTGCATAAAAGCTGCTGCTGATAAAACATATAAAACCGGTTGTTGGTAAAATATTTCCATAAAAAAATATGAATTTATCTAATACATCAAATTTGAATTCCGGCCATGTTCAGGATACCGGAGCCGCGCGCCTGCGTATAGGAATTACTATTGGTCTGAGTCACCCTGAAGAAACGCTGTGGAATAATGGTATTAAACAGAATGCTGTTTTTCTTGCTGAAGCATTGAAAAACTGTCCTAATGTAGATTCTGTGGTTCTGGCTAATACAACAGATGTGCCGGTTACTTCACGCTTACCATGGGATTTGGAGAGATGGCCGACCAAAAGTTTTATTGAGGTCAAGGATCAGATAGATGTATTGATTGAACTGGGCGGGCAGATTAGTGCTGAACAAACGGCTTATATTAAAGACCGGGGTGTACACCTGATTTCTTACTGCTGTGGTTTTGAATATATCCATATGATGGAGTCGGTTTTGTTTGCCCGCAATATGGGCGGGGCCAACCTGTTTATTAATCAGCGTTATGATGATATCTGGATGATTCCGCAGGTAGCCAATTGCAGTCGGGCTTATTTTGAAATATTCCGCCGCCACGAAGCACGTGTCGTGCCATTTGTGTGGAGTCCGGTCTTCCTGAATCAGAAGACCGCAGCTATGCCTTTTCAGGGTTTATGGCAGGTTCCGGTATCCGGTAAAGGCTGGCGTTTGTCGGTTATGGAGCCGAATATCGATGTGGTTAAATTCTGCCTGTATCCGATTCTGATTGCTGAAATAGTCTATCGTGATAAACCGGAATCTATTGATATTTTGCAGGTTTGTAATGCTTTGCCGATGGCGCAGAAATCCATGGAATTCATTGCGCTGATGAATCAGCTGGATATTGTGAAAAAGCACAAATCAGTATTTCTGGGGCGTTATGATACACCGACATTTCTGGCAACCAATACAGATGCGGTAATATCTCACCAATGGGAAAATCCGCTAAATTATTTCTATCTGGAAGTGTGCTGGCAGGGATATCCTTTGATTCATAATGCTGAGCTGATTTCAGATCTTGGCTATTATTATCAGGGTAATGATGTGCAAGCGGGTGCTAAACAGTTGCTATCTGCTATGAATGAGCATGCTGATAACTCAGCTCATTATATAGATGAGCAGCGGCGGCAGATTGCCCGCTTTCTGCCGGATAATACTGATTTGGTGGCCGGCTATTCTGCATTACTGACAGAACTGAAAGCCAGACCACTTCGCTAATTGCTATTTATTTTCCTGCATAAAAATATTGATATTATCCTCCAGCATGCTACAGATACGCTGTATGGCTTCTTCGCTGCCCCATGCCATATGCGGGGTAATAATCAGGTTAGGCAGGTGAGCTCGCAGTAACGGATTGCCATGTACCGGTGGTTCCTCGCTAAGTACATCTACGCCTGCTCCGCCTAACTGACCATATTTCAACGCCGCAACCAGTGGCTGTTCTGCAACCAGACCACCTCGTCCGACATTAATCAGTACGGCTTGTGGCTTCATCATTTTTAATTCCGCTTCATCAATCATATTGCGGGTTTGTTCATTCAGCGGGCAATGCAGGGAAATCACATCAGCTTGTTGTAATAGCCGGGTAAATGGGGTATAGCCATCCCGGCAACTACTGGCGTTTTTGTGTTCTCCCCAGAGAACATGCATTCCGAATGCCTGCGCCCGTGCAGCTAAAGCCTGTCCGATACCACCTTTCCCGAAAATTCCCAGTGTTTTGCCGTTCAAATCATGTATAGGTGCACCGAAATGGCAGAAAAAAGGGCTGTTTTCCCATAAGCCGGCAGCAACATCGCGCTGATAAGCAGGTAACTGGCGCATCAGTGCCAGAATCAGCATCATGGCATGTTCGGCAACCGTATCGTTTCCATAACCGCGAACATTACGAATACCGACATTGTGTTGTTGTGCTGTTTGCCGGTCAATGTGATCCAGACCGGTAGCCGGCACCGCAATTAACTGTAAGTGCGGACTATTGCGAATAGCTTCAGCATTAATTCGCACTTTATTGGATATAACAATATTTGCCTGAGCAATCCGGCCGGCTACTTCATCCGGGTTGGTATGGCTATAGCTGGTAATGTGATGAGGAAATTTGAAGTTAAACGGATATTCGGGCAGGGTTGCACGGTCCAGAAAAACGATTTCGCTGGTAGTCATATTATCTCCTGTTAATTGAAAAGCCTGCTATGGACAATAACATGCATGGGTTGAATGTCTGTGTTACAGTGTACGCTAATTTATTAATCAAGGATGAATGAATATGGATCTGGTGATTGAAGATTTGCAGCAGGGTACGGGTACGGAAGCTCAAAAGGGTAAGGAAATTACGGTACATTATACTGGTATGCTGGAAGACGGTACGGTGTTTGATTCCAGTGTTACCCGTCAGCAGCCGTTAACATTTACTCTGGGTGCGGGTATGGTTATTGCCGGCTGGGATGAAGGATTTAATGGTATGAAGGTGGGTGGTAAACGCAAGCTGACTATTCCGCCGCATATGGCTTATGGCAGCCGGGGTGCCGGTGGTGTGATTCCGCCTAATGCCACACTGATTTTTGATGTGGAATTGTTGCAGGTTGATGATTAAGCTGTTGCACGCTGATTTTGCTCAGGCAGCTGTTTCAGGCTGCCTGAACTGTTTTAATGAGCAGGGATTCTGATGATGGAAACTAATCCGACTATTGCTGCCATTGCGACTGCTCCGGGACGTGGTGGCGTAGGCGTAGTACGTTTATCCGGTAAAAATCTGTTGTCTCTGGCACAAAAATTAAGTGGTGGAAAAACACCGGTGCCGCGCAAAGTGATGTATACCGATTTTGTTGATGAGCAGGATGCGGTTATTGATAATGGTCTGTTGTTGTATTTTGCAGAGCCGGCCAGCTTTACCGGTGAAGATGTAATTGAGTTGCAGGGGCATGGCGGACCAGTGGTGTTGCAGATGCTATTGCAGCGCTGTCTGCAACTGGGTGCGCAGCTGGCAGAGCCGGGTGAATTTACTAAACGTGCCTTTTTAAATAATAAGCTGGATCTGGCACAGGCTGAAAGTGTGGCTGATTTGATTGATGCTTCCAGTCAGTCGGCTGCACGGATGGCGGTACGCAGTTTGAAGGGTGCTTTTTCTGAAGAAATTCACCGGCTGGTTGATGATCTGATTACTTTGCGTATGCTGGTGGAGGCAACTCTGGATTTTCCGGAGGAGGACATCGATTTTCTTCAGGCCGCAGATGCAAGCGGCAAGCTTAAGCAGTTACGTGACCGTCTGGACAAGGTATTACAGCATGCACAGCAGGGCGCACTGCTGCGTGAAGGAATGAACGTGGTACTGGTGGGTGCGCCTAATGTAGGTAAATCAAGTCTGCTTAATGCACTGGCTGGCGACGATATAGCCATTGTTACTGATATCGCCGGTACAACCAGGGATACAGTAAGGGAACAGATTACTCTGGACGGGGTACCTGTCCATATTATTGATACAGCCGGTCTGCGTGAAACAGAAGATGTGGTTGAACGTATTGGTATTGAGCGCAGTCAGCAGGCTGTACAGCAGGCAGATGTAGCGCTGATATTGATTGACCAGCGTGAAGGACTCAATGCCACTACTGCGGCAATTCTGGCGCAGTTACCGGCCAGTTTGCACAAAATCGAAGTACACAACAAGATTGATTTAACAGGAGAAGCAGCCAGCTGTGTTTCACGTGAAACGGGAAAATTGCGGGCATTCACGGATGCCGGTCAGGTCATTGCTTTGTCGGCCAGAACCGGTGAAGGGCTGGACTTATTGCGTCAGGCTTTATTGCAGCAGGTAGGCTGGCAGGGTGAAAGTGAAGGGCTTTTTCTGGCACGAACACGCCACATTCAGGCGCTTGAACAGGCTAAAGAGGAGCTGTTAAATGCCAGTATGTGTCAGGAAAATCAGATTGAATTGTTTGCAGAGCATTTGCGTCTGGCGCAGAATGCATTGAATGAGATTACTGGTGAATTCAGTGCCGATGATTTGCTGGGCGTTATATTCAGCCGTTTTTGTATCGGTAAATAAATTTTACACAGTTATTACTACTAAATGAAAGCACTAACTATCACTTTTAACGGATAGTTAGTGCTTTTTTGCTTTAGTGGTTAAAGAGGCTGTATTAAAGCAAATCTTGGCACTGGTTGTCCGTCAATGCTTATGGTTTCATTAAACATGCTTTTGGGACGCACCCAGGTTGAATAATCGCCGTACAGGCACTGGTAAATAACCAGTTCTTCTTCGGTTTCACTGTGGCGTGCTGTACCGGTAACCTGATAAAGCCTGCCTTTATAGTGCTGATAAATGCCTCGTTGCATAGGTATTTCCTGCATAGTCAGATACAGCCGGAGAGCGCCGGCTGTCAGAGGTGTTATAACTAAAATCTCTTTAATTACAACTCGGTATTCTTTTGGCTGAAAGCCAATTAATTATACAATGGTTTGAATGAATTATAACAAGATGCCATATTAAGGAATACTGTAAATGAATAATGACCCGCGAGCCAGAATGCCAGATGCACCATTGGCCGACAATGAACGGCTGAAAGGTGAAAGTAATTATTTATACGGGCAGATTGCTGCCGATTTACATGACGGGATTACCGGCGGGTTTAATGGTGATGATTTTCAGCTGATTCGTTTTCATGGTATGTACGAGCAGGATGACCGCGATGTCCGTGCCCAGCGACAGGCAGCCAGACTGGAACCGCTGAAAAATGTAATGATGCGCTGCCGTCTGCCCGGCGGAATTATTACCCCGAAACAATGGCTGGGAATTGATGAATTTGCTACTGCACATACACTTTATGGCAGTATTCGTCTGACTACACGCCAGACCTTTCAGTTTCATGGCGTGCTGAAACCTGATATTAAACCGATGCATCAGTGGCTGCATCAGCTCGGTCTGGATTCAATTGCTACCGCCGGTGATATTAATCGTAATGTGCTGTGCACCAGTAACCCGATTGAAAGCAGCTTGCATCGTGAAGCCTATGAGTGGGCGTGTAAGATTTCTGAGCATTTACTGCCGCGAACACATGCTTATGCTGATATCTGGCTGGATGGTGAAAAGGTGCTTAGTTCAGAACCGGCTGCACCATTGTCAGATGGTGTGAGTAATGATGCGGTCGAACCGATCAACGGTAAGACTTATTTGCCACGTAAATTTAAAACTGCTCTGGTTATTCCGCCACTGAATGATGTGGATTTACATGCCAATGATTTGAATTTTGTCGCTATTGGTGAGGGCGGTCATCTTGTTGGTTTTAATGTACTGGTAGGCGGCGGGCTGTCTATTGATCATGGTAATCAGCGTACGTTCCCGAATACTGCTAAGGATTTTGGTTTTATTCCGGTAGAGCAGGCAGTGCGGTGTGCTGAGGCTGTGGTTACTACCCAGCGCGACTGGGGTAATCGCAGTGATCGCAAAAATGCACGTACACGTTACACTTTGCAGCGTGTAGGCGCAGAAGTATTTAAAGAGGAGGTTGAGCGCCGGCAGGGTTTTAAATTTGCTGCCAGTCGCCCTTATAAACTCACTGAACGCGGTGATCGCATTGGTTGGGTACAAGGGGAAGACGAACGCTGGCATCTGACCTTATTTATTGAAAACGGCCGTTTACTTGACTATCCTGACCGGCCGCTGAAAACCGGTATGCGTGAATTAGCCAGAATTCATAAAGGCGATTTCCGCCTGACAGCCAATCAGAATGTGATTATTGCCGGTGTGCATGCTGAAGATAAGGATGAAATTGAACGGATTGCCCGTAAATATAAACTCATTGACGATGAAATCACGGAACAGCGTAAAAACAGTATGGCCTGTGTGGCTTTTCCAACCTGTCCGCTGGCGATGGCTGAATCTGAACGGTTTTTATCCGGTTTCATTGATCAGGTCGATGCGCTTATGGCGCAATATGGTTTGTCTAAGGAGCATATTATTCTGCGGGTAACCGGTTGTCCGAATAACTGCGGCCGTGCGTTACTGGCCGAAATCGGGCTGATTGGCAAAGCAGTCGGCCGTTATAATCTGTACGTTGGCGGTAACCGGGCTGGCACGCGTATTCCGCGTTTGTTCAGCGAGAATATTACAGTTGATGAAGTGCTGGCTATCTTGCAGGATTGGATTGCGCGCTGGGCACAGGAGCGTAATAATGCTGAGGATTTTGGTGATTTTGCTATTCGTACCGGTATTGTTAAACCGGTGGTAGATGCCGCAGTAGATTTCTGGGATGCAGATAAAGTCTCAGTGTAAATGATTAACCAGAAAAGAGAAATTTCTGTGATTTAAGTAAATAGTCCGGATACCTGATAACAGGTCCGGACTATTTTGTATCTATGGTGTCAGATTACGGCTGCTGATTGGCATAAATCTGATCAAATATACCGCCATCGCTGAAAAAGCGTTGTTGAGCTTCTTTCCAGCCACCAAATTCTTTATCAATGGTCACCAGTTGCAGGCTGGGAAACTGGTGCCGGTATTCTGCTATGATTTTCGGATTCACCGGTCTGAAATAACTTTGTGCTATCAGACGCTGGGCACTGTCGCTATACAGATATTGCAGATAGGCAGTGGCCAGCCGGCGTTTATCTGGGGTAAGAACATTACTGTCAACAACGGCTACCGGCGGTTCACATAAAATTGAAAGTGACGGTGTGACGATTTCAAATTCGTCAGGAGACTGTTTAAGTGCCAGTCTGGCTTCATTTTCCCATGCCAGTAATACATCGCCGAGCTGGCGGTGGGTAAAGGTGATGGTAGCGGCACGTGCTCCGGTATCCATCATGGGTACATGTCGGAGTAAAGCTTGCAGATATGCCTGAGCACTGGCATCACTACCGTTTGGCTGATGCTTCGCCCAAGCCCATGCAGCGAGAAAATTCCAGCGTGCACCACCGGATGTTTTAGGATTAGGTGTGATAATCTGAACATTGTTATGGATCAGATCTCCCCAGTCGCGGATGTGTTTGGGATTGCCCTTACGCACCAGAAAAACAATGGTAGAGGTATAGGGGGTGCTGTTATGGGGTAAACGCTGCTGCCAGTCCGGTTGCAGTAATGTTTTTTTGCCACGGTTCAGAGCATTGATGTCTCCGGCCAGCGCCAGTGTGACCACATCGGCTTTAAGACCATTCTGTACAGCAATAGCCTGTTTACCGGAACCTCCGTTGGACTGGCGGATATGCACTTTCTGACCGGTTTGCTGATACCAGTAGTTTTCAAAATCAGGATTGTAGTGCTGATACAATTCACGTGTAGCATCGTAAGAAGCGTTCAGCAGAGTTGCTCTGCTGCCGGAGTTGTTATCGCAAGATGTCAGACCTGCAATTATTGCTGCCAGCAGACCGTAGCGCCAGAATATATTCATGCCGGAAAATAGGTTTTAGACGATGTTTTAATGTAGCAATGCTGGTGCGGGTACGGAAATACTGTTTTTTTGTTTCTTTATAACCAAAAGCAAGATAGCAGCCTAATAATCAGATGGAATGTAAGTAGTGAGGGCTGTGAATTTGAAAAAGTTGGCTTAGGCTGTTATAAACCGCTTTTAATTTTTTTATCTGTTTAATTGAGAAAGTTACATGAAGAGCCGGAATGCAGATGTTGCAGCTGAACAAAAGTTGTTAACACGGGAAGATGTGCGTACGCTGATGCTGTCATCCTTTGGCGGGGCGCTGGAATTTTATGATTTTGTCATTTATGTTTTTTATGCCAAAGTGCTGTCTGAACTGTTTTTTCCGGCAGGTTTAAATCCATTCTGGGCGCTGCTGAATACTTACGGAATTTTTGCTGCCGGTTATCTGTTTCGTCCGCTGGGCGGTATTGTGATGGCGCATTTTGGTGATTTATTCGGGCGCAAGCGTTTGTTTGCATTGTCTATTATGATGATGGCTTTACCTACGTTATGTCTGGGTCTGATGCCTACTTTTGCTACTATCGGCTATGCAGCTCCTATACTGCTATTAGTATTACGCATGATACAGGGTGTGGCTATTGGAGGAGAAATTCCGGCAGCCTGGACTTTTGTGTCTGAACATGTACCTGAAAAACGTATTGGTATGGCAAATGGTTTTCTCACAGGCGGGTTGTCGCTGGGAATATTACTGGGCTCTCTGATTGCGCTGGGTATGGCAAAACTTTTCAGTAGTGAAGCTATTCTGAACGGAGCATGGCGCATACCTTTTATTATTGGTGGGCTGTTTGGGCTGCTGACTCTGTATTTACGCAGCTATCTGCATGAAACGCCGGTTTTCAAAGCAATGCAGCAACGCAAGGAGCTGGTAACGGAAATGCCGGTTAAAGTTCTGGTTTTTAAACATAAAATTGCTGTAGCTCTCGGCATGCTGCTTACCTGGTTTCTGACTGGCTGTATTGTGGTGATTTTGCTGGCTATGCCACAGTTATTAACCGGCAGTTTTGGCTTTTCCAGTACGCAGGCATTTGAAATGCAGAGTATGGCTATTGTGATGCAAATGCTGGGCTGTGTGATTTATGGTTTGCTGGCAGATCGGCTGGGTATCGGACGGGTACTGATTGGCGGAATTGTGTTTACAGGTGTAATGACAGCGTTATTTTATCCGGCACTGGGCAAATTCAGTGATAGCCTGATTTTTGTTCTGTATTTATTGCTAGGGCTGGCGGCTGGTGTGGCCGGTATTGTTTCAGCTGCCATGATACGAATGTTTCCGCCGGCTATACGGTTTACAGGAATTTCTTTTTCCTACAATGTGGCTTATGCTATTGTCGGCGGTTTAACCTTACCTCTGGTGCAGTGGTTCAGCCTTTTTAGTCAGATTGGCGCGATGTATTATATTCTGTATTTATGTGGAGTAGGTATACTGGCTGCCATTGAATTTCAAAGTCGTTACCGGTGATGCTGTAGTTGCATCGTAATAGATATAAAAAAGCTGCTTTATCCGCAAGTATTATTGTATCGGGATAAAGCAGCTTTTTGTCTATAATTCTATATCAGGCATTGCCGGCGTTAGCCTGTTCAGCCTGATACATGGCTTCGAAATTGATCGGAGCCAGCATTACCGGTGGGAAGCCGGAACGTGTAATGGTATTAGATACAGTTTCACGTGCATAAGGGAATAGAATATTCGGAGCAGCTACAGCCAGCAGCAGTTCTACATCCTCATCCGGGATGTTGGCAATGCGGAAGATACCGCTTTGTGCCACTTCATTCAGAAATAATACACGTTCTTCAGTCATTTTTGCAGTAACGGTAACGGTTACTGTCACATTATAAAATTCATCTTCCAGTTTTTCGGAAGCAGAAGTAACACGCATTTCAATTTGTGGTTCTCCGCTTTCCAAAAAGATCTGTGGCGCATGCGGTACTTCCAGTGATAAATCTTTCAGATAAATTTTTTCAATACTGAATACCGGTTGTTGTGAGGTTTGTTCTGGTGTTTTTTCTTTTTTGCTCATGCTTTTCTTTCAACAAGGGAATAAAATTAATATTGCAGATTTCATCTGGTTGTACCGGATGAAAAGTGAAAAAAGATAGTACGTGCTTAACCTGCGAGCAGAGCGTCTAGTTTACCTGCTTGATTCAAAGCATTCAAATCATCAAAGCCGCCGACATGTACCTCACCGATATAAATCTGCGGAACAGTCCGGCGGCCGGTACGCTGCATCATCTGCTCTCGGATTTGCGCATCCGTATCAATCCGGATCTCATTGATATCGGTTACACCTTTTTGTTTGAGTAATGCTTTGGCCATCTGGCAATAAGGGCATACCCCAGTGGTATACATGGTAATTGGTTGCATTGCAGTTTCCTTGGTTGCATACAGATATAGTTAGAAAAGGGTAGCATACCGCGAACTGGAGATACTGAACAGGTGCAGGCTTTCTTTGGCAGTATGCTGCGGTATAATTGATCAATATTCATATAACAAACGGACATGTAGAGATGATTCGTTTTGAGCAGGTTTCAAAAACGTATCCCGGCGGTTTTACTGCCCTGAAAAACCTGAGTTTTTCTATTAGCAAAGGTGAAATGATTTTTATTGCAGGCCATTCCGGTGCGGGTAAGTCAACGATTCTTAAACTGATCAGCGGTATCGTTAAACCTACTAAGGGCAAGGTCTGGCTGAATAATCAGGATTTGGGGCGATTAAACGATAACCAGCTCGGTTATTTGCGTCAGCATATTGGTATTGTTTTTCAGGATCATAAATTATTATTTGACCGCAATGTGTTGCAAAATGTGATGTTACCTCTGCGTATCACCGGTTATGAGCGTAAACAGGCTGAGCGGCGGGCGCGGATAGCGATTGAAAAAGTTGGTCTGAGCGGACGTGAACAGGCTGATCCGATTACTTTGTCCGGCGGAGAGCAGCAGCGGTTGTGTATTGCGCGTGCTGTGGTACATCAGCCCAGCCTGCTGATTGCAGATGAACCGTCTGCCAATCTGGACAGAGCCTATGCACTGGATATTATGGAATTGTTTAAAACATTTCATGAGGCCGGTACTACGATTATGGTGGCAGCACATGATGAAACATTAATGGCAGACTACGGACACCGTATTATCCGCTTACAGGAAGGCAGGTTATACGCATGATCCAGTTTATTTCTCTGCATAAAGAAGCGGCATACAAGGCATTACGTCAATTACTGCGTCAGCCGGTAGCAACCCTGCTGATTTTACTTATGCTGGCCATTGCCATGACTTTACCGCTGGCTCTGTATCTGGGTGTACAGAGCGGTCAGCAGGTACTGGGGCAGATGAATGAAGTGCCCACCATGACACTTTATATGCAGATTAATGCCACAGCCAATGATAATCATACCGTTGAAAAAGCCTTAAAGGCCAATAAACAACTTGAAAAAGTAGTATTTGTGAGTAAACAGCAAGGGCTGGAAGAGTTGCAGCGCAGCATGGGTAATCAGGATTTGGTTTCAATGCTTGACAGTAACCCTCTGCCGGATGCATTCACGGTTACACCGCAGGCAGGTTCGCCGGAAGAACTGACTGCCTTACAGACTCAGCTCGAACAATTACCTATGGTTGAAAGCGTAAAAATGGATGCTGAGTGGATGCAGACGCTGTATCAGATTAATCAGTTTATCCATCAGTTGTTGTGGTTTCTGGCCATTACACTGGGTCTGGCTTTTGCTCTGGTTGCTTACAATACTATCCGGTTACAAATTCTCAGCCATCGGGAAGAAATCGAAATTACCAAACTGCTGGGCGCTCCGGCTTCATTTATCCGCCGGCCGTTTCTGTATCTGGCTATCTGGCAAAGCCTGCTAGCTGCAGCAATCAGTATTGGCTTGTGTTACTGGCTTAACTATCAGACCCAGCCTTTACTCAGTGCGATTTTGCAGCCGTATGGCGTGCATGTTGTCTGGCGTTTTTTCAATCTATGGGAAATACTGGCTATTATGCTGGTAGTCTGCGGATTGGGTATGCTGGGCGCATGGCTGGCTACGCGTCAGCATTTGCTTAGCTTTAAATCAGTACGGTAAAAAATTATCCCCGCAAATAGCGGGGATAATTTTAAGGTATCACATATTTGTGTCGATACTGTTTACTTTTGCTGACGTGCCTGTGCAGCCTGTGCCAGTAAGGCAAGCATAGTTTCTGTTTCTTCCCAGCCAATACAGGCATCGGTAATACTCTGACCGTAATTTTCCGGGTTATCCTGTCGTCCGGCCATCAGATTACTTTCTACCATTACGCCCATAATGTGCTGTTCACCTGCCTGAATCTGTGCGGCAATATCCTGTGCTACCTCCATTTGTCGGCGGTAATCTTTGCAGCTGTTGGCATGGCTGCAATCGATCATCAGATTAGGAGTAACCTGATTTTTGTTCAGTTCATTTACCGCCGCCTGTACATATTCATGGCTGTAATTAGGTTCTTTACCGCCACGCAGAATGATGTGGCAGTCAGGATTGCCGCTGGTGCGTACAATGGCCGAATGGCCGGCCTTGGTTACTGAAAGAAAATGATGCGGATGGCTGGAAGCACCAATGGCATCAATAGCAATTTTCAGATTGCCGTCAGTACCATTTTTGAAACCTACCGGACAGCTTAAACCTGAGGCCAGCTCACGGTGTACCTGACTTTCGGTTGTACGAGCACCAATTGCTCCCCATGAAATCAGGTCAGCAAAATACTGCGGAGTAATCATGTCCAGAAATTCAGTAGCTGCCGGCATCCCCATATTGTTTAATTCCAGCAGCAGTTTACGTGCCAGACGCAAACCATAGTTAATATCATAGGAACCATCAATATGCGGATCGTTAATAAATCCTTTCCAGCCTACCGTAGTACGCGGTTTTTCAAAGTAAACCCGCATAACAATCAGTAATTCTTGTGCATATTTTTCACGTAATACATTCAGACGCTGAGCGTATTCAATAGCAGCTGCCGGATCATGGATAGAACACGGACCGATAATCACCAGTAGACGTTTATCCTTGCCATGTACCAGATCAGCAATAGCATGGCGTGTATTGTGTACTACCTCAGAGGCCTGCTCTGTAATGGGCAATTCGTATAAATGAGCAATGGGTGGCAACAGCTCCTTAATTTCTTTAATTCTGACATCATCAATTGGGCGGGATGCTACCTGATTCATAGTAATTCCTGTCTGACTCTATTATTTTAAATTTTTCGTGATTTATCCATCAGGCTATAATGAATATGCTTAAAAAGCAAGGACAAAACTTTGGCAAAGATATATTATTGCTTAAATTCGGATTTAAATAACATTTAATTATTTTTTATGATGATTTTTTATAAATTATCGGAATAATATACTAATAATAACCATTATATTGTCTTTACGGAATAGAGCGGATTGTACTGATATAGTTTTGATTTCATACAAATTTCAGGTACAATCGCCCACCCTGTGGTTCGTAAACCTCCCACATAAAAAAACTAGGAAATCAAATATATGCGTGCGCAAAATAATCTGGGCACGGTGAGCCTGCTGGGTAATCAGCATACGGAATACCGTAGTGATTATGCCCCGGAGCTGCTGGAAGCCTTCGACAATCAACACCCTGATAACGATTATTTCGTTAAATTTATCTGTCCTGAATTCACCAGCCTGTGCCCGAAAACCGGCCAGCCGGACTTTGCTACCATTTATATCAATTATTTACCGCGTTTGCGTATGGTAGAAAGTAAATCGTTAAAACTGTATCTGTTCAGTTTCCGCAATCATGGTGATTTTCATGAAGATTGTGTCAATATCATCATGAAAGATCTGATTGCCCTGATGCAGCCCAAATACATTGAGGTATATGGTGAATTTACACCGCGTGGCGGCATCGCCATCCATCCGTATGCCAATTATGGTGAGCCTGATACACGCTATAGCGATATGGCTGCACAGCGATTACTTCAGTTTCAGGTGAAATAAGTCTTCTTAAAATGACACATGTATCTCAGGCTGCCGGTTTACATCATTCGGGCAGTTTTACTGCCTGGCGCAGTTACCGATACGACTGATAGGAATAAATATGTATGAATTTTCTGATGCGCAACGCTCTAAAGCATTGCGCTGGCTGACGTTCTGGCACATGCTGGTAATCGTAGCCAGTAATTATCTGGTACAGTTTCCCTTTACTTTATTTGGATTACACAATACCTGGGGCGCTTTTACCTTTCCGTTTATTTTTCTTACCACTGATTTAACGGTAAGAATTTTTGGTTCAGGTCTGGCGCGCCGAATCATTTTCTGGGTAATGCTGCCATCATTACTGTTTTCTTATGCCATTTCTGTCCTGTTTCAAGACGGGCACTGGATGGGCTGGGCGGCATTAAGCCATTTTGATTTATTTGTTGCCCGTATTGCCCTGGCCAGTTTTACAGCCTATGTGGTCGGTCAGCTGATGGATATTCTGGTATTTAACCGGCTGCGGCAGTGCCGGCGCTGGTGGCCTGCTCCCAGCGCTTCTGCTGTTTTAGGTAGTGCTGTAGATACATTGCTGTTTTTTGCTGTTGCGTTTTACCATTCGCCGGATGCATTTATGGCCGAGAACTGGTTACAGATTTCCCTGACCGATTATGCGTTCAAAATCAGCGTTGCCGCTCTGTTTTTCCTGCCTACTTATGGCATCGTACTGCGCTATTTATTATACAAACTAACTGCTTTGGCACCTCGTACCGTAAACGGGTAAAAAGAATTATCAATCAACATCTGATTACAATTTATTCTTTATCATCAGGCCGCTTAAAAGCGGCCTGATTGACACACCGGCTTCTGTTATAATACGCGCCTATTTTCAAATACATGGCTAAGAGAACATCATGGAAGCGGAGCAGATTAATCAATTAAATAATATTCTGGATGATATGGCATCCCGTAGTCACGATTTACGGAGGTATCTTTGACTACGCTGGCAAAAAAGACCGCCTCGAAGAAGTAATTGGTCTGTCAGAAGATCCTGAGTTGTGGAACGATCCGAAAAAAGCTCAGGAAGTCGGTAAAGAACGCAAAGTGCTGGAGGGCATCGTACTCACACTGGATCATCTGCACAGCGGTATCGAAGATAACCGGATGCTGCTGCAGATGGCTGTGGAGGAAAATGATACAGACGGTTTTGAAGCCGTTCAGGCAGATATTACCGCTTTACAGGATGAACTGGCACAGCTTGAATTCAAACGTATGTTTAATCAGCCTGCCGATGTCAATAACTGCTTCATAGATATTGTTGCCGGTGCCGGCGGTACAGAGGCGGAAGACTGGGCTGGGATGCTGTTGCGCATGTACGTGCGTTATGGCGAACGCAAAGGCTTCAAAGTAGAAATACTTGAAGAAGATGAAGGCGAAATTGCCGGTGTGAATCGTGCTACTATCAAACTGGACGGAGAGTACGCCTACGGATTACTGCGTACTGAAACCGGTATTCACCGTCTGGTACGGTATTCACCTTTTGATTCAAATAACAAACGGCATACTTCATTTGCATCGGTATTTGTCTATCCGGAAGTCGATGACAGCTTTGAAATTGAAATCAATCCGGCTGATTTGCGTATTGATACCTATCGTGCTTCAGGAGCAGGTGGTCAGCACATTAATAAAACTGATTCAGCTGTACGTATTACTCATGAACCAACCGGTATTGTGGTGCAGTGCCAGAATGACCGTTCTCAGCACCGCAACCGCGAAGAAGCAATGAATATGCTTAAGGCAAAATTGTTCGAGCTGGAAATGCGCCGGCGTAATGAAGAAAAGCAGAATCTGGAAGCCAGTAAAGATGATGTGGGCTGGGGACATCAGATTCGTTCTTATGTATTCGATTCATCGCGCATTAAGGATTTACGTACCGGCTATGAAGTCGGCAATATCAAGGCAGTTATGGATGGCGACCTTGATGGCTTTATTGAAGCCAGCCTGAAACAGGGCGTTTAAGAAACAGTCACGAGGCTGTCTGATGCATTTAGGCAGCCTTATTTTTAAGGTTGTAGCATGAATTGTATTGATGTCATTATTCCCTGCTACAACGCAGAAAACACACTGGCGCGGGCTGTAGAGAGTGTACTGGCACAGCCGGAGCTGGGTTGTCTGTGGCTGATTGATGATGCCTCTACCGATAATACCGCCATCCTGATTCAGCAGTGGCAGCAGCGTTATCCGCAAAAAATTCGTGCAGAATATCTGGTATCTAATCGCGGACCTGCGCTGGCGCGTAACTGGGGGGCATTATTGTCTGCCTGCAGCCATATTGCTTTTCTGGATGCCGATGATGCCTATCAGCCTCATGCCTTACAGGCAGCATGTGCTGTATTTCACTTTCGCCCGCAGAGTGGTTTATTGCGCCTGCCGGTAACCGGATACAATATTCCGGAAGAATACCGCGAGCATGAACAGTTTGATCTGATCTGGCGTACGTTTGAAATGATTACTGCCACCAATACCGTTTTTAACCGTGCCTATTTTCTCGCCTGTGGTGGTTTTCCGGCTGACTCACTGTTTCGGCAGCTAGGCGGGGAAGATGGTGCTCTTGGTCTGGCTACAATAGAAAGTTGCATGGTTGCTACTCTTTTTGATAAAGCCGGCATGACCGACATCGGTGTCAATTTTTATGGTCATGACAGTATGTATGTACGTAAACTGTTTGATTCGATGCTGTCAGGGCAAGCTCGTCCTGATTGTGATGAGCATGCGATGCAGCAGGCCAATACCGTTACTCAGACTATTGTGCATCGCTTACTCGATTTGCGTCAGATACTGAATCATCCGAAACCGGGAAAGCAGGCATTACAGCTTTTTACTGATTTAACCGGTTAATGCTGTCGCATCGGATTAACTGAAAATTGTCTTTTGATAACTCTGGAAGTAGAAGAAACATGATAAATCCGTTATATGCGCTGTCTCCGCTGGATGGGCGCTATGCATCGTCTGTGGCTGATTTGCGCCCGATTTTTTCTGAATATGGTCTGATGCATGCTCGCGTACAGGTTGAGCTTGGCTGGCTGAAAGCATTGGCAGCCGAAGCAGGAATCAGTGAAGTTCCGCCATTCAGTCCGGCCACCATTGCAGAAATTGATCGTGTTATTGCTGAATTTTCAATAGCAGATGCCGAAGCAGTTAAAGCTATAGAAGCCACAACCAATCATGATGTGAAAGCTATTGAATACTGGCTGAAACAGCGTTTTGCCAATGTGCCTGAAGTTATGGAAGTCAGTGAATTCATTCATTTTTCCTGTACCAGTGAGGATATCAATAATCTTTCACATGCTCTGATGCTGAAACAGGCACGTGATGAAGTACTGCTGCCTAAGCTTAATGAACTAATAACTGTATTGCGCAATCTGGCTCATACTCATGCTGCTTTGCCTATGATGTGCCGCACCCATGGGCAGCCGGCTACTCCCAGTACACTGGGTAAAGAAATCGCCAATGTCGTGGCTCGTCTGCAAAGACAAATGGAATTAGTTCGGCAACAGCAGTTTCTGGGCAAAATCAATGGTGCTGTGGGTAATTACAACGCGCATCTGGTTGCTTATCCTGATATAGACTGGGAAGGGCATTGCCGCCGTTTTGTCGAATATAATCTGGGGCTGACCTTTAACCCCTATACTATTCAGATTGAACCACATGATTATATGGCGGAATTTTTCCAGACGATTAGCCGTATAAACACCATTCTGATCGATTTTAACCGTGATATCTGGGGTTATATTTCTATTGGTTATTTCCGGCAGAAAGTTAAAGCCGGAGAAGTTGGTTCTTCTACTATGCCACACAAAGTCAATCCGATTGATTTTGAAAATTCAGAAGGTAATCTGGGTATGGCCAATGCAGTGCTGGGATTCCTTGCTGAAAAACTGCCGGTATCCCGCTGGCAGCGCGATTTAACTGATAGTACTGTGTTGCGTAATATGGGGACAGGCTTCGGTTACACTATATTGGGACTGACAGCGCATTTGCGTGGTCTGAATAAGCTGGAAATCAATCCTGCTGTGTTTGCCGCAGATCTGGATACAACATGGGAGCTGCTGGCTGAGCCGATTCAGACAGTAATGCGCCGCTATGGGATAGCCAACCCGTATGAGCAGCTTAAAGAACTTACCCGTGGTAAGCATGGAATTACCCCTGAAAGTTTGCAGACATTTATAAATCAGCTGGCAATTCCAGACACGGCAAAAGCGCAGTTACTGGCGCTTACTCCTGCATTATATGTAGGCAAGGCTCAGGAGCTGGCAGAACGAATCTGAATATAATGATTAACAGGGGAAAGCAGCGAAATTCTTTCCCCTTATCTTAAAGTAATTCGATAAACTGACTTTTAAATATTATTGTAAAAATGCAAGATATATTATGGCATAGCTCAAAAAATATAATCATAGACAGCTTAGCCCGCTCAGTCAGATTAATGCAAATAACTTTTAACGAATAGAATTATAATTAGTCAATACTATAATAAAATTCAAAAATATATTTGATTTAAAATAATAAAAATAATTTGTTAGCTATTACTATTATTAAAAATGTAACTTAAACAAGTTAAGCTCAAGCTGTCAGTCACATTATTAGTTATATCTTAAAATGTACTGGTAAATATTATTCGGACAACTCTGTCGTTGCAAAAATAATTCCTTAGCAAACATTTGATTAATGATATTCAAAGAAGAGAAATTTAAATTTACTTAAACCTTCATACCATAGACATTAATTTATTTCTACTTCATTTCATTTAGCAATTAATTGCAATTTAATAAACTCTATTCGAAATGAACAACCTACTGGCAAAATAAATTAAAATAACTAAATTATTTTATTCTGACACTCAATAAGTATTTCTTTATTTGGTTTGTATATTTTTTATTCGTATTAAATTATCCGGGTAAATTTATTGATTTGGATAATTCGATAATTCAATAAGATTATTATCCGGATCACGAATATAAATCGAAGTAATTTTTCCACAAGCTCCGGTACGAGAAGTTGGCTCTAGTTCTAATGGAATATTATGCTGATGTAAAACAGCCATTACTTCATCCAGAGTCTGCTCTACAATAAAGCACAAGTCAGCAGAACCGGGAGTAGGGTGTTTCGCTTTAGGTTTAAATTCATGTCCTTGTTGATGTAAATTAATCTTCATCTGACCAAAATGCAAAGCAGTACGATTATCTGCAAATGTACTTACCTGCATGCCAAGTACATCAGCATAAAAAGCGCAGGAGGCCTGAATATCTTTAACAGTTAATACCAGATGATCCAGTCTTTTAATCTGCATTATTAACTCCTTACTATAAAATTAGAATAGTAGTGTATTCACAACTCAGTATAAGCCCGGCCCTATTGAGTGTGTCAATAGAGAAAAAATGACGCTTACAAATAATTGTTTAAATTGACGTTTAGTATTGTAGTCTGGAAACATTCAGCATATAAAAATACAAAATATTTTTTGGATTTTTATTAGAAAATTGTTTATTTTTATGATATTTGATTTAAATTATTATCGTATTATTAGAGTTTGTATTTTCAATTATCTGGGTTCAGATTAAATACAGATTCCAGAAATAGATTAAAATCTGCATGAAATAGTTAGTCACACAACATAAATAAAAATGCCAATGCTATTGAAGCATTGGCACGTGTGAATAAAATCTTTATTCCATACGTAGTTCAGCCGACCTTGCGTGTGCAGTCAGGCCTTCACCATGTGCCAGAATGCTGGCAATTTGTCCTAACTGTCGGGCACCCTCAGCAGAAACCTGAATCAGACTGCTGCGTTTTTGAAAATCGTATACACCCAGCGGGGAAGCAAACCGAGCAGTACGGCTGGTTGGTAATACGTGATTAGGGCCGGCACAATAATCTCCCAGACTCTCACTGGTATATTGCCCCATGAAAATAGCACCGGCATGCCGGATTTTCGGTGCCCATTTTTGTGGGTCAGCTACCGAAAGCTCCAGATGTTCAGGTGCCAGATAATTGGCAATATCACATGCTTCATCCAGATTCTGAGCCTGAATAATGGCTCCGCGATTAGTCAGTGAAGCTTCAATGATATCCTTGCGTGGCATCTGTGCTATTAACTCATCCATCTGGGCTTCTACTTCCTGAGCATAATCTGCATTGGTTGTGATCAGTATAGCCTGTGCAATTTCATCATGCTCTGCCTGACTGAATAGATCCATAGCCACCCATTTGGCCGGAGTAGTACCATCGGCAATCACCAGAATCTCACTAGGGCCGGCAACCATATCAATACCAACAACACCAAATACCCGCCTTTTGGCTGCAGCAACATAAGCATTGCCGGGTCCGGTAATTTTATCAACCTGAGCAATACTTTGTGTTCCATAAGCTAAAGCTGCTATGGCCTGAGCGCCACCTATAGTAAAGACTTGAGTAACTCCGGCTACATAAGCTGCCGCCAGAACAATATCATTTCTATCTCCATATGGCATCGGTACAACCATCACAATTTCAGCGACACCGGCTACATGTGCCGGCATGGCATTCATCATCACTGAGCTTGGATAAGCCGCTTTACCGCCAGGTACATAAATGCCTACTCTGTCCAGAGCAGTAATTTGCTGCCCCAGTAAAGTACCATTTTCATCTTCATATTGCCATGATTGCTGTTTCTGGTGTTGGTGATAGCTTTCAATCCGTTTAGCAGCAGTTTGTAAAGCTGTCTGCACATCTGCCGGCAGACGGGCAAATGCTGCGGCCAGATCTGTCTGACTTAATGTCAGATCAGCCATAGACTGAGCCTGTGTGTGATCAAAACGATTAGTATATTCAATTACAGCTGCATCACCGCGTTGCTGCACATCTGTACAAATAGCGGCCACAGCTGCATCCACTTGTGGATCCTGTGCAGTTTCGAATGCCTGTAATGCAGTTAGCTGGGCTTTAAAATCAGCATCCAGCGTAGAAATATATTTCATGCCTATGTATAACGGGCAGCCTGAGCTGCCCGATCCTGATATCATTAATTAAAAATTATTGCCGAAATTATCGTCATCTTCATCGATAACCGGTGTTTTTGATTTAGCGGCCAGTTCATGAGCCGGAATAGTATTACCATCTACTTCAATATCATAAGGTTTTACTACCCGTACCCGTAAGCCACGGCCGGCCTTACGGCTGTCTACCCACTCACTGCTAATTGCCGAGATAGCATTATTGGCATTGTCAAAACCATAGTCTTTAGCATTAAAGCCGCCATCGCTGGTTACCAGCTCGCGAGCAACTGAGCTCACTGTCGCCCAGCCTTCAATATCACAGGTTCTTTCAATGGCCTTTTGTACCATCGGCACCAGACGGTTCCAGTGGTGCTGGCTGGATGTTTCACCAGAAGAACGACCGGATTTGGATGAGCGGTTATTGAAACCGGATTTTGCCGGACGACCACGACCACGGCTACTTTCCGCAGGAGTTACCGTCGTTTCGAATACTGTTTTGCGAGGACGGCCACGGCCGCGTTTAGTCTGATCTTCCCGGCCCTTTTCATAACTGGTGAATTCCGGAGCTCTGGTTTCAATCTGTACCAGCACCGGTTCTTTAGCCTTGCTTTTTTCTTCCGGCTCTATGGTTACACTTACTTTTTCTGCCGGCATGGCTGTGCTGACTGCCGGAATGGTAATAACCAGGGGCGCATCATTATTCTGCTGGAAAGCTGTCGGCTCACTAACCGATGTGTAAGGTTTGCTTTCTGTTTTAGGCGCAAGGCTACTATTGCGTTTTTTCAGACGCAGCCATAAATGATTGCCGTGCATCTGAGTTTCAAAAATATCGATGGCACTGATCAGATAAGAGAGTTTGGTATAACCATAATTACGTGCATCGAAATCGGAATTAACCTTGTTGATATACTGACCGATAACGCCCAATGATGTCCAGCCATCATCATCTGCATGCTCCTTCACTGCATTGCGGAACAGATTCATCAGTGCAGTATCCTGTTTCAGCTCAGCCGGAGTTTTGCGTTTATTGCGGAAAATCGGTGTCTGGGCTTTATCTTCACCGATATCTACTGTGGTATGGCTAAGTAAATTCTCAGTATAAATAAATTTATCACATGCTTTACGGAAAGATTCGGGCGTTTTTTTCTGCCCGAAACCATAAACAGTCAGACCATTTTCACGAATACGGGAAGCCAGACGGGTAAAATCACTATCACTGGATACAATACAGAAGCCGTCAAAAGTATTACTGTATAATAAATCCATGGCATCAATTACCATAGCCATATCAGTGGCATTTTTTCCCTTAGTATAGGCAAATTGCTGTACAGGGGTAATAGCGTGTGGTAACAGTGCATCTTTCCATTTGGACAGGCCGCTGCTCCAGTCGCCATAAATGCGTTTAACGCTGGCAATACCGTATTTGGCAATCTCTTCCAGTAAAGATTCAACAATACTGGCTGAAGCATTATCAGCATCAATAAGTACTGCCAGTTTGGCCGAATTTTCCGTAGTCATTTATAGAATTCCTGTTAATAAAAAATTTAAATTTCGTGATTTCGTGCACTAGTAAATACATTAATAATTGGTTGTATAGCTGCATATTTCAGCTTTAAGGCCGCCTTATTTACGACCAGCCGGCTGGAAATATCTACAACATGCTCTACAGCCTCTAGGTTATTTGCCTTTAACGTATTACCTGTCGAAACCAAATCAACAATTGCATCAGCCAACCCTACCAGAGGTGCCAGCTCCATTGAACCATATAATTTAATTAAATCAATGTGTACGCCTTTGCCGGCAAAATGTTCAGCCGCAATATTAGGGTATTTACTGGCTACGCGTAAACGGCAGCCGGGTTGTGAAGCTGCTGCGTAGTCAAACCCTTTGCGTACGGCTACCATCATTCTGCAACGGGCAATATTCAAGTCCAAAGGTTGATATAATCCGTCGCCATCATGTTCAATTAAAACATCTTTTCCAGCGATTCCAAAATCAGCTGCTCCGTATTGCACATATGTAGGCACATCTGTTGCCCGAACAATGATTAAACGGATATTGTCATGATTAGTATTAATAATCAGTTTACGTGACTCTTCCGGGTCTTCAATAGCATTAATTCCTGCCGCAGCGAGTAATGGCAGGGTTTCTTCATAAATTCGACCTTTAGATAACGCTATGGTTAATTGTACAGTCATTTTTTTGTCAGTGTTGAATAATATACATAAAAGCAAACTTATTAAACGATAAATTATTTTTGCAGAAAAATAAGTTTGCAGAAATTATAAAAATAATAATTAAATAATTTTAATCCAGTAATTGTTTTATGTCATGAGCCAATTGTGCCGCTGTCTGGCTGTGTGGTTCATAAACTACGGTACGGCCTTGTTTATCAATTAAATATGTTCCTGTGCTGTGATCCATTAAATATTCACCGGAACTACTGCCTGCTACTTTATGTACAGCAATTTTATACTGATTAATAACGTTATTAAGCTCTTGCTGATGTTGTTTATTTACAGTTAAACCAATAAAGTCAGGATTAAATGCTGGAGCATAAGCTTCCATAACCTGTGGTGTATCACGCAGCGGATCAACCGTAATAAACAATACCTGTACCTGTTTTCCCTGCTCACCTAGCTGATTTATTGCATCTGCGTAAGCAAGCAGATTAGTCGGGCAAACATCCGGACAATGGGTATAACCGAACACTAATACTACTATTTTACCCTGAAAATCACGCAGATGTACTGTTTTACCGTCAGAACCAAGCAAGGAAAAATCTTTACCACCCAAGCCGGCATCGCGTACATCACTGCCTTCAAAATTATACTGATGCAGTGGTTTGGCTGAATCAGCACTTGCTGGCTGAGCATTGTTAACTGCCGACTGAGGCTGGCAGGCACCCAATAAAATCGCGGATGTTAATACAGCCAGAAAATTTTGTATGTTAAGCATAAAGTTAATAATAATACAAAAATGAACTTTAAATAAATATTTAAAATTCAGAAATTTTTTAATTTTAAAATTAATAAGTAAAATATAAAAAAATCCAAAAATAAAATCAATATTTTATTCAGAATCAGTTAAAAAAATTTTTTACCATAAAAAAATTCTTTACAGCCATGGAAAATCCGTTATAATGCGTCTTCTTCGCTAGCCCAGGTGGCGAAATTGGTAGACGCAGGGGACTCAAAATCCCCCGCCGCAAGGTGTGACGGTTCGAGTCCGTCCCTGGGCACCAGATTCTGAAAACCGCTGATAACAGCGGTTTTTTTTATTTTCGCAGTTAACAGCCTGTCAGACTAATGATATGCAGAAATTTATCAAACTTGATAGCTAAATCATGAGAAAAACATAATAGCTTATTTGGCATAATCATTATAGCTAGTGAGTCGTATTATTAAATATAATACGACTCTTTTGGTTTCCGGTGGTTTTATCATTTACCGGACAATCATAGAAAACCCCATATCAGACCCAGACAGACATCTATCACTAATTATTGCAATTGAATTCTAAAAATGATTTTTAAGCAGGCTGACAGTAAAGTAAAAGACATAGAAATACTCCACCAGCTATTGCAACGGTCTGATCTAACACAGCAGACGCGTCAGCATATTGAACATCATCTGCGGTTAATCCGTTCGGGAATCAAAGGTGAAGCAGAATCTGCTTATCAGCTGCAGTTTCATTTTGGCAATCATTCCGAATGGGTAATTATTAATGATTTAAGATTAAAGTATCAGGGAAAAGTGGCACAAATCGACCATTTGCTGATTAACCGCTATCTACAAATATTTGTATGTGAAAGTAAAAGAATAACTGGCAGCCTGATTATTAATGAGCAGGGTGAGTTTTCACGTATATATGAAGGTAATGAACAGGGAATGTCTTCTCCTCTTGAACAAAACCGACGTCATATCAGCCTGCTGAATAATTTATTACTTTCAGATAAGATTCAGCTGCCCATCCGTTTTGGCAGAAAATTGCGTCCGTCATTATATAGCCTGATACTCGTCTCTAACGATGCCTGTATCCGGCGTCCCCGAAATCCAGTTTCTGGATTGGACAGCGTAATAAAAAATGAGCAATTGCAAACAAAAGTACAGCAGTTAAGCAAACCCGCGGGTATCTTAAGTTTTATCCGTACAGCACCAATTGCCAGTATACAAAAATTTGCCCGTCAGCTGGTGCAGTTGCATCAACCAGCACGATATGACTGGCCAAGTTATTTTGGTTTGAATAAGTCATCTGATCAGTTGATAACTAAATCAACTCATATAGCTCATCCACAAAATGAAAATTTGAGTTCAGCAACTTATTATTTTTGCTCCATGTGTCATAAAAATATCTCATCAGGCGTAGTTGATTATTGCCGGAATCATAAAAATATATTTGGCGGTAAAATATATTGTTATCAGTGTCAGCAAAAAATTAAACAACAATGAATAGTGATGATTTCAGTATGTTATTGAGAAGTTAGATACACTAAATATACTGGTTTAAAAGTAATGTATACCATGAACATTATTATTTTACTGAACAATTTTTTACATAAAATACTATTGGTAAAATTTTTCAGAAGTACCATATTCAAATATATATTAATGTAAGCTAATTGATTTATATAGCCGGTATATTATATATAGTGGTTATATATATTTTATGAGTATCCTTACCTATTTAATCAATATGATTATTATTTTTGAATTAAAATAATCAATTGAATTATTTAATAATTATTGAGAAACAACAGGAATCCAGACAATGAATATTACTGATATATCCAAACAGCGTTATACGACCAAACATTATGATAAAACAAAAAAAATTCCGGCAGAGCAATTGGCGCAACTATTTGAAGTTATCAGAAACAGCCCTTCATCAGTAAATTCACAGCCTTGGCATTTTTTTGTAGTGGATAATGACGATGCTCGTGCCAAAATCATGCCGGCAATTGTAGAAATGAATCATCCGCGGGTAGCTGATTCATCACATACCTTAATATTCTGTGCTAAAACCCCCCTGGATGAGCAGCATTTACAGAATGTACTGGCTCAGGAAGAAAAGGATGGTCGTTTCGAAGAAGGTGAAATCAAGGAAATGATGGATAAAGGTCGCCATTTTTATGTTAATAAAAATAGCGCGACACCACATAGCCAGCTTGAGTGGGAAAGCAGACAGTTATATATTGTATTGGGGCAGTTATTATTTGCAGCAGCTGCTATTGGTATCGATTCAACAGCAATTGAAGGCTTTGATGATCAGAAAATGGATGAAATTCTTGGTCTGCAACAGCAGGGGTTGAAAAGCGTACTGGTAGTCAGTCTTGGCTATCGTGCCGCTAATGACAGTAATGCTACCCGGCCAAAATCACGCCTGCCTGAAGAGCAGATATTTACTCGCTTGTAATTATTAGTTCCAGAATATTACCGATTATCGGGCAAAACAATAAATATACTGATATCCGTATTTTATTGTTTTGCCTTCTAAGAAAATTGTACTTATGTGCTGAATTATATATTTGTCGGTAGCACCTTCGAATATAAGACTTAGCTAACCTTATAATTGATTTGATTTAGTTTAAAATGGGATCTATTCAGAAATAACGAGACAGCTAAATTCCTGATTACTAAATGATAACAACGAAGAGAAAACTTGCTGAATAATATTGTTTAATAATGCTGAAGCTTAAAGAAAATAATCATTTAATTTTTATCTTTTTCTTTTAAATTTCTACGGAATAATAGCCAAAACTCTCACTTATAATATAAATGGTATATTTTGCATCAGCAGATAAAGTGTATTGTATTAACCAAGGTGATACTGGTAGTTTACGATTTCTAATTTTTACTTTGAATTGTGTTGATATTATTAATAATTAATACAGTTATCCTGTCTGGTTTAAGCATAATTAAATCATCTTTAAAATAAAAAAAAGCATAGAATAACTTATCTTGAAAAATAAAATTTGACAAGACTGGTTTATATTCAGATAAATAACCGTTTATTCCATGCCAAAACGTATTTTCTATTCTTTCGAGCAAATTTTTTATCTTTAGATAGTTCAATTAGCATATCATCAGGAAATCATAAGCCAAGCTCTAATAAATATATCCCGCAATATCTTCATTTAAAAATATTACTTTTGCATAATATTTTATTTTACAATCTATTTAAGATTTTTGAAATTAAATTTATCGCCTTATTTATACTTTTAAAAGTATCTTAAATACTAAAACCATTTTCTGTATAAATATTCAGCCAGATAATTTATTTATACCCAGCTTAAAGTGCACAACACCTTGTTCACAGACAAAATAAGGTATTTTGATATCATGCTTTTCAGTTTGAATTTCTTGTAACCGCTGGCAGGCAAAACCAGCCCCTATTAATTTCGGTTGCCAGGATTGTAATGCTGAAAGTGTGGCATCGTAATAACCCCCGCCCTGTCCCAGACGATTACCTTTTTGATCAATTCCCAGCAACGGCACAATCAGAGTATGTAAATAGCGAGCCCGAATCCGCTGACCATGAAATTGAGGAATTAAACCGCGCTTTTGTTTTAAACCGTACTGAGCCATAAAACGGGCTGTGGCTTGCTTACGAGAGAGGATAGGGCAGGGAGTAAACCATAATTGTCGTTGTCTGGCTGCAATATAAGGCAAATAAACTGTTGCTCCGCGTTTCTGAGCAGTAATAATAAATGACCACAGTGATAATTCACTGCCTACTGCCCAGTATACGGCTATCCGTTTTTTACGTCGGATCAGAGGATAGAGTAGGCGGTTAATTCGGGTAGTAGCATGCTGACGTATATCATCCTTTAACTGCTGACGCTGCCGGCGCAAATAACCACGCTGTTGTCTTTTATCTGTATGTATCTGCATAATTTGGCCTGTTAATACTCAGGCAGGATACCGTAAAGCTGCATACTTGCCGTAACTGCTTTTTTTCTGTATCATCTGAGTGTTTTACCTCGGTAAAAATAAACAACGCTCGCACTGTACGCGAAAGGGTGCTCTGTTGCAGAGTTCTATGCGTGGCAGTGTCAGGCTTTAACCCTTTTAAGGATAGATTATTATGTCACAAATTACTATGCGCCAGATGCTGGAAGCAGGCGTACACTTTGGTCATCAGACACGTTACTGGAATCCGAAAATGGCTGAGTACATTTTTGGTGCGCGTAACAAAATCCATATCATCAATCTGGAAAAAACCCTGCCGATGTTTGTAGAGGCTCAGGATGTAGTGCGTCGTCTGGCTGCCAATAAAGGAACTGTACTGTTCGTAGGTACTAAACGTCAGGCACGTGATATCGTTAAGGAAGAAGCTACCCGCGCCGGTGCTCCTTACGTTGATCATCGCTGGTTGGGCGGTATGCTGACTAACTACAAAACCGTAAAACAGTCTATTAAACGTCTGGAAGAAAAAACTGTTGCGCTGGAAAATGCTACTGAAGCCGGTTACGGTAAAAAAGAAGTATTGGAAATGCAGCGTGAAGTTGCTAAGCTGGAACGTTCTTTGGGCGGTATTAAAGATATGAAAGGCCTGCCTGATGCGATTTTCGTTATCGATACCGGTTATCAGAAAGGTACTTTGGTAGAGGCAGCTAAACTGGGTATTCCGGTTATCGCTGTGGTTGATACCAATAACAGCCCTGATGATGTTAAATATGTAATTCCGGGTAATGATGACTCAGCTAAGGCAATTCGTTTGTACTGCCGTGGTATTGCTGATGCCATTCTGGAAGGTAAAGCTCAGTCTTTACAGGAAGTGGTTCAGGCTGCTCAGGCCGCAGAAGAAAAACAGGCTGCAACTGCTGCTGAATAATTAGTTATCTCATATCTTTGTAAAAGAAGGGGACGTTAGTGCCCCTTTTTTTAAAACAATTTTTCAGCCTGATATCTGTCTGGCTGAGCATAATTAAGTTTAAGGAGTAAAACATGGCTGCAATTACTGCAAAAATGGTAGGTGATTTGCGTGCTGCTACCGGTTTGGGCATGATGGAATGCAAAAAAGCTTTGGTAGAAGCCGAAGGTAATATGGAAAAAGCCGAAGAAATTCTGCGCATTAAATCTGGTGCCAAAGCTGGTAAGCTGGCTGGCCGTACTGCAGCAGAAGGTGTAGTTGCTGAATACGTGGATGGCAAAGTAGGTGCAGTTGCTGAAATTAACTGTGAAACAGATTTCGTTGCCAAAGATGCCAGCTTTATGGCATTTGCTCAGGCTGTGGCTAAAGCTGTTGCCGTGCACAACCCTGCTACACTGGAAGCATTGGCTGAAGCCAAAACAGATGATGGCGTTACTGTTGAAGAAGCTCGTAAAGCTGTCATTGCTAAGCTGGGTGAAAATATCACTGTACGACGGTTTGAACGAATTGAAACTGATAACAGTTTAGTAACCTATATGCACGGTACCAAAATCGGTGTACTGGTAGAACACAAAGGTGGCGATGCACAAGCTATCCGTCAGGTAGCCATGCACATTGCTGCATCCAAACCACAATGCGTTTCTGCTGCTGAAGTGAACCCGGAAATTGTGGCAAAAGAACGCCACATTTATGAAGAGCAGGCTGCAGCTTCCGGCAAACCGGCAAATATCATTGAAAAAATGGTTGAAGGCCGGGTACAGAAATTCCTGGCTGAAGTAACTCTGCTGGGTCAGCAGTTCGTTATTAATCCTGACCAGACTGTGGAAAAATTCCTGAAAGAACAAAATGCTGAAGTAAGTCGTTTTGTTGCATTCCATGTTGGTGAAGGTATTGAGAAAAAAGAAGTGGATTATGCTGCTGAAGTAGCCGCTGCTTCTAAAGTATAAGGCTGTTTATGCCACGGGCACTCTGGATTCAGGCTCCTGAATCAGGGTGCTTTTTTTTGAGTTATCTGTTTACTCAGGTTGAGATAGCTGAAATAAAAGTTCCCATTTTTTTAAATTTATCGATCGCTGTTAAACATCTAATGGCAAACTGACAGAAAGAATGATCATGACCAAACCAGCAAAATACAAACGTGTATTATTGAAATTATCCGGAGAGTCCCTGATGGGGCCGGATGCTTTTGGTATCAATCGCGATACCATTATGCAAATCACTGCACAGGTTAAAGAAGTGGTCGATATGGGTGTAGAAGTGGCTATTGTTATTGGCGGCGGTAACATTTTTCGCGGAATGGCGCAATCAGCCAAAGGCATGGAACGTGCTACCGCCGATTACATGGGCATGATGGCTACGGTGATGAATGCACTGGCTCTGAAAGAAGCATTTGAAAGTCAGCAGGTTAAAGCCAGAGTGCAGTCAGCACTGAGTATGCAGCAGGTAGCAGAAACTTATGCACGCCCGAAAGCGATCCAGTATCTGGAAGAGGGTAAAGTGGTGATTTTTGCAGCAGGAACCGGCAATCCGTTTTTTACTACAGATACCGCAGCAAGTTTACGTGGAGTAGAAATGAATTGTGATATTATGTTAAAGGCAACCAATGTTGATGGGGTTTATACTGCTGATCCTAAAACCAACCCTGAGGCCAAACGTTATCAGCAAATTACTTTTGATGAGGCAATTAGCCAGAATCTGAAAGTAATGGATGCCACGGCATTTGCTTTATGCCGTGAACAGAAACTGAATATTGTGGTATTCGGCATCTTCAAACCGGGAGCACTTAAACGGGTTATCTGGGGTGAAGATGAAGGTACATTAGTCCATGTATAAACATCAGACTGCTTAACTAAACTTGTGGTGACGCGTATAACTGCGTTAGTATGCGCGTTTGCCATTTTCTGACAGCAAAAATTTGAGAAAATTGAAATAAATGCTGTCAGGCCAGACAGGAATATTCATGATTAACGAAATTCAACGCACTGCTGAAACCAAAATGCAGAAATCACTGGATGTATTGCGCGATAATCTGTCTAAAGTTCGTACAGGGCGCGCTCATACCGGTTTACTAGATCAGGTTGAGGTAGAATATTACGGAAGCATGGTATCTGTTAGTCAGGTTGCCAGTGTAACCTTGCTGGATGCTCGCACCATCGGGGTGAAACCCTATGAAAGTAAAATGGCTGCTGTTATCGAAAAGGCTATTCGTAACTCAAATCTTGGCCTGAATCCGGCTGCAATGGGTGATCTGATTCGCGTACCCATGCCAATGCTTACCGAAGAGCGACGCAAAGATCTGATTAAAGTAGTCCGTGGTGAAGCTGAAGATGGTCGGGTAGTCGTGCGTAATATACGACGTGATGCCAATAATGACCTCAAACGTCTGCATAAAGACAAAGAAATCAGTGAAGACGAAGTTCGTCGCGGTGAAGAAGGTATTCAGAAGCTTACTGATAAATACATTGCTGAAATTGATAAGATGCTGGCAACTAAAGAAGCCGATCTGATGGCAATCTGAACTATATAATTGCAGTAAAGGATGTATTTTGATTACTAGTAGTACTCAGAGTGTGCCCGAACATACCGAAATCCCGAGGCATATTGCCGTTATTATGGACGGTAACGGACGTTGGGCTAAAAAACGTCTGATGCCACGGATTATGGGGCATAAAAAAGGGCTGGAAATGCTGGAAGAAATGACAGCAAACTGCGCACGTATGGGTGTGGAGTATCTGACAGTCTTTGCTTTTTCTACTGAAAACTGGCGTCGTCCTATGGACGAAGTTAATTTTCTGATGGGGCTGTTTTTGCAGTCATTGCAAAAACGGGTACAAAAATTGCATAAAAATAATCTGCGTCTGCGTGTCATTGGTGATCGCAGCCGTTTTGCAGCAGAAATCGTACACGGGATTGAAGAAGCAGAAGCATTGACAGCAGCCAATACCGGGCTAACTCTGACTATAGCTGCTGATTATGGTGGTCGCTGGGATATTTTGCAGGCGGTTAATCAGGCTATTCAGGCCGGAGATACCAAACTGACTGAAACCAGCATCCTGCCATATCTGTCACTTGGTTATGCTCCCGAACCGGATTTATTTATCCGTACAGGCGGCGAAACCCGTATCAGTAATTTTCTTCTATGGCAACTGGCTTATACCGAGTTATATTTTACGCCAGTTCTGTGGCCGGATTTTGATGAATCTCAGCTGGCTAATGCTGTACGTTCCTATCAGGAACGGGAGAGACGGTTTGGCAGAACCTCGGAGCAGTTGCCACTTACCCAACAGCGACTCTAAATTTATTTATGCTCAAACAACGTATTCTTACTGCTCTGGTTTTACTGCCCTTAATGATAGGTATGTTGTTCGGGGCTAACAACAGTTTATGGGCTGCATTTAGCGGTCTGATTGCCTTACTGGCTTTATGGGAATATGCCCGTATTGCCCATTTCACTAACATACAGAATGCCCTCTATCTGCTGGTCAGCGCAGTAGGCGGTGGATGTCTTTATTTTTATTATCAGCAGACGGCATTACCACTCTGGGCACAGATAATGGTTTTGCTGTTCTGGCTGATTATCGTACCAGTCTGGTTAAAATTTAAATGGAAGATCAGAGCCAACTTGTCTGGTGTCATGATTGGCTGGCTATTAATGGTGCCCTTCTGGCAGGCATTAATTTCTTTGCGGCCGGATACTAAAGCTGCCGGTGCTCTTTTATCGATCATGGCATTAGTGTGGATTGCCGATATTGCTGCCTATTTTGTCGGAAGGGCTGTGGGTAAACGTAAACTGGCTCCAACTATCAGTCCGAATAAAAGCTGGGAAGGTGCTATTGGTGCGGTTATTTGCGTTGCTATCTATACAATTATCCTGCAACAGCAAGGCTGGTTACCGGTTATTCTACCTTGGTGGCAAACCCTGTGTCTGGCTTTTGTTCTGACTGCAGTCAGTATCTGCGGTGATTTGCTGGAAAGCTGGTTAAAGCGTGCCGGTGGTGTAAAAGACAGCAGCCAGCTTTTACCCGGACATGGTGGTGTGTTTGATCGGATAGATTCCCTGATTGCTGTACTGAGTGTTTATGCCGCCTTGATAGCCTGTTTTAGTGTAAAGTGATTTTTTGATGAGTGGTTATAATCCTACTTCTATAACTATTCTGGGAGCGACTGGCAGCATTGGTCAGAGTACTCTTGATGTTATTGGGCGCCATCCTGAACGGTTTTCTGTTTTTGCGTTAACCGCACACCAGAAAATTGATCGTCTGGCAGAACTGTGTATTCGTTATCATCCAGTTTACGCTGTGGTTGCCACCGCTGCGCAGGCGGATGTTCTGCGAGTACAATTACAGACTGCTGCTGTTACTACAGAGGTTTTATTTGGAGAACAGGCTCTGTGCGATGTTGCACAGGATAGTGAAACTGATGCTGTCATGGCTGCTATTGTCGGTGCCGCCGGCTTAAGACCTACGTTAGCAGCAGCGAAAGCCGGTAAGACTATTTATCTGGCAAATAAAGAAACCCTGGTAGTCGCCGGTGCCTTATTTATGCAGACTGTTCAGCAGTACGGTGCACGGCTGTTACCTGTAGATAGTGAGCATAATGCTATTTTTCAGGCATTACCTGATAATTATCAGGGAAATTTGGAGCATGCTGGCGTAGCATCGCTGGTTTTAACGGCATCAGGTGGTCCTTTTCTGCACACCGCACTGGCAGATTTTGTGGCTATTACCCCAGAGGCTGCAATACGCCATCCAAACTGGCAGATGGGTCGCAAAATTTCTGTTGATTCAGCTAGTATGATGAATAAGGGCCTTGAGTTAATTGAGGCTCACTGGTTATTTAATGCTGCTGCTGAACAGCTGGAAGTGATTATTCATCCGCAAAGTGTGATACACAGCATGGTTCGTTACCGAGATGGTTCTGTACTGGCTCAAATGGGTAAACCGGATATGCGTATTCCGATTGCACATTGTCTGGGCTTACCAGACAGAATTGATTCAGGGGTTGAACAGCTGGATTTTACCAGTTTAAGTGGTTTACACTTTTTGGCACCGGATTTCGTACGTTTTCCATGCTTGAAACTGGCTTATGATGTATTACACAGCAATAATCCGGCCAGTTCATGTGTGCTGAATGCAGCTAATGAAGTTGCCGTAGCTGCCTTTCTGGACAGAAACATTCAGTTTGTTGATATAGCGTCAGTAGTTGATAACTGTCTGCAATATTTTAGCGGGCAAACTGCGTCTTCTATAGAAGAACTCTTGCAACTTGATACACGGGTGCGTAGTGTAGCAAGTGCATGGATAGCTGGCCGGTCTGCCGGATGAGAACAGGATAAACCATGTTATTAACCATATTTGCTTTTATTGTAGCAATTTTACTGCTGGTAAGCTTGCACGAATTAGGCCATCTGGTTGTGGCTCGCTGGTGTGGTGTTAAAGTACTGCGTTTTAGTATTGGTTTTGGTAAACCATTTTTTTGTTTAAAACGCGGCAATATCGAATGGTGTCTGGCACCCATCCCTCTCGGGGGGTATGTCAAAATGGTTGATACCCGTGAAGGAGATGTCAGTGAAGCTGATTTACCTTATGCTTTTGATAAGCAGCATCCTCTTAAACGTATTGCAATCGTTGTTGCCGGTCCGTTGACGAACCTGATATTAGCTGTACTGCTGTATGCAGCAAGTTTCAGCATAGGTGGTATTACTCAAATTCGCCCCTGGGTGGGTATGGTTGAGCCAGCTACAGTAGCTGCTGATGCAGGTTTTCAGCAAGGCGACCGTATCAATAGTGTTAACGGACAGGCTGTCACAGACTGGACGGATGCTCAGGCTAAAATTATGCTTAATCTGGATAGCGGCAAAGTTCAGGTTGATGTTATCAATGCAGCCGGACAACCGCAGCAGCGGCAACTGAATATTGCCGGTACCGATGCTGCTGCTAATGTTGCCAAAACCGGTTATCTGGGTATTGCACCTTTCAAAGTCGTTAATCAGATAGGTATGGTTATACCGGATAGTGTCGCAGCTAAAGCTGGTCTGCGTACAGGTGATATTTTATTGACCATTAATGGACGCAAACTTACTGGCTGGCAGGATTGGGTAGACAGTATCCGGGCCAGTGCTGGTGCAAAACTTGACATTAGTTATCAGCGAAACGGACAGATTCTGCAAACTAGCCTGCGACCGGAATCAGTGCTTGAAAAGGGAGCAATTATTGGTCAGGTTGGTGTAGGTGCCATGCGTGATAAAACATGGGATGCCCAGATTCGCCAGCATTATCAGCCCGGTTTTTTTGAATCCGCACGATTGGCTATGCAACGCACGTGGGATTACATTACACTTACTCTTTCCATGTTTGCTAAATTACTTACTGGTCAGGCATCGCTGCATTATCTTTCCGGTCCATTGACTATTGCAGATGTGGCTGGCAAAACTGCTGCTATGGGCTGGCAAAGTTATACAGAATTTCTAGCTCTGGTTAGCGTAAGTCTTGGCGTACTCAATTTATTACCCGTTCCCGTATTAGACGGGGGGCATTTACTGTATTATGCCATCGAGTGGATTCGTGGCAGACCCCTGAGTTTGCGTATACAGGAAATGGGGTTGCGTTTTGGTATTGCTGCCATGTTAATGTTAATGCTGGTGGCTTTCTTCAATGATATTACCCGTTTGTTTGGATGAATGATGAAATTAAAACAGATTACTGTCAGTTTAATGGCTCTGGGCCTGTCTTCACTGGCTTTAGCAGTCGAACCGTTTACCATAAAAGACATTCGGGTAGAGGGTTTACAGCGTACAGCTCCCACAACTGTTTTCAGTTACCTTCCGGTTAAAATCGGTGATACTTTTACCGATACGGAGGGTGAAGAGATTATCAAAAAACTGTATGCAACAGGTTTTTTTGATGATGTACGGGTTGAAACCATGGGTAATCAGGTCCTGTTAACTGTAGTGGAACGGCCAATTATCAGCAGCTTTGATGTTACCGGCGGTAAATCCATCAATAATAATGATATTAAGAAAAACCTGAGTGGTTTTGGTCTGGGGCAATCACGCGTATTTAATCCGGCTATATTAGAGCAGGCAATAGTAGGCTTGCAGGACGCCTATCGCCAGCGTGGTAAAAATGCGGTAAAAATTACTCCCAAGGTTACTAGGCTGGAACGTAATCGTGTTGCACTTGAGCTGAAAATAGATGAAGGTGCAACGACAACCATCAAATCAATTAATTTTAGTGGTAATAAACACTATTCTGCCCATACTTTGCGTAAACAGATGTCATTAAGCCAGAAAAGCTGGACAAGCTGGTTAACTAGGGATGATCGTTATTCAGATACCCAGTTACAGCAGGATCTGGATAAAATCAATAATTATTATCAGGATCATGGGTATCTGAATTTCCGTATTGCTGATGTTAAAGTAAACAGCAGTGAAGATAAAACTGCTCAGATGATTAACATCACAGTAAATGAAGGCGAACGCTATCGCTGGGGTAATGTAACTGTTGGCGGTGATACCCGTGAAGTACCCGCAGAATCATTACAGCAACTGGTTAAAATCAAACCGGGAAGATGGTACAACCGCTCACAGATGATTAATATCATCAGAGCAATTCAGGACAAAATGGGTAGCTCAGGTTATGCTTTCTGTCAGGTAGATGTTCGCCCTGTACCCAATGAAAATACACATGTTGTCGATTTTGTACTAAACGTCGTTCCTGATCGTAAAGTCTATGTTAATCAGATCAATATTACAGGTAACAACAAAACCCGTGATGAGGTACTACGGCGTGAATTGCGGCAAATGGAACGCGCTCCCTATGATGTATCGAAAATTAACCGTTCCAAAGAGCGTGTTCAGCAATTAGGCTATTTTGATAATGCTCAAGTAGATGTTAAGCCTGTAGCAGGTACACCAGATCAGGTTGATCTGGATATGAGTGTCAAAGAGAGATCAACCGGTTCTATTAATGTTGGTGCCGGTTGGGCGCAGGATGACGGTTTGCTGCTGTCAGCAGGTATTGCACAGGATAATTTGTTTGGTACTGGTAAATCGGCTAGTCTGCAACTATCCCGCTCCAAGGTTAATCAGGTTGCGGCTCTTTCCTTTACTGATCCGTATTTCACTCCTGATGGTGTCAGTCTGGGGTATAACCTATACTACCGTGGTTATAACCCCAGCAAATCAGACAGTAACTCAATGGACTATAAAACCACAACCATCGGCGCAGCAATGACCATGGGCGTACCGATTACCGAGTATGATCGGGTTAATTTCAGTCTTGGTGCAGAGCATCTGGCCGTTAACTTATATGGCGAATATGCGCCGCAGCGTTATGCTGAATTTGTTCAGAAATATGGTAAAGATAACTGGATATTAAAAGGTACTGTCGGCTGGGGTCGTAACACTACAGACAGTTCATTATGGCCTACTCGCGGCTACATAATGAATGCTAATATTAACAGTGGTTTACCCGGCGGCGATTTACAATATTACAGCATTAGTCATGACCAGCGCTGGTATTTCCCGATAAATAAAAACTTTACCCTTATGCTATACGGACAGCTTGGTTATGCGGATGGCTATGGAAAAACCAAGGATTTGCCATTTATGTATGCTTTTAATGGCGGTGGTTTAGGTTCAGTACGGGGTTATGAGTCTGGTACACTTGGTCCGAAATACTTTAACCGATACAGTGACGGTTCATATAGTAGTGATTCCAGCAGTTATGGTGGTAATTATATTGCTACTGCAACTGCAGAACTGTTGTTCCCGTTTCCGGGAATTAAAGATCAGCATACTGTCCGCCTCAGCATGTTTGCAGATGCCGGTAGTGTGTGGGATAACAAAACTTATAACTATTATGATGAAAAAAATCCTTATGGCGGCTCCAAAACACATAAATCAAGTATTGGTAACGAAGTACGCTATTCTGCTGGTTTAGCTGTTACCTGGTTGTCACCTATGGGACCACTGAAATTCAGTTATGCTTATCCAATTCATAAGAAATCGGAAGATCAGATACAACGCTTCCAGTTCCAGTTGGGAACTACGTTCTAATCGCAGCTAGATAAGGACAAATTTATGTTTAAAAAAATTGTTTTAACATTTGCTGCTGTGCTTTCCTGCTCTTTTGCATGGGCAGAAAGTATACAAAAGCTCGGCTTTATTGATACCAGCCGTGTTTATCAGCAATCTGTTCAGGCTCAGTCTATTCAGAAAGATCTTGATAAAGAATTTGCGCCGTTGCAGAAAAAACTGCAAGTCATGCAAGCTGAAGGGCTGAAATTAAAAGAAGCAATTGAATCAGGGAAAGTTCCGGCGGCCGAACGAGAAGCAAAAATAAAACAAATGCTGCAAATGGATGAACAATATAAAGAAGCAGCTGCAAAACTGGCAGAAGATTACAACCTGCGTCGTAATGAAGAGTTTGCCTCACTTCAGCAAAATGCCAATAAAGTTATTATCGAAATGGCACGAAAAGAAGGATATGATTTAATCATACAGGATGCCATATTTGTCAACAGTAAATTTGATATCACTGATGCTGTTATTAAAGCATTAAATGCACAAAAACAGTAAGGCAGAAATATGGCTGTAAACCAGATAACCGCTACCGCTTTAGTTGAACAGCTGGGCGGACAATTGCGTGGCAGTGATGTCATTGTTACCAGAATTACTTCATTACAACAGGCGCAAGCAAACGATATCAGCTTTCTCAGTAATCCGCGTTTGCGTGCAGAAGCATTGGCCAGTAAGGCTGGGGTACTGATTGTTACCGAAAAATCTGCCGAAGTTTTAACTGATCGTACACTGATTGTTACTGATGATCCTTATCTCTACTTTGCCCAAGTTGCCCGTTTGTTTCATCCTCGCATTCAGGCTAAAGCATCTATCCATCCCAGTGCAGTAGTTGCACCATCTGCAAAAATTGCAGCCAGTTGCGAAATTGGTGCTCATGTTGTTATTGGCGAGCGCTGTATCATTGGTGAAAACACACGCATTCTGGCTGGCGCTGTTATTGAAGATGATTGTACGGTGGGTAATGACTGTGTTATTCATGCTAATGTAACCATTTATCATGGTTGTATACTGGGTAACCGGGTAGAACTGCATTCGGGATGTGTTATTGGTGCTGATGGGTTCGGTTTTGCATGGGACAAACAGAAAAATGAATGGTTTAAAATTGTTCAGACCGGTTGCGTGATTCTTGGCGATGATGTCGAAATTGGAGCCAACACCACAATTGACCGCGGAGCAATTGAAAACACCATCATAGAAAATGATGCCAAAATTGATAATCAGGTGATGATTGGCCATAACGGCAAAATCGGTGCTCATGTAGCTATTGTAGCCTGTACAGGCATTGCCGGTAGTACAGAAGTTGGCGCTTATTCCGTTATCGGCGGTGCAGCAATGATTGGTGGTCATTTACACATTCCGCCAAAAACAACGATTGGTGCCGCTACAGCTGTCAGCCACAGTATTAAGGAAAGCGGATACTATGCTTCTATTTTTCCGTTACAAAAACATAGTGACTGGGTAAAAAATGCTGCCCATATTCGTCACTTACATGAAATGAATCAAAAAATAAAAGCCTTGGAACATCAATTAGCCGAATTAAACGGCAATTCATCAAACCAACAGGATTAAAGCAATGGATTGGTCTTTACCTTTAGATATTCGTACCCTGCAGAAATTATTACCTCATCGTTATCCGTTTTTACTGATTGATCGTGTTATCGCTTACGACAGTGAAGCCATGACTTTGAGTGCAATTAAAAATGTCACAGCTAATGAACCCTTTTTTCTTGGTCATTTTCCTGATTTTCCGGTTATGCCTGGTGTGTTGATTATTGAAGCTATGGCACAGGCATGTGGAACACTGGCTATTTTAAGTCATGGTGGTCGTGACGATGATGAAATTTATTTTTTTGTAGGCATCGATAATGCCCGTTTCAAGCGTCAGGTTGTTCCCGGCGATCAGCTGAAATTCGAAGTTAAATTATTGGCAAACAAACGTGATATCGGTAAATTCAAGGCTGTTGCTTTAGTAGATAATCAGGTTGCGGCAGAAGCTGAAATCATGTGTGCCAAACGCAAGGTAGAAAAATAAAAAATACATCACTAAAAATATTAATCATCTATGATTAAACTAGTCGTTAACCACGACAGCAGGAAATATACATGACGCAGATTCATCCCACAGCCATTATTGATCCCAAAGCAGAACTCGATAGTAGCGTATCTGTGGGAGCCTATACCATAATCGGTGCAAACGTGCAGATTGGAGCTAATACCGATATCGGACCGCATGTTGTTATTGACGGGCACACTACTATTGGTGAAGGCAATCGAATTTTTCAGTTTGCTTCACTGGGAGCAATCCCACAAGATAAAAAATACCATGGGGAACCAACAAGACTTATTATTGGTAACCATAACACCATCCGTGAATTTACCACCTTCAATACGGGTACCGTTACCGGCATTGGTGAAACTCGTATAGGTGATGATAATTGGATAATGGCTTATGTTCATTTGGCTCATGACTGTGTTGTCGGCAATCATACAGTTTTTGCCAACAATGCATCGCTTGCAGGACACGTTGTTATCGGTGACTACGTAATACTGGGCGGCTTCTCACTTGTACATCAATTTTGTCAAATTGGCGATTATGCTATGACAGCTTTTGCTGCCGGTGTGCATAAAGATGTACCTCCGTATGTTATGGCTGCCGGTTATCGTGCCGAGCCAGCCGGACTTAACACTGAAGGTTTACGCCGGCACCAATTTACATCAGAACAAATTGCCAACATCAAACGTCTATATAAAATTCTTTACCGCCAGGGATTGGCTTATGCTGATGCTAAAGCCAGAATTATTGCTGAAGCAGATTCAGCACCTGAGTTACATGTGTTTAAAGAATTTTTTGCACAATCAACACGTGGCATTATTCGTTAGATCAGGCGAAATACAACAGGTAGATAATCAACAATTAATCTACCTGTTTTACATTTAAAGATAGAAATCCAGATACAGATATTTAATAGATGGATTATTTAATAATCTAGAAAATTTTTACATGAAATTTACTACATAACAATATCTAAATTTTACAAGTTATTTTAATAAGTACCTCAGAAAAATCTGCTGAATAATAAACTCTGTTATTCCATAACTCTGGAAAGCAATATTGATATATTGCTTTTATTAATACTTATATCGTGAAAATTTCATTATAAATATAAAAGGGAGAATCAATCGTTTGAATGGTTATAAATATATTTTTTGAAATATTGGACATCATCAGTTCTGCACTTTTCTAAAAACAAATAAAAAAGAAAAGAGCGGTGATAAAAGACTAAGGAAAAAATGACATCATGTATATTTTATTAGTGCCTATTATCGATTATATGAATAGTCTCCACTCAGTAATATGATATTCCTTCCCACTAGAAATAATATACGCAACTATATTGATATCAGTAATTATGAATAATTATTTAATATGCGCAAACGGATACAAAAATAGTTTAAGTATATAATTATGATGTCAAATTTTATTGTAGTATTATTTAATTCATTATATTGCAATAACAATAATCTATTAAAAAATGGACTTTCCTCGACAAAAAGTCCATTTAATAGAATTATATTGAGATATTTAATTTACGATTTATCTTCCGTAACAAAGCCAACTTTTACCAAACCTGCATCCCGAGCAGCGGCTAATACCTGAGCAACATGATCATAAGCAACGTGTTTATCAGCAGCTATCGCCAGTACTAGTTCTGGATCTGCCTGAGCCTTTAGATGTAAATCATTTTTTAGTTGAGTTAGGGAAAGTGTTTGTTCGCCTAATTTATATTGCCCGTCAGCACCAATCGATAAGCGTAATGGAGATTTTGGTTCTGTTTGCTCCGTAGGATTAGCAGTGGTAGGTAAAGTTAACGGGATAGAATGAGTTAATACTGGCATCGTAATCATAAAGACAATCAAGAGTACCAGCATTACATCAACCAGCGGCGTTACATTAATATCAGCTGATTCATGTACCTCATCATCACTGAAATGACCGAATGCCATCACTATTCCTCATTATTTAATAATTGTGCATGTAAATCATGAGCAAAACCATCAAGATCACGACTTAAATTTTTCTTGCTGCGTACCAGACCATTGTAAAACAGTAAAGCCGGAATCGCTGCAAATAAACCTATGGCGGTAGAAATTAATGCCTCACCTATAGGACCAGCTACAGCAGCAATACTCATCTGTCCGCTATGGCCAATATTAATTAAAGCATGATAAATACCCCATACAGTACCAAATAATCCGATAAATGGAGCACTTGAACTTATTGATGCCAATATAGTCAGCCCACTCTCATAGTGGCGCATAATCTGTTCCATACTATTACGAATTTGACTGGTAAGGTAGCGGTTAAAGGGCATGGCCGCAGCCAAAGAATGATTAGCTTTATCATGATAAAGCTTACTTGCGTGTAATGCATCACGAGTCAGTAAAGCCACCGGTGAATGGTTTTCAGCCAGTTCATGTTGCAATTGAACCAGATTCTCAGCTGTCTCAAAGCAATTTAAAGCTATGCGATTATCCCGCCTTGCGCACCATAAACTCCAGCATCGAACCAAAGCAATAATCCAGGTTATAATGCTCATCAAGACAAGAATAGCCAGAACAGTTAGCAAAATCCAACCGCTTTGAGCATAAATTGAAGCAATATTACCATCCATAAGAATAATTACCTTCAAAGTTAATAATGATTTAATTAAATCATTTAAAATACAAAAATTACATTACTTATCGTTATTTTTTATCAATCTGATATTTTGAATTTTATATTAAACTGATAGTTATAAGAGATTGGAATACCACCGCGCGTAGCTGGTTTAAAACGATATCTCAGTATTGCCTGCTTAGCAGCCCGGTCAAGACGGCTATAGCCACTACTTTTACTTATAGTGACATTAAGTGCTTTTCCGTCTGCACCTACATAAACCTTTATACCCACCACACCTTCTTCCCCATTACTCCGAGAGTCATACGGATAATCCGGGTTTAATGCAGCCAGATAACCTCCCTGATATTCTTTTGGCACAACTAAGCTACCAGCAGACTGATCACTGCTGTTTTTACCATTTGCAGATTTGGAATCTGATTTTCCGCCAGTATTTGCAGAAGTAGCATCTGGAACATTGTTGCTAGGTGCAGGCGCTATTGGCGATGATTTTGCTACTGCAGGTATCAGCTTCGGTTCATCCTCTTTGGGTGGAGTAACTTTAAATTGACTTTGTACTTTGCTAGTTGCTACAGGTTTTATCAGAGTTTTTTCAGGTAGCACTTTTCTAGGCGGTGTTTTTACCGTCTGTTTATGCACAACATGCTGTTGAGATTCGGGTTGTTGAGGAACATCGTCAGCAATCTTGCCAGCCATATCCGAGCTTATACCTAAATCAACAAAATTCAGTGCTTGTATATTATTATCAACTTTAATCTGCTGTTCATTAAATGCTATTGTCCAAAATAAAATAGCATGCACGCCCAGCACTAGAATAACAATTAAAAAATTGACTTTGCGTTGGTTTTCCATATCGTTGCATGATAATAGAAACCATTATTATTTGCAATATAACTTAACACTAAAACATAAGACTGCGTTAATCAGTCAGATTGAGCAATTTATAAGCTTGTTAAAGTGTAAACAGATCGTATTTAAAGCTTTAATACACCTATATACAATTATCAAAACAATATAATTATGACTTGATTCTATACTTAATATTTAAAAACAAAATATAAGATTAATTAAAATAGAAAATTATCTGATTATCGGAATTAATTTAGAACTATTAATTAAAGGTAACAGAAAACCGCCACTTTATCTTTATATATATTTGTATCTCTAAATTTGGCTAATACTATTCTGACAAAATCAAAATATAAAAAAAAGCAACAGACTAAAGTTAGAAAGATAGCTATAGGACACATCTATATAGTACAGAGTTAATAAAGTACAAAATAAAAGTTAAGTTAATTATTTCATTGATATATTTTAACAACAAAAAAGTTTACTGAAGCTCTATATAGAAACGATAGTCTTAAATATTTCTAAATTAAATTTGGTTTAATCAATAAAGCCGAGTCGAAGTAGTCCACAATAATTTAAAGTGAGCATATAAAAGTGCCAAATACAAATATAAGAAGAGTCATCTAATCACAAGTAGAAGGAATAGAGGCTATAAACAAGTCAATATCCCTATAGGCAGATAGTGGAGTCAAATAAAACAGCAAAACTGAGTCAAAGGAGCAAAAAATAAACTTAGGAAAAACAGTTGAGTGAAGAGAAAGTCAAAAATAAATGCAGGCAGGAGT
>NZ_JACFRQ010000006.1:0-44779 GCF_016100865.1 Snodgrassella sp. W8132
CTTTAAGTACTGAGAAATACCACAGAAGAAAAACAATACCGCAGCAGCCTGATGGCTGCTGTTGCTGTATCTAGGTCAGAGAGGGAAGGACTGCTGACGCAGTGCTTCGTAGAGAACGATAGCTGCGGCGTTGGACAGGTTTAGTGAGCGGATGTGCTCTGACTGCGGGATTCGCAGACACTGCTCTGCGCGTGCCTGTGCGAATGCTTGAGGCAGTCCGGTGGTTTCGCGACCGAAGAGGAAGTAGATTTGCTGATTGGGGTCACTGTAGTCGAACTGAGTGTAGTTGCGAGTGCCGTAGGTTTCTATCAGGTAGACCTGTGCATTAGTTTGAGTTTCGGTCATGCTGATGAATGCTTCCAGACTATCATGATAATGAATATCTACATGAGGCCAGTAATCCAGACCAGCACGCTTAAGCATCTTGTCATCGGTAGAGAAACCTAAAGGATGGATTAAATGCAGGCTGGTATGTGTGCCGGCACAAGTACGGGCGATATTGCCGGTATTAGCAGGAATTTGGGGTTGATACAGAGCTATGTGCAGACTCATCTGATTAGTTTTTTATTGATACAAAAAAGATGATTAGTATAATCTATATTGAAAATTTAAGTGACTATTGCTTCGAATGAAGAATGTGACAGATATATCACTTATTCGCTTAACTGTTTATGTATAAAAATTTCTATACCATTTTAATTTAACATAGATTAATCTTATTTTTATCATTAAATCTATAGATATTTCATTTAAACAATAAAGTAATAATCCAGATTAGCCAGAGCAGAGCACAGCTTATTAAGGAATATTTGAGTTGCTTCAGTGCTCCCTGATATCTTTGTTCCAAAGTAAAATCTTGCAGTTTTTGTTTTTGCCAAATAGAAGTAAGAATAATACCAGCCTGCCGATTATTTTCCTGAGTGAGTTCAGAAATATAATGATTATCCAGCCATAGCCGCCAGCATTGATAAATAACCATACCGGCACCAGCTGTGATCAGTGAACGTATTAAGCCGGCAGATGCGCAAAATATTGCCCATAATAAAGGTATTAATGCCATCAATAACAAAAAGCGCCAGCTTGCTAATGTGTGGCTGACTAACACTTTACTAAGTTCATGTTCATTGGATTCTGGGTTATGCTGATATGCCATTGCTCAAGAAGTTCCATATGTTTGGAGCCTAGTACAATTTGCGGGCGTTGTTGCTGCACAAATGTACAGGCCTGTTCTACAGTTTTAAAATTATCAAAAGCCAGCAGCCATGCTACTACTACAATGGCACTACGTGATAGTCCCAATGAGCAATGGATTAAAACACTATTGTGCTGTGTACGTAATTTTTCTAATTCACTGACAGCTTGTTGCAATTGCATCATACTGGGGCAAACCAGATCTAGCATCGGTATACATCTATACACGCAATTATATGTAGATTGGGCGCGTGGAAATTCGAATGTTAAATCCAGAATGGCTTTTTGTTTAATACTGCTGCAAGGATAACTACCCATAAAAATGTGCTTATTGATTGGGCTGATAGCAGGAATTTTACGGGTATACAGCCATCTGGAAATAGTCATCAGACATCGCCAGGGAAATAACAGAATATAAGTAGCTGCTGAATATTTGCCATGGGGTGATTTACATATTGTATTAACACCAAAATGATATGAACAACTGACGATAAATAAAGATAATGCCAGCCATAATAACCACGGAGTAGAATAAATTCCAAAACATAAGCACACAAGCGCTGCTGTTGCATAATACTTAGTCAGCTTTTTTGACTGTGTACACGGTATATGAATATGGGTTTTTGGTATTTTTTTAACCGGTATTAGCCAGTCAATAAACATACCAATAGCGATGCCGATGATTACATCAATAAAATGATGTTGCCATGTCGTCAATACAGAAATACTAATTAACAGAAACCAGCAATGAATCAGCCAGCGCAAACGTTTAGGAGTATGTTGTAAAAAGTGTTGCCACAGCAGCCAGCTTAGGATGATATAGAGTATTGAAGATTGATTATAAGATAAATTAAACTGCTCCAGCTGATTAAACCACCAGCCGGTAAAACCTTCAACTTTGGGACGGATAAAGCTAAAACGAAGAGGAAATAGTAAAAAACTGATACAGGCTATTGTAGAAGCTAATACTAACCGGCAGGCCTGACGAGTCTGTTCAGATACAGAGCGACACAAAAATAAAGATATGCTATAGAGCAAAGCCAGACTACAGTAAGGAATAATGGTGAGCGGAATAAACGGGATGTATTGTTCCCAGCTATATACCACACTATTAATATCAGCTCGTGTGGCAGTAAACTGATTAACCAGTTCATACGTTACCAAGAAAAACGGCGCCAGAATGATTAACCAGCCTACTGCCAGACAGTTTAATTGACTACGCAACTTCATGATGCACGGCGAATTGCCATGGATACGCTGAAAATCCCCCATTCATCAATAATTTGTGCACATTTATCAAAACCGGCTGCACTTACCAGAGCATCCATTTCACCTTGAGAACGATTACGCATAATCCACGGCTGACCCTGACGATGGCTGGTTAAAGACCATGCAATGGTTTTCAATTGTGGGTGCCAAGGTTGATTGGTGTAAATCAGGATACCACCGGCAGGGATAGCAGCTGCTAAACCATTTAGTGAATTGCGTAACAGAGAGTTATCCGGAAAAAGTTCATACAGTCCGGAAACAATACCCAGGGTTGGCTGAGGTGTAAGTGCTGCGAGTTGTTCCTGATTGAAGGCATCACCAATTTCAAATCGCGCTTTATTGCTTAAACCATAATCAGCAATCATCTGCTGACCTTTGCTGACATTAAGTTCACTGTAGTCGCGTAATAAAATTTCTTCAACTGCATTGATATTGGATAATGCTTCAATGACATACCTGCCATGACCGGCAGCAATATCAACAACCCGAACCGGAAGATTTTCTTCCTGTAGTTTTGATACAGCTTGTTTAATCATATATTCCAGATTAATTTTGCGTTGCCGGATACCTCGCCAGCCAATGCTATTGAGATAGGCTTTGTCAAATTGTTTTCCCAGCCAGTTTTGACCCTGAGGCTGATTCTGATAAACATAATCCAGTGTACTGCCGGAATCAAAGCCAGTTTCACAACCCAGTTTAATACCATTAGAAAGTTTACCAAGGGTTGTCATACCTTTATGTAAGGCACGATAACTAAAGGCACTGAAAGAAAGCGGAACCGGTCCGCCGCTTAATTCACGCCAGTTATCTGCACTCGGGCTCCAGCGATCTTCATGCTGATAGTTAAAAGCGGCTACTGGCTGCTGATATAAGGTATCGATAAAGCTGCGAATTTTTGTAAAAGCTTCTTCTCGGTTAAGTTCGCCCAATGTGTCGTGATAAAAACCGGGCAGAATGTGCATTTCTTTGAGCGGATTGCGAATACGCTGATAGAAATCCAGTTGTGGTTGCCTGTGCACTACATAATCCTGACCGGATATCAGCAGTTGTGTAGGTAAAGTAATAGCAGCGGCATCTTCAATGACGCGGTCGGCTGTACGGTATAAATCCAGTAAAATATTTACTGCAATTGCACGGGTAATCAGCGGATCGTTATTAAAACTGTTAACACGTTCAGGATCATGAGTCAGATACTTGCCTTTGACATAGGAATTAACAAAGAACAGACCTTTCACATATTGTCCGAAACTAAGCAATGGCCGGGCAAACGGCACGTACAGTTTTACTTTAAATGCAGGAGAGGCTAATACAAGTCCGCGAATTTTCGGGGCATAATCATGTGCCCATGTTGCTGCCAGTACCGCTCCCACACTCTGGGCAATCACTATGATATTCGAAAAGGGAGTTTGGCTGTCTGCGGCAACAAAATGCATAAATTCATCCACATCCTGTACAGAACGAGCCAGAGACGGGCTGTAACCGCGAGGGCCGGGAGAGTGGCCATGCCCGCGGGCATCCCACGCATAAAAATCCGTATCCGGCATGTTCAGCTCATCCACAATGTGCTGCAAACGACCAGAATGTTCATGTCCGCGGTGAAACAATACAATAACTTTACGTATTGTGCCGGAGGTAATTGCAGGCCAGTGTCGATAAAATAATTCTTGTTTATCGCTGGTATAAAATGTACTTTCTTTTGCTTGGCGTTGTTCAGTCATCAGAATCTCTTTTCGTATATTGCGGACGCAATGCGAGTAAATTATTTAATAAATCTGCTTTAAACTGGTCCTTATCCGGCTGGTAATACATGGCACTACCAATATTAATGTCTATGAATAGGGGCAGCGGAATACGATTACCTTTAGCCATAATCTGTTCAGTTCCCTGTAGCCATACCGGAATGATGGGTACAGTTGGCATAGCAGCGCTTAAATACCAGATACCTGATTTGAGCGGTTGCATTTTTCCGGGTTCGCCACGAGAGCCTTCTGGAAATAGGATAAGGATTTTGTTTTGACGTAAGGCTTCTTCACAGCCCTGAAGCGGATTGTTCTGACCGCCATTCTGACGGGTAACCGGAATAATGTTGAGAATATTAATTGCAAACCAGGCCAGCCATTTATTACTCAGAAAGTAATCTGCTGCAGCTACCGGATGAATCTGATTTTGCTGTAAAGGTGAGTATAGACCCATCAGTGCAAATACATCCATGTGGCTATTATGATTAGCAACAATGATTGCCGGACCCTGTTTAGGCAGATTGTGATGCTGATGAATACGCAAACCCAGCCAGAAACGCATAAACGGCCATTCTATACATAATGCAAATATGGGTTTGAGTAATGATTTAAGCATGATTTAGTAGTAAAAATAGCGAACGAAATGAAAAAATACCGGTGCAGTAAAAATCAATGAGTCCAGACGATCAAGAATACCTCCGTGGCCGGGTAATATCGTGCCGCTGTCTTTAATACCAATATCCCGCTTGATTGCAGACATGACAATATCACCACAGAATCCGCTTATACTGATGATCAGACCTGCAATTAAAGACATTTCCCAGCTCAGTGGTGTCAGTATAGGACCCAGCAGCATGGCAGCAATTGTCGTGCTGGCTATGCCGCCAAGTAGTCCGGCCAGAGTTTTGTTCGGGCTGACTTTAGGTGTTATTTTGATTTTACCCAGAGATTTACCCCACAAGTATTGAGTAATATCATTGAATTCTGTTAAACCCACAAGAAACAGTACCAATAGTGCACCAGTTTGCTGATGATCATTCGGCAGTACCAGCAAACTGGCAACATGGCTGAAAGCAAATACAGTTGTCATCAAACCCCACTGCAATTGAGACACTGTACGCAGAAAATGTTTGGTATCACCAGCAATAACCATTCGTGCCGGTAAAAACAGGAACATATATACCGGAATAAATATAATAAAAAAACCGTACCAGTTACTGCCGATAAACCAGTAATTAATCGGAATAGTGATAAACATCCACAGGATAGGCATACGGTCTGCATGGCGTGCCGGTACCAGCGTTAAATATTCTTTTAACGCCATGAAGCTGACCAGAGCAAAAAAACATATCCCTAACCAGGATGGACTGATTAATGCCAGAGAAAACAGTATAATAATAATCCACCACGTTCGAATACGCAGTGTGAGTTCATGCCAGTCTTTATCCGGTTTCAGGTACACTAATAAGCCATTGATAACTGTAGCCAGTAATAAAAGGCTGAAAATGACCAGTAAGGATTTTTGCAACAGCATATCAGTGTTCTCCGGTCAGTGCACTGCGACAACGGTTAACACAAGTCCAGACCAGTAAGACAATTGATATACACCACAGCAGATTGTTCCATGATGTTAATTCTGGCCAGATAGCCAGTAATAAAGACCATGTACCGAAAATCAGGGCACGATCACTTTTACCCATGGGACCCGCATAGCTGCGGATGCCATTAATTGTTTGAGCAAGAATGCCGCAAAATTCCGTAAGTACTGCACAGAAGAGCATTACCAGTACCACAGTTGTATTACTGCCCGGTAACAGAATGAACGGCACATATAAGGCAATATCAGATAAGACATCACCCAATTCATTTAAGACAGCACCAAGCCGGCTTTGCTGGTTACATTCACGAGCGAGCATGCCATCCAGTGCATTGAGCGCCATTCTGATAAACAATGTAATCGGTAGCAGCCAGAATAATCCCGGATGCGGAAAAATAGCCAGTATGACACCGATTAATACAGAAAGACCAATTGCAGAAAGGGTAATGTGGTTTGCTGTAACGCCTTTTCGATACAGCCAGAACATGAGCGGGCGTAATAATTTTTGAAAAGCAGGTTTGATACTGTAAAGAGTCATGCTTTTATAAATTAAGTTATGTAATTTCTATATTATAAAATGTATTTAAAATTTTTGTTTTGTTATTTTTATTAAACATGTTAGGCTGCTGTACCGATTTGTTTAGCCATACTGCAAAACATACGTTAATAAATATTCCATGCGGGGTTTATTTTCAGTGTTGTGATTAATAAGTAGTGAACTGCTATACGTTTTTAAATTTTTACTGTTACGTGATGAATTTATAGATGAATTGCCGGTAATGCGTGATAGTATTACCGGCAATTTTCAGGATGAAATAGGTTTATTCACCTTGTGGTAGTGTCCACATCTGATTTTGATTGTATTTCTGCATAAATTGTTTAAATTCTGGTGATTGATAGGCTGCTTTTAAGTCTTTTGCCCAGTGGGTATCTTTATTTTTTTCATTAATGGTAACCACCATTTCCATTTCCGGAATTACTTTTTCACGAAGTACGGCTTTTTTCGGATCAAGTTTAGACTGGTAAGCAATTCCACCGGAGGCGAAACCGAAATCTACTTCACCCAGTGTGCGCGGAATCATGACTGAATCCATTTCTTTAATTTTCAATTGTTTTGGATTGCTGACAATGTCTCTGGATGTTGCCAGTATCGGGTTAGTACCGGATTTGAGCTGAATGAAATGATTATCGGTCAGAATGCGCAATGCACGTGAAGTATTGGCCGGATCACTGGGAATCAGCACAGTAGCACCATTAGGCGCCTGCTGAAAGGATGTGTATTTGTCTGAGTAAATGGCAGCCGGTATGGTAGGGATATGTACCAAAGGATACAGATGTGTACCTTTTTCACGGTTAAAGACATTAAGATAGGCAGTATGCTGATCCAGATTAAAATCAACCTGACCATTATTAACAGATTGATTATTCACTTCCAGCGTGGAAAAATTCATGGTTTTAATGGTGTAGCCCTGTTTTTCCAGAATAGGTTTAATGCCTTGTTCAAATACTGTGCTGTAAGGCATAGCAGAGGCACCAAAAACCAGCTCTTTTTTGGTCGTACTGCCTGCTGTGGAATCTTGCTGAGTTTTAGAGCAGGCAATAAGACCTGTTGTCACGAGACAGAATAAAACGAAATAGATAATTTTGTTCATAATGTGCCTGCTAAAAATTTAATATGGAATTTAAGTATATAATTGGAATTAGTTTGTAAATATACTGATTTTAAATAACTTTACTACTAAAAAGAATATAGATTTATGCTATTTGCCTATTGTTTGAATTGTTATGCTTACTGATTTAGAAAAAAACGCCATACGTGATCATTACCAAAGTATTGCCAGAAGTTTGCCTAATTTCCGGCCCCGGCAGGCACAGCGGGAAATGATTGCAGCCGTTGCTAATGCATTTTCACGCACTCAGCAACAGCAGGATGGTGAGGATGCACCGGAGCGCAATGGTGAGTCTATCGTTGTAGTAGAGGGGCCGACAGGAGTGGGTAAAAGTCTGGCATATTTACTTGCCGGCGGTATTATGGCGCAGACGCGCGGCAAAATACTGGTAGTAAGCAGTGCGACTGTCGCCTTGCAGGAACAACTGGTCGGGCGTGATTTACCGTTTGTAGTCAGACACAGCGGACTGAGTCTTAGTTTTGCTCTGGCTAAAGGACGCGGACGTTATTTATGTCCCTATAAACTGTATCAATTAACCCAATTAAACGCACAGGACAGTTTGCAGGGTTTTGAACCACAAATGGTACTCTGGGAGCGGAAGCCTAAAAAAGAAGAATTGGCAGTATTGCGTAATATGGCAGATCAGTTTGCTGCCCGTACTTTTAATGGAGACCGGGATACATGGCCGGAACAAATTGACGACGGTTTATGGCAGAAAGTAACTAATGATCGCCATGGTTGTTTGAAATCCGGGTGCCCGAACCGCGCCGAGTGTCCTTTTTTTCTGGCGCGGGAGACGCTGGAAACGGTGAATGTTGTGGTAGCCAATCATGATTTACTGCTGGCTGATATTGGCATGGGCGGCGGTGTAATTTTGCCGGCACCGGCCAACAGTTTTTATTGTATCGATGAAGCGCACCATTTACCGCATAAAGCTTTACAGCAATTTGCGGCTGAACATAGTTTGAATCAGACATTATGGTTTTTAGACCGGATTGGTAATATTGTAGATAAAGTAGCTGGTGTGCTGGATAAAAGTGAACTTGCAGTGCTGGCTGTTGAAGCTGCATCGGGTTTGCAGGAAAGTTTGCAGGAATGGCTGATTTGTCTGGCTGATGAACCCAGTCTGGCAGTACAGGACGGTATCGAAGAAAGCAGCTGGCTGTGGCCGGATGGTGAAATACCATCGAGTTTGAATATGCTGGTAAATAATACCGCTATCGCCGCACGAATGCTGCTGAAACATTTAAATGGTATGAATGAGGCATTATCTGCCTCTAGACGAGATAAGAATAAGGATAGCAGCCTGCTTGATCAACTCAGTACTGATTTGGGCATGCTGCTGGCGCGAACTGAACAGGTCGTGGATGTATGGGATTTAATGTCCACGGAAAAAGTTGAAGGCGAAGCACCACTGGCTAAATGGATTACTCGGATAGCTAAAGATAAGGTTGACTACAACTTTCATGCCTCTCCCATTACCAGTGCCAGTAAGCTGGCCAGTGGTTTGTGGCGGCGGGCGGCGGGGGCATTGCTGACCTCGGCCACATTACGCTCACTGGGTACATTTGATTTACTGTTAAAGCAAACAGGCCTGAGCTGGCTGCCTGATACTACTATGCTGGCACTGGACAGCCCGTTTCATTTTGCAGAACAGGGTGAGCTGTATATACCGCCACTGGCAGCCAGCCCGAAAGATGCGGCAGCGCATACCAGCGAAATTGTTAAATGGCTGCCGAAGCTGATTAGTGAAAACGAACCTATTGGGACACTGGTATTATTTTCTTCACGGCGGCAAATGCAGGAGGTTGCGCTGAAATTGCCGGACAGTCATTTGCCCTTATTGCTGGTGCAGGGAGAAATACCCAAACAGATATTATTAGAGCGCCATCATGAGGCAATTGCTGCCGGTCGTCCAAGTATTATTTTCGGTCTGGACAGTTTCGCTGAAGGTCTGGATTTACCCGGTGAGATGTGTGTGCAGGTCATTATTGCCAAGTTGCCGTTTGCCATGCCGGATAATCCGATTGAGAAAACCCGCAATCAGTGGATAGAGGCACGCGGCGGTAACCCGTTTATGGAAATTACTGTGCCGGAAGCCAGTATCAAGCTGATTCAGGCCGTAGGGCGGCTGATTCGGACTGAAACAGATTACGGCCGGGTTACTATTCTGGATAATCGTATTCTGACTGCGCGATATGGTAAACAGTTACTGGCGTGTTTACCGCCTTTCAGACGTATCGGCTGAATATGACTACAGATGTAATCATCAATGCAACTGTATCCTGCTCAGTACGGGAAATTGTCATACAAACCCTGTACAGCAATTGACAATCAATTGATTAATCTTTAATATTAGAAGCTTTCGTATATTTATCTGGATTAGCTTTTATGAAAACCTTTTCAGCTAAGCCCCATGAGGTGAAGCGCGATTGGTATGTGGTTGATGCTCAAGACAAAGTTCTGGGTCGTCTGGCTGCTGAAATCGCCCGCCGTCTGCGTGGCAAACATAAGCCAGAATACACGCCACATGTTGATACTGGTGATTACATTATTGTAATTAACGCTGACAAACTGCGTGTGACTGGTCAGAAACAGACTGACAAAAAATACTATCGCCACTCAGGTTTTCCTGGTGGTATTTATGAGCGCACTTTTGCTGAAATGCAAAACCAGTTTCCTGGCCGTGCGCTGGAAAAAGCCGTTAAAGGTATGTTACCTAAAGGCCCGTTGGGCTATGCCATGATTAAAAAACTGAAAGTATATGCTACTGCAGAACATGGCCATGCTGCTCAACAACCTAAAGTTTTGGATATCTAAGGACACGCAATGAACGGTAAATATTACTACGGCACGGGTCGCCGCAAAAGTTCAGTGGCTCGTGTTTTCCTGCAAAAGGGTAGCGGTCAGATTATTGTAAATGGTCGTCCGCTGGATGAATTTTTTGGTCGTGAAACCGGCCGCATGATTGTTCGTCAGCCTCTGGTACTGACTGAAAATCTCGAAGCTTTCGATATTAAAGTAAATGTAGTAGGCGGCGGTGAAACCGGTCAGTCTGGTGCGATTCGTCATGGCATTACCCGTGCACTGATTGACTACGATGCAGCTCTGAAACCAACTTTATCTGCTGCTGGTCTGGTTACTCGTGATGCACGTGAAGTTGAACGTAAAAAATTCGGTCTGCGCAAAGCACGCCGTGCAAAACAGTTCTCAAAACGTTAATCTGTATTGCCACTACCAAAACAGTTTATATATCCAAAAAGAGCCTTTATGGGCTCTTTTTTGTTTTATTTGTAAAGTAAAAATTCTATTTATTGAAGAGAAAGGCGAGAGTAATTGGATTAAGCAAAATCGAAGATAGATAGTTTTGAGAGAGATTTAAAAAGAGCTATTAAAAGTATATTGGTTAGTGATAATAGAGCTCTAAAAATATAAAAGATATAGAGCGATATAAATTAATAATAGATTTTAAATTTGTTTGCTGATATGTGGTAAACAATTAAATAAAACAGATAAAGATTTAAAACTATATACAGTTTTAATGTTTAAAAATATTATTTGAAATGTTTAATAGTTTTAGATTCAAAATATAAATTTATTTTTACATAAATTTACTTAATAATTCTATTAGTTATGCCATATAAAATTATCTAACAATATTAAGAATATAGATTAATGTAAAAAAATGATTATATCGGGTATTATATTTGTATCTATTTGTTTATTAAATAAATTATTTTAATTCTTAGTTTAAATAACAACAAAATGTTTAATTATTCTAATTTAGCATTGCTAAAATTTTGCATTAAAACTTCATTTAATGCATTAAATAACTCATATATGCTCTCGATAATCTCTTTGACAGCATAAAAAGACCATGTATAATGCGAACATATTAAAGATATATTGATATTGGTATGAATGATTTTGTTTTTGTTAACGAAGGATGAAAATGTCTAACCAAGTATTAGCTCATTTAGAGGATCTGGTAAATGCACTAAATATAAGCTTATTTACTAATAAAACTTATTTTTCACAATCGGAAATTCAACAGCAGATTGATATTTTAGAAGATATTAAAGAATATATTAATAAGAGTGAATCCGAGTTTGCTACAGAGAATATAACTGAAGAAGCTTTGTTGAATGATATTTTAAACAATCCAGAAAGTCTAACACCTTTTGCGATTAGTTATATTCCAGCTGATCTGAAAGATGAAATTAGTCTGACTGATACTGATAAATTTGAGATTGAGGTAATTAATTTAATTAATAAGGCGAAAGACAAGAGGATGAGTTTAAATAATTTGCTCGTAGCTTTAAAACTCACGACAGGGATAGCTTATTCAAGAAGTATTCTGAATAATAGGCTATACAGAATGGTAAAAAAAGATATTTTGTTTTCTGTACCCGGACGTAAAGGATTATATACGACTAATCGGGATATTCAATATGAATCGAATAAGGAAGAAAGTAGAGAAGTAGATTTATACAATGAAGAAATAAATTAAGAAAGAACTCAGTGAAGCTGCAACTTCACTGAGTTCGAGAGGTAGACGGAATTATTCTCCATCTTCTGTAAAAGGCAAGATCAAAGTAATTTTGCACTCTTACTAACATACAATGCATTAGTAAGTGTACATTAATAATTTACTCTTGTCTATTCTACCTCAATCGAAATTGATGGAGTGCAGGAGTATTTATATGCCATATAAATATACTAAAAGTTTTTGTAAACCTTTAAATTTAAAAGATTTAATTCTTGTACGAGGTTATATACGTTTTCGCTGTGGCCATTATGAAAATGTTTGTACGCATTATAGGAGGCGACCACGTTCGAAATATAATTAATTAGAAACCCCCTCTATACTTTATATGTATAGAGGGGGTTTCTAATTAATTAAAAAAATTTAATTATTTTAATTACATTCTATAAGAGTAATACCTTATATAAAATCATCTAATTTTAGCCGCTAAAATTTCAATTGAAAAATTGAAATATAATTAAATATTTTAGCCGCTAAAATCGAAACTTATTTATTGCCTGAAATATTGAAATTAATGATAACAATTTTATAATGCAGGATATACAAGTATAAAACTGTAAATTCAAAACTAACTATATTGTTCATATCATGATATATAATTCAAAAATATTATTATTAAACAATATTTTAAATTATAAAAAATATTAGTTTGTTAATATATAAGTTAAAAATTTGAATTATGCTTAAATATGAATTAATTTCATATATATATGAAATTTTTTAATTTATATGGCTTTATTCTTGCTTGCTGTTTGGGGATATAAGTTCATTAAATATTTTCCGGTGGTTTATTACCGCGATGTTTGTAACGGTTGTAGCCAAACAGGTACTGGCTTGGGAAACGTGTTACCCATTTTTCAATATTATTATTAATAATCTGTGCATCATGTTCGCGGTTGCCGTTGAGTGTGCCTTCAAGTGGTGCGATATGAAGGGCAAAGCCTCGGCCGTGCGGCAGGCGTTCGCCGCAAAAGAACAGAGGGGTTACTTCAGGCATGATGGCCAGACGGGAGGCTAGGGTCATGGTGTAGGCAGGCTGACCAAAAAAAGTTGCCCATACACCTTCACCTTCGCCGGGTACCTGATCGGGCAGCACAATGGTAGCCTGTTTATTTTTTAATGCCCGTACAATCTGTTTTACCCCCAGCATATTGGCAGGAGCGGTATAGCCGTTATCACGCACACGTCCGCTATTCATAACGTTTTCCAGCCAGCTTATTTTAGGCGGGCGGTACATGGCAGTAAGCGGGAAAGGCAGTTTTTCGCTCAGAAAACGGCCAGCAAGATCATAATTGCCCAGATGTGGTGTAATTAAAAGCAAACCTTCGTTGCGTTCAATAGCGGCTTCTATGTACTCCCAGCCGTGTACTTCTTTAAATAATGAGACGATATGCTTGCTTGAGCGGGTCCAGGCTATGGATAACTCAAGCCCGCTTTTGGCTGTTTCTGCAAAAATAGATTTAACCAGTTTTTCTGATTCTTGGTCGTTGGCAGCAAGTTTGCTAAAATGCAGATTTTTAGTTGTGCGTTGACGTTCACTGGTGGCGAAGTAAAAACCAAGACGCCCCAGTACGGAACCTAAGCCTTGCAAAATGGGTAAGGGAATTAATGCCAACAGGAAAAATATGAAATAAACCAGCTTTTGCATCTGTTCTGTATCTCAAACTCGAAAATTTGGGCAACATTGTAACAAAAGCATTTATAATTGCCCATCATAATGATAATGCATGATTAGCATCAGAAAGTATCCGCCAATTATGAGTGAATTTCTGTTTACTTCTGAGTCGGTATCCGAAGGTCATCCGGATAAGGTTGCCGACCAGATTTCCGATTCTATTTTAGACGCTATCCTGACTCAGGATCCAACAGCACGTGTCGCTGCTGAAACTCTGGTAAATACCGGCTTGTGTGTTCTGGCCGGCGAAGTTTCTACACATGCGCATATTAATTATATACAGGTTGCACGCGATACGATTAAGAGTATCGGTTATAATTCATCAGAGCTGGGGTTTGATGCCAGTGGTTGTGCGGTGATGGTGTGTTATGACGAGCAGTCTCCTGATATTGCTCAGGGGGTTAATGAAGGAGAAGGACTGGACCTGGACATGGGTGCAGGTGATCAGGGGCTGATGTTCGGTTATGCCTGTGATGAAACTCCTACACTGATGCCGTTTGCGATTTATTATGCACACCGTCTGATGCAGCGTCAGAGTGAAGTGCGTAAAAGTGGTGAACTGCCATGGCTGCGTCCTGATGCCAAGGCACAGCTTACCTGTGTGTATGACAGTGAAACCGGAAAGGTAAAACGCATTGATACAGTGGTGCTGTCTACGCAACATGAGCCGGATATCGAGCGTGATGAGCTGGTTGCAGCGGTCAAAGAATATATTATTAAGCCGGTATTACCTGCTGATATGCTGACTGAAGAGACGCAATATCTGATTAATCCGACCGGGCGTTTTGTCATTGGTGGTCCGCAAGGCGACTGTGGTCTTACTGGTCGCAAAATTATTGTGGATACTTATGGCGGGGCAGCTCCTCATGGCGGGGGTGCTTTTTCCGGTAAAGATCCTACCAAGGTTGACCGCTCTGCTGCTTATGCCTGCCGTTATGTGGCGAAGAATATTGTTGCCGCTGGTCTGGCCAGTCAGTGTCAGATTCAGATTTCCTATGCTATCGGTATTGCACAGCCTACTTCGATTGCGATTGACACTTTCGGTACCGGCAAAATCGATGAAAACAAGCTGATTGAAATTGTGCAGGAACATTTTGATCTGCGTCCGAAGGGTATTATTAAAATGCTGGATTTGCAGCGACCGATTTATGCGAAAACGGCGGCATATGGTCATTTCGGGCGTGAAGAGCCTGAATTTACCTGGGAACGTACGGATAAAGCGCAACTGCTGCGTGAAGCCGCAGGTATTTAATTCTGGTTATGTAGAAACAGGCTGCTTTTGACGCAGCCTGTTTTTTTGCTGATGCGGTAGTTAGTCAGGATATGTATATATTGTGATGGTGTTGTATCGGTAGATTGTCTGTGGAATAAGCTGAATATGCTGCTTATGTCGTTATTGGTAATGTATTTGCTAAGAAAATTGCAGTTTTGTACAGGGTGAAAGATGCAATTTTGTTTAAGGCTGGTGTGAAAGGTTGTTGTGGAGAAGCCGGTAAAACAGGTATCTGGTTAATAAGGCGTAAAAAAATTCAAAATGTCTCTATATTTAATCTGTTATTAAATATAATTATGCTCTTAACACATAAGTATGGTTTTGAGTTGTTACTTTATGGTTTGTATAGAAAAATAATTATGTTTATGGTCTTTGCAGCCAATTATTAACAAGTTTAAGTGATGGTTTATCTGAGTTGAAAACCGGTTAACCGGTATTGCTGAATGCTGTCCGGGTTGTTTCATTTCTGCAACGACGGATGATGCGCTAAAGCAATTTGCTGTTCTGGTCTGTAGAGTCTGTTTCCGGTAATTGTATTTGACAGGTGATAGATGAGGGCTGGAAAAAACGATAACGGTATAGGGTATTTACTGTTACCGGCAATATGCAGATATACAGATAGATAAGAGGGCTTTTCAAAAAATTTGCTAAGGTAGTGACTATTTTAGGAATGGAATATTTTCAGCTAAATAATAAGCTTCATTTATAATAAGTGGTATGGTTATTAAAATGGTTTATTTTTTGGATTTTGAGGTGTTCTAAGATGGGTTTTTCTCTTCCTGCTACCGAACTGGAAGCTACTTTAGGGGTGCTGGCAGTGAAAATGCCAAGCATGAATGTTCAGTTGGTGATGCTCAGCCGGTTAATCCGTCTGGTACATACGTCGATTCACGGTGAGCTGAATGAACGTTTACACAAGCACCATTTATCAGAAAGTCTGTGGCATGCATTGCTGGCAGTGTATTCACGACCGAATCATGAGATTTTACCATCAGAACTGAGCAGTATCCTGAATCTGACTCGTACCAGTGCAACGCGTTTATCGGATGATCTGGTGCTTAATGGCTGGGCTACGCGCTCTACTCATCCTTATGACCGGCGCAAAATTACGCTGAAACTAACTAAAGCCGGTGAGAATCTGATTCAAACGGTTAGTCCGGAAACCAATGAGGTACACCGGCGGGTATGGTCAGCCCTGAGTGAACCGGAATATGAACAATTACAGCAGCTGTTAACTAAATTATTAACCGCTGCTTAACTTTTTGCTGAGATTTGCATGAAATTAACTGTATCTGCGCCCCGATTACGTCAGCTGGCTCTTGTTAGCCCTGTTGCTTTGCTGCTGTTATCTGCTTGTGCCAATTTTGGCAAACAGCCTGAGTTGGAAAATCCACAGGATGCCGGTCAGCTGCAATTGCCGGCAGGGCAGACTGTAGCAGTAAAACAAAACTGGTGGCTTGGGCTGAATCAGCCATTGTTAAACAGATTAGTGGAAACCGGCTTGTCCAATGCGCCGGATTTACGTATTGCGGCTGCGCGTATTGCAGAAGCTGAGGCTCAATGGCGTGGTGCCAGAGGCGAGGCTGGTGTTCAGGTCGGGGTTCAGGCTAATGGCGTGGCCGCCTATCTGAATCCGAAGCCTGACTCAAACCGGGACGGGGATAACCCAAATCATGTTTTCAGTAATGAAATGGCTGCGGTAGCAGTTAATTATACTTTTGATTTCTGGGGCAGACAGCGTAATCTGATTAAGGCTGCGCTGGGTTCCCGTCTTGCAGCTTCTTATCAGCAGGAACAGGCCCGGCTGGTACTGAGCCAGAGTATTGTGTCGCAATATACGCAATGGCAGCAGTTACAGGAACAGTCGGATATTCTGAAACAGCGTATTGCAGTGAATCAGCAGTTGCAGAAGCTGGTTGCAAACCGGATTCGCGCAGGTTTGCAACCAGCAAGTGATGAGTATGCTGTTACGCAGACTGTGCTGAATTTGCAAAGCGCTTTACGTCAGACACAGGCGGATATTGAACGTACCCGTCATGGTATTGCGGCACTGGTCGGATTATCACCGACCCAGTTGCCGGAAGCAGTACCGCAGCCATTGGGTAAGGTGCCGACAGTTGCGATTGATGGTTTGCGGGCGGATATTTTAGGGCAGCGGCCTGATATTGCTGCACAGCGGGCGTTGTTACAGTCAAATTACTTTGGTGTAAAGGCGGCTGAGGCTGCTTTTTATCCTAATATTGAAATTAAGGGTCTGGCAGGTCTTGCGCATGTTGATGCGTTTGATCTGGTGCACTCTTCTTCACGGATGCTGGGTGTTGTTCCGGCCATTACTCTGCCGTTATTTACTTCAGGCAGTTTACAGGCGGCATTATCCGGTAAACGCTCTGCTTATAATGAACAGGTAGCTCAATATGATAAAACCGTATTGACTGCCTTGCAGCAGGCAGCTGATGCAATTAGTGATTATCAGCACAGTACTGTGGCACTGCCATTACAGCAGCAGGCATGGCAGGTGGCACAGAAAAATGCGGCTGCCAGCAGCAAGCGTCAGGCAGCCGGTCTGGACAATGCTATTACCAGACTACAGCGTGAAGACGCTGCTCTGAGTGCACGGGCTGATTTGGTTAAAACCATTGCCTGGCAGCAGCAAAGCTGGAATAGTCTGCATGCTTCTCTGGGCGGCGGTTTCCAGATGTCAGATGCTGAGGCTACTCGTTAATTTACTGTTATTTTTAAATTTTATTGAGCTATTTTCGTATGAGTGAACAAAAGCAAACTAACGAGGCGGTAACCACCTCACAACCGGCGGTTCAGCCGCAGTCAGAACGGGTACCGGCCGGCCGCAAACGTAAACTCGTGTTACTGACCGTGATTTTTCTGCTGATTGCACTGGGTTGTCTGCTGATGTATCTGCTGGTTTGGCAGCATAAAGAATCTACCGATGATGCATATGTGAATGGTCATCTGGTACAGATAACTCCGCAAATTACCGGTACGGTACAAAAGGTAAATGTGGATGATACGCAAACTGTGAAAGCCGGTCAGGTGCTGGTAGAGCTGGATAACAGTGATATGCAGCTAGCGTTTGAACGGGCACATGATGAGCTGATTAATGCGATTCGTCAGAATCAGCAGCAGACTGCTCAATCACGTCAGGCCAGTGCACAGGTTGCAGCGCAACAGGCACAGTTAAAACGTTTGCAGGCTGACTTACAGCGCCGCCAGAGTCTGGCCGGTACAGATGCCATCTCTGCTGAGGAGCTGAGTCATGCGCGTGATGCAGTACAGGAAGCACAGGCTAATCTGAAAGCTATGCAGGGACAGGAAAGTGCGGCCAAAGCAGTATTGGGTCACAATGTTCCGCTGCGTCAGCAGCCGGCAGTGATGACTGCTGTCAGTCATCTGAAGAGTGCATGGCTGGATTTGCAACGTACTCAGATTAAGGCTCCGGTTGACGGACAGGTTGCCAAGCGTAATGTACAGGTAGGGCAGAAGGTAGCCACCGGTGCTGCACTGATGGCGGTTGTACCATTGAATAATGTGTGGGTGGATGCAAACTTTAAGGAAAGTCAGCTGGCTAAAATCCGTATTGGTCAGCCGGTGGAAATCAGTGCCGATGTATATGGCAGTAAGGTGACTTATCACGGTAAGGTAGCCGGTCTGTCAGCAGGTACGGGAGCTGCGTTCTCACTGTTGCCGGCACAAAATGCAACCGGTAACTGGATTAAGGTGGTACAGCGTGTGCCGGTGCGGATTGCTCTGGATCCGAAAGAGCTGGCTGCGCATCCGCTGCGGGTAGGTTTGTCAATGGATGTTGAAGTGAATACGCGCAACCAGAATGGTCAGGATTTAACTGCGGCTAATGCGATTCCCACTAATGGAAATATGGCTGCAATTGACTGGACTCCAATCAATAATATGATTGAGGAAATTTTTGCTCAATATGCACCCTGATTGAGTTAATGCTGAACCATAATCCGACGGCTGCTAAAGCAGAAGGGCATATTCTGCCGCCAGCAGCCATTATTCATGGTAATGATTTTGCCTGATTTTTTTGTTATTCCGGAAGTATCGTCTTTGTGAATAGTATTGACTGTACTTGTGAGTACAGCTATCCGGATATGCTGCAGATGAAAAATATTTCTGCGATAAGGCTGCTTGAATGACGCATTCTCCTTTAAAAGGTCCGGCACTTGCTCTGGTTACGGTGGCTCTGTCACTGGCTGTTTTTATGCAGGTGCTGGATTCAACTATTGCCAATGTGGCATTACCGACTATTACCGGTAATCTGGGTGCAGCCAACAGTCAGGGTACGTGGGTAATTACGGCGTTTGCTGTGGCAAATGCTATTTCTGTACCGCTTACTGGCTGGCTGGCACGCCGTTTTGGTGAAGTAAAAGTATTTGTCGTGGCTACGCTGTCCTTTGTGCTGGCCTCGTTTTTATGTGGTATTGCCCCCAGTCTGGCATTGCTGGTGTTTTTCCGTGTATTGCAGGGGGCTGTAGCCGGTCCGATGATTCCGCTGTCACAAAGTCTGCTGATGGCAGCTTATCCGCCGGAAAAGCGCCCGATGGCGCTGGCTATGTGGTCAATGGTGATTATTGTGGCACCGATTTTCGGCCCGATTCTTGGCGGGATTATCAGTGACAACTGGCATTGGGGCTGGATTTTCTTTATTAATGTGCCAATCGGGTTGCTGGCCGCGGGTATCTCATGGCAGATGCTGAAAAAACGCGAAACTGAAACCGAAAACCAGCCAATCGACCGGATGGGGCTGTCCCTGATGGTTGTAGGTGTGGGTGCCTTACAGATGATGCTTGACCGTGGTCATGAACTGGATTGGTTCTCATCCAATGAAATCATTATTTTAGCGGTTATTGCCACGGTATGTCTGAGCTATTTTGTTATCTGGGAATGGTATGCAAAATATCCGATTGTGGATTTACGCCTGTTTAAAGACCGTAATTTTACGGTAGGTGTGATTACGCTCAGTACCGCCTATATGACCTATATGGGCGCAATTGTATTATTGCCGATGCTGTTACAGATGCAGTTGGGTTATACCGCTACCTGGGCAGGGCTGGCAACGGCACCTATCGGTATTTTCCCGGTATTGTTGTCGCCATTGATTGGTAAGTTTGGTAACAGGCTGGATATGCGGGTGCTGGTAACCATCAGCTTTACTGTATATGCCATCTGTTTCTTCTGGCGTACCAATTTTAATGCCGGTATGAGTTTTATGGATGTATTCTGGCCGCAGTTTGTGCAGGGGATTGGTATGGCAATGTTCTTTATGCCGCTAACCCAGATTACTTTGTCTAATATGTCCGGTTCACAGATTGCCAGTGCTTCAAGTATTTCCAATTTTGTGCGTATTCTGGCCGGTGGTATTGGTACTTCAATGGTCAATGTGTTATGGGATAAACGTGAGGCTTTGCATCATACACAACTGGTAGAAAACATTCATCCTTATAACAGTACGATGAATGAATCAATTCAAGGGATGAATCAGCTCGGTTTAAGTGGTACTCAGCCGCTGGGCTCGATTGAGCAGACCATAGGGCAGCAGGCTCATATTATGGGTGCCAATGATCTGTTCTGGCTGTATGGGATGACATTCCTGATTCTGATTGTACTGGTGTGGTTTGCCAGACCGCCGTTTGGCAGTGGCGGTGGCGGCGGGGCACATTAGTTTGTCTGTAATCTGGTTCATACGGTCTGTGTCTTAGCAGGCCGTATTTATTTTTATCCGGAGTATTTTGCCTGTCACTACTTGCTCTGCTGTTATTGCAATAAGTTATATACAACAGTGAATGTAAAGTGACCGCAGCTTGTGTACAATAGAGTGCAGTTAATGATAGAGCTGGCGATAATCAGTTAGGTAACAATAGTAATGATGATGAAATTGGCGTTTGCTTTTTTGTATGTGCTGCAATTACTGCCATTATGTATGATTCATGCGCTGGCACGCTGTGTAGGCTGGGTAAGTTATTATGCGGTAGCACCAAGACGACGTATTGGTCTGATTAATTTGCGTCACTGTTTTCCTGAATGGACAGAACAGCAGCGGCGCAAAATACTGCGTGAACATTTCTACCATATGGCCATGTTATTACTGGAATATGGTTTGTACTGGTATGGAGATGCAGGCCGGCTGAAAAAGCTGGTGCGTTATCAGGATAAACATTATCTTGATGAGGCTCTCGCCGCGGGTGAAAAGGTAATTTTACTTTATCCGCATTTTACGGCTTTTGAAGCAGCTGTCTATGCTCTTAATCAGGATGTACCTCTGATTAGTGTTTACTCACATCAGAAAAATAAACAGATGGATGAGCAGATACTTAAGGGACGTCATCGTTATCATAATGTTTTTCTGATTGGGCGTACGGAAGGGTTGCGTGCAATTATCAAGAAAATCAAAACCAGTACTGCTCCGTTTCTTTATCTGCCCGATCAGGATTTTGGCCGGCGTGAATCAATTTTTGTGAATTTTTTCGGTATTCCAACTGCTACAATCGCCGGTCTGAGCCGGATTGCTGGTCTGACTAAGGCAAAAGTGATTCCTGCTATTCCAACCCGCGAGGCTGATGGTACAGTAACTCTGCGCTTTTATCCGCAGTGGGAACATTTCCCCAGTGATGATGTGGTTGCCGATACTCAGCGCATGAACGATTTTATTGAAGCAAGAATACGTGAACAGCCGGCACAATATTACTGGCTGCATAAACGCTTTAAAACCCGTCCGGAGGGTGAAGCGTCGTTTTATCGAAAAATCCGTAAATAATAAATCGTCTGCCTGCTACAGCAGACAGACGGTCAGATATATCTTATAGCAATTATTTATTCAGACGCCGGATAATGCGACAGATTGTCCGATATAAGCATCATTGTGCAATGCTTTCAGCATAAAATGTGCCACATCTGCGCGGGCAATACGACCACTTCCTGCTGGTACACCCTGTGCTGCTTCAAGATAATGAGTCGAAAGCGCATCATTAGTTAAGCCAAGCGGGCGCACAATGGTTGCAGACAGACCGACTGCCTGAATGATTCCGATTGCCGCCCGATGGTCTGCCAGCGGATAACGTAAAAATTCCATTGCAGCCTGACCGCGCTCTCCTTCAAGTTCATTATCCACGCCGGCAGAGGCACAATACACAATACGTTTAATGCCATGTTTCTGTAATTGTGTAACGATGTTGTCAAGCATGCGCTGCAAATCATCACCCGGTTTAACTCCCTGATTGGTATTCAGAGCAGAAGCGACAGCATCATACTGGCTGTTACCGCTAAATAGTGCCGCTACATCAGCAGCGTTAAATGCATCACAGTGGCGAATATGTAATTTAGGATGCTGTAAATCAAATTTTTCTGGTGAACGAAGCGCAGCAGTTACTTCATCTCCGCTGTCTAATGCCTGCTCAACCAATGCCCTGCCAACGCCGCCACTGGCACCAAAAATCAGAATATGCATAAAAATTCCCCCGCTGAATAGTTAAAATTAATTCAATAACCCAATGTTAGCAAAATAATCACGATAAATTGCTGCCTTGCGTTCCAGTGCAAGCGGATAAGCACGCGATGAAGAAGGCAGTCTGGATAAAGTTAAATGCCGGCCGTCCAGTATAGTGTGACTGGGATGGCCGATAGTCGGTACTGGCGTATCTGCTGGTAATAGTTGTAATAATGTGCTGGTAGCTTTGTCTCCGGTAGTCATAATATGCTGACAGTGCGGAATTTGAGTTAGTACTGCCGATAAGTTTACCGGTGTAACAACTTCGAGGAATTTATCGGCTGCATTATTTTGTAAACGTCTGATCTGATAGGCAGCGTCATTAATGGCTATACCGCGTTCTGATAAAAAAGTACGGATGAGTTTCTCGTTGAATGCTTTATTGTTATCAGTAAAAAAGTAATGTTTGTCCTGAAAAAATACCAGCCCGAAAATACGCCACATATCATTTTGCAGATTCGGGTAATAAAAATTCATTTTCCATCGTCCGGCAGGCGGAGGGAATGACCCGAGCATCAGCAGCCGCGCATTTGCAGGTAAAAAAGGTTTCAGCGGGTGTGTTTCAACAATAATTTCAGCCATAAGTATCTATAATATAACCCGTACTTACTAGCAGCGACCAAACAGACAGGCTACCATATGAGCCTGTTCATCTGTATAACCCGCTTCTCCCAGCCGTGCGGCCATTACCCATTCACTGGAAAAGCCTTGCTGACTACTGTATTCCTGCCATAAACGCAGTTGTTCGGTTTTATTACCATTTTTTTTGGCAAGTTGCAGACGTTGCCTGATTTCCGGTGGTATAGATTCATCCATTATTATTTCCTTATAGTTCAGATATCCTGTCCCTGATTTTCATAACGACGGTGAAACCACAACAGGCAGGCACAACCAATTAATGTCAGTGGCACCCCGAGTAATGCCGGATATTGATACCCCCAGTGATGGCTGATGGCCAGCCCGCCATTATAAGAACCAATGGCATTACCCAGATTAAATGCCATCTGTACACTGGCGGCTCCAAGCAATGCACCACCCGGAGAGTGACGCAGTAATAACAATTGCTGTGGTGCGGATACGGCAAACAGACAGAATGTACATACACACATCAGTATGGCTGATAACCAGCTATTCGATGCAAACAGGAAAATCAGTAATAGTGCTGCGGCTGCCAGTCCCTGTAAGCCGGCTGCGACCTGACCCGGTGTATAACGGTCGGCCAGACGGCCACCGCACCAGTTACCGGCGACCATACCGGCGCCGGCCAGTACCATCAGTAAGCTGACCTGATTACCACTGAAACCGGATACCTGTGTGAGTAAGGGACTAATATAGCTGAACCAGCAGAAAATCCCGCCGTTACCAAACATGGTGGCAGCCAGTATCAGCCATGGTGCAGCAGATTTCAGAAAACGGAATTGTCCCAGAATACCAGTATCGGGTAAACGATCCATTTGCGGAATAAAACGCCGTAAAGTGAATACCAATATGATGGCCACTACAGCCACCAGAGTAAATACCAGACGCCAGCTTAAATGCAAACTCAGCCATGTACCTACTGGTACACCAATCAGATTGGCTACTGTCATTCCGGCAATCATCAGTGCTACAGCCTGCGCAGAGCGTCCCGGTGGTGCAAGTTTGGTAGCAACAATGGAGCCGATACCGAAGTATGCGCCATGCGGCAGACCGGAAATAAAACGTGCTACCAGTAAGGTCATATAGCCCGGAGATAATGCAGCCAGTATATTACCAATGGCAATCAATGCCGATAATGACAATAAAATGGTTTTGGGCGGCAGACGGTAACTTAACACCAGCAGCCATGCACCGCAGCAGACACCGATTGCATAAACAGCAATAAAATGTCCAGCCTGAGCGATACTGATATTCAGTGAAACCGCCACATCCGGCAGAATACCCATCATGCTGAATTCTGCCATACCCAGTGCAAATGTGCCTAACGATAATGAAAGTAAACTCTTCAGTAGCATAATAATCTACAGCTATAGTTTGTTCAGCAATAAACGATAAGTTTAGACTCAGCCTGCCGGCTTGTCACTTTTGGCACTGGTAAATACCATAATCATATAAACAAATTTTGTTTAGCCACGCGGAGCAAGCAAAATGATTGCTGCACCAAGCAGGCATACCAGTGCACCACTGATATCCCATTTATCCGGTACAGATCCTTCTACCAGCCAAGACCACAGCAACGAACAGCAGATATAAATACCGCCGTAAACGGCATATGCCCGTCCGGCAATATTGCTTTCCACCAGCGTCAGCAACCATGCAAACAACAACAGTGACAGTGTGCCGGGTAGTAGCCAGAGTACTGATTTTCCCATGCGTTGCCAGACCCAGAAAGAAAAACAGCCGCTGATTTCAGCAACAGCAGCCAGAAAATAATAAACAAAAGATTTCATGGTGAGTTTTCGAATCAGTTTGATTGATTGTGACCACCTGCCTTGCAGATGCAGAAATAAAGAGAACCGCTTATACCATAGTAGTCTTACCTGCACCGGACAATCTGATTTCAGCAGGATATCTGCCAAAGGTGAGTGCTGTTACCAGTGTAACTGCAATACAAAACCTGATTCAAACCTTGCAGTTCTGAATTTAAATACATTATCAAAATAATTAATTGATTCTGCTGATGTCCGGTTATTTATTGGTATTAAATTGACCAGCAATAACCATATAAACATTGTTTATTCAATAAATTTTTATTTTAGAGTATATTAATATGTAAATAAAATTTATTGTCTATTCTCGGAGCAGAAAATGAAAAAAGCAATTGTCCAGTTTTCAACCATTAATGCATTGATGGCAGGGTTGTTTGATGGAGTATTTAGTGTTGGAGAAGCAAAAAAATATGGTGATTTTGGTTTAGGCTGTTCTCATGCGCTGGCCGGTGAGGTAATTGTTGACCATGATTTTCTGGAGGCCGACGGTGATAAGGCGGTTAAGGTGATGGGAGATAATGAGCTGTTGCCGTTCGTACAGGTTACAACATTTCAGCCTGATAAAGTCGTGGATATTACTGATGTCTGTAAAAGCAATCTGTATGCGCATCTGGCGCACTATCTGCCTCTGGATAATGTATTTGTGGCAGTAAGAATCAGCGGACAGTTTGATGAGCTGAAGATTCGTCGTCCGTTTGCTCAGCATAAACCTTATCCGTCTGTTGTTAAAGTTTTTGAACAGCAAGTAGTGGATACGGTAGAGAAGGTCACCGGCACATTAATCGGTTTCTGGACGCCAGAGTTTTTCAAAGAATTATCTGTAGCTGGTTTTCATCTGCATTTTATTGATACTACACGTAAACTTGGTGGTCATGTTATTGATTTTTCTGCAAGTAATGCTGAGCTGGCGTATGAGTGCAAACAATCGGTTCAAATTGCTTTACCTGAAAGTGAAGAATATTTACACAAAAATCTGAAAATGGATGATTTAAATAGGGTGGTTAACTCGACATCTTGGTTACCGTGAAGTTACCATCACGGAAAAAGGTTATGCTGCTTTTAAGACCCACTTTCACATTTAAGTTGTTTTTCTAATCCGCATATGATCAATTCAAGGCCGAATAAGAAGGCTGGCTCTGCACCTTGGTGATCAAATAATTCGATAGCTTGTCGTAATAATGGCGGCATACTATCAGTAGTAGGTGTTTCCCTTTCTTCTTTAGCGACTTGATGCTCTTGATCTTCCAATACGCAACCTAAAGTAAAATGCCCCACAGCGCTGAGTGCATATAATGCATTCTCTAGTGAAAAACCTTGTTGGCATAAAAAGGCTAATTGATTTTCGAGAGTTTCATACTGTTTTTCTGTAGGCCGTGTACCTAAATGTACTTTTGCTCCATCGCGATGACTTAGTAAAGCACATCTAAAACTTTTAGCGTTATTACGTAAAAAATCTTGCCAGCTTTCCCCTTCTAAAGGGCAAAAGTGAGTATGGTGCCTATCTAACATCTCAATGGCTAAGGCGTCGAGCAAAGCCCGCTTATTTTTTACATGCCAATACAATGTAGGCTGCTCTACACCTAGCTTCTGGGCGAGTTTACGGGTTGTTAAACCTTCGATTCCGACCTCATTAAGCAGCTCTAATGCGCTGTTAATCACTTTACTTTTATCTAATCTAGACATCATTAATTCCTAATTTTTGTTGACACTCTATCATTGATAGAGTTATTTTACCACTCCCTATCAGTGATAGAGAAAAGTGAAATGAATAGTTCGACAAAGATCGCATTGGTAATTACGTTACTCGATGCCATGGGGATTGGCCTTATCATGCCAGTCTTGCCAACGTTATTACGTGAATTTATTGCTTCGGAAGATATCGCTAACCACTTTGGCGTATTGCTTGCACTTTATGCGTTAATGCAGGTTATCTTTGCTCCTTGGCTTGGAAAAATGTCTGACCGATTTGGTCGGCGCCCAGTGCTGTTGTTGTCATTAATAGGCGCATCGCTGGATTACTTATTGCTGGCTTTTTCAAGTGCGCTTTGGATGCTGTATTTAGGCCGTTTGCTTTCAGGGATCACAGGAGCTACTGGGGCTGTCGCGGCATCGGTCATTGCCGATACCACCTCAGCTTCTCAACGCGTGAAGTGGTTCGGTTGGTTAGGGGCAAGTTTTGGGCTTGGTTTAATAGCGGGGCCTATTATTGGTGGTTTTGCAGGAGAGATTTCACCGCATAGTCCCTTTTTTATCGCTGCGTTGCTAAATATTGTCGCTTTCCTTGTGGTTATGTTTTGGTTCCGTGAAACCAAAAATACACGTGATAATACAGATACCGAAGTAGGGGTTGAGACGCAATCGAATTCGGTATACATCACTTTATTTAAAACGATGCCCATTTTGTTGATTATTTATTTTTCAGCGCAATTGATAGGCCAAATTCCCGCAACGGTGTGGGTGCTATTTACCGAAAATCGTTTTGGATGGAATAGCATGATGGTTGGCTTTTCATTAGCGGGTCTTGGTCTTTTACACTCAGTATTCCAAGCCTTTGTGGCAGGAAGAATAGCCACTAAATGGGGCGAAAAAACGGCAGTACTGCTCGGATTTATTGCAGATAGTAGTGCATTTGCCTTTTTAGCGTTTATATCTGAAGGTTGGTTAGTTTTCCCTGTTTTAATTTTATTGGCTGGTGGTGGGATCGCTTTACCTGCATTACAGGGAGTGATGTCTATCCAAACAAAGAGTCATCAGCAAGGTGCTTTACAGGGATTATTGGTGAGCCTTACCAATGCAACCGGTGTTATTGGCCCATTACTGTTTGCTGTTATTTATAATCATTCACTACCAATTTGGGATGGCTGGATTTGGATTATTGGTTTAGCGTTTTACTGTATTATTATCCTGCTATCGATGACCTTCATGTTAACCCCTCAAGCTCAGGGGAGTAAACAAAAGTTATTAAGCAAGTAGAAAATTAATCAGCGCGTGTTACACTATTATTAATTATCTGGAGTAAATTAAGGGGAGAGGACAAAAGTTTTCCGGTATTACCGGATAAATCCTGTCTGTATCTGCTCTGAAAGTGTCAGCCATGAAAAAAATAATTGCGCTATTTTGTTTGTGCTTACTGGCAGCCTGTAACCGGCAGCCGGATGAATCTGGTGCAGCTTCTGCAGAAGCCGTCAGTAAACCTCGGCATATGCCTCTGGCCATTGATCCTGTATTGACTACGTCTGTAGATCAGCAATTGCTGGCATTACAGAAGAAACTGCCACAGCAACACAAACAGATTCTGTTTACAGCAGCTGTACGGCACAATCAGACTATTTATTATTCGTATACCATGCTGGACAGTAAGCGAAATCAGGCTAATTTCATTCCGGCATCAGTAAAAAAGGATTTAGAGCAGGCGTGCCGTCAGCCTCTGACGCGGCGTATGTTACTGGGGGGATTTAATTTTGTGTATGTTTATACTTTTCAGGATCATTCACAGGTAAGTGTGCCGTTGTCTGGCAAAGATTGTCGCTAAGATATTATATGCAGGCTGTTTAATGAAAAAAAGGGGCAGAGATGCCCCTTTATAGCGGTTTTTTGTCTATTGCTGTTTTAACCGCGCAAATGCTGCCGCCATAGCATTATCTGTGCCGGATACATTTTGTGTTTTACCATTTTGCCGGCGTGGTCGTTCGTGTTGGCGGGATGCAGGCTGAGCATCTTCGTTCAGACGCATGGACAGAGCAATACGTTTACGCGCTATATCAACATCGATAACCTTCACTTTAACCACATCGCCGGTTTTAACAATATCACGCGGGTCAGCAATATAGCGGTCAGCTAAGGCAGAAACATGTACCAGTCCGTCCTGATGCACACCAATATCGACAAAAGCGCCAAATGCGGCCACATTACTGACTACACCTTCGAGAACCATGCCGGGTTTAAGGTCGCTGATGTCTTCGATACCATCAGCAAATGTTGCGGTCTGGAATTCACCGCGCGGGTCACGACCGGGCTTTTCCAATTCAGCCAGAATGTCGTTAATCGTAGGTAAACCGACATTAGCATCGATGTAATCTGCGGGTTTAAGTGTTTTGAGCACACTGCGGTTGCCAATCAGCTGGTCAGCCCGCAGCTGAGCCGTTTTGAGCATTCTGGCAACGATAGGATAGCTTTCCGGATGGACTGCACTGGCATCCAGAGGTTCATCACCGCCCTGAATACGCAGAAAGCCGGCTGCCTGTTCAAAAGTTTTACTGCCCAGACGCGGTACTTTAAGCAGAGTTTTGCGATTGGCAAAAGCACCATTCTGGTCACGATAACTGACAATATTCTGTGCCAGTGTACTATTAAGACCGGAAATACGCGCCAAAAGGGCGACTGATGCGGTATTCACATCCACTCCGACAGCGTTTACACAATCTTCTACAACTGCATCCAGACTTTTGGCTAGCTGGCTCTGGTTAACATCATGCTGATATTGACCAACACCAATTGATTTAGGGTCGATTTTCACCAGTTCTGCCAGCGGGTCTTGCAAGCGGCGGGCGATAGACACAGCACCGCGCAGACTGACATCCAGCTCAGGAAATTCTTTGGCTGCTAAAGCAGAAGCGGAGTAAACAGAGGCACCGGCTTCGGAAACAACGATTTTTTGCAAATGATAATCAGGCAGGGTACGAATCAGTTCACCGGCCAGCTTGTCGGTTTCGCGACTGGCCGTACCGTTACCAATGGCAATCAGCCGGACTTTATATTGTTTTACCAGATGCATCAGTGCAGTCAGAGCACCTTTCCAGTCGTTACGCGGCTGGTGCGGATAGATAGTAGCTGTTTCCAGTAGCTTACCGGTATCATCCACTACCGCTACTTTTACTCCGGTACGGATACCGGGATCCAGCCCGATAGTGGTAAGACGGCCGGCCGGAGCTGCAAGCAGCAAATCTTTCAGATTTTGGGCAAATACACTGATGGCAGCCTGATCAGCATTTTCTTTAAGCCTGTTGAGGGCTTCAAGTTCTAATGAAAGAAAAATTTTGGCACGCCAGCTTAAGCGCACAGTGTCACGTAACCAGCGGTCAGCAGCACGTCCGATATCTGCGATACCAAACTGTTGTGCAATCAGCTGCTCATAAATACTCTGTTCGCCGGCAGGTGTATCATCAGGCTGGTATTTCAGATTGAGCGACAATATTCCTTCATTACGGCCGCGCAGTATGGCCAGAGCACGATGGCTGGGCATGCTGTGAATCGGTTCACGGTGATTAAAGTAATCTTTGAATTTCTCACCGGCACTTTCCTGACCTTCGATTACTGTGGCATGGATTTCGCCTTCACGCCACAATTTCTCGCGCAAACGTCCTATCAGAGCGGCTTCTTCGGCAAATTGTTCCATCAGAATTGCGCGCGCTCCGTCCAGAGCGGCTTTACTGTCAGCGACATTGTCGTTTAAATAATTTTGTGCGGCAGTTTCCGGATCCAGATCTGGCTGAGTAAGCAGTGATTCAGCTAATGGTGCCAGCCCGTACTCGCGTGCAATTTGTGCCTTGGTACGGCGTTTGGGTTTATAAGGAAGATAAATATCTTCGAGTGCAGTTTTATTATCAGCGTCTTCTATGCTCTGGCGCAGCTCATCAGTCAGTTTGCCCTGTTCTTCGATGCTGGATAATACAGTTTGTTTGCGTTCCTGTAATTCACGCAGATACTGTAATCGTTCAGCCAGCGTCCGCAGCTGAGTATCATCCAGCCCGCCTGTAGCTTCTTTACGGTAGCGTGCTACAAACGGTACCGTAGCGCCATCATCCAGCAGGTCAATCGCTGCCTGAATTCGTGCGGAAGCAACATTCAGCTCCGAAGCAATTTTCTCAGTGATGTTCATAACAGTCTAATAAGCAATAAAAAGGCAAGCATAGCCGGCTGAAGTGGCTTTGTCACCTGTTCATGTCAGTTAAAAAGCCAGTTAGTTATACCAAATGCTGAATAAGATGAGCGGTATTGATAAAAAAGCTATTTGTCTGAGACAAATAGCTTTTAAATATCCTTAGAATCAGGCAGATTTAACCGGCTACCGGATAAGTGCCCGGTATCAGAATATCTTTATTAACGGTTTTGATATCAGTATGACCGGTAAAGGCCATGCTGATATCCATTTCGTTATAAATAATTTCCAGTGCACGTGTTACACCATCCTCACCATATGCACCCAGACCATACAGGAATGCGCGGCCAATTAGTGTACCCTTGGCTCCCATAGCAATAGCCTTGAGAACATCCTGTCCGCTGCGGATACCACTATCCAGCCAGACTTCAATATTATTGCCTACAGCAGAAATAATATTGGGTAATGCATGGATGGTCGAAGGAGCGCCGTCCAGCTGGCGACCACCATGGTTAGACACTATAATTGCATCTGCGCCGGATTTCACAGCCATTTCTGCATCTTCGGCATCAAGAATGCCTTTAATAATCAATTTTCCGCCCCATAAATTCTTGATTTCTTCAATGTCTTTCCAGCTGAGGCGCGGATCAAACTGTTCAGATGTCCATGAAGACAGTGATGTCATGTCGGCTACGCCTTTGGTATGTCCGACAATATTACGGAAAGTGCGACGCTGTGTATTCAGCATAGCCAGACACCACTCCGGCTTAGTAGCCAGATTCATCCAGTTGCGCAGTGTGGGTTTAGGCGGAGTAGACAGCCCGTTTTTAATATCTTTATGTCTTTGTCCCAGAACCTGTAAATCAGCAGTAACCACCAATGCTGAGCATTTGGCTTCCTGAGCACGGCGAATCAGATCGCGCATGAATTCGCGGTCACGCATAACATATAATTGAAACCAGAACGGAGCGCTGGTATTTTCGGCCACGTCTTCAATAGAACATATAGACATAGTAGACAGCGTAAACGGCACACCGAATTTTTCGGCCGCACGTGCAGCCAGAATTTCTCCGTCGGCATGCTGCATACCGGTTAATCCGGTAGGTGCCAGTGCTACCGGCATTTTTACTGTCTGACCAACCATTGTTGTTTCCAGTGTACGGCCGGTCATATCCGTCAATACACGCTGGCGTAATTTAATTTCCTGAAAATCATTACTATTGGCATGATAGGTAGATTCAGTCCACGAACCAGTATCAGCATAATCATAAAACATCTTAGGTACTTTGCGTTTGGCAACTTTACGCAAATCTTCGATACAGGTTATTTTGCTTAATTTGTTTTGCATGTGGATACCTATTTTTCAAATTTTCTTTGAAGAAAACAGTCTTAGCTAAAGAAGATAATGTTATACATCAATTTTATTCGGTTGTAATCATCATCATTGATTTCCAACCGATTCTTAAATAGTTATTCATCTGCCAGAATCAGAATGAAGCTGACAGACAGGAATCAGAATTCAGACAACGCGTGATAGTTTATATATCATCACCATAATCAGAATCAGCAGGCAGCTAATGCCAATCAGCATTGTCCATGGTCCCCAGCGTTGTGAGCGTCCGCAAAATCCGGCAGTTAGTATGGCACAACAGACACCAAGTAAAATCAGTAAAATATAAAAATCCATCTTTTGCTCCAGTTGTATTTCTTTATTGTAAATAATCGCTACGATTATTGTAACGGTCAGTTTGCAAATATGTCTGTTTTTTTACAGGAGATTAAATATTCACAATTTCTGCTTATTGATATTTTCATCTGTCTGAATGATTATAAACTGGCAATAATAATAAAATCAGAAATTTTGCAGCAGAAATAACAGATATAAATGGCTTTTTTAGTCTGTAGGGCAATGGCCAGATAAAATAAAACCCCGCTTGGAAGCGGGGTTAAATAGTATCAGGAAAAAATTAGTCTTTTTTCTCTTTATCTTTTACTTCTTCAAATTCAGCGTCTACAACGTCATCGCTGCCTTTGCTTTGCGACTGTTCAGTCTGGGCACCAGCTTGCTGACCTTCGGCCTGTGCCTGAGCATACATCATTTCGCCCAGTTTCTGGCTGGCTGTACCTAAAGCCTCGGCTTTAGCATCAATTGCAGCTTTATCTTCACCTTTAACAGCTTCTTCAGCTTCCTTGATGGCTGCTTCAATTTTTTCTTTTTCAGCAGCATCCAGTTTGTCGCCATATTCAGTCAAAGATTTCTGTACTGAATGAATCAAAGCTTCAGCCTGATTGCGACTGCTTACCAGTTCGGATAATTTGCGATCTTCCTCAGCATTAGCTTCAGCATCTTTTACCATGCGTTCGATTTCTTCTTCGCTCAGACCGGAAGAAGCCTGAATGGTGATGTTGGCTTCTTTGCCAGTACCTTTGTCTTTTGCAGATACATGCAAAATACCATTGGCGTCGATATCAAAAGTAACTTCTACCTGAGGCACACCACGGGGTGCAGGAGGAATATCACCCAGATTAAATTGTCCCAGACTCTTATTAGCAGAAGCACGTTCACGTTCACCCTGTAATACATGGATGGTTACCGCACTTTGATTATCTTCAGCTGTAGAGAATGTCTGAGTTGCTTTAGTCGGAATGGTGGTGTTTTTGTTGATTAGTTTAGTCATCACACCGCCCATGGTTTCAATACCCAGAGACAAAGGTGTTACATCGAGTAACAGCACGTCGTTACGGTCACCGGCCAGTACAGCACCCTGAATAGCAGCACCTACAGCAACAGCTTCGTCAGGATTAACATCACGGCGCGGTTCTTTACCGAAGAAATCTTTAACAGCTTCCTGTACTTTTGGCATACGGCTTTGACCGCCTACCAAAATAACATCATTAATATCATTTACGCTCAGACCGGCATCTTTAATTGCAGTGCGGCAAGGTTCGATAGAGCGGGTGATCAGATCTTCTACCAGACTTTCAAATTTGGCACGGGTAATTTTCATCGCCAGATGTTTCGGGCCGGAAGCGTCCATGGTGATGTAAGGCAGATTGATTTCTGTCTGCTGACCACTGGAAAGTTCGATTTTCGCTTTTTCAGCAGCTTCTTTCAGACGTTGCAGAGCCATTACATCATTTTTCAGATCGATACCCTGATCTTTTTTGAATTCATCAATGATGTAGTTAATCAAACGCTGGTCGAAGTCTTCACCGCCCAGGAATGTATCACCATTGGTAGCCAGTACTTCAAACTGTTTGTCACCATCAACTTCAGCGATTTCAATAATAGAAATATCAAATGTACCACCGCCAAGGTCGTATACGGCAATCTTGCGGTCGCCTTTTTCGCCTTTATCCATACCGAAAGCCAGAGCTGCGGCAGTTGGTTCATTGATAATACGTTTTACATCCAGACCGGCAATACGACCGGCGTCTTTAGTAGCCTGACGCTGACTGTCATTAAAATAAGCCGGCACAGTAATAACAGCTTCAGTTACTTTTTCACCCAGATAATCTTCAGCTGCTTTTTTCATTTTACGCAATACTTCGGCAGATACTTGCGGAGGTGATAATTTTTCACCATGTGCTTCTACCCATGCGTCGTTATTATTTGCTTTAACAATCTGAAAAGGCATAGATTTAATATCGCGCTGTACTTCAGCATCATCAAATTTGCGGCCGATCAGACGTTTTACAGCATAAATAGTATTTTTCGGATTAGTAACAGCCTGACGTTTAGCTGGTGCACCTACCAGAATTTCGTTATCGTCCAGATAAGCAACAATTGAAGGCGTAGTACGTGCACCTTCTGCATTTTCAATTACTTTAGTCTGGCCACCTTCGGAAATGGCAACACAGGAGTTGGTGGTACCTAAGTCAATACCGATTACTTTTGCCATAATTAATAATCTCCTAATTATTTAATTTCGTACTTTGCGCCGCTATATTACGGCTGCAAACAGGGTGGTTAATTACCACCGCCATACTATTGCTAATGAATCGTAAATGGGTATGCCCGGCACGATTTCAAGCATAGTTTTGCAAAATTTATCTATTTAATCGCATCCGGAAAATCTGCTTTAACATCAATAGCGTTTACTTACACAGCTGTATGTTATATTCATTCAGGCTTAAACAGTATAATCATCTGACTTTCGTTAATACCGTCTGATACTTTTTTGCTTTATATCAGACGGTATTTTGCTATAAAAGTATACAATCACATTCAGGTTAGTGATTTCTGTCTGGCTGTAGTCTGTATCTTTATGATTTAGGAGTATGTTGTATGCCTGTAAAAATTGGGTTTAAACCCATTCCCGCGGCTATTGCGCTGATAATCGCTCTGATTATCTGGTTCATACCGGTTCCAGAGGGGGTTTCACCTCAGGCATGGCATTTACTGGCCATGTTTGTCGGAGTTATTGCTGCCATTATCGGCAAAGCAATGCCAATTGGTGCACTATCTATTATTGCCATTATGCTGGTTGCCTTAACCGGTGTAACCAATAATGATCCCAGTAAGGCTATGGGTGATGCCTTAAGCAGTTTTGGTAATCCGCTGATCTGGTTGATTGGTGTGGCAATTATGATTTCGCGCGGTTTATTAAAAACCGGTCTTGGTGCACGTGTGGGCTATCTGTTCATTAGGTTATGGGGTAAACGTACGCTAGGTGTTGCCTATAGTCTGGCCGTAGTGGAATTAATACTGGCTCCGGTTACACCGAGTAATACTGCTCGTGGCGGTGGCATTATTCACCCAATCATGAAGTCTATTGCATCCAGCTATGATTCTGATCCTGAAAAGGGCACAGAAAAACGTATGGGTAAATTTCTGGCTCTGGTAAATTATCATGCCAATCCCATCAGCTCAATCATGTTTATTACTGCTACCGCTCCTAACCCGTTAATTGTGAGGCTAATTGCCGATGTAACCAATAAAAATATTAATCTGACATGGGGTACATGGGCTTTGGCAATGTTAATACCGGGTCTGATAGCAATGTTCCTGATGCCGCTGATTATTTACTGGTTGTATCCGCCTGAAATCAAGCAAACACCCAATGCCGTTGCTTTTGCTCAAGAGCGTCTGAAAGAGCAGGGGCCGATGACACGTGATGAAAAAATCATGCTGGGTATTTTTGCAGTATTGCTGATTTTATGGGCAGGTGTGCCGGCCATGCTGTTTGGTGATGCATACATTATAGACGCGACCACTACTGCATTCATTGGTTTGTCATTGTTATTGTTAACCGGTGTATTAAGCTGGGATGATATTCTGAAAGAAAAAAGTGCATGGGATACCATTACCTGGTTTGCTGCATTAGTCATGATGGCTACTTTCCTGAATAAACTCGGATTGATTAAATGGTTCTCTGGGGTGCTGGAAAGCAGCATAGGCGGACTGGGTATGGGCTGGATGGGTGCTTGTGCCTTATTATTACTGGCTTATATGTATGCACACTATATGTTTGCAAGTACTACTGCTCACATTACAGCCATGTTTGCTGCCTTCTATTCTGCCGGTCTGGCGCTTGGCGCACCTCCGATGCTGTTTGCACTGATGATGGCTGCAGCTTCCAGCATCATGATGACATTAACGCATTATGCTACTGGTACTTCACCTGTGATATTCGGTTCAGGCTATGTTACTTTAGGCGAATGGTGGAAAGTCGGTTTCATCATGAGTGTAGTCGAACTGATTATATTTGTGTTTATCGGTGGTGTTTGGTGGAAAGTTCTGGGTTTTTATTAATCTGATTAATCTATTATTGCAGGCTGCCATAAAGCATGGCAGCCTGTTTTGTTGTCTGAAATCAAATTCAATGAATTTTTAAAGAATTTCACTTGTTGCGTTTGTATAGAATGGGTTAAGATGCCCTGCCTTAAGGGAGTAGTTGCACAGGTGGTTTCTTCAAGCCTGTGGTTACGGTCAACATATTTACAGTTTTTACTGTATGGTCGTAACGTCCTTGCCTGTTGGCGGACTAACGAGACTTGAGACACATAAAACCATTACGGCGGGGGTTTTATTGTGTCTTTTGTCTTTTGCCCGCCAACGGTATTCTGAAAATGATTCATGCTTTTCTTTCTTCTGTCATTCCAGTTGCGCTTGCTGAAATTGGTGACAAAACTCAATTACTGACTTTATTTCTAGCAACCCGGTTTTCGCGCAAATATTCCATCATTGCCGGTATACTTTGTGCCACCTTACTTAATCATATTGTTTCTGCATGGTTTGGCGTAGAAGTAGCACGTTTTTTTACACCGCAGTTAATGGGCTGGGTTGTAGGCTTCAGTTTTCTGATAGTGGGTTTATGGCTGTTAAAGCCGGATAAAGATGATGGTGTAGATACTCGCTTTATGCGTTATGGTCCGTTCGTGGCCACCGCAGTATTATTTTTTCTGGCAGAAGTGGGTGATAAAACCCAAATTGCTACTATTTTGCTGGCAGCTCAATACCGTGATTTGTTTTCAGTAGTTCTGGGTAGTACAGTAGGTTTGTTATTAGCTAATGTTCCGGTAATATTTTTCGGAAACTGGCTGATGCAGCGTTTACCCTTAAACCGTATCCGTATAGGAGCCTGCATTCTGTTCTGTCTTTTAGGTATTATCACCCTGATTCAGACATGGTTATATTAAAAGTTATCAGATAACTATGCAAAAATTATAACATTAAGCGGATTCAAATATTATGCAAAAACAGTTGAAACAACGGTGTGAATGGGTCAACGCCGACCCATTGTATGAACATTATCATGATTTTGAATGGGGAAAAATACAGAGAGACGGGCAAAAACTGTTTGAAAAGATTTGTCTGGAAGGTCAGCAGGCGGGCTTATCATGGATTACCGTATTAAAAAAACGCGATGAATACCGGCGTTGTTTCTATGATTTTAATCCGCATCAAATTATTACAATTACCGATATTGAACCACTATTACAGAATTCCGGGCTTATTCGCCATCCGGCCAAACTCAAAGCAATTATTAATAATGCCCATGCATATCTATCTATGCAGCAACATGGGGAAGATTTTGCCAGTTTTATCTGGTCATTTGTTAATGATCAACCGATTATAAATCACTATAAACATTTATCAGAGGTGCCAACACAGACAGAAATTAGTCGCGCTATGTCCAAAGCTTTAAAAAAGCGTGGTTTTAGCTTTGTAGGTCCGACTACGTGCTATGCGTTTATGCAATCAATGGGACTGGTAAATGATCATTTAACAAACTGTTTTTGTGCCCAGCATTAAAATAACTATTAAAAGATCCATTTTTTTTAAGCTATAAAAATAAAAAATGTTATTTTTGTTTTTTCTGTTCGCAGTATTTAAATTCCAATAACTCTGAATATTTTTTTTGACACTCAATTATGTTTTTTTGTTGTGCAATAATTGACTGTAGTTTCGCAATAGTTGATTGTAGTTTCGCAATAGTTGACTGTTGTTGTTCAATAACTGGCAGTAGTTGTCTCTTTAATTCAAGACAACCTTGAGTATAACCCTGAGTATAACCATTTTGATATATTTGGGATGATTGATGTCTAAACTCCATTTGTGCTTTTTTATAACCATTGCTGAATCCAAAACTCTCGCTATTAGCAATCATATTGCCCAAAGCGAAACCATTCAAAATGGAATTGGTACTCATAATTATTAAACTCCGAACTATTCTCAATTAATCAATAATATAAACTACCATAAAGCAAGAAGTTAATCCATTAAAACCGTATGAGAATTAACAACTATTTCTGTGATTCATCATGTAATTTGCTTTTAACGTTTACGTAAATAACCTAAAACACGAAAAGAATCTATTTTCCATAATCCATCTTTATAAATTAACGGAAAAGTGGCACGACTACTGGCAGTAGGACCAGGATTTTGCTGAACGATCTCAATATCATTGTCAGTAACTTTACTGATAATGGCTACGTGGCCATATTTAGACCAGCCTAAGACAATAATATCGTCAACTTGAGGTTTTGTAGGGGAGCCGTTATGGAACTGAAGTAAATTACGTTTAGGATTAAGATTTCCATCTGGTATCGAATCATCAAAAAATTGTTTGGCATGCCCGTAACTGTCAGGCATTTTATGATTAAAGCGTTCATAATAGTAGCGCTTAATAAATTCGACACATTGATACTTTAATCCTAAATTATAGCCATCTGGTGCTATATTTCTTTCACTTACATGGCTGATTTTTCCATTGTAGTAAACCTTAACACCATTATATTCATCGACAACCGTACCTATTTTCTCTCATCGACAAAGAGATCTTCATATACATAATAAAAACTGAATCCTAATAATATTAATACAATAATTATTGGGAAGAAAACTTTTTTAGATTTAAGTAACATTTTGTTTTCCTATTATTTAATATTTTATCATTATGTTAATTAATAATTAAAAGTAAATTTAAGAAGGATGAATTAATTTTATGATTTTTATTTATGTAGTTAAGTACAATCTTTGGAATTATCAAAAACATCAGGAGAATAAATTAAATAACGTAAACTCTGTATATATATTACAATAATATAAAAATACCCGTACACCAGATAATTTGCCTTACAATTATATTTTGTAAAGATTTCAGTCACTGGTTAATTATCCAAATCAGCAAATTGTGCTATAAAACTACATTGTGTATGTATTTAAATGTGGACGTAACGAGTAATTGTTATGCAAAACAAGTTCAGATTTAGCTTTTATTTCATTATCTGTTTATTGTTTTTCAGTGATATGGATGTGGTTTGGGCTGAAGACACAACAGCAGCTGTATCCACAGCCAGTGAGCCTAAATCTGTGGTCTGGTATGCTTGTCCGCTGGCAAATAATCATGTCAGCTATACAACCAAACCTTTAGATGTTCAGTGTCAGATTGCAAAGTATCCACCCGCAGATGATGATAATCTAAAAAAATATTCTCTGGAAAATCAGAATGCTCCGGGTTTGGAGCAATTGCAGCGTCTTTGGTACAGCGCTGAATTTGGACAAGACAGTGACTTAATGAAAACACCGGCTTCTCCCAAAATAGGTATTTCACTGCGACAACAGCCCCCGAAACCTGAAACTGTGACTATGATTAGAAACAAAAATAATATGGTTACAGTACCGGCTAAAATAATCACTATACCCAAACTGACACCAAAACAACTGGTTCAACGTGATATTGCCAGTGAACAGAATGCATTGACAATAGCCCAGCAAAAGTTGCGTCAGGCACAAAAGCAAGGAGCAACAGCACAAATTCAGCGCTGGCAACAAAATATAACAGACCGGCAAGCCAATATCCGCGTATTAAAGCAAGAACTAAGCCGATACTAAAAATCAATTTGTTTGCTATTGAATAAAATATAAGTACTCAAACTTGCAGCCAGAATGTTACCGGTCCGTCATTAATCAGGGAAACCTGCATATTTGCGGCAAAGATACCGGTTTTAGTCACAATTTGTTTCTGGCATAATTCAACAAAATAATTATACAAATTATTGGCTTTTTCTGGTGCTGCACCTTTGGTAAAACTAGGGCGCATCCCTTTTTTAGTGTCGGCAGCAAGCGTAAATTGCGAAACAACCAGTAACTGACCATTAGCCTGCTTAACGTTCAAATTCATTTTATTATCTTGATCACTAAAAATCCGATAACCAAGTACTTTGTCACAGAGACGTTCAGCTTTTTGTAAATCATCTCCTTCTTCCACACCTAATAACACCAGTAATCCCTGATCTATTTGTCCGACTATTTCAGAGTTTACACAGACGCTGGCTTCTTTCACACGTTGTATTAATGCAATCATAGAAAATCCTGTTTCGAATCTGTTTGAATTTAAATTCATTTATAGATTACAGATTATTTAATCAATTTTCATATGATTAAATAATCTGTAATCATATATAACTTAAATCAGAAAATTTTGTGCATCAAAAAACGCCTGTTATAGAGTACAGGCGTTTTTTGATTGCTCTAAAACTTAATCAGCATCATGAATAAATTTTACCCCAGTTAACTGCGAAGCCAAAATAGCAGATTTAATCATGCGCAAGGCTTTAGGGCGGACAAAATTGCGTCTGGAGGCCAAAACCACGCGCCGTTCTGGTGTCGGACTAGTAAAAGGAATAATACTGAACAACAGATGATCATTCTCTGTTAAAGCTGTAGCTGGCATGACACTAATACCCAGACCACTGGCCACCATATGTCTGATCGTATTGATAGAACTTCCCTGAATACTATTAGACAGTCCCTGAATTTTCTGACGTGAAGCCAATTCCTGACAGCTAGCCAGTACATTATCACGCATACAGTTGCCTTCGGTGAGCAATAATACCCGTTCTTCACCCAGTTGTTTTGGTGTAACCTCGTCCAATTGCTCGAAAGCATGGCCTTTTGGAACAATAACAAAAAAAGGCTCATCATAAAGCGGAATAGTTTCCAGCCCGGTTTCAACAAATGGTTCTGCTACTACAATAGCATCCAGATCACCACGCTTAAGTGATTCTTTTAATACATCTGTATAGTTTTCATCCAGCTGTAATGGCATTTCAGGAGCCATCTCTCGCAAAGATAAAATCAGCTTTGGCAGCAGATATGGTGCAATGGTAAAAATCAGACCAAGTTTAAATATTCCTTCCAGCTCACTCTGTTCTTGATTTGCCATTAGCTTAATACGATCAGCTTCTTCAAGAACACGGCGAGCCTGTACCACAATTCGCTGGCCAGCATCAGTTGTCATTACCTCATTACTGCTGCGATCAAATAATGCCAGCCCAAGCTCCTCTTCCAGCTTCTTAATTGCAATGGATAAAGTAGGCTGACTTACAAAACATCGCTGGGCAGCACGTCCAAAATGTTTTTCCTGAGCTACAGCCACAATATAGCGCAATTCAGTCAGCGTCATTAACTGGCCTTTTTCTTTCCTGTTTCAGGTAAAGTAATATTCAATGCCAATACATCCATACCGTTTTTCTTTTCCTGAGAAATATGAATATCATTTAAAGAAACATGAACATATTTTGATAACACTTCCAGTAACTCTTTTTGTAGTGTAGGTAAATAGTCCGGTGTATGAGTAGCTCGTTCCTGCGCAATAATAATTTGTAAACGATCGCGAGCCGTTTTTGCGGATTGTTGCTTCTTACCAAAAAGAAAATCTATTATAGACATGTCTTATCCTCCAAACAGTCGCTTGAGAAAACCTTTTTTCTCAGTATCCAGAAAACGGATTGGACGATCCTCACCCAGCAAACGAGCGACAACATCTTTATAAGCTTCAGCAACAACTGAATTTTCCTGCAAAATAACCGGCGTACCAGAATTAGATGCCTGTAATACATTTTGTGATTCAGGAATAACACCAATTAATGGAATGCGCAAAATATCCTGAATATCCTGTACAGACAGCATTTCACCTTTTTCTACACGCTCGGGTGAATAACGGGTAATCAGTAAATGCTCTTTTACCGGTATCCCATTAGTTTCGGCACGGCGAGATTTGCTGGATAAAATACCCAGAATACGGTCAGAGTCACGTACACTGGAAATTTCCGGATTAGTAGTGACGATGGCTTCATCGGCAAAATATAAGGCCATTAATGCACCTTGTTCAATACCAGCAGGTGAATCGCAGACTACATATTCAAAGCCCATCTTCTCAGTCAGATCTTTTAAAACCTTTTCTACACCATCGCGGGTAAGTGCATCTTTATCCCGGGTCTGAGAGGCAGGTAATACATAAAGATTTTCACAATGTTTATCTTTAATTAATGCCTGATTCAGGGTAGCTTCATCCTGAATAACATTAATCAGATCATAAACTACACGGCGTTCGCAACCCATAATCAAATCCAGATTACGTAAGCCCACATCAAAATCAATTACCGCAGTTTTATGGCCTGCTAAAGCCAGACCTGTTGAAATACTGGCACTGGTTGTGGTCTTACCAACACCACCTTTACCTGACGTCACCACAATAATCTTTGCCACAATCAAAATCCTTTTGTTATATAAATGAATCTGTCAATACACTCAAAAATCAGTCATAAAATTAATGTGCCTGAATCGCACTAAGCACCAGCCGGTCATTCTGCAGGAAAATCTGTACAGGGTGACGATACAGATGTGCTGGTAATTGTTGATCAAAAATGCGATAAATTCCTGCTACCGACACCAGTTCGGCCTGCATAGACTGTGCAAAAATGCGAGTATCCTTATTTCCGGCAGCACCAGCCAAAGCTCGGCCGCGTAAAGGGCCATAGATATGAATATTGCCATCCGCAATAATTTCCGCCCCTTCACTTACCAGTCCCAGAACAATTAAATCAGATTTTTCTGCATAAACCTGCTGACCGGTTCGAATAGTGCGATCTATTACCAGCGTCGGTAAGGCAGCAACAGATGAAGTAAATTTTTCTTTTTCAGTAATTTGTGGTATTTGCGCCTCAGTTACAGCTTTGACGCGTGCACTGGCCTGTTCCTCTGGAAGAATGCTGAAAGCAATATTATGCTGTTTAGCCAGATTGGACCAGGATAAATCGGTATGGCGGATAGCAATAATGCGCAAATTATATCGTGCAAACAGCGCAATCAGCTTCGCTAAATTCACATTTGCCTGATTGGAAAGATTTTGCAGATCCAGAGTAAAAGGCATATTGCGTAAATTACCAAAACGTTCTGCCCGTTGCTTTAGTTCCTGGTTAATCAAAGTCAGATCATCTGTCAGTAATTGTACTGACAGCGTGTCCAGACGCGCAGATTTCACATTAAAAGCAGCATTCATTAACGTGTTTGCCCAAGTAAATTATGGTTAGAATATAGAGTAAGTATTGAAGTGTACCGTTTTGGTTAAAAGGCTTCAATTGCAACACGAAGCCTCAGGTAAAATAATCGTCTTTTAGTTAGAAAAATTAATAATGACAACTAGCTCCATTTGCCTGAAAAAAGCACACAGGCCAAGCGTAAACATTGTTGGTGCAGGTAAGGTTGCCTCAACATTAGCCATAATCTGGCATCAAAGTAAACTGATTAATATTCAAGCAGTCTGGAATCGTAATTTTTCAGCTGCAGAGTATCTTAAAAATCACATACCGCACATCCAAGTACACAAACAGCTAGAAACATTACCACTAGCGGATATTATAGTCATAGGTGTTAGCGATCAGTTCATTGAAGAAATTAGTAGGAAAATACATCAAATTGACTGGCTAAAGGCTGACACATTGATACTTCATTTTAGTGGTGCATTAAATAGCAATATATTAATACCTCACAATCAACAAAAATTATTAGTAGGTTCATTACATCCGGTATTTGCCTTTGCTTCGATAGAAACGGCCATCAATACTTTACCGGGGCATCTATGTGCAATAGAAGGCGATGCAGAAGCATTACCTTTATTATATAAATTGGCACAGGCAGCAAACTTATCCTACTTTAATATTGATTCTGCTCAGAAAAGCCGTTATCACGCAGCTCTCTCCATCAGTGCAAATTTTTTAGTAACATTAAATGCTTTCGCAAGAAATATATTGGCTTCACTGTCTTTGTCGCAAGAATTAGCAGAAACTCTAGTAAATCAACTAATGCAGCAAAATCTCAATCAATTACAGATGATGTCTCCAGGCAAAGCCTTAACCGGCCCCATTAAACGTGGCGACAGCAATACCATTGCCCGCCACTGGCAATCATTAAAACAATCAGAACAAACATTATATAAAACATTGGCAGAGCAAACCTTACACTTAACCACATTGAGTGCAGAAAAACAGCAACAGATTTTGCAAATAATCAATTCGCAAGAAAATTAGAAAGTACATACACAGCTAAAGAATACAAATTTGATGTAATCAAAAATAATGGATCAAAAATAAACACAGGAAAAACAGTTGAGTGAAGAGAAAGTCAAAAATAAATGCAGGCAGGAGTTGACAGGGGATTTGTGGAGGC
>NZ_JACFRQ010000007.1:0-42576 GCF_016100865.1 Snodgrassella sp. W8132
TGGTTGTGTTTTTACCTGCTCTGGTATCAATACCGCTGGTAAAGCCGTCGACATCGAGATTGCCGTGCAGATAGCCGACATATCCGCCGGCACGCCAGCCGTTGTTGCTCCAGATATCACTGCCCAGTTGTAAACCGGCATAATTACCGGTAGTACGGGCATTGGCCGGCCCGTTTTGCTGAATATCAGAACGGCTGGCAATCACTCTGCCCCAGCTCATACGTTCATCGGGCAGAGGAGTAGAACCGATACGCTGATGCATATTAGCGAGCATGAGGCTGTCGGCCTGTCGTAACTGAGAGGCAACTGCGGCAAATAATGGTACTTCTTTACGGTATAGCGGTCTGAGTTTTGATGGTTTAGTTGTCGTACCACTATCGCCAGAGCTGCCGCTACCGGAATTGTTGCTACCGGAATTGTTGCCACCGGAATTGTTGCCACCGGAATTGTTGCCACCGGAATTGTCGCTACCAGAATTGTTACCACCGGAATTATTTCCGCCGGAGTTACCATCACCCGGATCTGTTTGCTTTTGAGAGCGTAAATACCAGTTATTCCCGTTTTGCTGCAAATCACCTTTAAACAAATGGTATTCATATGCACCTTTGTCTAAATGATCGCCTTCCAGTGCAAAAGCATCTCCGGTACTGTTACCATTAATATGTACCAATTCAATGCCATTGGTATTTCCGGTATCTCCGCCAAGACCATCAATGTTGGCAAATCTGATGGTGGTTTTACCTGTCACATTACCCTGAACAGTCAGTTTATCGGCAGTATTGTCAGCAATGCTGTCATTATCTTTTAAAGCAGAATTAAGTTTCAGATCCAGAGTCAGTTTACCGCCATTACCCTGATAATTTCCGTTAATCGTTAAATTGTCTCCGGTGAAATTACTATTGAGATTAATATTGCCTGAGTTAAACACATCGCCATTAATCTGTGCCTGTCTTAGAGCGCCGATAAGATTGACTGTGGTACCATTCCCGATATTAAGCTGATTAGTATTCAAATCTCCGCTCAGGGTGAGGGTACTGTTTTGAGCAAGATTGATTTTTTCCCAGTTAAGAATGGCAATATTTCCGGCAGTACCATTATTATTTCCGGTGGTTGAACCGGTTAATGACTGATTAATATTCAGTGTATCAGTCATTCCGTCATTACTGCTGGTATCGTCCCCGCCATCGACTACAGTAATATTACTGATATTGGCTCCGCGATTGATGAAAAGAGTGTCACTACCGTTACCCAGCTCAATTCGTCCGATGACGTTTGAACCGCTATACAGCGTAACCTTAGCATTACCATCACCATCACGAATAGCCAGACCAGAAGCTGCTGAAACACTGGTACCGGTATTAAGGGTAATAGTTGTTGAACTGTTTGGTTTATCCTGAATAAAAATACCTGCTTCCGTACCCCCAGTTATTGGATTGGCCAGGGTAAGTGTAGTACTACCTGAACCAGAATTGTGTACCTTAATGCCGCTGGCTCCTCCGCTAATTGCACCTTTCGATTGAATGATGATATTTTCAGCCTGTTCCCCGTTTTCAGCCCAGATTCCGTATCCGTGTGTGGCTGTAATTGGCCCGTTAGAATAAATTTCTGTGTTACCGCGAGCATGATTATTTGCAACGATACCATTAGTACCGGCATTGATAATAAGTGAATCGATGCGCAGCCTTTTAGCCTGATTTGTATTGGTTACGCTGATACCGGTATTTTTGTCTGCTGTTACTAATGCCTGATTGACAATTCTGGTTTCGCCTGTTCCATTATTGGTTGCATATATACCGTTATCTGTACCGGATATAACGTTAGTAGTTATAGTCAGGCCGTTTGTATTATTGCCATTATTAACAAAGATACCATTACCAGATGAAGCGGTAACATTACCAGTTGATGTAATGGTAGTGGAACCATTTCCAGAGTTAATAGCGTAAATACCGTTATCTGTACCGGATATAACGTTAGTAGTTATAGTCAGGCCGTTTGTATTATTGCCATTATTAACAGAGATACCATTACCAGATGAAGCAATAACATTACCAGTTGATGTAATGGTAGTGGAACCGTTTCCAGAATTCATAGCGTAAATACCGTTACTTGTACCTTCAATAGCGCCACTTGTAATAGTTAATTTCCCTCCGTGATTCTCGCTAAAAATTCCATCGCCATCTTCTCCTTGCACATTTTGGATAGTTTCAATGGTTGTATCACCAGTACCATTATTGATTGCATAAATACCATTGGTATGTCCCAGAACGGTATCGTGGGTGGTTACATTTAAATTTGTTGATGATATATTTGCATTATTAACCCATATAGCATCGGTAGTGTGTGATTCAATGCCTTTATTAACGATAAGTGTCGTTGACCCTGTACCATTGTTATATGCATAAATACCATGTGCCTGACCAATAACAGTCCCAGTATTACCAGTATTACCAGTTTTAATAGTTAAATCCTTTGATCTGGCATTATTATTGACAGCATAAATGGCATCATCAGTATCAGACATGATAGTATCATTCGCTGTTATTTCTGTGGAACCACTGCCATTATTTTCGATACTAATACCTTTGCGTTGTTTGCTATGGACGGCTGCTGTTGAGAGTTTGACATCTGTTCCTGCGCTGTTAATGTAAATACCTTTAGCATCAGGAGTTAACATATCTTGTGTGGTGTTAATTGTAATCGCACCATTCTGGCTGTTATTTGTTGCATCAATATTTGTTATGTTTTTATTATTTGCGTTTACAGTTAAATCCCCGGCACCATTTTGATTGATAATTGTAAGCGACTGATTTAATTCATCGAAGGAAGTATCAACGGTCTGATTGTCAGGATCTCTGTTTTCAATGCGATTATCGCTGATGGTAGTGTCAGCATATGTACTGATAACAGGCGTGTTTTCTCGAAAAGTTGTGCAAATTTTGTTGTCTGGTGCTGAAAGCGGACATTGTGCATAAGCCAGTCCGGTAGTTGCCATGCTGACAGCTATAATGCTAACCAGCCTGAGCCGTGCAGTTTTACCCCCTTTCTGGGCTAATTCTGATGTAACGATATATGCCTGTACTTGCGCATTCCAGATAAGTTTATAGATTTTATTCATATTGGCTAAGATAATCAGGTAAATGAGAATTATGTTTCAGTCAAACACCGTAGTTAGATATATACATTTTTAAATCAACTTATAAACATATAAATAAGATATATCTTATTTTTATTCGACTATAAAAAATTGATGAAGTCAAAAAATTAACTATATGAAAATTAGAATTTAAATGTTAGCAATTGTAAAATATTATTATATTAATAATATCTGAATGGCATTAATGCTGTTTGAAATTTAAACAGTATAGGGCAGGCTGCAAAAGCGTTAGCCGGACAGTTTTATATCTTTAGAATATTTTTTTATGTCGGTATTATCATCCAAATGTATGCTTTGGTAAGAAAATTTTAGACCAAATAGTTATATTTTATGAAAATAGAATGAAATAAAAATAATAATCAGATGATTTAATTTTTTTAACCTGTTGTAAATTAGTTTCAAAATTGGCGAAAATATATTTAATAATTTTATAAAGACATCTGCAGAAAAATTATTTTCTTGTACATTATTTGGTAAGTGCGGATTGTTGATAGTTTATAAAAAATTAATTAAGGCACGTAATAATATGGAAAAGCTGTTTCAAAATGAAGTAACGGTCTGCTGGAGAGTTTTGTGAGAATAAATAAGAGAACAGATTTAAGTTTAATCAGACATAAGTATTATCAGACATACGAAATTTTGTCTCATCTCACCAATTGATTTGCTAATAATAATCAATCAGAAATTATTTAATCACTGATAAATGCAATACAAAACTGAAAATACAACTTACCAGCTAAAATTAATACTGTATGTCTGTATATCAGATATTTCCTGATATGATATCAATTTATATTGTGTTAGCATTACTGTGGTTACTCCGATTCTGAACCTGTGCAACGAAATATTCCGGCACAGGTTTTTTCTTGATAGCTGACTTTGTATTTTTCTGTTTTTCTTCTTAATCTGTCACAATAGATAATTATCTGGTCAGGAAATGTATATGACAGAAGTTATGGTATTGGTTGTGGAAGATGAAGCTGCAATTTCTACTCTGATTCAATTTACGCTGGAACAGGCGGGATTTGTTGTGCAATGTGTACCCAGTGTAGAAGCTGCACAGCCGTTATTGCAGGCCAGGCTGGCTGATGTACTGTTACTGGACTGGATGTTACCCGGACTTTCCGGCCTTGATTTTATCCGGCAGCTGCGGAATGATATTCGCAGTCGTGATTTACCCATTATTCTATTAACAGCACGCGGTGAAGAAACAGATAAAGAGCAGGGGCTGAATCTGGGTGCAGATGACTACATTACTAAACCTTTTTCACCACGAGAACTGATTGCGCGAATTAATGCACTTTTGCGCCGGCGTGCTCCGCAAAAAACCAGTGTACCACTGCGTATTTATGGTCTGGAACTCGATCCGCAGCAGCAGCGTGTACAAGTAAACGGACAAACCATTCCCTTCGGACCCAGTGAATTTAAGTTATTACATTTCTTTATGACACATCCGGATCGGATATACACCCGCAGCCAGCTTCTGGATCTTGTATGGGGTGATCATGTGTTTGTTGAGGAGCGTACGGTAGATGTTCATATCCGCCGGTTAAGACGGGGACTTGAAACAGTGGGGCATGACCACCTTATACAAACTGTGCGTGGTAGCGGCTATCGCTTTTCACCATAGCCGGAAATACTTCTTAAATTTATCTTCTGTGAAATAACATGCTTCTGTCTGAACTGCGCCATCATTTATATTTAATACTGGCAACCGTGATAGTGGTTGTCGTAGCATCATTGCTGACTGGCGGTCTGCAATTCATGCTGATTAGCTTGTGCTGCCTGTTTTTTTTGTGGTTGGCGGGTTACTGGTATCATTTATTTAAACTGGTCCGGTGGCTGGAAAGACCGAAATTACGTAATGTGCCACAGGGGATCGGGATCTGGAACAATATTTTCAATACTTTGATGCTACAGGCACGTAGCCGTAAAAAGCGCAAGCAGAAACTGGGTGTTGCCTTGTTACGCTTTAACCGCATTGCCGAAACTATACCAGAGGGCGTATTAATCCTCGGGCAGGATGGTCATGTTCAGTGGCTGAACCATCTGGCCGCAATCCATCTGAATCTGGTTGCTGAACAAGACAATAACAGTATGCTAGCTGATCTGATTGAAAATAGTGATTTCCGGCGATTTCTGGATGAACCGGCAACAGAGTCAGTGAATAGAAAGCTTACACTTGAAAATATAAATAGCGGATTACCACGAGTATTGAATATTATCCGTACTCCGTTTGACGAACAGGCAACTCTGATTATTACTCAGGATATTACTGCTGCCGAACAGCTAAACGCTACCCGGACTGCATTTGTGGCCAATGTTTCGCATGAGCTGCGTACTCCTTTAACTGTAATCAACGGCTTTCTGGAAACCTTAACGGATATGCCGGATTTGCCGCAGGAGCAGCGTCAGTCATTTATTGCACTGATGAGTAAGGAAGGGGCGCGCATGAATCATCTGCTGGCTGATCTGCTGACTTTATCACGGCTGGAAAATCAGGTTGTTTCATCTGTGCGCAAGCAGCCGGTGAATCTGAGTACTCTGGCTGAGCAGGTAGTATATGAAGCTGAAATTTTGTCTGAAAATAAACATCATTTTATTTGTGAAATAGCTGCAGATATCTGGATAGAGGGGATTCAGCAGGATTTATATAATGCATTCAGTAATCTTCTGTTTAATGCTGTACGCTATACCCCGCAATATGGAACTATTACTATCCGGCTCTATATGGAACAGGATGTGCCGGATTGTAGTCAGCAAATTGTATTTCAAGTGAGCGATACAGGTCATGGTATCGCTGCGGAGCATATTCCTCATCTTACCGAACGCTTTTATCGTGTAGATTCAGGTCGCTCACGCGAGAGCGGTGGTACAGGTCTTGGGCTGGCCATTGCCAAACACGCTCTGGCAGAACATGGCGGCAAATTACAGATTGAAAGTATTACTGGGAAAGGCAGCACTTTTAGTGCCATATTACCGCAAATGAATAATAGTAAAGTACTTGACAGCAGCCGCACTCCTGCCTAAAATGCGCGCTCTTGGGTCGTTAGCTCAGTCGGTAGAGCAGCGGACTTTTAATCCGTTGGTCGAGCGTTCGAATCGCTCACGACCCACCATTTTTCCTCCATATATTCTAATATTCTACGTATTTTATCATTTCTTCCCTTGTATTATCTGTTGTGACAAAACTGTGCCATTTTGATGTCATGATATTGTTAATCTTTAATGCAGGCTGGATTAAATGCTTCAGTACTAAATGAGCATATCTTTCATCTATCTCTAGAGATTTCCAGCCGCTCATATCTAATGCCATGCATTGAAACACCATCTTCAACTAGCCTGGTAGCCCATGTATGTCATGAATCATGCTGGCTGAATTCTCACTCAAAGCTTCTGCTGGTCATATATTCCTGATTTCAGTGCTACCAGTAATAGTATTTCTAGATCCGAGCTGTTTAAGCTCATATTGTATTTTTTAAGTAATAATCAAAATTCGCTACTCTTGTTTGTAGGCCGTTTAATTCCAGATATGTCTACACTAGATACTTTAGCCTGTATTAATTGAATAATATCACCTTTAAATCGTTAAAATTTAAAAGATTTTTTCATAGTAATTTTATAAATTCTTCAGCTGAAATACCCATAACCTAATTCTCAGTTATAAAAATTTAAAAAAATATATCGTTAAAATAGATAAGATAATTAAGTTGATTTAAACTCAAAAAATTTGCTGATTTAAGTCTTTATTTCCTGAGGATTTTGAAAAATGACTAAAAAACAAATTAAGAATAAGGATTTTTAAACTAAATCCGCTCCCGCTCCGGATGGGCAACAGCCAGTAAAGCAGGGCTATTTGCCAGATACTGCTTATGCTGAAGAGCCGGAGAAGGCTAAGTTACCGGTTTTTTATTATTTGAAGGTTTCTGCTGGAATGTGGTTCTGATTTGATTAATACAGTAGTTGAAATGATTAAGAATGATTAATTTTATCAGCTACTACTTTGACTAGAAAATTGGAACTGTTGTTACAGAGCAGTAGAACTGTAAAATTTATTAATAAGAATAATATTAAATATACCAAGTATAGGCTGAATGTTGTATAAATAATTTCTTAATAATTAAAATTTGAAATTATATAAATAATTTGGTTGAAAATTTGATTTTTATAATAAACATATGTTAGAAATTATTTATATTTTAATTATGTAAATTGCGAAGAAATTATGATAAAAATCAATAGCAGATTTGCCATGCTTTTCTTATGCTTTTTTTTCTCACAATCAGGATTTGCAAGAATCACAACTAATGCAAATGATCCGGAAGTGAAGTCAAAATGTGCAGATGGCACATATTCAACTTCAACTGGAAGGGGTACATGTTCTCATCATGGCGGGGTTGTTTATGATGATTTGCCAACAAGAAGAAAATCAAATAAAAAACCTAAAACTGAACAACCAAAAAATACTATTAAATGTAAAGATGGAACTTCAACTAAAGCAGGAAAAGGGGCTTGTTCGCGACACGGTGGAATAGCACGATAGAAATTTAAGCAATAGTGTGAGAATAATATTTTTAAAGTAGTATTCTGCACTTAAAAATATTTAATTTTAAGAAAGGCTACTGCCGCTTTTATACAATTACTTTGGTTGCCTGTGCAACCAAAGTAATGAGTAAAAGTATAAAGAAATTTAAATCCTGATAAGTTTAATTAAAAGTACATCTAAAGCTGATTTAATGTGGATTCATTTTTACCATTGACTACCTGGTAAATAAATATCATTGTTAATTTTTAGCTTTCAATATTATAAACGATATTATTGTGTGATTGATGTTGAATTAAATCATTGCACAAATTTATCAAAAATTGCTTGCGTAGTAAATTCAATATTAGAGATTTTAGATGTTAATTTACTGATAATTCTGGATCTGTTCTATATTAATTCTTATACAATTTTCTGGCTATTTGGGCAGATCGTTGCTGACGATTTAAGTTTGAATTGTGACAGCTTCCTTTAGAAAGTGTGAGCTGGTCTCCCATTGCGTTGTATCGCCTCAATAGGCTATTTTACTATTTATTTAGGAACATTGCTTACGTATCCATATTTATGCATGGAATATGATATAGATTCTTTTCTTTAATGATTACTTCTCTATGATGGCAGTGCGTAGTCGCACAGGGTATAACTTGTTCATGCATTTTTCTGCAAAGTGAAAATGCTATACATATAAATCATTTTTATGTAGATTAAACATATAAATAAAATCCATATACTATAAAATTACAATGATGTATATGTAAAATGGCAGTTCATCTGTTCGATATTCCTACATATGTAAGGTAAATAAATACTGATGATCTTTAACTGTAAAATTATTTTACTGCCATTCTTGAGGTATCTGGCAGTGCTCTGGCGGATATAGAGAGTACAATATTAAGTACTTCACGCTTTTTGCTGAGCTCGGTCTTTTAGGTTGCTTCCTGTAATAAATTATTTATCTAGTGACGTATTTCTTTTATCTTGAAGTTTCTCTTCATTCTGATTTTCCACGTCTGTTTCATCGTTCCGGCTGGCGCAAGTGAGTTGATAATGTTATACCGTTTAATCCGTAGGTCGAGCGTTCGAATTGCTCATGACCCATCAATTATCTCTTATATTAAAGATTTAACTAAATATTTTATAATATAAATTTATTATTATAATTTTCTTAATTTATCAATGACTATTTATTTTTGAATTGTCAGTTTGATGATTGGCTATTATTTGATGGTAAAATTTTTTTACTTAAGCCAGCAATTGTAATGAATGTTAAGTTAATAATATATTTTATAGAACATTTAAATTCATTAAAATCTTTTTGATATTTCAACACAATATTTTACCTTTTCTGTTCAATAAATCTCAAACTTTTCATAAATAATTTTCTTATTAAAAAATAATGAGTATTTATAAAGTTATAGACTACTAAGCAATAAAATAATTTCATTTATTAAAATTTATAATTAAATTTATTAAATTCAATAAATTAATGATGTAAATTACATTTTACTCTCTATTTTCCACTATTTTATTCTTTATTCGGTGAAATTATTTTCAATGAGATAAATATAATATCATTTAACATAAAAATACAACTTAATAAATATAAATATTTTAAAACAATATAATTTGACCTATGACAAAAAAATACCTAATTTTGTCTATATAGGATAATTGATTATTAAAGTAATAAAGTGTTAAATTTAAAATGCATTATATTTGAGTTTCGTTAACTTAACTTAATTTAATTTATTAAAGATTGATTGCCAAATGAATAAAATATACAAACTGATTTGGAATGCCAGAGAACAGGCTTATGTTGTGACTTCTGAGTTGGCTCGCAAAAGCGGGAAAGTAGTGGGAGCCAAGGTTGTCACAACAGTGATTGGTGCACTGGCTTTAACTGCAAATGTAGCTCAGGCTCAGTGTGTTTCTACTTCGGAGCAAAATCAAATATGTACTAATGCAGCAGGGGAAGTTGTCATTTCAGATCGGGACAGACCTGATGGCAAGGATATTGCATTCATTGGTATTCCTTCCGATGATCCAATTACTTCACAGGAAGGGGTTTTTGACGTTCTTGGTTTGGCAGATGGTCAAAATATAAGAGTTAAAGTTGATCGTACCGGCCAGAAAGGTAGTCTTTGGGGAATAAACTCCGGAACAGGCGAAACAACAGTTGATATTTCCGGAGATGTCATTTCATCAGGAAATGAAATGATACCAGGTGATACAGATACGCCAAAATTTGACGATGCTGTTTCAATAACCAATTCTGAAGATGCTACCAATTTGACTGTAAACCAGACTGCAAGCAGCAGTACTATTAAGGGTGAAAATATTGGTATTACAACTTCTAATAGCGGTAAAGGATCTACTAATATAGATGTTGCTGGTACGGTACAAGCTAAGGTGGGTATTTATGCAGATAATGGGCAAAACTCAAAAGCAATTAATATTAGTCAGGCTGAAACAGGCAATATTGACGGTTCAGTTAATGGAATCGTGGTGAATAATCAGGGTATTGAGGCTATCAATATCAATATTAGCGGAAATGTTACAGGTAAAGGAACGGGAACCGGATCAATACCTGTGGATACTGATGATACAATAGATCCGATGAATCCGAATGGTGACATATTTAATACTGGTAGTGGAATTATTGCTGAAAATCATGAAAATGCGACTGATATCAATATTCATCAATTAAAAGAAAGCAGTAAAATTCAGGGTACAGCAACAGGCATCAGTGCTGTAAATTCCGGTACCGGATCTACAACTATTAACACTGCAGGTACAGTGAGTGCTACAGACGGACTGGGAATAAATGGTACCGGCATTTCTGCTTACAATGGTGAAACAGCGAATGCAATCAATATTACTCAGACAACAGGTAGTATTGAAGGTAAAGAAACCGGAATTGTTGCGACAAATTTAGGTAAAGGTGATACCAAAATCACAACCGGAGGTAATGTAACGGGTACTAGTGGTGCTGGTATACAGGCAACTAATATTGATTGGGCGGATTCTGGTGAGAAAAGAGGTATAGCAGTAAATCAGACCGGAGGAAGCATTACAGGCGGTACTGATGGTATCAGTGCAATAAATACGACCGGCGGTGCTGTGTCAATAGAAACGTCAGGTAAGGTGGCGGGTGGTACCGGTGCAGGCATCTCTACCAATGGTTTACCAGCTTCAAACAGTAGTATTATCCTTAATAAGGGAGCAGATGTTTCTGCTGCATCAGGTATTGCAATTGAAGATGGCGATAGCAACTCCTTAGTTACTATTAATAGCGGAGCAAAAGTAACCGGTAATATTAATCTGGGTCATGGTAGTGATATTCTCACTATCAATAATGGTGCTGATATTACTGGTCTTACTATGCTGGACGGCGGCAATGATATAGATAATGGTAAAGACAGCAGTAATGACCAACTCTACCTTAATACTAATCTTCGCGGTTCTTCTACCAGTAATAGTGCAGGTGATGTTGGTATTGTTAACTGGGAAAATATCCATCTTGGACAATCAGCCAGACTAACTCTAACCGGTGACCTTAATACACAAAACCTGAATATCGGATCTGGGGCGGAAGTACAACTTGATAAGATTGATAATTCTTCCGGTAAGAACGAAGTTGCTATTTCAGGTAATGTAAACAATGCCGGTAATATTAATCTGGTTAACGATAATGTTGGTGACCGTCTGACCATTCAGGGTGACTATCATGGCGAAAAGGGTAGTAAACTGCTTCTGGAAGTAACACCTGAGCAAAATAATGCTGATAAATTACATATCGGTGGAAATGCGAGTGGTGAGACAGCCATTGATCTAACTGAAGTTAGTGGTTTGGGTGCAAGTACAGCCGGTACAAATGGCATTGAAATTGTCTCTGTTGATGGTACTGCTGATGGCGATATTTTCACATTACTGCGCGATCATGTTGACGCCGGTGCATATGAGTACAGGCTGCAAAAGAGTGAAGATAATAAATGGAATCTTTACTCTGAAAAAATGCAGGAAACCGGTACAAAAACAACTTATCGTAGAGAAGTACCTTTATATAGTGCAGTTAGTGCCCAGTTACATCAGGCAGACAGTCTGATGCTCGGTGATATGCATAAGCGTATTGGTGCTACTCCTACTCCTGATGAACGGATGAGCTGGGGCAGAGTAATTGCTAATCGTAGCGATATTCGTCAGAATGGAACAGCTAATACCCGTAGTAAAGGTAACTATTCCGGTTTGCAGGTTGGTAGCGATATCTGGAGCAATAATGGTCTGCGTATTGGTGGCTACTTAGGTTATTTACATGGAAATCTTGATGTAAATGGTTTTGCCAGCGGCATTAATGGTAAGGTTGGTAAAAATAGTACTAAATCTTATTTCCTGGGTGCTTATGGTAATTACACCCGAGATAATGGTGCCTATATGGATGTTGTATTACAGGGTGCACGCCATAATGTAGATATCAAACCTGATGGCACCTCAAATAGTAAGCAAAAAGGTCATGGTGTTACTGCTTCTATTGAGGTCGGTCAGCCATTTGCTATTGGTAGCAGCAGCTGGAAATTTGAACCTCAGGCACAGATTATTCATCAATGGCTGGATTTAAATGATACTGATATCAGTGGTAATACCACGGTTAAACAGGATCATGATAATGCGTGGTTATTCCGTCTGGGCGGTCGTCTGGAAGGTAATTATCAGGTAAATAAAGGTGTGCTCCATCCTTATGCCCGGGTTAATTTCTTCTACTCACCAAATGGTGCAAATCACACTACCTTTAAAACAAAGGCAGCATCAACTACATTGAATGCCGGTGCTTCGCATGCTAATACTGAAATGGCTATTGGTGGTAGCTATGATATTACCGACAAGGTGAAAGCTTATGGTGAAATTGGCCATACATGGTCTAATGGCGGAGATTCACATGTGAAATCACCTGTAAATGGTTCTGTAGGATTAAAGGTTAACTGGTAATAAAGTTGTGATAATTTAATCAAAACAGGGTTGATCGTTTATGATTCAATCCTGTTTTTTTATTAATACTTTAAATTAAAGACTTTTTTTTATAAAAATTATTACTTCTATACTCTCTGAATAATTATGATGAACAGGCTTTACCTGAATAAGCTGATTACTAAGGATTCTGTACTACCGCCAAACGATGCAAAATATTATTAGATCAAATGTTATTAAGGTATGATTTAATAGATTATTTACCCACAACATGAGGGGTATATTGCTATCAACAATAAAGTAAAAGATAAACAGGATTTATTTGAATAAAATTATAAGATAATGTAATTAATTTAAATGAATAAATTAATACAATGGAATTTTAAGGCAAGAGTGTAATTAAATTTATTATATAATAAAAAATAATTTAATTGTAATAAACAAATATTAACTTAATTTATAAATATTGTGATATTATTTTTATTTGTGTTAAAAGATTAATTTATATGATGAAATCAATACACCCGCCATTAAAGTTAAAAACTATTCTGCTAGTTGTTCTGGGATCATTGTCAGCTTATAGTGTAGCTGCTAATACTTGTCATGCTATAGACGGATGTAAGGTGCCAGATCCGGAAAATAATAAAATTATTATTACAGCTGATCAATATTATAATGGCATTCCTACTGAGAGTGAATTTAAAGAGTTGTTTACCGGAGCTCCCGGAGAAGATGGTCATAACTTGTCGATGTTCCGGATTCATGAATCAAATAATACTGCACATTCATTAACGGCAGAATTTTCTCCAAATACTGAAATTACAATAGATACCTCGTATTTAAATAATAAAAAGTACGGAGATCATCGGGAGGATATAGACCATACAGGTGTCAGTTTTGAATCAGAAACGGGCAATGCACGGTTTGTGATGCCTAAGGGTGTTCATTTTAGCTTGCAGGGGCAGCCAAAAGAATTTGACGAAGGTATTAAAGGAATTGAACTTAGCGGAGGATATCTGGATTCACAGGCTGATTTTACAATCACTGCTCCTCATTCTGATGCATATTATATAGCGGCTACTGGGGCTGGTACAGCTGCCAGCACAGCGAATATTCATGATTCAGAAATAAAGTTAGATAAAGATAGTGATTATTCAGCTGCAATTTCTATAGAAGTTTCGGATAATAATAATGCACTCGTCAATGTCAATAATATGAAAATACAAGGTGATGGATATATTAATTTTGGCATAGATATAGTGAATCAGAGTCCAGAGAATCATGCTGTTGCCAATGTTAGCAACACAGAAATAAATCTTACTAATCCGCTCAGTTCAGGTTTTTATCTGAATAACGGAAGTGAAGTAAATGTTAAAAATAGTACTATAAAGTCAGGTATTGGCATTATGCTGGCAACTACTCAGACGGAAGCGGATAAACATACATTTACAATTAAAGACAGCAAGTTAATCGGGCAGAATGCTTTACTAGGTGTCAATGATCATCGTTATTATGTTGAAGATGCTGAGGATGATGATGCTATAGGAGATGAGCAGGTTGCTGTATTACAGCCATTTACTTTAACTGCGGATCATTCTCAATTGGCAGGACGTATTTATATTGATCAGGATCCGAAGCGGGCACCTAAAATAACTTTTAATCTAAATAATGGTTCTTCATGGACAATCAATGGTGATAGTGTCCTGGATGAGCTGAATATTCATGATTCAGTTGTTTCTTTCAGTCAGGGTGGTAAATTTAAAACTCTGACAATAAATGGCGATTTAAATGGTAGCAATAGTTTGTTTAATATGAATACCAGTCTGGCCGATGGACAATCTGATAAGATTAAAATTCATGGTCAGGTTCATGGTGAACATAAAATCAGTGTGGCAGATAGTCGTAAACAGCCCAAAAAACCGAATACTCAGATAACTTTGGTTGAGTCTGAAGGTGGTGACGGATCATTCTCTATGGTTCAGAATTATGTTGATGTTGGCAGATATCGCTATTTCTTCCATCAGAACGGAAATGACTGGATTCTGAGTAATGATAATGGTGCCTCATCAGCCGGAGGCGGTCATTATGGTCCTCGGCATGAAATCAGTGATTTTGCCAATTCGCTTATCAGTATGCGTCAGGCGGCCAGCCAGTTTGTATATCAGATGCAAAAACCTTTAAATGCACGCTTCAGCAGTCGGAAAAATGAGTCACATGTTAATAATATGTGGTTGGACAGTAATTATACCAATAATCATTTTGACAGTACTGGCTCAAGCTATGGGTTGACTACCTCTGGTTTTAAGCAAAAATCATATAGTTTGCAATTAGGTTATGATCATTTGTTACCGTTGGGTAATGACGGTAATCAGACTTATTTGGGTGCTTTTGTGGGGCAGGGGCATTCTAGTGTAGATTTTAATGGTAATTATAAGGACGGTAATCTGAAAGCACTTACTACTGGTGTTTATGTCGGCTGGTATAATACAGCAGGCTGGTTTGCCGATGCGGCTTATCGTTATAGCCATCTGAAAGCTAATGCCAACAAAATGGATAAGGCTACATGGCATAGTAATAGTCTGAGTGTTGATGCGGGTAAAGATTTCAGCCTTTCTGATAAATTGGTAATCACACCTAAAGCTGGTATAACTGCCGGTCGTTTATCCGGTGATGATTATACAAAGAGTACGACTTTTTATCGTAGTCAGTTAGGTGCGGCAGTTAAAACTACTCTGGCACTGAATAAGGTGAATCTGCATCCGTATGCAGGTGCTTACTGGTTACATGATAAAAACAGTTTGGGACATGCTATTGTTGATGATAGCAATATGCGTATAACCGGAGCTGGTAACAGTGGTCTGTATGAAGCAGGGCTGGGTGTGGATTTTAATTCAAATAATCACGCTGATTTCAAGCTTGATTATGCGAGCGGGCAGCATACAGAGCAGAAATTCGGCATTAATTTTAATTATCGCTATTCCTGGTAATTATGCTGAATTTTGTCAATGCGCCGGTTTTACCCGGCGCATTTTTTATTGAGCCAGATAAATCTGTAATGGCAGTTTCTGTTGATGCAGAACAGCTCTGATTGGCATATCGTTACTATTGATTCCGGCCAGTGCCTGTTGTAGTACCTGTTGTTGTTTTTTGCCGGAAAGTTGCAGATATAAATGTTTACTGTTTAATATTACCGGTAAAGTCAGGGAAATACGATCATGCGGTGCAGTCAGGGGTTTCATGTCTATTACCATTCTCTCGGAGTGCATATCCAGGCCTTTGGATAAATTTTCAGCATGAGGAAAAAGCGATGCAGTATGCCCGTCGTCTCCCATACCTAATACCAGTACATCTATGGGTAGGGGTAATAGTTGCTCCAGACGTGCCTGAATTTCATCTACACCATCATATGGATTTTCAGCTACGGTTTTTAGGCTGATAAAGTGTGCTGCTTTAGCTTTATTTTGTAGTAAATGGGTATGAATCAGCCGTTCGTTGCTGTCTTCGTGGTGTTTATCAACCCAGCGCTCGTCCACGAGTGTAATATAAACTTTTTCCCATGCCAGTTGCGCTTTGCTTAGTATCTCAAACAACTCTACCGGAGTCGGACCGCCTGAAACGGCAAGAGAAGCGCAATCGCGCAGATTAATGGCATTTTGCAGGTTGGCAATAATAGCTGTAGCCAGAGCTGTATTCATCGCAATAGGTGTGTCATAAAGATGTAACTGATACATGTTCATCTCCTGAAAGATATATCTGGGTTTTATTGGTGATACAGCGATAAGGTTGTTAAATTTAATATTAAAATTATTATTCGCTGGTAATGGGTTAATGAGTTGTATTTCAATGTAATTGTTGTTAAAACAAATAATAGACTGTTGGTATTTTCGTATGCGCTAACGGATATGGCACAGGTTGACGGTTAATATTTTATTGTTATTTTTATGCTATTTTAATAAATAATCAAGAAATATATATTCAATATTGGCTGTTTATAGATTGCTACGGATAAATTTATGCTCAAGTCTGCTCTTCTGTTTAGCTGATATCAGAGATGTTGCTATCATTAATTTACCCGGGCAGGTTTATGTGCTTTGGTTACAGTTTGGTAATAATTTATTTCTTTGGGATGATGTTTAAAGTTTTTGCTGCCGGATGGTGTTAAGTTATTGCTGCTGGTTGAAGAAATTTGTTATGGCAATATGGGATTGCTGTAACTGAATCAGGTGTTTTAGATGTCAAACTGGCTGTTTTGACTTAAAATAGGCGGTTATTTTTAATTTTTTATTGCCTGAATTTAATACTATGCTCAATGGTGTCAGGCGGGCAGTTGTTAGTTGATAACAATTGCATATAGTATGAGGATGCATATGAGTGAACAGCAGAATGCGCCGGTAGCTGCCGCGCAAGAAGAACAACTGGATGAAAACCAGATTATGGCACACCGCCGTGAGAAGCTGACGGCGATTCGTGCTGAGGGAATTGCTTTTCCAAATGATTTTAAGCGGGATGCTTTTGCCGGAGATTTGCATCAGCTTTATGATGAGTTTGATAAGGATGCGCTGGCAGAAAAGGCAATTCCAGTAAAGGTAGCCGGACGTATTATGCTGAAACGTCATATGGGTAAAGCCAGCTTCGCGACCATTCAGGATATGACCGGTCGTATTCAGCTGTATATCAACAATCAGGGTGTTGGTGAGCAAGTTCATGATACATTCAAGCACTGGGATCTGGGTGATATTGTGGGTGCTGAAGGTGAACTGATGAAAACCAATCACGGTGAGCTTACGGTACGGGTGTCTGGTCTGCGGTTGCTGACTAAGTCTTTGCGACCATTACCTGATAAGTTTCACGGTTTAGCTGATCAGGAGCAGAAATATCGCCAGCGCTATGTAGATTTAATTACCAATGAGCAAACGCGTGACACTTTTGTGAAACGGAGTCGGATTATTCAGGCGATACGGAATGTGATGGTAGGTGAGCGCTATCTGGAGGTGGAAACACCGATGATGCATCCGATTCCGGGCGGAGCTACAGCAAAGCCGTTTGTTACGCATCATAATGCTCTGGATATGGATTTATTTTTACGTGTGGCTCCTGAACTTTATCTGAAACGGCTGGTTGTGGGCGGTCTGGAGCGTGTGTTTGAAATTAACCGTAATTTTCGCAATGAGGGCATGAGTACACGCCATAATCCGGAATTCACGATGATGGAATTCTATGAGGCTTATGGTGATTACCAGCGCATGATGGACATGACAGAAAAGGTAATCCGTGCTGCTGCTATTGAGGCAACAGGCAGTGCTGTGGTGAGTTATAACGGTAAGGAGGTAGATTTAAGCCAGCCGTTTGCTCGTATGACTATTGTAGAAGCAATTAAACATTTTAATCCGCAGTATACGGATGAACAGCTGACGGATGAGACCTGGCTGAAGGCTGAAATTAAAAAACTGGGCGGAGCTTTACCTATGGCTCAGGGCATGGGCAGTTTGCAGCTGGCTTTATTTGAGGAGTGCGCGGAAGCGCAATTATGGCAGCCTACATTTATTGTGGATTATCCGGTAGAAGTGTCACCACTGGCACGTGCATCGGATACTAAACCGGGTTTAACTGAGCGTTTCGAGTTGTTTGTGGTCGGACGCGAACTGGCTAACGGCTATTCGGAATTAAATGATCCTGAAGATCAGGCTGCGCGTTTCAAAGCGCAGGTAGCACAGCTGGATGCTGGTGATGATGAAGCAATGCATTACGATGCAGATTATATTCGTGCTATGGAATATGGTTTACCGCCAACCGGCGGCTGCGGTATTGGCATGGATCGTCTGATTATGCTGCTGACAGATGCTCAAACAATACGTGATGTTATTCTGTTTCCGCAAATGCGTTTAGAGTAGTCAGAATCGTTTTTCTGTAATTTAAAAGCCGCCAGATTAATTCTGTGCGGCTTTTGGTTTTGTTATTCGGTTATTTATGCGGAAGATTTGATTGTGTGCCGGAGTGAGCTGTTTGTTCGTTATCGGTTTCTACAGTGTACTCACCCTCGATAATGTCCCCCTGTTCCGGTTGTGTTGAACGGGAGAAGGATTGGGTTGTGCCGGTCAGAGGCTTGCCGCTAATAGGTAGTAATAACAAGGCAGCAAATATATCTGAGACAAATCCGGGGCTAATAAGCATGATGGAGGCGAATATGTAGCGCACTGGCCATAATAGCTGGTAAAGCGATACATTGTTGCCAGTACGAATGGTAGCCATTGCAAGAAATAAGCCGGACACGCCAATATTACGCAGCATGAAAATACCGCAGACAATTGACAGTAAGATGATAAGCAGTGTCCAGCCGCCACCAATCAGATTGCTAACCAGAATAATGGAAAGGACTTCCAGTACTGCCAGTATCGGTAATGCCCAACCTATGTAACGCATGTAAGTTACCCTTTTTAAGCTATAACATTTTAACAGATGGTTGCAGGATCGAAGAATTCAATATAGCAGTTGTGAAATGGATTTCTCTGCCTGTCTGAAAAGAAGGGCTTACTAGTCAATGAGGCGGGAAAAGCTATGTTAATATCAAGCTAAGATTAGCTAAACAAGTTATGCTATACAGATTCTTGTTAAGATTTTGGTAAATCAATGATACAGATATGGAAATTGAGCGGAATATTATGGCGTTCCGGTTTAAGTGTGTTGCTGGGCGGCTGTTTGTTGCTGGGCGGCTGTGCCAATAATAATCCGGCTAAAGCGCCGGTAATGAATGGTAGAGCGCAAAATGGTTATTACCGGGTACAGCGCGGAGATACGTTATATCGCATTGGTTTGCGATTTAATCAGGATGTGAATACTTTAGTTCGCTGGAATCATCTGGCTAATCCTCATGCTATTGAAGTGGGGCAGTTGATTCGGGTACGTAAACCAAATTCTGTATCAGGCGGTTCTGCGGGAGTAAAACCACAGCCTGGTCGTGTTACACCTAAACCGGATACCGGAACGACTATAACAGCTGCTCCTGATATTCGTTTGCGATGGCCGGTGAAGGGCAAAGTAATCAGTACATTTAATGGTCAGACGCAAAAGGGTATTGATATTGCCGGTAGCCGTGGTACGCCGGTTAAAACAGCTGCAGCGGGTATCGTAGAGTATGCCGGAGAGGAACTGCGCGGATATGGCAAACTGGTACTGATTAAGCATAGTAACAGTACGATGACGGCCTATGCATACAATGATTCCCTGAAAGTTGTTAATGGGCAGAAAGTTCAGGCCGGACAGACAATCGCAACAATGGGAGATAGCGGAACCACTGGTGTAAAACTGCATTTTGAGGTTCGGGTGAATAGTAAGGCGGTTAATCCTTTACGTTATCTGTCAAATTAGCGTCAGACTACTGAAAGCAGATGTTAACAGGTACGTTGTACTGATTAGTCTGGTAAATTGAGAATGGTGATTTTATTTTATAATTGGGCAAAATTGAAGGAAGTATTATGAAAGAACATCGTGCCCGCAAACGTTTTGGTCAGAATTTTCTGCAGGATAAAAGTATTATTCAGGATATTGTGCGTGCGGTTCGTCCTCAGCCTGAGGATACGGTAATTGAAATTGGTCCGGGTCTGGCCGCAATTACGGAACCTCTTGCAATGGCTGTCAATAAACTGCATGTGATTGAGATTGATCGTGATATTGTAGCCCGATTACGTACGCTGCCATTTGCATCAAAGCTATTAATTCATGAGGGTGATGTCCTGCAATTTGATTTTAATACTGTACCCGGTAAAAAAAAGATTGTTGGTAACTTGCCGTATAATATTTCCACGCCGTTGTTATTTCGTTTTGGTCAGTATGCTGATGATATTATAGATATGCACTTTATGCTGCAAAAAGAAGTGGTTGAACGTATGGTGGCAGTAGCAGGCAGTAATGATTACGGGCGTTTAAGTGTTATGTTGCAGTATTTTTTTGAGATGGAAAATTTACTTGATGTGCCGCCTCAGGCCTTTATACCTGCACCAAAGGTAGATTCAGCTGTGGTACGAATGATTCCGCAGTGTGGTCGCATTGGTATTGCTGAGGATTTTAATCATTTTGCTGCATTGGTCAAACAGGCTTTTCAACAGAGACGTAAAACTATTCATAATAATCTGAAAGAATCTGTAGATGATGCAGCATTGATGGCTGTAGGTATTGATCCCGGCAGTCGGCCAGAACGGGTTACGCCAGAGCTTTATGTGGCATTAAGTAATCATTTGTTGCACAATGGCGCTTCTGTCTGAATGATTAATGCAGACAGTTACAGGATGTGGGGAATACATGATTGAATTTAAGAATGTCCATAAATGGTTTAAAGATTTGCATGTTATTAATGGTGTGAATCTCACTGTTAGTCAGGGGGAAGTGGTAGTGGTATGCGGTCCTTCTGGCAGCGGTAAATCTACGCTGATTCGTACTGTAAATCAGCTGGAAAAAATCCAGCAGGGTGAAATCTGGGTTGACGGAATTAATGTTGCTGATCCGAAAGCTGATTTAAATCGGGTACGAACTGAGGTTGGTTTTGTATTTCAGCATTTTAATTTATATCCGCATCTTACAGTTCTGGAAAATATTATTTTGTCACCGATGAAGGTGAAAAAAGAAAGTCGCGCGCAGGCTGAAGCCAAAGCTAAGGAACTGCTGGCTAAAGTAGGGCTGGCGCATAAGTGCGATGCTTTTCCGCAGCAGTTGTCGGGCGGTCAGCAACAGCGGGTCGCCATTGCCCGCGGTCTGGCTATGGAGCCAAGAGTAATGCTGTTTGATGAGCCGACTTCTGCTCTGGATCCGGAAATGATAGGTGAAGTGCTGAAAGTTATGAAAGATCTGGCGCTTAGTGGTATGACAATGATGGTGGTCACGCATGAGATGGGTTTTGCCCGTGAAGTAGCTGATCGGGTAGTATTTATTGATCATGGTGAAATTGTTGAAGAGGCTACTCCGGAAGAATTTTTCCAGCGTCCGCAACATGAAAGAGCTCAGCAGTTTCTTAATCAGTTGTTAACTCATTAGCTATTAATTATTTTGTTGTGATTAATTTAAATTAGACAGTCATATAATTTCGCTGATAAAGAAATAATCAGATTTTACAGCCCTTATCATTAAGACGATAAGGGCTTATTTCATTTGTACTGTATTAAAAAAATTTATATTTTAATTTTATTTATTATTCAGTTTTAGTAACCTAATCGCTGACATATAGTCGATACTAGTCCGGCCTGATTCAGAGTATAAAAATGCAGGCTGGGTGCTCCCTGCTGAAGCAAATGGTCGCACATTTCAGTTACTACATCCAGCCCAAGTGCTTTAATTGATGCTGTATCATCTGCATAAGACTGAAGTTTTAGGCGTAACCAGCGCGGAATCTCTGCGCCACAGGTTTCTGAAAAGCGTGCCAATTTGGAAAAGCTGGCAATAGGCATGATGCCGGGAATAATGGGAATATCTATTCCTCTGCCCTGTACTTCGTCCACAAACCAGAAATAACTGTCTGCATTGAAAAAATATTGGGTAATTGCTGAGTCGGCACCAGCCTGACATTTACGTACAAAATGATTGATATCATCTTCAGCGCTGCGTGATTGAGGGTGAAACTCCGGATAGGCAGCAATTTCAATATGAAACCAGTCACCAAACTCCTGGCGGATAAGAGCAACCAGCTCATTTGCATAGCGCAGTCCCTGATGTCCGAAGCCCACGCCTGACGGAACGTCACCACGTAAGGCTACAATATGACGGATGCCCATGTCTTTGTAGGTTTGGAGCAGGCTGATCATTTCTTCACGGCTGGCGCCAATACAGGCCAGATGAGGAGCGGCTGCTACTCCATCATTCATAATATCGGTAATTGTTTGCAATGTACCGGCTCGTGTAGTTCCACCTGCACCATAAGTACATGAAAAATATTCAGGTTGATATTGGCTTAACTGTTTGCGGGTGATGGCCAGTTTGCGCCGTCCCTCTTCAGTACGCGGCGGAAAAAATTCAAAGCTCAACTGGGTAAAACTCATGATTAAACAGTTTCTCCGTAGGTTATGGTTAGATATCTAACCATAACGTTTCAGACATGCTCAATCAATGTTTTATTGCAGATTTTCTTTGAAAAATCCGCTAAATAATATGAATAAAATTCATGATAAAATTTGCAGAGAATTTATTATCCGGTTTATCTGAATTATTTTTCAGCCTGCCGGCGCGAAAACTGAATACCAAGCTGTTTAAGTTTGCGATAAAGATGAGTTCGTTCCAGCCCTACTTTCTGAGCCACTTTACTCATGTTATGTCCTTCCTGAGCTATGTGGTATTCGAAATAGCGTCGTTCCAGATCCTCTCTCAGTTCACGCAGAGGCAGATCAAAATTGAAGCCATTCATGGTTTCATGAGGCTGGTTATGTTTGAACTGATTCAGAATAGTACTGACAACATTAACGTCAATTTCGTTATTTTCTGCTGTGAGCATCAGGCTTTTAACAACACTGCGCAACTGTTCCAGATTACCCGGCCAGTCGTACTGACGCAATTCATTCAAGGCAGCAGTAGTGAATTTTACTGGCGGAATTTTCTGGCTTTCTGCCAGTTCGGTCGTTATTTGTTCCACCAGAAATACCATATCATCCAGCTGCGAACGCAACGGAGGAATAGCAACAATTAGTGATGACAAGGTATTAAGCAGCTTGTTATCCTGTAACGGATCGGTAATCATTTCTTTAATTGACCTGCTGCAAACGCAGATAATGCGAGCGTTGTAGCGGTCTGCTTTAGTCAGAATGAAACCGATACTTTGCTGGGTACTTTTACCATACTGGGCTATATCGCCCAGATAAAGTATGCCACCGGTGGCTTTCTGTAATAATTCAATAGGAGCATCAACGATTTGTTCTACTTTGGACGGTTCTACCCAGGGTGTTGAGCTTTTATGAAATGAGCGTGCTACCAGTTCAAAAGGAGAGCCCAGTTCACCTGTTAGTAATACCGGAGTACTGAATTTAGCTATACGTTCCAGTTGCTGATTTAATTCTTTAATTGCAGGGCTGTGACCGAGCTTATCCAGTGTCAGATTGGAAGCAGCCTGCATTTGCCCGTATTTTAAAGCACGGTCTACAGTACTGAGTAATTTTTGCAGGGAAATAGGTTTTTCCAGAAAATCCAGTGCGCCAATTTTTGTGGCTTCTATGGCAGTGTCAATGCTGGCATGGCCGCTCATCATCACTACCGGCATAGTTAACTGTCCGGATTTTGCCCATTCTTTAAGTAAGGTAATCCCATCGCAGTCAGGCATCCAGATATCCAGTAATACCATCGCAGGGCGTGTTTGCTGGCGTAGTTGGCGGGCAGTATCGGCATTTTCGGCTGTGGTGACGGTATAACCTTCGTCCTGCAAGATTTCCGATAATAAATCGCGGATACCTATTTCATCATCAACAATTAAAATATCACTGCTTCGCATTTCTATTCACCTGTAATGGTAAGGTTATTTTGACACAAGCCAGTCCGTTTTTCTGATTACTGATTTGGATCCGCCCGCCGTGTTCTTCAATGATTTTTTTTACTACCGGCAATCCCAGTCCGGTACCACCGGGTTTGTCTGTTACATAAGGGTCAAATGCATGTAATAACATCTCCTGACTAAATGTTTTACCATTATTACTTACGTAGAAAAGAATATGTTCGCTATTTAATTCAGTTTGTATGCTTACTTCAGGAGAGTCAGATGCTGCAGCTGCCTCTACTGCATTTTTCAGCAGATTATGAATAACCTGACGTAAAGCTCCGCTGTCAGCGTTAACATTCATTACTATCTTACTCAAATTAACTGTAAATGTACAATTACTACCTTCATAAAGTACCAAAACCTCGCGTATTAGTTCATTTAAATCAAGGTTTGTGAATTTTAATGCCGGTGAACGGGCATAATTGCGGAATGCTTCAACCATATCTTTCATTGCTGCTACCTGACGGATAATGGTATTAGTAGCACGGCTTAAAATTTGTCTGTCCGCTTCGTTTAATTTATCACTGAGCTTCCACGCCAGCCGTTCGGCAGATAGTTGAATTGGTGTCAGCGGGTTACGGATTTCATGTGCCAGCCGCTGGGCAACCTCACCCCATGCTGCTTCTTTCTGAGCACTTACCAGAGCTGTAACATCATCAAACACCAGTACAGTACCGCCACCGCTGTCTTCGGGCAGAGGTGTGGCCTTCCCTAGTAATATCAGAGCCTCATCTTTGTGATTATAGGTAATTTGCGCCGGTTTGTTCTGATATTCTGTAGTCAGTATCTGTTGAAATACATCAGCCAGCATTGCTGTTTGCGGGCTTTGTTCTGTAAGTTGGCTGATATTTTGCCCGAGTATCGGATTCAGATTCTGGCCAAGGATGTTCTCCGCCATTTGATTAAAGGTAATCAGGCATCCTTCTGGATTGAGGGTAACTACACCAGTGGTCAGGCTATTAAGTATATATTCCAGATAATGTCTGGCCGCTTCCTGTTGTTCACGTGAATGCCGTAGCTGTATTGTCATGTGATTAAACAGACCGGTTAATTTTCCCAGCTCATCATTGCGATAAATGGTTTGTTGTACGTCCAGATCACCTTTGGCCACTGCACGGGCACCATCGGCAAGTGACAGAATAGGGGCAACAAATTGCCGGGCAAAATATAACGCCACCAGCAGAGCCAGAATAATGGACAGCAGGGTAGCCATTAGTAATGTAGCCAGAAAAAAGGTTTGCAGACTTTGTTTAGTAAAGCTCAGCTCCCCATATTTTGCCCGTGCCGCTTCAATCAGAGTTGCATCCCGTGCTACTTTGGCCGGAATTGGCTGGCGGAAAAACAGGGCTTTATCGCTGTTGTGTCCGGGTAAAAGCAGCCAGCCCTGTGCATAAAGAATATTATTGATACTTTCAATCTCACGGACAGAGCCTGAATTATGCAACTGCTGAATCAGATTCGGGTTAAGTTCAGGAGTGGACAGGTGCTGAGGATTATATTCGGCTTCAAGCCGTTTATTGTTTAAATTATAAATATCTAACTGACTGAACTGTCTGCTTTTGCCATTTTTCTCTAGAACGGGTACTAGTGGTTGTTCCAGACCATTGGCTGCAATCAGTGCGATCTGAATATTGGCCGCCCGGCGAACTGTGTTGTCCAGCTCATAATCCAGAGCCGATTTACTCAGGCTGATACTGCGGTTTAGTGCTTCTTCTGTATCGTTACCAAACCACGAATGAATACTGTGCGAGATAAACTGTGCAGATACTCCGAACAGAAATAAACCGGGTAATACAGCTACCAGGGTAAACATGGAAGCCAGACGCAATGCAATTTTGGAACCGAACTCCTGTCTGTGCCGGCTTTGCAGCAATTTCCACCAATAAGAACCGGCCATCAGCATCAGTGCCAGTACCAGTAGTGAGGCAAATCCAAAAGCAAACCAGAAATATTTTGAGAAAACATTAGTGTTGCCGGTAGCGACAGCCAGAACATACAGGGTCACTACACAGAGTACTGCCATGACCAGAATCAGCCGTCTCATTGTGGTCAGTCCGCGTTAATGACTAGACGATGCCAGCCGGAATCCAATTGCCAGCTATGGGAAGTGAGAGCATTAATCTGAAATGGCTTGGGTAACTGGCTGATACTCAGACTAAGGCGAACATCAGCACGCACTTCATTCGCAGAGACACCACTGAGTGTGCCATTGCTCAGGACGCGCCAGTTGGCTACAGCACCAACGGCTCTAAGTGCGGTATCAAGGCTGTTGTATTCGGTAGAGAACGTGGAACCCATGCTGACACGGTAGCGGTTAGTCAGCGGGTGATAAGCGAGTTTGTACTGTATAAGGTTATCACCGCCAATCAGGTTATTAATCCGATTACGGTAAGAAGCGAGCGTGGGGGCTGTTAACTGATAGTTCAGATCAAAATTTAATGGTACGCCTTGAGTCAGAGCCTGTTTCAGTTGGTCGGGCAGCTGGGTATTAAAACGTGTATTGATGGAAAGCTGACCATTACTGGTAATATTAGCCTGAGCACGGGTGGTGCTTATGCCTTCGGCCAGTGCTGCAGTAATGCTCAGGCAGAGGAGACAGGCAAAAAGTAGACTAGATTTTATCGATAAGCGCGTAAAAAAAGCCATCTTGTCTGCTGTTCGGTAATAAAATACGTGAGAGACGCTCGCGGGCATCCGCATGTCGGGTTAAAAAACGGGTTACTTGTTGCTGGTTTTCTTCTGTAAAAATCGAACAGGTGGCCAGAAGCAGGCGCCCACCTGATTTTAAAGTAAGCCACAGATTATCCAGTAAAGCTTCCTGCTGTAGTGCAGTTTTTTGTCCGTCCTGAGGCTGACGTAACCATTTGATGTCAGGATGACGTTTTACTACACCTGAAGCCGTACAGGGAACATCAGCAAGAATGGCATCAAAAGTGTTGCCATCATACCATGAGTGCAGATCTTTTGCGTCGGCACAATGCAAATGTGCCTGCTGATGCAGGCGTTGCAGATTCTCCTGTACGCGCTCAAGACGCTGCGAATCTATATCCAGTGCCGTTACATCGCAGTCTGCCCATTCAAGCATATGTCCTGTTTTACCACCCGGTGCAGCACATGCATCCAGAATGCGCTCACCGGATTGCGGATTGAGCAAAGGAATGGCTTGCTGAGCCCCAAAATCCTGTACAGACACATGTCCTGAAGCGAAATCCGGTAGCTTTGATACGGCTACTGCCTGTTGCAGCATAATGCTGTGTGTATCGAGAATTCTGGCTGGTATACCGGCTGCGGCCAGTTTGGTTTGATATTGCTCAGCATCAGTATAGCGACGATTAACTCGCAATGTCATAGGCGGATGCTGAGCCATTGCTGTAACCATATTATGCCAATGCTGAGGATAATGCTTTTTAAGATAGTTTAACCACCATGCAGGCAGATTGAAACGGGCTGTATCCTGTTTAAATGCATTGGCTAATAAGTCCTCATGCTCGCGTAGAAAGCGCCGTAACAGAGCATTAACCAGTTTCTGGTAACGACCACCGTGCAATCGGCGTGCATGATTCACAGCTTCATTCACGACGGCATGATGTGCATTGCGAGTAAAATGTAATTGGTATAAAGCAATGATAAGAAGATGGCGAATATCTGCCGGTGGTGAAGCTGTGGTCATTTGCTGTACAAGTTGTTGCAACAGACCTAAATAACGCAGGCTACCATGAGTAAGATCTTGCAAGGCAGCTCTGTCAGAGGCTGACAGTTCAGGATGTTGCTGTATTACCTGAATCAGAATTTCATTGAGATTACATCCGTTTAGGACTTCGCCGATGATATTTGCTGCTAATTGCTGGGCGCGAGCCATACTCATGCATCAGTCTCCGCTGAAGCGAGTAATGTACCCTGTTGCAAGATATTACCGGCTTGGAATGCGGTTACAGACATGGCTTTGCTACCCGCTTTCTGAATTTCTTCAATACTGATGGAGTCTTTGCCACAGGCTACAATCAGTTCATGTTCATTACTGTGTAAAACCATTCCCGGTATGCCTGTATATGAAACTATTTTAGCGCGCCGGATTTTAAGCGGTTTATCCTGCCAGATAGTCCATGCTCCGGGTACCGGATTAAAAGCACGAATTTTTCGTACAATTTCTGCAGCAGGCCGGGTCCAGTCAATTTGCGCTTCAGCTTTGCTTAATTTATGAGCATAAGTAACGCCTGTTTCACTTTGTGGAATTGGCTGTAGCTGGTTAATTTGTTGTAAATCAGCAACAATTGCATCAGCACCCAGCTGCATTAATGCATCATGTACTTCACTCGCTGTATCGTCTGTTTTAATCGTATATTTATGACGACTGATTACTGAACCGGTATCCAGACCGGCATCCATTTGCATGATACATACCCCGGTTTCGTGATCGCCGGCTTCAATTGCACGCTGAATCGGCGCGGCACCACGCCAGCGCGGCAACAGAGACGCATGAATATTGAGACAGCCATATCTGGGAATGTTAAGCACTGCCTGTGGTAGTAATAGCCCGTAAGCAGCTACAACCATGACATCAGCCTGCTGATTTTCCAATATTGCCTGAATTTCGGCCGTTTTTAATGTAGTTGGCTGCATTACGGTAAGGCCGTGTGTCAGTGCTGCTTTTTTAACTGAACTGGGTTGTAACTTTAACCCGCGGCCGCTAGGGCGGTCTGGCTGGGTTAGTACCAGAGGTACGTTAAAACCGGCTGTAACAATAGCATTGAGTGCAGTCGCAGCAAAATCAGGGGTTCCGGCGAAAATAACAGAAGGCTTCATGCAATAAATCCACAACAGGCATAACAGCTATCGCTATGCCAATAAAAAATTCCGACAACAGGAGGTTTTGTTACATTCTTTCGCGTGCGCGTTTTTTAAGCTTAGTTTTGATACGGTTCTGTTTCAGAGGCGACAGATATTCGACAAATACCTTGCCGGCAAGGTGATCCAGTTCATGCTGAATACAGATGGCCAGTAATCCGTCTGCTTCCAGTGTAAATTTTTCACCATGTTCATCATAAGTTTCAACGGTAATGCGCTCAGAGCGGTGTACCATCTCATAAATACCGGGAACAGATAAACAGCCTTCTTCGTACTCGGTATCACCTTCTCTGTAAGTAATAACCGGATTAATAAATACACGCAGCTGATTACGTTCTTCAGACAGATCCATTACTACTACACGTTCATGCACATCAACCTGAGTTGCCGCCAGTCCGATACCGCGTGCCTGATACATAGTTTCCGCCATATCCTGTACCAGCGTGCGAATTCTGTCATCAAATTTTGTAACAGGTTGCGCAACAGTATGTAAACGCTCATCAGGATATTGTAAAATGTTTAAGAGAGCCATTATGTGTTTAATTCCTTGTTCAATCAATCTGACCTGAGTACATGATGGCAATATGGATTTTTTAAAGATTGTTGATATGGATTCAGGTAAACTGATACTAATATCCATACTATGTCATATCACAATCATTTAAAATAGCAAACTCCCTAAGGATACCTTACATGCATAAACATATTATAACTCTGCTGTGTGCACTAAGTATGGCAATATCTGCACCGGTAATGGCCAAATTAAAATTACGTCCGGATGCACCGGCACAATATGTAGTGAAAAGTGGTGATACTTTGTGGAGCATATCCGGTAAGTATCTTTACAGCCCCTGGCAATGGCCGCAGCTGTGGGGTTCTAACCGGGATCAGATTCGGAATCCGCAAAAAATTTATCCGGGACAGGTTTTAAGTCTGCGCTATGTTAACGGGCAGCCGCGTCTGGGTTTTGATAACAGCGGAGGTATTCCGACCATCAAACTGCAGCCACAAATACGTAATCTATCTTCTGGTTATGGCATCAGTACCATAGATGTCGATTTTTTCCGTATGTTTATGCAGCACCCGCAAGTAATTAGTAAAGAACAAACCAGAGAGGCACCACGTCTGATTGCCGGACCGGATAACCGGGTTATTTATTCTACAGGTGACCGTATCTATGCGGATCGTCAGTTAGAGCCTGGTCGCTATCTGATTTACCGTATAGAACAGAATATTACTGATCCTGATACCCATAAATATCTGGGACAGCTGGTACGTTTTAGTGGTGAAGCAGCAACGCTGGCCGGACAGAACACTGCTCTGGCTGAACGCAGTCCAAAGGATGCAGCCAGCTTGCCCGAAGATGAGTATTATACCCGTAAGACATCACTGATTAAGGTTCCTACGCGTACAGCTCAGCCAATGGTTATTACCAATTCAGCGTCAGAAATTAATAAGGGTGATTATCTGTTAAAAATTACAGATGAGCATGATCCGTTCCAAATGATGCCTCATGCGCCCACTACTCAGATTAAAGGTAAAATTGTTTCTGTAATGGACGGTATTCAGGAAGCAGGTCCTTACCAGACAATTACTTTGAATTTAGGTACTAATGAGGGAGTTGATAAAGGTACCGTAGTTAGCCTGTATAAAAAAAGTCGCCAGCTTAAGGCTGATTTATCTAATGAGCCTAAGAAATCACGCAGTGTGGTTAAATATCTGAGTATTCCGGCAGAGGAAGTTGGTCTGGCACTGATTTATCGGGTAAGTGATAATTTGTCTTCAGCTCTTATTATTAACGCATCTCAAGCTGTGCAGATAGGAGATTTAGTAATGAACCCGGGTCATGATCTGGATGATGTTACACAGGACTCAACTTACCTGATCAATTCATTCAAAGAAATTCACTAATTGAAACAGCGAATAATATATTGGTAAAAAATGTATTGCTGATGAAATGAATCGAATAAAAGTGCGGATATATCCGCACTTTTATTTTATATAGTTTTATCTATTGCTCTCTATAAGCATAGACATCAAAATTCTCTGCTGCTAAAAATAGCAGTTATGCTTATTATCCGATATTTATCAGAATAATAAATATCGGATAAACAATTATGTGTTTCTGAATCGTCTTTGCTGAGAATCCGATCTGATTCTTCTATGCCATTTGAATTAAATAAATTATCTATATAATTTAAATTATTGTGAAAAAATAACAATTATTAGCTTACTTCTTTCCGATATTGATATTGCATAAAGGATACTTAAATCCAGTCAGTTTAATTTCTGGTAGAAATGTTTTAAAATAGACTAATTATTCGGTTAAAATATCTAGACATATCAGCTATCTGTATAGATTAGTTCTGTTGTGGACAGATTTGGCGGCTTGGTGTAGCAGACAGGTAATCTGAGTTTCAGCAAAGTATAAAATACATTTCTGACATGTATTTTCGTTTATTTTATATTAAACTGAAATTAGTGTTCAAAGTGAACGGGTATTATTCTATTGATAGAATATATTTAGTCCCCTTAATCTCCGATCTATCAGCCATATTTAGCCAATTATTATGTTAGGGTAATTGGCTAAAATTTAGTGAAATTATTTACGTTTAGCCTTTACACACTAAGATATTCAAACATCTTGCGTTATCTTTCATTTTCCTTGTTACAATGCCAGCCTGTTTTCATTTGTAATTTTTTATATGGAACAATATGAGTTGTTTCTTCCCCGTTGCGGAAAGCCCGCAAAATCATCAGTCACTTTTTTATGCTAACGATTTGAGTCAGTATACAGTATTGTGTGACTTTGACGGAACCATCAGTGAAAAAGATGTTACTGATACCTTACTGAATCATTTTGGTAATGAGAAATGTGCCTTATTTGAGCAGCAGTGGCAGGAAAGTATTATTGGTTCGCGGGAATGCATGCATCAGCAGATTGCTAATATGCAGGCCAGTAAGGCTGAGTTGGACAGTGTGCTGGCACAAATTAAAATTGATCCTGCTTTTAGTGAGTTTATCAGCTTTGCACAAAGCAGAAATTTAAATGTACATATTGTCAGTGATGGACTGGACTATGCCATTCAGTCCATCCTTAAGCGGTATAATCTGAACTTTTTACCGGTTTTTGCCAATCGCTTATTGCATAATCAACAGCAAGACTGGGCACTGGATTTTCCTTATGCCAATGATCACTGCCTTAAAGCCAGTGGTAATTGTAAATGTCAGCACCGCCGGAAACTGACTGGTTTTCAAAAGATTTTTTATGTTGGTGATGGTACATCGGATTTTTGTGTGGCAGATAAAGTAGATATGGTATTTGCCAAAGATAAATTAATTGATTTTTGTCAGCAACAGCGGATTGCGTATTATCCAATCAAGAATTTTGGCGATGTTACTGCCATTTTACCTGAGTTGCTGAAAGCTCCGACCGAGAATAGCTGCCTGATTCCAGCATAAGGCATTAATACCTGATTTATAATTATGATTCAAGACTCTTCCTATTTTTTACCCGGTAATCGCAACGGTGTTCTGCTGGTACATGGTCTTACCGGTACACCCAATGAAATGCGTATTCTGGCCAAAGGGCTGCATCAGGCAGGTTTTACTGTCTATGCCATGCAGCTGGCTGGTCATTGCGGTGATGAAGCTGATTTATGTCAGACTACCTGGCGTGACTGGTATGCCAGTGTGCAGGAGGCTGCGCAATTTCTAAAACAAAAAGTCGATTGTCTGTTTGTAGCAGGATTATCGATGGGTGCGCTGCTGGCATTGAAACTGGCGGCCGATCAGCCTGAGCTTGTAAAGGGTGTGGGTGTCTATGGTGTAACATTCAGCTATGATGGCTGGTCTATTCCATTCTGGGCAAAACAATCTTTTGTGCTACTACCTTTTTTTAAAAAATTTCATTTATTTCAGAAAACCTCATTTATAGAGAAACCACCGTATGGGCTGAAAGATGAACGTATTCGTGCAACTGTTGCTGCCAGTATGTTCAGTGGTGATAGTGCCAGTGCCGGTCTGGCCGGTAATCCGTTTCCGGCACTGGCAGAAATGCAGGCACTGGCCAAAATAGTGCGGCGACAATTGCCACAGATTACAGCTCCCTGTCTGATTATGCATTCCGGTCATGATGATATTGCCAATATCAAAACTAATGCGCGTCTGGTAGAAAAATATGTCAGCGGAGTAACAAAATTTATCGTTCTGGATGACAGCTATCACCTGATTACCATTGATCGCCAGCGGCGCGAAGTAATCAATGAATCAGTTGCCTTTTTCGAGCATATAGCGCAAACAGCGTAAGTGAATATCTATCTCGCAGCAAAGGAAATATTATATGACGATGCTTGTATTCATTTTATGGTTTGCCAATATCTGTTTTGATACGCTCGGGCAAATAGCATTTAAATATGCAGCCATTGCGCCAGATAACCGCAATGGCTGGTATTACTGGATTGATCTGTTCAGTAATTACTGGTTGTGGATTGGGATTGGTTCCTATGTCGCTGAATTTTTGCTTTGGCTGGCATTTTTAAGTCAGGTACCATTGTCACAGGGTATTTTACTTGGCTCAATTAACATTATCGTGCTGATGCTGGTAGGACGGGTTTTGTTTCAGGAAAAGCTTACCCGTTTCCGGTTAGCCGGTATGTTTTGTATTACCATCGGAGTAGTACTGGTAGGAGCGTCATAATGCGTAAATTTTATATAGTTGGTTTTGCGCTCTTATTATTGTTTGATACATTGGGGCAGAGTAGTTTTAAATTAACTGCTATTCATGCGCAGCCACTTGCTGCGGATTGGGACTGGATTTCCCGCGTATTTACTCAGCCGTGGGTATATATTGCCATTGCCGGTTATATTGGCGCTTTTTTTACTTGGATGATGTTGTTGAAAAAAGCACCGGTTGGTCCGGCATTTGCTGCATCGCATCTGGAAGTGGTTACAGTAATGCTGGTTTCAGCTTTTCTGTTTCATGAGCACATCACAAACATTCGTATCCTCGGCGCGATATTTATTGTGGCTGGTATTATCTTTTTAGCACTGGCTGAAAAAGAGATCATGGAAACCGAGGAACATAGTAAAGATGATGAGCCGTGTTAACTTTTCCGGTTCAGAAGATTAGTATTATATATGTCATACTACTATGAGAACCCGCCTACTGCCGGATTACCGCTAAAGTGGTCTGACTGGTGGCCGGCTGGTCAGTCACTTACGAGCAGAGTCAGCGAACAATTGCATCTGCCGCCCTTACAGCTTACCTGTTCAGGTACAGCAGCACTGATTATTGCGTTAACAACACTGACACAGCAGCAGCCACAGCGTAAAATCGTAATTGTACCAGCATATACCTGTCCGCTGGTTGCGCTGGCCGTTCATCATTGTGGTTTACAGTTACAGTTATGTGATTTAAAACCCGGTAGTATCGATATGGATATCGCTCAGTTAAGTACTCTGTTAAATGAGCAGGTATTGGCAGTGATACCTACACACTTGGGCGGCCGAGTGACAGATGTCAGTACCGTTAAACAACTGGCTCAGTCCTATCAGATTAGTGTGATAGAGGATGCAGCGCAGGCATTGGGTGCAGAAGTAGGGCAGCATGGCGATATTGTGCTGTTCAGTCTGGCGGCCGGTAAAGGGCTAACTATGTATGAAGGCGGTTTGTTAACCGCCAGTGATATGCAATTACGCAGTAATTTACAAGCTATGTCCAAGAAATTATTGCCACGCCGGTGCAAATGGGAATTGCTGAGAACTCTCGAATTATTTGGATATACTGCTTTGTATAATCCTGCCGGTTTACATTTTGTTTATGGGCAAGGCAGGAGAAAGGCATTGCGCCGGCAGCAATGGATTGCAGCCGTTGGAGATGATTTTGATTTTGATATTCCAATGCATCGGGTTAGTCGCTGGCGTCAGCATGTAGCTGCTAATGCTTTCCTGCGTTTACCGGCATTTTTAGATGCTTTGCAAAAGCAGGCCTACCAGCGTAGTGAACAATTGCAGAGTATTTCCGGAATAGACGTGATCGTCGATCAGCATGGGCGGGGTGTATGGCCTTTTCTAATGGTGTTATTGCCTACAGGCCAACATCGCGATGCTGTATTAAAACAGCTATGGACTAGTCCGCTGGGGGTAACACGGTTATTTATTCACCCACTGTCTCAATACGATTATTTGCAGCCGATTGTACCTGCTTCATCCATGCCGAATGCTGAAGACTTTGCTGCACGTATGTTCACTATTACCAACAGCCTGTGGCTTACTGATGCTCAATTTTCCCAGATATGTGAAGTTATTCAGGATGCTGTGCGCTGATTCTGAGCCAGAGAGGCAAGCAATTGCTGATTAACAGCATGATGTTTTTCTTGCCATGTAGTCAGTGTAGTAGCCGGAATAGGTTCCTGTTTGTCCATTGCACTCAGTAAGCGTTTTAGCAGGCTGGTATATTCCCACTGAGATACTTCACCAGTAATATCGCTGCCAATAATCCGCTGATTCATAGCGTTAATCACAGTTAATAAATGTTCCAGTTGCATGCGCCCCTGATCCCAGTTGGTTTGTACTACGTCCTTACCCAGAACATCTTTGTCTATCGAGATATATACAGGTTCATTAGCTTGTTGCTGTGTCTGGATAAAAGCGCTTACCAGTTCTTCTGGTGAGGAGAATGCCCGAAAAGCCTGTTTCAGACCAATTGTTCTTGCCCAGCCAACCTGTACATCCATACACCAGTAAGTTAATTTACCCTGAAATAATGGCGCCAGCCGGTTTTCCCAGCTATGTGCCACCCCTATATCATTTGAAGTAATACCTAATACATGTACATGGCTGACAAAAGGCAATTGCGCCACGTAACTGACCCACGAACCACAGTGAATTCCGAACAGATAACGCATATTATCCGGATGATTATCAAAAATAATGATTTGTATCGGATTGGAGGCACTGAAAAATTGCTGTAAGCGCTTAATCAACAATAGTGAAATATGATGATAGTCGCCACTGCCGGTTAATACCGTACCATAATGTTCGGGTAATTGCTGATTCAGTTCAGCCTGTAATTTCTTAAAACTAGTCTGAGAGCAACCAAAACGAATAACTTCCTGCCATTGACCAAGTTCAATTCTTACTGCATCTGGTATAGATCCTGTACTGTGGTCAAAATCCAGAATTATCGTTTTATTCATGTTTTTTACTATCCTGAGTAGGCTGATTGCTATTTTCCTGCCAGATTTTATCCTGTTCGAAACGAGTACTGATTTTTGCCAGTAGCTTTCTTAAAACAGGATTGCGGACATACACCATATGTTTGGTAAAAGTAAATTGTGCACCTAAAGATGCTTTAACTTGCGGATCCGTCCAGCCGGCGACATAAACTTTAAGTCCATGCTCTTTGGCATAATTCAGATTGTAAAACCAGCTCAGATAATACAAATTCAGTTCCCGTGCCTGAGGATAAACAAAACCGATATACTTATCTACCAGCATACCGTTCAGAACAAAACAGATATTGTAACCAATTAGTTCTTGCTGATAATGGTAGGTAAAAATCCTGGCCTGATTGCTGCTGTCCTGTAACAGGCGCACAAAAAAATCTTTGGTTAATAAATCAAAATGGATTTCACTTTGATTATAAACATTCAAATATAACTGATAGTACTCATCTAAAACGGCCTTATTCTGAAAATAGGCATCACCACTGTGTATACAACCGATTTCTACCAGCGATTGCGTTTTTAATTTGCGCCGGAAGTTTTTACGCCGCTGATAAGACAGACGGCCTAGATATTCATCAATATCATTAAAATCTATCGGTACCCAGGCTAATGCCTGACCTTCTACTGCAATAAATCCTTCTTGTTGCAATACCTGTATCAGTGATGCAGCATATTCATTTGCCTGATGATTCAGTAATGGTGATTGCTGAGGAATATCTTTCACAATCAGCAGCGGATATTTTTTGCCATAATGCTGTTTAATTTCCGTAGCTAACTGCTGCACAGATTGTTGTTGAGTAAACAGCGCATATTCCGATACAGTAGTACCAATAAAACAAGTTTCAGGTTTCAGAAACTGCTGCCACCAGTTAAATAACGGCCAATGGCGAATTTTTTGCTGAAAATCAGATTCTGCGGTAGTCAGTAAATCAAACCGTGCAGCAAATGCCGGTACCCCGCTAGTTAATTGCCATGCTGTAAAATCCTGAGGCGGACTGGTCAGAAAAGTGTCGACCAGTTCATTCGGTTCCAGTTGAGTCAGATAATTCATAATTTACTAATACGGCAGCCAGCCTGAATATCAGCCGGCTGCCATTACCAGCCCTAAGCTGTTAACTCTTTTTTAGCACGTGTAATCAATTGATCCAGCAATTCAATACCCTGATCAATTTCCTGTTTAGTAATATGTAATGAAGGCGCGAAAGTAATGACATTTTTGTAATAGCCGCCAATATCCAGTACCAGCCCCATTTTCTGACCCTGCCAGTCCAGATCACCGGACATACCAATATCCACCATTTTGTCTACCAGAGCTTTATTTGGAGTAAATCCGTCTTCTGTGCAGATTTCGGCACGTAAAGCCAGCCCCAGACCGTCTACTTCACCTATTTCCTTATGGCGCTGTTCCAGTGTTTTTAAGCCCTCAAGGAAATACGCTCCGCTTTCCATAACCATTTTTTCATAGTCAGTTTCGGCCATCATCTTAAATACTTCCAGACCTACCGCTGTTCCTAATGGATTTGAGGCAAAAGTAGAATGAGTAGAACCAGCGGGAAATACCTGAGGATTAATCAGTTCTTCCCGCGCCCACAGACCACCAAGCGGATTCATGCCATTGGTCAGTGCCTTAGCGAATACCAGCATATCTGGTTTTACATCAAAGTGTTCAATTGACCATAATTTACCGGTGCGATAAAAACCCATCTGAATTTCATCAACAACCAGCAAAATACCATATTGATCCAGAACCTTTTTCAGTCCTTTAAAGTAGTTGCGTGGCGGTACAATATATCCGCCTGTCCCTTGCAGTGGTTCCACATAGAATGCTGCATATTCAGCTTGTCCGGCTTTCGGATCCCACACACCATGGTATTCTGTTTCAAACAGGCGGGCAAAATCTGCCACCAAATGTTCACCATATTCTTCTGCCGTCATTCCTTTAGGACGGCGGAACGGATAAGGAAACGGAATAAACATAGCGCGATCACCAAAATGGCCATAACGCCGGCGATAACGGAAGCTAGATGTAATCGAAGATGCACCTAAAGTACGTCCATGGTAGCCACCTTCAAAGGCAAACATTAATGAACGCCCTTCAGATGCATTACGGATAATTTTCAATGAATCTTCAATACACTGAGAACCGCCGACATTGAAATGCACACGACCATCGTGACCAAATTTACGTTTCATATCCAGAGCAATGGTTTTAGCCAGCTCAATTTTAGTAGGATGCAAATACTGGCTGGCACATTGCGGTAATGTATCAACCTGCTGCTTCAGCACAGCATTCAGCCGTTCATTTGCATAGCCAAAATTACAGGCCGAATACCACATCTGTAAGTCCAGATAAGGTGTACCATTTTTATCGTACATATAGCTGCCTTCGCAGCCATCAAAGATTTTTGGCGGATTCACATAATGTACCGTATCACCAAACGAACAGTACTTTGCTTCATCTGCCAGTAACTGTGCATCATCAGGACGATTTACAAGTGTTTGAGCACTAGGCTTACTCATCATTTATTCCATTCATTTAAAATAAAACATCTTAATAAAAAGTACATAATTAATACTATTATATCCTGCTAAAGCATCAAAACCGTAAGAAACAAAGGCTAATAACCTGATAAAACCATTATCTGCTCAATATTCAATTATCTTTGCACTTAATTTAAAAAAAGAAAATGTGTAAAACATATTGGCTTAGCAATTTACCGACAATATATAGATTGCACCCTAACCAAATAAAATTTTATATTCACAAAACTAAACAATATTTAATTATCCGCAATAGACTTATGCAAAAAAAACTAAAATCAATTTTTACTAATATTTCTCAATCAGTTAGACTTAAATCACAATAAACACACAATTTTACTGGCTACTATTGACCAGCCTAATCACACACCTATGAACACAGAACCTAATCGTATTCCTCATCCTCGCTGGCTTTTATTTGCTCTTGCTGTTGGCGGTTTTGCAATCGGCACTACAGAATTTGCCACCATGAGTGTTTTGCCCTATATCGCCAGTGGTTTAAATATAAGCGAACCCGTAGCAGGCCATCTAATCAGCATTTACGCACTGGGTGTTGTCATAGGCGCTCCGGTTATTGCCATATTTGGTGCACGCTTTAGCAGGCGCAGCCTGTTACTGGTGCTTATGGCATTTTTCTCTCTGACACATCTCGGCACGATGCTGGCTCCAGATTACCGCAGTATGATGTTATGTCGCTTTTTAAGTGGCTTGCCGCATGGTGCCTATTTTGGTGTTGGTGCACTGGTTGCCGCAGCTATGGTGCCTCCGGATAAGAGAACTCAGGCTGTAGGATTAATGATGATAGGTTTAACCATTGCTACCACCATCGGCGTGCCTTTGAGTAGCTGGCTGGCTCAAGCAGTAGGCTGGCGGGTTGTTTTTCTTATCGTTGCCATACTGGCTGCTTTAACAGTGATACTGGTAGCTCTTTTTTTACCGGCAAATTGTATGCAGGGAGGCGGTAGCAATGCGCTGCGTGAACTTAGTGCACTGACCAACCGGCAAATATGGTTGACACTGGTTATAGGAGCCATCGGTTTTGGCGGCATGTTTGGCATATATGCTTACATGGCTTCAACACTTGAAGATATTACCGGTATGTCACCTAAAAGCGTACCACTGGTGATGTGTCTTTACGGTGTAGGTATGACTCTTGGCAATATTATCGTGCCACGCCTGGCCGGTCGCCATGTGATGGGTGGATTAGCATGCTTACTGGCCTGGTCTGCTGCTATGCTGGCCTTATATCCTTTTGCAGTGCATCATCCTTACTGGATATGTATTCAGGTTGTACTAATCGGTATGAGCGGTGCTGTAGGTACATTATTACAAATTCGTTTGATGGATGTAGCTAAAGAAGCTCAGACACTGGCTGCAGCACTCAACCATAGTGCTTTTAATGCTGCCAATGCCTTAGGACCCTATTTAGGCGGTTTAACCATTGCCGCCGGCTGGGGATGGACAAGTACAGCATGGGTTGGCGTTGCTCTTGCTATCATCGGTTTAATCGTATGGTGGTTTACAGTAAAAGATGAACAGCGCACTGCTGCCGCAAATCTGCAATAACTAAGTTTATTCATGTATACAGAACAGTAAATAATATTGTAAAAACATGTAACTGATGTTGCAAATAACTGTTAACATTAATAATCTGTTAATATTAAATTTACTTTAATTATTAATAACAACAGATAGGGGAAGTATTATGACTGCAAACCAGCAGCAATCTGAAACCAAAATACCTGATACTGAGCAGGGAGAAAGCCAGAATAACACTTGTCCGAATAAAACTACCAAACATAATCAAGATAAAAATACCAAACATAAAAAATTATCCCAAAAGAAATACTACAAAGAGTTGGAAAAACTTCAGGGTGAAATGGTTGCCCTGCAAGAATGGGTAAAAGCCTCCGGACAAAAAGTATGTATTATTTTTGAAGGTCGCGACGGAGCGGGTAAGGGTGGTGCAATTAAAGCTGTCACTGAGAGAGTCAGCCCTCGTATTTTTCAAACTATTGCCTTGCCGGCACCAAGTGAACGCCAAAAGTCACAAATGTACATGCAGCGCTATATTCCTCATTTACCTGCGGCTGGAGAAGTCGTGATTTTCGACCGTAGCTGGTATAACCGTGCTGGTGTAGAACGCGTGATGGGATTCTGTACCGAAGAAGAAAGTAAGGAATTTCTAGAAGTTATTCCATTTATGGAAAAAGCTATAGTTAATTCCGGTATCATCCTGCTTAAATACTGGCTTGAAGTGAGTATGGAAGAACAGCATAGACGTATGCTTGGGCGAATTAACGACCCGCGTAAAATCTGGAAGCTTTCTCCTATGGATATCAAGTCTTACAGCCGCTGGTATGACTACTCCCGGGCTCGTGATGAAATGATTATGGCAACTGATACCTCATGGGCGCCGTGGTACGTGGTTGATTCTAATGATAAAAAGAAAGCGCGTCTGAATATCATTAAACATATATTGAGTGAAATTCCGTATAAAAAGACGCCACGGAAAAAGGTCGAATTACCAAAACGTCAGGATAAGGGTGATTATCAGGAACCTAATTATCCCTATCGTTATATACCAGAAGAATATTAATACAGAACCAGCCAGATAGCAGACTAAACTGGCTGGTTTTATTATCAGTTCCGAATTTTTCTAATTTACCCGCGAAAGTCTCCCCATAGCAACTGCATTGCCGCAATAGCTGCCAAAGATGCTGTTTCTGTCCGTAATACTCTGGGTCCTGTGCTGATTGCATTAAAGCCATGATTAATTGCCAGCTCTTCTTCAGCCTGGCTTAATCCGCCTTCAGGACCAACCAGCAATACTACTGCCTGTGGCTGTGTAAACTGATTTAATGCTCGGGGCTGGTTTAAACTCATCAGCAGTTTTAAATCATCCACACCCAGAGCACACAATGCATCTGACAATCCCGTTATCGGTTGAATTCGTGGTACTACCGTTCTGCCGCATTGTTCACAGGCACCAATAGCGATATCCAGCCAGCGCTCAAGTTTTTTCATTGCCCGTTCGCCACTTAAGCGCTGGCTACTGCGTTCCGTTAGTACTGGCTGAATCATAGTTACACCCAGTTCCACAGCCTTTTGAATAGTTAAATCCATACGATCACTACTTGATATGGATTGCATCAATGTAATATTTAATGGTGACTCTAAATTAATATCTGTACTTTCACGAATCAGTACATCCACATTTTTCTTACCCATTGACGTAATTTCAGCCTGATAGACCTTTCCAAGCCCATCAAAAAGCTCAATTACCTCACCTGGCTGGTAGCGTAACACCTGTACATGGCGAGCAGCCGTATCAGGTAAAGAGAATGCATCTGAAACTAAAACACTGGGCGGTAAATAAAAACGGGGCATAATAGTAGTAAAAAAATCAATCAATAATCCAGAGAATAAAAATAGCCGGATTAACATTTAAAAAATTAAATGACTATTCTAATTGTTTATAGAAATACAAAAATGAGTATAAAAATACCTAATCTATAAGCCATACATTTAAATAAATCTACAAACATTAATTCTTATATCAGCAATACAAATTATAAACAATGATACCTTTTCGCAATCTAAAGAGTATTAATTCTTAGAACTAACGAATATGAATACACAGCTCGTTTAATAAACACACAGACAAAGCAAGTCATGAAAGTTTGAAAAGTAATCAAACTGAGTCAAAGGCACCAAAAATAAACACAGGAAAAACAGTTGAGTGAAGAGAAAGTCAAAAATAAATGCAGGCAGGAGTTGACAGGGGATTTGTGGAGGC
>NZ_JACFRQ010000008.1:0-37301 GCF_016100865.1 Snodgrassella sp. W8132
CTATCAACTGAATAAAGGAAGTCTGCGACCCTATGCCCGGGTAAATTTCTTTTACTCACCTGATGGTGCCGACCATACCAGTTACGTTACTAATGTAGCCACAACCAGATTAAATGCCGGTGCCTCTCATGCCAGCACTGAGCTGGCAATTGGCGGTACTTACGATATTACAAACAAAGTAAAAGCTTATGGTGAAATCGGCCATACATGGTCTAATGGTGGTAATGCACATACCAAAGCGCCGGTAAATGGTTCTGTTGGATTAAAGATTAACTGGTAAGGCTTAATAAAGAAGCCGGTAATTATTTCCAAACTGAATCATTTTTCTTTGTAAAAAAACAATACAAATCATATTGGTTATTCTGGTATATGCAGAATAACCAATATGCATTATTATCTTTTTCATTTTATATTACATAAAACAATTCAATACTATGCATTATTTCGGATCTAATATTAATTCATAATTTCAGCATCCGCCGGTTTTCTTTTAAAGAAGATATTTACTGCTTAGCATGAATTTATTTTAAATAATTTATTTACAGCCCTAATTATATAAGCGCCGGTTTAGTTGATCAGGCACAACATTTCATTAATTTTAATGACAATTGTGGCAAACTCATTTTTGTTAATGATATATTATCTATTTGACAATAATTTACCAATATATATGAATAAGCAGAAATCTAACAGAAAAAAGTATATTATAAATAAGTTACTTTATATTCTGCTTATGGCTTTTATTTTATTTCTTCCTTTGACATGTGCCTGGAAATTTGCCAAACATTATTTGTATGATACAACTTATCAGAATATATTAGTGAAGTTTGCCTGGCGACCCGATAGGTGTGAGTCACATTCTGGAGAACCGAAATTAAAATGTTCCTGCAAATACGGTATCATTGGACTTGACGATAAGAATTATAAAATTACTAAAGATGGATATTTATATTGGAGACATCAGCTCGAGGGTAAAGTGGTGTTAATAAGCAAACCTAGTTTTTTCACAGAAGGAGAAATACTTACAGGTGGTTACATGAAAATTATTGATTCAAAAACTGGAGACATTTGTTATTATGATTCTGTCATGTAATAATCGCACCATAGCGATAAACTCAGCATCCATAGTCTGAGAAGATATTTACTACCTTTATAGTGGCAATCTGTCTACATGGCAGATTATGCTCAGATATCTATAAATTTACCTGATACTGAAAACGGCACTTTTTGATAACACAGACAAATTTAATGATGGTATATATATTTATCAGGCTACTTTAATCTGCTTTATTAAAAACAAATCTTAGATTGGTTGCTGTTTAAGCTTACAGCCTGCTGGTAAATATTATCTCTTTATCGGATTTGGCAGAATTTTTCAATATCCGCTTCAATCACGACGTAATACCATATTATCCCGATGGATCAGTTCCTGTTCTGCCACATAGCCCAATAATTCTTCTATAGCCTGAGACGGCTGCCGCAATAAACGCCCAATTTCATGATCATTATAATTAACCAGTCCGCGGGCAATTTCTTTACCGGCCTGATTACATACTGCCACTAATGCGCCACGATCAAAATGACCACTGACAGCAACACAACCGATAGCCAGCAGACTGGAGTGCTGTGTTTTCAGTGCCTGTTCCGCACCCTCATCAACGGTTAACTTACCAGCCAGTTGTACCTGCCCAAGTAACCATTGCTGGCGTGCGCTCAACCGGCTACCGGCCGGGGTAAATAAAGTACCCGTTTGTGCGCCTTCAAGTAACCGGACTAATACATTTTCAGCATGCCCGTTGGCGATACAGGTTGCAGCACCGCTTAAAGCAGCTCGTCTTGCAGCCAGTACTTTGGTATACATACCTCCGGTGCCCACGCTGCTGCCTGCTCCGCCGGCCATACTTTCCAGGTCTGGATGATTAGCAGCAATTTTATGAATCAGTCTGGTTTCAGTATGCTTACGCGGATCTCTGTCATACAAACCATTCTGATCTGTCAGAATAATCAGTACATCAGCTTCAATCAGGTTAGTTACCAAAGCACCAAGGGTATCATTATCACCAAGTTTGATTTCATCAATGGTAACAGTATCATTTTCATTAATAATCGGTACTACTCCCTGCTCCAGCAGAGTGCGGATAGTACTACGGGCATTTAAATAGCGGGTACGGTGACTCAAGTCATCATGTGTCAGCAGAATCTGTGCTGTCCGGATATGCAGTGATTCAAACGCAATCTCGTATGCCTGAGCCAGTCCCATTTGCCCCACTGCGGCGGCAGCCTGTAATTCATTAATTGCTTTGGGACGTACCTGCCAGCCCAGCCGTTTCATACCTTCTGCAATAGCACCACTGGATACCAGTACTACCTGAATACCATGTGCACGTAATTGCGCAATCTGCTGTGCCCAGTTATTCAGGATATTCTGATCTACCCCATGTCCGCCATTGGTCACCAGACTGGAACCTACTTTTACTACCACACATTCAGTCTGGCGGATATCAAATTCTGAGTTATTCATGCTTATTATGCAGTTGTTATGTCAACAGTTGAATAGTTATTTTACCTGTGCGCATTTGTTTTGATAAGTGTGTACGGCTATTATAAAAAACAGCAGCCGTAGTGGCTGCTGTTGAAAGACTAAATTCAGATTAACTATGCAGTAATGCCTGTACACACCAGTTCATTACACCATCAGGCAAAATACCCCATAACAGCAATAATAAACCATTAACAGATAAAACGATTTTACCGAGAAAAGTCATATTGAATGCCGGTTCAGCAACAGAATCCGGACTATCGAAATAGATGGTTTTAACCACACGCAGATAATAGAAAGCACCAATCAGCGACATGATTACTGCATACACAGAAACCCACAGATAGCCGCTGGCCAATAACGCTTTAATAACGGCCAGCTTGGCATAAAAGCCCATCAATGGCGGAATACCGGCCATTGAAAACATCGCCAGCAGCATTAAAAATGCATACCATGCATTTTTCTGGTTCAGACCGGCAAGATCACTGATATTCTGGCATTCAACATCCTTGCCGGAGAGCAGAACCAGAATAGCAAATGCTACAGAGGCCATTAAAGCATAGGTTATTGCATAATACATAGCCGCAGCACAGCCAGACTGACCGGACAGAAGAGCCAGCATAATGAAACCCATATGGGCTACTGTTGAAAAACCAAGCATACGTTTAATGTTGGTTTGCATGATAGCAGCCAGATTACCCACAAACAGTGAGGCAATACCCAGCAGCAACAGTAATTCACGCCAGCTTTCCCACTGAGTCAGCAGACCGTAAACCAGGATACGGAAAGCGAAGACTGTGGCTGCAATTTTCGGTGCTGTACCCACCAGTGCAGCAACTGCAGTCGGCGCACCCTGATACACATCCGGCACCCACATATGAAATGGTACACCACCCAGTTTAAATACAATACCGGCAACAATAAATACCAGTCCGAGTTTCAATAACCACGGATTGGTTGTTTCCTGGCTGGCAGCAAGCACCTGCTGCAGCTGTAATGTACCTGTTGCACCGTATATCAGGGAAATACCGTATAACAGTAAACCTGAGGCCAGTGCACCAAGCACAAAATACTTCAATGCAGCTTCAGCAGCACGACCACTATCACGCTGCAAGGCAATTAAAGCATAAAGCGCCAGCGAAAGCAGCTCCAGCCCGACATATAAAGTCAGGAAGTGGCTGGCTGAAACCATAATATTCATGCCCAGCAGTGCAAACAGGGTCAGCGTATAGAATTCACCCTGATAAATATGTTTAGCACGCAGATAAGTCTGGCTGTAAATAAATAAGGCAATAACCAGTACATACATGCATAACTTGGCCAGTTGAGCCATGCCGTCCAGTACAAACATATCATGGAAGGCATATTGCGGCTGTTCTTTCCATACCAGACACTGTACCGCGGCGGTCAGTATCAGACCGATAACTGACAGGGTACAGGTTATCCAGCGTTGCCGGTCATTAAGCCATAAGTCCACCAGCAATACTGTAAACAGTACTACAGTCAGCACCATATCCGGTGCAGCGGGAAATATTGTTAAATCTGTCCAGTTCATTCACATTTCCTTACAGTTTGCTTTGTGCCGCTTGGACTATCAAATCATTTGCTGCCTGATGCACGACAGCGATAAACGGTTCCGGATACAAACCAAATCCCAGTACCGCTACAGCCAGAATCACCAGAATTAGCAGTTCGCGTTTGTTTACATCTTTTAATTGCGCAACTTCCGGATTTTTGATGGCACCAAAAACAACCCGTTTAAACATCCACAAGGTATATGCTGCACCATAAATCAGGGTTAACGCCGCCAGTGCACCAACCCAGAAATTGGTTTTTACTGCACCGACAATGACCATAAATTCGCCCACAAATCCTGATGTACCGGGCAAACCGGCATTAGCCATAGCAAAGAACAGCATGAAAGAAGCAAATACCGGCATACTGTTTACGACACCGCCGTAAGCTGAAATATCGCGGGTGTGCATCCGGTCATACATCACACCGATACTCATAAACATAGCGGCTGAAACAAAACCGTGCGAAATCATCTGCATAATGGCACCTTTAAAGGCCCAGTCATTCAGATAGCCGCCGGTAAACAGGAAAAAGCCTAAAGTGACAAATCCCATATGGCTGATGGAAGAGTACGCCACCAGTTTTTTCATATCAGTTTGTACCAGTGCCACCATACCGATGTAAATTACCGCCACCAGACTGAGCACGATGATTACCGGCGCAATATAACGTGCTGCATCCGGCAAAATAGGCAGAATAAAGCGCAGGAATCCGTAACCACCTATTTTCAGAGTAATTGCCGCCAGAACCATTGAACCACCGGTCGGCGCTTCTACGTGAGCATCCGGCAACCATGTATGCACTGGCCACATCGGCACTTTAACCGCAAAAGACAGGAAGAAAGCGATAAACAGCAAAATTTGCGCCGTCATCGCAAGGTGCTTGATATTGTGCCATGCTTCAATAGAAAAACTGCCGGTCTGATTAGACAGATAGACAAACCCAACCAGCATCAGTAATGAACCCATTAAGGTATACAGAAAGAATTTGATTGATGCATATACCCGTCTCGGACCACCCCAGATACCGATAATCAGATACATCGGAATCAGCATGCCTTCGAAGAATACATAGAATACGATGGCATCCATTGCTGCAAATGCGCCATTAATCAGTCCTGACATAATCAGGAAAGCGGCCATATACTGCGCAGGCCGTTTCTGGATTACCTGCCAGCCGGCCAGAACAACCAGTAAAGTAGTAAAACTGTTCAGAATTACAAACAGAACTGATAATCCATCCACACCTAATGCATAGTTGATGTTGAGACTCTCAATCCAGACATGAAATTCTGTAAACTGAAATCCGCCATTTAAACGGTTGAATTTAAAAAACAGCGGTAAGGTTATGAGAAAAGAAACCAGCGCCCCGATTAAGGCCAGCACTCTGGCTATACCTGCGTGCTTGTCTGAGCCGGTAGCCAGCACTGCGACGCCAGCCACTACAGGCAGCCAAATCGCCAAACTGAGTAAGTTATCGTACATATTTATAGCCTAAAGATACCAAGTTGAATGCCCGCAATTAACCGCCAAACATTGTTTTAAGCAACGGCCAGAAAGTCCATGCCACCAGTACAAATACACCCACAACCATTGCTGTAGCATAGGTATAGATGTATCCGGTCTGAATACGCCGTATCAGCGCTGCTACAGCAGCGACAACGCGTGCAGCACCATTAACAATTAATTTATCAATAATGAAAACGTCGCCAACTTTCCAGAACAACGTTCCTAGCAGACGGCTGCCTTTGGCAAACACGTTATAGTAAATAGTATCCAGATAGTATTTATTATCCAGCAGGGTATAAACCGGACGTATAGATGCAGCAATTCTGGCCGGAATCTGTGGTTTTTTCATATAGAAGAACCACGCCAGTACAACACCGGCAATCACCAGCCATAACACAGGAGTTGTCAGACTGTGCAGAGCCATAGCAAATATGCCGTGGTACTCTTCCTCTACGGATGCCAGTGCAGGATGTGCAGCACTGTTAATAAAAATCACATGCTGATAAAAATCACTGAACAGCATCGGCTTCATTGCCCACATACCTACAAATACTGAAGGGATGGCCAGCAGAATCAGCGGAATGGTTACCACCAGCGGGCTCTCATGCGGATTATCCTGTGGTTTCAGTCCATGATGTTCTTCTGCATGATGATGTTCGCTATGTTCGGCTTTGCGCCATTTTTCTTCACCATGAAATACCAGGAAATACAATCGGAATGAGTAGAATGCGGTGACAAACACACTGGCTACCAGAGCTACATAGGCCACACTGCTGAATGGCAACGTTGACGCTTTTACTGCCTCAATAATTGAATCCTTGGAATAGAAACCGGAGAAAAATGGGGTGCCAATCAGCGATAATGAACCAATTAGCATACAAATCCATGTTACCGGCATGTATTTACGCAATCCGCCCATATGACGCATATCCTGATCATGGTGCATACCCATAATCACACTACCGGCGGCCAGAAATAACAGTGCTTTGAAGAAAGCATGGGTCATGACATGGAAAACAGCAATATTATAGGCAGAGGCACCTAAGGCTACCGTCATATAACCTAACTGTGACAAGGTTGAATAAGCAATCACCCGTTTGATGTCATTCTGAATCATACCCAGAAAGCCCATAAACAGCGCAGTAATGGTACCGGATACCATAATCACACCCAGAGCAGTATCAGACAACTCATACAGGGGTGACATACGGGATACCATGAAAATACCGGCTGTTACCATGGTTGCCGCATGAATCAGAGCTGAAATCGGTGTCGGACCTTCCATTGAATCCGGTAACCAGACATGCAACGGAAACTGAGCCGATTTACCCATTGCGCCCACAAACAGCAAAATGCAGGTAACGGTAATTAAAGACCACGGATGACCGGGAATCAGTTCGATAGTGGCATTTTTAACCTGATCAATATGCTGGAAAACATCAGCATAGCGAAGGCTGCCGCCGAAATAAGCCAGTACCAGACCAATACCGAGTACAAAACCGAAGTCGCCGACACGATTAACCAGAAATGCTTTCAGATTGGCAAAAATTGCACTGTCACGTTTAAAGTAAAAACCAATCAGCAGGTAAGACACCAGCCCTACAGCCTCCCAGCCGAAGAACAACTGAATGAAGTTATTACTCATTACCAGCATCAGCATGGAGAAAGTAAACAGTGAGATATAGCTGAAAAAGCGCTGATAGCCGTCATCATCACTCATATAGCCGATAGTATAAATATGCACCATCAGCGATACACTGGTCACAATCACCAGCATAGTGGCAGTAAGGGTATCAATCAGAAACCCTACTGAGAAGTCCAGACCGCCCATGGTCAGCCATGTATACACATTTTCATCAAAGGGCTGACGGGTTCCGGTCATAAAACCATAGAGTACCCAGGCAGACAGTACTGCCGAAACGGCTACGCCTGCTATGGTAACGCTATGCGCACCCTTACGTCCGATCAGCTTGCCGCATAAACCGGCCAGTAATGAACCGATGAGCGGAGCCAAAGCAATAATCAGATAAACACTCATAATTTTTCTCTCGTTCCTCTCACCTGTTAGCCTTTGAGACTATCCAGATCCTGTACATTAATGCTCTGACGGTTACGGAAAATCAGAACCATAATTGCCAGACCAATAGCAGATTCTGCCGCAGCAACTGTCAGAATAAAAAAGACGAAAATCTGTCCGGCGGTGTCGCCGAGATAACGGGAAAAAGCCACAAAGTTAAAATTTACCGCTAATAGCATTAACTCTATTGACATCAGTAATACGAGCACGTTTTTGCGGTTCATAAATATACCCATGGCAGAAATAGCAAACAGTATTGCGCTGAGCACCAGATAATGGGTTAAGGTAATCATGCTTTCTGCTCCCCTTCAGTTGCTTCTTTACTTGCTTCTTCAGTGACCGGTGCAGTGATTTCAGGCTGCATTTTCACCATACGGAAACGATCTTTTGCCTGTACTTTAACCTGTTCGGCCGGATTGGTACGACGAGGATTGTATGTCTGCCGGTGAACCAGAGCTATTGCGGCCACCATCCCCAGCACCAGCAATACAGCCGCCAGTTCAAACGGTAACAGATAGGTAGTGTAAATCTGCATCCCCAGATCATGCACATTGCTGTAGTCTGCAGGCAGCGGAGAATCCTTACCCAGACTCGCCAGATGCAGCTGAGGATTTACCAGAATAACAATCAGTAAGGCAGCAGTCAGGATACCCACCAGTGCTGCAACAGGTGCATGCCGCCAGAAGCCGGCACGCATCTGCTCAACATCAATATTGAGCATCATGATGACAAACAGGAACAGTACCATTACCGCACCCACATACACCACTACCAATACAATGCCGAGAAATTCAGCCTGCATCAGAATCCACATCATGGCACTGGCACAGAATGTCAGAACCAGAAACAAAACCGCATGTACCGGATTTTTGGCAATAACTGTATTTATCGCGCCAAACAAAATCACGGCGGCAAATACATAAAACAGAATTAATGGTAAATTCATGACCACCTCTTAACGATATGGTGCATCTGCGGCTTTGCATTTAGCGATATCTTCTTCATAGCGATCGCCAATAGCCAGCAACATGGGTTTAGTGAAATATAAATCACCGCGTTTTTCACCGTGATATTCGAAAATCCGAGTTTCAACAATAGCATCAACCGGGCAAGCTTCCTCACAGAAACCACAGAAAATACATTTAGTCAGATCAATATCATAGCGTGTGGTTCGGCGTGTACCGTCCTCACGTTTTTCAGATTCTATATTGATTGCCATGGCCGGACAGACAGCTTCACACAGTTTGCAGGCAATACAGCGTTCTTCACCATTGGGATAGCGTCGTTGTGCATGCAAACCACGAAAACGAACTGATTGCGGAGTTTTTTCTTCAGGAAAATATATGGTTTCCTTGCGCGCAAAGAAGTTTTTTAGAGTTACTTTCATACCCGAAAGCAACTCGGTCATCAGAAAGGTTTTAATTATATTTGCCATATCAGAGCCTTTCCCTGCTTAATGCCATAAATTCAGGGGTGAAATCATCCACAAACCCAATACAATTACTGCCACAATGGTTACCGGAATCAATACCTTCCAGCCAAGACGCATAATCTGGTCATAACGGTAACGCGGGAATGTTGCACGTATCCACAGATAAAAGTACAACACCAGTGCCATTTTCAGAAACATCCACAATACACTCGGAGTACCAATGAAACCCCAGCTTTGCGGAAAGGGAGATAACCAGCCGCCAAAGAACAGTAGAGCCGTCAGAGCAGCCACCAGAATCATGAAAATGTATTCGGCCAGAAAGAATAACGCGAAAGCAAAACCTGAATACTCTACATGGAAACCGGCAACAATTTCCGACTCACCTTCGGCTACGTCAAATGGCGCACGGTTGGTTTCGGCCACAGCGGAAATCAGATACACCACAAACAGCGGAAATAAAGGCAGCCAGTTCCATGAGAAAATGGAACCACCGGCATAACCTTTTGCCTGAGACATCACAATGTCATGAAAATCCATACTTCCGGAAACCATAATCACACCAATCAGCGCAAATCCCATGGCAATCTCATAGGAAATAGTTTGCGCAGAAGCTCGCATGGCACCGAGAAAAGCATATTTAGAATTGGAAGCCCAGCCGGCAATGATGACACCATACACAGACAGTGAAGTAATCATCAGAATATAAAGTAAACCGGCATTAATTCGGGTAAGAAACCATGTTTCACTGAACGGGATAACTGCCCAGGCAGCAAAAGCCGGCATCAGTGACATCATCGGTCCGATATAGAACAGTGCCTTATTAGCCTGCGACGGGCGGGTAACTTCCTTGAACAGCAGTTTTAATACATCGGCAAACGGCTGGATTAAGCCATACGGTCCGGTAACGTTCGGCCCAACCCGCAGTTGCATATAACCGATAACTTTACGTTCGAAATAAGTCAGATAGGCTACGGTAATAATCAGCGGCAGCATGATGATGACAATCTTGACGATGACAGACACCAGTAAACCGAAGTCGTTGCCCAGTAAGTGTTGAAACCACGCTTGCATGATTATCCTTTACTCAATTCAACAGTGGTCAATAAAGCGCCTAATTGCCAGTTACTCTGATGTAATGGCAAAAACAGTACATTTTCCGGCAAGTTATCATCCGTAGTGATGGTAATCGATACGGTACTATTGCCTTGTTTAGCCTGTGCGGTATCACCATTACTCAAACCAAACCGGGCCAGTGTCACACTGTTGGTACGTGCAACCGGTACTGCGGCATGAACTGTACTCTGTAAGGGTTCGGAACGGCGCACAATCGCATCAGTTGCATACAGACTAACGCCGCCAACACGTACCAGACTGATATCGGGATCACTGGTAGCAACCGGTTGTATACGATTGCTCAGCAAAGCCGGTATCTGATCTTTGGTAACCGCATCAGCCAGAATCTGCTGGGTATTTTCATATTCAAAGCCCGGCAATTCCAGCACATTACCCAGTACGCGTAATACCTTCCATAAAGGTCTGGCTTCTCTGTAGGCCTGTACAACACCATGAAAAGACTGTAATCGCCCTTCCATGCTGATAAAACTGCCTGAGGTTTCTGTAAATGGCGTAATTGGCAATAATACGTCTGCAACTTCACGCAATACTTCACTGTCGTAAGCAGTGAATGCCATTACTGTCTGTGCCTGTTTCAGGGCTGCAATGGCCGCAGCTCCGTTGGCTACATCCATATCCGGTTCAACATTGAGCAGCATTACTGCCTGTTTAGGCTGCTTAATTTGTGCAGCAATGGTATTTTCTGCTTTACTGGCCGCCACGCCTACGATTTCACCACCAATACTGTTGGCCGCCTGCGGCAATACGCCCAGTATACTGTCGGTAGCTTCAGCCAGATCCTGAGCGGCTGCATAAACTGCCGCTGCATCCGGATGATTCAAAACATCCGCACCCAGAATAATGCTGGCTTTTTCAGCTTTTAATAAGGCCTGACCTACTTCGCTGTTAAGCGCATCACTAAGCCAGTCAATCCATTGATAAGGATGCAGGCTAAGCTGCGCCAGTAACGGCATGAACAGTTCTTCATCAGCAGCAGCCACCACTGCTACTTTAGTTCCGTTTTTAGCCGCCTGACGGATACGGGCTGTTAATAAGGGCTGTTCCTGCCGTAAGCGTGCGCCAACCAGCAAAATCACCTCATTTTCTGCCAGCTGTTCAATACTCTGTCCCAGCCACTGGGCGCCTTTAGTAGCAGCACCAAAACGCTCATCAAGCTGACGCAGGCGACTGTCAACAGCATTCACGCCCAGCGCATTAGCCAGTTTACGGGTCAGGTACATTTCTTCAACAGTATTGGCCGGATTGACCCACATACCAATTGCATCGGTACCGAAATCATGGCTGACACCATGCAAACCTTTAGCCACATAATCCAGTGCAGTTTGCCAGTCAACCGTATGCCACTGGTTGTCCTGTTTAATTTGCGGCTGAGTTAAACGTTGCTGATACAAACCTGCATAGGCAAAACGGTCACGGTCACTGAGCCAGCACTCATTGATGGCTTCGTTTTCCAGTGGCAGTACCCGGCGCACGGTATGGTCTTTAGTTTGCACAATCAGATTACTGCCCAGTGCATCGTGAGCAGACACAGATTTACGCCGGCTTAATTCCCATGAACGGCTGTCATAACGAAATGGTTTGCTGGTTAGTGCGCCCACCGGACACAAATCAATCACGTTGCCAGACAGCTCGGTTTCCAGTGTTTTACCGTTAAACGGTGTAATTTCAGAGCATTCACCACGATTCATCATGGCCAGCTCCTGCTTCCCGGCAATTTCTTCAGTAAAGCGGATACAGCGGGTACAGTGAATACAGCGGCTCATTTCAGCAGCAGAAACCAGTGGCCCCATTTCTTTACCGGCCACAGCATGTTTGGCCTCAGTATAACGGCTGGCACCTTTACCATAACCCATTGACAAGTCCTGCAACAGGCATTCACCACCCTGATCACAAATAGGACAGTCCAGCGGATGGTTAATCAGCAGGAATTCCATTACCCCTTTCTGGGCATCTTTAGTCATGGGCGAATTGGTTTTAACAACCATACCATCGGTGACCGGCGTAGCACAGGCAGGTAATGGCTTGCGCGATTTTTCTACCTCAACCAGACACATACGACAGTTGGCGGCGATGGACAATTTTTTGTGATAGCAAAAGTGCGGAATGAATGTACCGGCCTTATGGGCGGCTTCTATCACCGTACTGCCCTGCTCGACAGAAAGTTGTTTACCGTCAATTTGAATTTGTAACATAGGTTCGCAATCCTAACTAAGCAGATAGTGCCTTAGCACCAGCGATGTTCTTTCATGGGTTTGCCGTGTTCGATGTAGTGCTCAAATTCGGGGCGGAAATGTTTCATAAAGCCCTGTATCGGCATAACAGCCGCATCTGCCAGTGCACAGATGGTACGTCCCGAAATATTGCTACCCAGTGATTCCAGCAAATCCAGATCCTCCGGCCGGCCTTTGCCGGAGGTAATACGGTGAATAATGCGATACAGCCAGCCGGTTCCTTCACGGCACGGCGTACATTGCCCGCATGATTCTTCAAAATAGAAATAGCTCAGTCGTTCCAGTGCTCTGACCATGCATACATCTTCATCCATGACAATGACCGCACCGGAACCCAGCATAGAACCTGCCTTGGCTATGGCATCATAATCCATGGTTAGTTCCATCATGATGTCTGCCGGTAATACCGGTGCAGAAGAACCTCCGGGAATAACCGCCTTAAGTTTTTTGCCATTTCGCATACCACCACACATTTCCAGCAAATCCTTAAACGGCGTCCCCAGCGGAATTTCATAGTTACCCGGGCGTTCTACGTGACCGGATACTGAAAAGAGCTTGGTACCACCATTATTAGGAATACCTTTATCAGCAAACAGCTGACCGCCGTCGCGGATAATGAACGGTACAGAAGAAAAAGTTTCAGTATTGTTAACTGTTGTTGGCTTACCATATAAACCATATGAAGCCGGAAACGGCGGTTTGAAACGCGGTTGTCCTTTTTTACCTTCCAGAGACTCTAACAGAGCGGTTTCTTCACCACAGATATAGGCACCATAACCATGATGAGCATGCAACTCAAAGCTGAAATTACTGCCCAGAATATTTTGTCCGAGTAATCCTGCTTCGCGCGCCTGCTGTAAAGCCGTTTCAAAACGCAGATAGCTCTCGAAGATTTCGCCGTGTATATAGTTATAGCCTACAGCAGCGCCCATAGCGTAGCCGCCGATAATCATGCCTTCAATCAGGGCATGCGGATTGTAGTCGATGATATCGCGGTCTTTGAATGTACCCGGTTCACCCTCATCCGTATTGCACACGATATATTTGGTACCCGGAAAAGAACGTGGCATAAAGCTCCATTTCAGCCCGGTAGGAAAACCGGCACCGCCACGACCGCGCAGACCGGAAGTTTTAAGCTCGGCAATTACATCATCCTGCGATACATTTTCGCTGATAATTTTTTTCAATGCCTGATATCCGCCGCGAGCAATATAAGCTTCCAGTGTCCAGCAATTAGGGTCTGAAGTATCAACCTGATCAAAAATCACGCCATTCTGGTACATTGCCATTAGTTCAACTCCGCCAGTTTTGCTTCAATGGCTTCTTCGCTCATAAAGCTACACATTTTATGATTATTGACTAATATTACCGGCGCATCGCCACAGGCACCCATACATTCGCCTTCAACCAGAGTATATTTACCATCGGCTGTGGTTTCACCATAGCGGATACCCAGACGTTTTTGCAGATACTCACCTGCATTTACTCCGCCACGCAGGGCACAGGGCAGATTTGTACACACAGTAAGTTTATATTTACCTACCGGTTTCAGGTTATACATATTATAAAAAGTAGCAACTTCTAACGCCTGCGCCGGCGGAATACCAATGTAATCAGCCACTTCTTCAATAGTTTCCGGCTGAAGCCAGCCCAGCTCGGTCTGCGCAATACGCAAGGCAGACATAATGGCACTACGGCGCTGATCAGCCGGATATTTTGCCAGTTCTATATCAATCTGTTTTAAGCTGTTAGGGGACAACATTATCTATCCACCTCCCCGAATACGATATCCTGTGTACCAATAATAGCCACCACATCAGCCAGCATGTGACCGCGTGCCATTTCGTCCATCCCTTGCAAATGAGCAAACCCCGGAGCACGAATCTTCATCCGGTAAGGTTTATTGGCACCATCAGAAATCAGATATACCCCGAACTCGCCTTTAGGATGCTCGGTGGGCACATAAACTTCACCCTCAGGTACATGCATACCTTCGGTAAACAGCTTAAAGTGATGGATTAATTCTTCCATACCGTCTTTCATGGCGGTACGGTGCGGCGGGGCCACAGTATGGTCATCAATAATTACCGGACCGGGATTGGCTTTAAGCCAGTCAACACACTGACGGATAATACGGTTGGCCTGACGCATTTCATGAATACGGCACAGATAACGGTCATAGCAGTCACCATTAATCCCTACCGGAATATCAAAATCTACCTGAGCATAAGCATCATAAGGCTGTTTCTTACGCACATCCCACTCAATACCGGAACCGCGCAGCATCACACCGGTAAATCCTTTTTGCAGAGCACGCTCCGGGGATACTACACCGATACCGACTGTACGCTGCTTCCAGATACGGTTATCCGTGAGCAGATTTTCATATTCATCCACACAGGCGGGAAAGCGGTTGGTAAAGTCTTCAATGAAGTCCAGCAAGGTACCTTCACGACTGGCATTCAGTTTTTGCAAAACTTTGGCATTACGGTATTTACTGGATTCGTATTTAGGCATGAAATCCGGTAAATCCCGGTATACACCACCCGGGCGGAAATAAGCTGCATGCATGCGCGCACCTGATACCGCCTCATAGATATCCATCAAATCTTCCCGCTCGCGGAAAGCATAGAGAAATACCGTCATGGCACCAATATCCAGCGCATGAGAACCGACACCCATCAGATGATTAAGAATACGGGTAATTTCAGCAAACATCACACGGATATACTGAGCGCGAACAGGCACTTCGATATTCAGCAGGCGCTCCACTGACAGGCAGTATGCCTGCTCATTACACATCATGGATACGTAATCCAGCCGATCCATATATGGCAGTGCCTGCAAATAGGTGCGTGATTCAGCCAGTTTTTCTGTGCCGCGGTGCAACAGACCGATATGCGGATCGGCACGAACGATATTTTCACCGTCCATTTCCAGAATCAGGCGCAATACGCCGTGTGCTGCCGGATGCTGCGGCCCGAAGTTAATGGTGTAATTGCGTAACTTAGACACCGTACTGCTCCTCTCTCACCACGCGCGGTGTAATTTCACGCGGTTCAATCGTTACCGGCTGATAAATTACGCGGCCTTCGGCCTCGTCATAACGCATTTCAACATAGCCGGAAACAGGGAAATCTTTGCGAAACGGATGACCGACAAAGCCGTAATCAGTCAGAATACGGCGCAAATCAGGATGGTTGTTAAACAGGATGCCAAACATATCGAATGCTTCACGCTCATACCAGTTGGCTCCGTTATAGATATCAACAACAGAATCTACTGTAGGAAAATCTTCAGCCTCAGCCCAGACACGCACACGCACACGCCAGTTATTGGCTACTGACAGCAGATGACTGACTACAGCAAAACGCTTACCTTCCCATGGCTCATTTTTATAGCTCTGGTAATCGACTCCGCACAGATCAATGAGTGTTTCAAATTTCAATTCATTGTGGTCACGCAGCGTTTGCATAAGCTGATGATAATCAGCTGCTGCACAATCCAGTGTCAGCTCACCACGGTCAAGACAGTAACGTACCTTATCGCCGAAAGTGGCTTCGCACACGGCTTTCAGTATTGCCAAATCTGCCATATTTCCCTCACTTTCATACACGCGCGATAGTGGCGGTACGTTTAATTTTCAGCTGCAACTGCAATAGTCCGTATACCAGCGCTTCAGCAGTTGGCGGACAGCCCGGTACATATACGTCAACCGGTACAATCCGGTCACAGCCCCGAACCACAGAATAAGAGTAATGATAATAACCGCCGCCATTGGCACAGGAACCCATAGACAGTACCCAGCGCGGTTCGGCCATCTGGTCATAAACACGCCGCAAAGCAGGAGCCATTTTATTGCACAGCGTACCGGCGACAATCATCAGATCGGCCTGACGCGGTGACGGGCGGAAAATAATACCAAAGCGGTCAAGGTCATAACGGGCAGCACCAGCTTGCATCATCTCTACGGCACAACAGGCCAGACCAAAAGTAGCCGGCCACAACGAACCGGTACGCACATAATTGAGTACGGTATCGGCAGTGGTTGTGACAAATCCTTTTTTTAAAACGCCTTCTATTCCCATTCCAGAGCGCCTTTTTTCCATTCATAAATAAAGCCGATAACCAGAATCAGCAAAAACACCATCATTGACCAGAATCCGTATGCGCCCAGCTCTTTAAATACAACTGCCCAGGGCACCATAAAGGCAACTTCAAGGTCAAACAGGATGAATAAAATGGCTACCAGATAGTAACGCACGTCGAATTTCATTCGTGCATTTTCAAAAGCTTCGAAACCGCACTCAAACGGTTCCTGTTTCATTTTGTATGGCCGGTTCGGTCCTAGCAATAAACCGAGAGAGATAAACAGAACACCAGCGGCAAAGCCAACCAGAACAAATATTAATATGGGGAAATAATTCGCCAACATAACTGCGCTGACCTTATGCAAATATTGGTAAAATTGATGTATTGTAACTAATTTCGAACGTTATTAAAAGCGCGTATTACATTAAAAGAAAATAAAAAAATAATGTTTTCAATAGGATATTGAGAATTATTATCATTAGCATTTATTCAGTATTACGTTTGGTTTCTCATATTTTTTGTAACCAGAAAACAGCAAAAGTCAATCATGGATTTTTTCATTTATTCCGGTTAGTTATACTCATTAAAGCAATTTATGCTTTTGGGTTAAAATAATCAGCATAATAGAATATTACATTTCATATATTTAATTAATTTAATTTAGCATATATCTAATAATAATATTAATTTGTAAAATTATCATTTTTTAACTGTACTGCTACTTATATCAGTTTTACAATACAGATATCATGGAAATAAAAATTAATAAATACAATGACATATAATCAAATATATAAACCTGAGGACTGCCACGGCATAAATGACATTCGTACAGAAATAGATCATATTGATTATGCGGTGATCCAGTTACTTTCCGCCCGCTTTGAATATGTCAAAGCGGCCAGTAAATTTAAAATGAATGCTAAAGACGTACAAGCGAATGAACGTTTTAACAGCATGCTTGAAAAACGCAAACAATGGGCAGATGAGCAGGGACTGAACGGAGACGTAATCAAGTCCCTGTTTTGCGAACTGGTGAAATATTTTATTGCAGAAGAATTAAAAGAATTTGAACAAAAATAAATTTGCATGAATTCTTTTCATTTTCAGTATGAGGCTGAAATACCACTATTCTGCTTCAGCCCGCCGGAAATCGCGTACGCGGAAACCCAGAGCAAATAGTGATCCGAAATATAAAATAATACCGGTAACAATCAAAATACTTAATTGCCCTACTTTTGCCAACCCGCTACTGTGCCAGTTAAACGGCAGCCAATACTGTAATAACCATAACCCCAGACCCATAACAACAAGAGCCACCGTCAGACGCAATAGAAAACGCAGCCAGCCGGGGCTGGGAGTATACAATTTCTGTCGCCGTAACAGAGTAAACAGTAATCCGGCATTAATACAGGCGCCAAGGCTGATAGCCAGAGCCAGCCCAACGTGATGCAACTTCCAGATAAACAGCAAATTCATCAGCTGAGTCATACATAAAGTAAAAATAGCAATTTTTACCGGCGTTTTAATGTTCTGGCGCGCATAAAATCCCGGTGCAAGTACTTTAATCAGAATCAGACCAATCAAACCAACAGCATAAGCGATAAGCGCACCCTGAGTCATTATTGCATCATACTCATTAAACTGCCGGTACATAAATAAAGTTGCCACCAGAGGAAATGACAGCACAGCCATACCCACTGCTGCCGGTAAAGTTAACAGCATGCACAGGCGTAATCCCCAGTCCAGCAATGCAGAAAAGCTGGCTATATCATTAGTAGCTGAGTGTTTAGACAAAGTGGGCAAAAGAATGGTTCCCAGTGCCACACCAAGCACACCAGTCGGTAATTCCATCAGACGGTCAGCATAATACATCCAGGATACTGAACCGGATTGCAAATAAGAAGCAAAAATCGTGTTTATCACCAGCGATATTTGCGCTACCGATACCCCCAGAATAGCCGGTGCCATTTGTCTGAGTACCCGGTTAACTGCTTTGTCCTTAAAATTGAGTCTGGGCATAGTCAGAAAACCCAGTTTAAATAAATAAGGCAGCTGATACAGCAACTGTAATAATCCGCCCACAAATACTGCCCAGGCCAGCGCCAGAACCGGAGGATGAAAGTAAGGTGCCAGCCACAGAGCAAATACGATAAAGGAGATATTCAGAAAAGTCGGTGTAAAGGCTGGAACAATAAACTGATGATAAGTATTCAGAATACTGCCAACCAGTGAAGACAGCGATATCAGAAAAATATATGGAAAAGTAATCCGCAGTAGTTGTACCGACAGAGCAAATTTATCGGCATCCTGCTGAAACCCGGGAGCAGAAATATAGATCACGACAGGTGCGGCCAGAATTCCGATCGCCGTTACAATAATCAGAACAAATGAAAGCAGCCCGGCCACATGCTGCACAAAAGCCCGGGTAGCTTCGGGTGATCGTGTTTCCCTGTACTCAGCCAGTATCGGTACAAAAGCCTGTGAAAATGCGCCTTCTGCAAAAATACGCCGTAACAGATTAGGCAGTTTAAATGCCACAAAAAAAGCATCAGTAGCCATCCCCGCACCAAAACTGCGGGCAATAATGGTATCACGGATGAAACCAAGAACACGCGACAGCATAGTCATGCTGCTGACTTTAGCCAGAGTACGCAGTAAATTCATCAGAAATGCCAATTAAAAAACAAAGGCGAAAGTGTACACCGGAATGTCAGCCGATTCTATATAATGGGATAACAGTATTGAATTGACACTATAAATCCGGCAAAAGATAAGCTGTACAGCCTGAAATTTACCAGAATAGTAATTATCTGTTTACAAACAGCCGGGATTATGGTTAAAAGACCGGATAGTATTCTGGTATCTGGCAACAGAAATTTTGATTAAATTGAATTGTTTTAAGGAGCACCCGGTGAAAGTAGGTTTTGTTGGCTGGCGCGGTATGGTAGGTTCAGTATTAATGCAGCGCATGCAGGAAGAAAATGATTTTCAAACTATTGCAGATGCGTATTTTTTCACAACATCAGCAGCCGGTGCAGCCGCACCTGATTTTGGTCAGACAGCAAAAACACTGCTGGATGCCCGTAATCTGGATGCTCTGGCTCAAATGGATATTATCGTTACCTGTCAGGGTGGCGACTATACCAAAGCAATCCACCAGCCACTGCGTGATCAGGGCTGGCAGGGGTACTGGATTGATGCTGCATCCACTCTGCGCATGAGCGATAAAGCAGTCATCGTACTTGATCCGGTGAACCGCGCAGTGATTGATAGCGCCCTGTCAAACGGCATCAAAGATTTTGTCGGCGGTAATTGTACAGTGTCACTGATGCTAATGGCTCTGGGCGGCCTGTTTGAACAGGATTTAGTGGAATGGGCTACCAGCATGACCTATCAGGCAGCATCCGGCGCCGGCGCCCAGAATATGCGTGAACTGATTAGTGCAATGGGTGCCATTGAAAATCAGGTTAGTGCAGAACTGGCCGATCCGGCCAGTGCTATTTTAGCCATAGACCGAAAAGTTGCCGATTTTTTACGCAGCGAAGCATACCCACAGACCCAGTTCGGCGTTCCTCTTGCCGGCAGTCTGATTCCATGGATTGATGCTGATCTGGGTAACGGTCAGTCTAAAGAAGAATGGAAAGGTGCTGTAGAAACCAATAAAATATTAGGTCGCAGTGCCCAGCCAATCGTTATCGACGGCTTGTGTGTCCGTGTCGGCGCAATGCGCTGCCACAGTCAGGCACTCACCTTAAAACTGAAACAGAATTTACCCGTAGCAGAAATTGAGAAAATTCTTGCCGCTGCCAATGACTGGGTAAAAGTTGTACCTAATGAAAAAACCGCATCTATGCATGAGCTGACACCCGCAGCAGTAACTGGCACATTAACTGTACCAGTAGGACGCATCCGCAAAATGGGCATGGGCGGAGAATATATCAGTGCCTTTACCGTAGGTGACCAGCTTTTATGGGGTGCCGCAGAACCTATCCGGCGTATGCTACAAATCGTTTTACAAAGCAGATAATCTCTTTAGCAAAAGCCTGACAGGCAGCCTCTACCGCCTGATTACTTGCGACATCATCATAGTATTATCCGAACAGGACAGTTAAATGATTAACTGTCCTGTTTAATTACCTGTCTGTAAACCTTAATCCGCCCATGCCCATCTTAAAGATTTAAACGAAAAAAAGCAGCCGCTCTGCTGACACAGACCGGCTGCTAATTATGACAAATAGTTTTAAGAACCTACTGCATTAATGTACTAGTCTGCCGTGCTCCGTACTATTTAATATTTTTTTATTAGTCTGATGCAGCCACTGGCTGGTTAACGTACCTGCGGTCATCGCACCGCTGACATTCAATGCTGTACGCCCCATATCAATCAATGGTTCTACAGAAATCAATAAAGCCACCAGCGTAATCGGCAAACCCATTGCCGGCAGCACAATCAGCGCCGCAAATGTAGCTCCGCCGCCAACACCGGCCACACCCGCGGAACTGATAGTCACCATCCCAACCAATGTTGCAATCCACCATGGATCCAGAGTATTGATACCTACAGTTGGCGCAATCATGGTGGCGAGCATCGCCGGATACAAACCGGCACAACCATTCTGTCCGATAGTTGCACCAAAAGAAGCAGCAAAACCGGCAATAGTTTTCGGTACACCAAGACGCTGCGTCTGAGCCTCGATATTAAGCGGAATAGAAGCAGCACTGGAGCGACTGGTGAATGCAAAAGTCAGTACCGGCCATATTTTCTGAAAATATTTACCCGGATTGATCCCAAATATGCCCAGTAACAGACCATGTACCCCGAACATCAGAGCCAGTGCCAGATACGAAACCAGTACAAAGCCTCCCAGTTTAATAATCTCCTGCATATTTGAAGAAGCCACTACTTTAGTCATCAGTGCCAGGACACCATAAGGAGTTAACAGCATTACTATCCGTACCAATTTCATTACCCAGCTTTGTAAGATATCAATTGCCCGTAACACCCACTCACCCTTAGCAGCATCATCTTTTAATAACTTCAATGCGGCCATACCGAGAAATACAGCAAAAATAACCACACTGATAATAGAGGTCGGATTGGCTCCGGTTAAATCAGCAAACGGATTTTTCGGAATAAAAGACAGTAATAGCTGCGGTACATTTAAATCTGCTACCTTACCAACATAATTAGCCTGAATTGCATTAAAGCGCGCAGTTTCAGCTTCTCCCTGAGTCAGACCGTTGGCAGTCAGACCAAACAGGCTGGTCAGCAAAGTACCGATCAATGCAGCCATCGCCGTAGTAAACAGTAACACGCCGATAGTCATCAGACTGATTTTGCCTAGCTGAGCAGCACTATGTAATCGCGCCACAGCACTCAGAATTGAGGCAAACACCAACGGCATAACGACCATCTGCAATAACTGTACATAGCCGTTGCCGACTACATCAAACCATTGTACAGAGGTACGGATTACCGGGCTGGATGCTCCGTAAATCAGTTGCAGCCCTAAACCCAATCCAATACCAAGAATCATACCCAATAATACTTTTCTGGATAAACTCCATTGGGTTGAATGCGTACGGCTCAGTATCCATAATAACAATGCGAACACCATAATGTTCGCGAGCAAAGATAAATTCATTTTATACTCCTGCGCCGGCAAGCTTTCTGCCCGCGTTTGATACCTAGTGCCAGCTAAGAATACGCAAAAGTAAATAAGTTGTGAAATAGCCCTTATGCATTCCCTTATTCTATTTTATTATATGCAATAAAGATAAAATACTTGCCAGTATAGTTGCATCGTCCGGAATATTGGCTTACAAATTACCCAATTCCTGTTTCAGCCCCTTATATGACATACCCATCATTGAATTTAAACATCATCAGATAACAAGTTTTCTATGAACTATCGTTCATAAGCAATCATTCGAATAAATACTTGACATCAGCCCTTTATTGCCATCATGCTTGTAATTTGTTTAAACATCCTGTCTCAGGTTTAAACTTTTCGTTTAATTCTGTTTATTGGTTATATTTATGTCGGTTTACACCAGCGTTAGCGACGATGAAATGCGCAGCTTTCTGCGTGATTATCACTTAGGTCGGTTTATTGGTTTACAAGGTATCGCTCAGGGCGTTACTAACAGCAATTATTTTGTAACCACCACACAAGGGCGCTATGTACTGACTGTTTTTGAAGCCATGACACAGGATGAGCTGCCCTTCTTTTTAGATTTAACCCGACATCTGAGTGCTCACGGCGTAGCCTGTCCTGCTCCTATTGCCCGAACTGACGGTCGTCTGGACAGCACTCTGGCTGGCAAACCAGCCTGTCTGGTAACCTGCCTGACCGGCAGCGATACCAGCAGCCCATCCGGACAGCAATGTTTCAATACTGGAGCGATGCTGGCTAAAATGCATCTGGCCAGTAGCGAATTCACGCAGAAAATGCACAATCCGCGTTACACTGGCTGGTGGCATGAGGCCAGTACCCGCTTATTACCCTTTCTGGATCCGGAAGATCAGCAGTTATTACAAGCAGAAATTGCTTTCTTTGATGCACATGAATGTACAAATCTGCCTGCGGGTATCATCCATGCCGATTTATTCCGCGATAATGTTTTGCTGGATGGTGAACAGGTAGCCGGATTTATTGATTTCTATTATGCATGTAACGGTAATTTCATGTATGACCTTGCCATCGCCGTTAACGACTGGGCACGTCGTGCAGACAATCATATCGACCAAAATCTGCAACAAGCATTTATACACGGCTATGAAAGCATACGCCCGCTGACTTCCGCTGAACAGGATTACTTTCCGGTTGCACAGCGAGCTGCATGTATTCGCTTCTGGGTTTCCCGCCTGCTTGATTACCATTTTCCGCAGGCAGGAGAAATTACCTTTATTAAAGATCCGAACGTCTTTAGAGATTTACTACTGAATTTACGCAAATAACATCATTATTTTTTATCAAAAAACTAAAATTAGATATTACCTACCCCGCCATCTACCAGTATTTCCGTACCGAGCATAAAAGAGGATTCATCCGATGCCAGAAAAACAGCGGCTTTAGCCAGCTCTATCGGTTTGCCCAAACGTCCTAACGGTACCAATGCCTTAATTTCCTGCTGTAAATGTTTGACAGCATCCGCGTCAGTGGTATTTAAATTCATATGCGCCGGCGTGTCTGTCGGGCCGGGAACTAAACAGTTGAAGCGAATATTTCTGGATAACAGCTCTCCCGACAGTGTTTTGGCTAATGAACAGAGAGCAGCTTTACTTGACGCATAAATACTGCTTTGCGGTAAACCGATTTTAGTACTTACCGTACCGCACAAAATAACTGAACAGGGATCAGCCAGCAAAGGTAACAGCGCCTGTATCAGAAAAAACGGCCCCTTGAAATTAGTATTCATTACCCTGTCAAAAGTATTTTCATTCCAATCAGTTACCGGCATATGAGTGACATCGGCCGCATTAATATATACAGCATCTAATCTGGGCCACATTTTGGTTAACTGTGCAGCCAGAAGCTTTTGTTCTTCAACATCAGAAGTATCACTTTGCAATATTATTACATCTGCACCTAATTCCTGCTTCGCTGCCAGTAATCTGTCTTTATTTCTGCCGGTTATGGCTACTGTCGCACCTTCGGCAATAAATTCTCTGGCAGTTGTCAGCCCTATTCCACTACTTCCGCCTGTAATCAGTGTATATTTACCCGTTAGCCTATTCATATATTCCCTTTCAAAAATAAAATTCAGTATAATTTAACTGGTTTACTTATGAAAGTAGGTACCAAATAGATACTAATGGAAAATAGTTATGTACACTGAAAAAAATACCCCTGATATTTATCATTGTCCTATGGTTAAATTTGTTAATTTAATTTCAGGAAAATGGGCTATTCCTATTCTGTATCGTCTGATTATTACTGATCAACCCATTCGTTTTGGCGAATTAAAACGTGCCATCGCACCAATTACCCAGAAAGAATTAACAAAACAGCTAAAGCTGTTTGAGCAAAAAGGATTAATTACCAGAAAGCTCTACCCCGAAGTACCGCCTAAAGTTGAATACCAGATAACGGCACTGGGAAAAACTTTAAAACCGGCTTTGGTTTCCATCGCAAACTGGATGGAGCAGCATGAAAAAGATTTACTCTGAATACTATTCACCTATTCAGACAGACTGTAACTTAAACAGCTACAGGTATCCGGCAATAGCTGATAAGTATCAATCAAAGAAAAAGCAATTATGCATTTTAAATAAATAAATTGTTTATACTCAACCATTGATATTAATACTAAGCGCATCCATTTAAAATGCATAACTGCATAGTCTCTGACTAGTTCATAATTACATTCAATAAATTAATATTAATAGCCATATTTCCTATATACATTGACCAATAATCAACTAAACACCAAAATGGTGGTACCAGAATTATCCGGCACCACCATGATTAAACCTACTTTTAAACATCAGTCTTCGCTAAATTTTAGCTTTAGTCAGTAATAACATTCTGGTTAAAAGTTGTAACGATATCCCGCATTAATCTGCTTCTGATTAAATTTGTTTCCTGCAGAATAAACCATATCACCATAAATATGATGCTTCCCATTCAGCCGCACATTAATTCCTATACCGTTATCCCACCAGTTACCACCAAAATCATACTTTTCTTTTGCAACACGATTAAAGGTATAAGATGTTTTTCCATCAAACTCTCTCAGGTAACCCGTTTTAAAATATACATCCACCGGGTTTTTACCACTCTGAATAGTATAACCTAAAATAAGACTGGCACGCCCTATTAATGAATTATAACTGGCCAGTCTTGTACTTAATCCATTGGTCGCATTTATGGTGGCTCCATCCTGATGTGAATAAGTAAGCTGAGCCTGTGGTTCTAAATACCAACCCTCATCCGCATTTCCTGCACCGGATAAATGAATACGTTTGCCTACTTCTGCTCCTATGGAAAAACCATTGGTATTGCCATCTCCTTTAACATGATAGCCTCCTGCGGTCATACTATTGAACTTGTTGGTCATATGCATATACTTGACTAAACCATCAAGATAAAAACCATTCTGACTTTGTAACGTACCATATAATCCTAGTGAATAGCTTTTAGTACTGCCGTCACCAACGTTGTGATCAACTTCACCCCGGCTTAGTCCGCCCATTAAACCATAATATAGGTTCACTTTATCGTAATTCAGTTTACGGTCCAGCCCCATCTGTAATCCATAATAATCCATATCAAAACCAGACAACCGATTATCATTAAACGAGTTCAGTTTCCCTGTATATATACGCCCCCATACTTTACCGCTCGCTGTATCATCGGTACGGATTTGTCCCATACGCTGCAATAAAGTTTGTGTTTCAACATAACTCATTAAATAATTTGAATTAAGAATATTGGCCGCATTTTTCGCTGTATTAGTTAAATTCGGTCTGGAATCTGGTTTTGGTTTTGGTTTCGTACCTGAACCTGAATCTCCTGTTGACCCGTTGTCATTATTGCTATCTGAGTCATCTGATGCCCCGCCAGCAGGGCCAGATGCAGACAATATCCAGTCTGAACCGTCAGGATTAGAATTGCCAAATTCGTCTAAATTATTAAATTCATAGCCACCAATATCTACTGCTGAGGACGATAAACTAAATTTAGCATCACCACCATTGGTTTCAACCAGTTTAATTTTTTCATTTCCGGTGACTGCAGCTGCGCCTGTACCTTGATCATTGATGATAATTCGATGATTACCTGTTGCCTGTTTTGCACCGGTAATTTTCAGCATATCACTATTTAACTTCGTGCCAATTGCAGTTCGCATTTCAAACACGCCATTACCTGCCAGCGAACCTGTTGTTAATGTCATTGCATTTGTACCGTCAAGCTTCTGCGCGGTGTTAGATGTATTATTATAGTCATAACCAAAGCTGACTTTGGCATCATCACTCAGTGTCAAAGCGTCAACAAATGAATTGCCGGTCATTTTCCACTGGCTGTTGCTACCGGAAAGGCCAAGATTAATCTCACCTGCACCATTATCATTGTTCAAAGAACTTAATAACCTTGATCCGTCAGTCAGATTTAAATTAACTACTCCTTTATCCCGAAGCTCATCATTTTCACTTGAAAAAATATCTCCAATAATCTCTGATTTACCATTAATGGTCACTTTACCAGCAGTTGCTTCTATAGCCTTAAAGCCTTCAGGATCCTGAACAACGATACGGTTACCATTTGAACCATCATTAATCTCTAATTTGCCCTTGTGCTGATCCATTAAAATTGCGGTACCACCCTTAATGGTGAGGTTAAGTCCTTTATTAAATTTCATAACATCACCTCTATCTATACCATCAGAATCTTCCACTAAAGGCGATATTTGTTCAATAGCAATACCAGCACCATAATACGTGTACTCCTTGTTGCCGGATTTGATTGTACCTGGCTTAGTTGTTATATCAATGTTTACTTTATCATTAAAAGTTAATTCATTACCTGCGATATTTGGGCTCTGTGCTTTCTGCGAAGCAATGCCTATACTTGCCGTCCCTTCAATCTTTATGTTTACCTCATCATTAAACGTACCTGTTGTTCGTTTAGTTCTGGAAGAATTATAAGCAGATATACCTATGTTATAGTCTCCGTCTGGGCTATATTCTTGGCCTTTTATGGTTACTTTCCCGTAAAACTCACCGTTTCCTTCACTGGACAGATACATACCACGACCACTTGTAATATCTATGTCAAGGCCACTATTTGAAACCAAGTTAGATCTACTTGATAAATAAATACCATTAAAACTATTATAGTAGTTATTAGATTTCCGACCTTTAACCTTAAATAAACCACCACTAATAGTTGTATTTTTGTCGGAAGCTGCGGCAAGCCCCATTCCGCTACTACTATTTTGATCAATATCAATATGTGGAGCAGTTTCGTTTGTTGTATTTATATCTACATTATCTTTAATGTTAATTCCGGTTGTTTTGTAGTTCCCGATATTATTATCATCAATAAATGTATCTGCATTTACTGATACCGGAAGTAGTGCCAGGGTTCCTAGTGAAAGTTTAAATACTAATGTATGTATAATTGAATTTAATTTTTTCTGCTTAAAGTTATTCATTTTCATGCCTGAATCAATGTTTTCAAATTGATGTTTATTAAATAAGTTAACAATATTTGCGTATATTAAATGCTATTAAATTTGATGTATTTTAACATTTATAATCATTTTTTAATATTTGTATATTATGCAATATTTATTAAAAAAAATATATATAGAATTATTCAGTTATTTCAAATATATATTAAATCATCTTATGCAAATAGTTTTCATTAATTATTATAATAGTACTAATAAATATACATTACATGCACATTTATTATCCTAAGGATAAATTTTTATTTACAGTATTTAAAATCCACAGCAGATTAAACGCTAAATTTATTTAAGAATTATTATCCCTGTAAATTTATTTTTTTAACTCAAGATTGTTATTTGAACAGATAAATCTGCAAATTGCCTGGATTTAATCACGAGATATCATTCAGACCAGAAAATTTTAAATATTTAGTTTAACCTACACCGTTGTGGCGTTAATTCCGGTACTAATATGCATACTTTTTCAAAAAGCCGATTAATTTTTGACTGTTTATAGTATTTTCTATTTAGTACACAAACTATTATCTATAATAATTTAATATCATTATTTTTCTTATATTTATTTCCAATAATAATTATAAGGTAAAAAATGGCAGTGCCATCCTGATGTGAAAAAGTAAGCTGTGCTTGCGCTTTGAAATACTTGCCCTGTTTAACCAGATTCTGAATATTATAGTAAATTTTCTATTCATTAATATATATATATTTTCATCTTATATATTGTTTATTATAATAATTTTAGCAGTATTTTTTTATAAAAACAGATTAACAGAAGTATTATGAAAATATTTACATCATTTTCCGTCGCCAGAATAATCACTTTGCTGGTACTTTGGCTAACTGTTATCTACCTGCTAATTGGAGGGATATGGCTAATATGCCTGGGTGGTTCGCCCTTTTATGCCATTATTGCCCTGTTACTGAGTCTGTTTACTGTTCTGTACCAGTATCAGCGCAGTAGCTGCCTGTGGTTATATGCAATTATTCTGTTTATTACGCTAATCTGGGGTTTATGGGAGTCTGGCACCGATTTCTGGGCATTAGCACCGCGTTTTGACCTACTGCTTCTGTTTGGATTATGGCTTTTAACTCCGTGGTCAACACGGCATTTATCAGCGTCTGGAAATGGTAAAATAATTATTACATTAGCATTAATTACTATACTGGGTGTGATGTTCTACAGCATCAGCCATGATCCGCAGCAAATTAATGGCACCATTACTCGCCTCCAGCCAGCACCAGCAGCAGACGATAATGGTGTCGCAGCGGAAGACTGGCCGGCGTATGGTCGTACTCAGGGCGGAACACGTTATTCACCATTAATTCAAATCAATACCGCTAATGTTAAACAGCTTAAAGTAGCCTGGACTTACCGTACCGGTGATTTCAAAACTGCTAATGATTCAGCAGAAACCACTAATGAACTAACACCGATCAAAATCGGCAATAAACTCTTTATCTGTACACCACACCAGTTTCTGGATGCTCTGGATGCCGCTACCGGCAAACGTTTATGGCGTTTTGACCCTGAATTGCGCAGCAACAGAACTTTTCAGCATCTGACTTGTCGTGGTGTCAGCTATTATGATGCTACGACAGCACACAATACTGAGACCGCCGCATCCGCTATTTGTCCGCAAAAAGTTTTATTGCCGGTTAATGATGGACGTCTAATTGCCGTCAATGCGCAGACTGGTCAGAAATGTCCGGATTTCGGTCATAACGGTGAAATTAATCTGCAAGCCAAAATGCCTTATGCTTTTTTGGGAGGATATAATCCGACTTCACCGCCTGTTATAACACCTAGTACGATTATTATCGGTGGTTCAGTAACGGATAATCTCTCAACTAAAGAACCTTCCGGGGTAATTCGTGGTTATGATGTCAATAACGGCCAATTAAAATGGGTATTTGATACTGGTGCGGCAAACCCGAATGCGATGCCGGGTGAAAAGACCAATTTCGTGCATAATTCACCCAATGCATGGGCACCTCTGGCCTACGACCAGCAGCGTAATATTGTATATATACCCACCGGAGTGAGCACACCGGACATCTGGGGCGGTCACCGTGATAAGTTAAAAGAACGTTATGCCAATTCTCTTGTGGCACTGAATGCCTCAACCGGTAAACTGCTATGGCATTTTCAGACTACTCACCATGATCTTTGGGATATGGACGTACCGGCTCAGCCTTCACTGATGGACATTACGATACCATCCGGTAAACGGATTGCTGCTATTTATGTGCTGACCAAAACCGGTAATATTTTTGTCCTCAACCGTGAAACCGGCCAACCCATTGTGCCAGTTACTGAACAACCGGTACCACAGACTCTCAAACAGGGCAAACCAACACAGGGTGAACATTATGCCGCTACTCAGCCTTTCTCAGCTTTAAGTCTGATGCCGAAAGACAAACTGACTGACAAAGATATGTGGGGAGCAACCATGTTTGACCAGCTTCTGTGCCGCATCCAGTTTAAGCGCTTAAATTACAATGGCATTTATACGCCACCTTCTGAAAATGGCACACTGGTATTTCCGGGTAATCTGGGGGTATTTGAATGGGGTGGTATATCTGTCAATCAGGATCGGCAAATTTCTCTGATGAACCCAATCGGACTGCCCTTCGTTTCCCGCCTGATTCCGGCTAATCCCGACAGGGCTCAACAAAAACAGGGCGCAGGTACTGAGAATGGTATCCAGCCGATGTATGGCGCTCCTTATGGGGTAGAAATTAGCCCTTTTCTTTCACCAATAGGTTTACCTTGTAAACAACCGGCATGGGGATTTGTAGCTGGTGTTGATTTGCAGACTAACCAAGTGGTGTGGAAAAAGCGTATTGGCACTATTCGTGACAGTCTGCCGAAATTATTTGAATTACCACCATTAAAAATTGGCGTTCCGGGTCTGGGTGGCTCAATATCCACAGCGGGTAATATTATGTTTGTCAGTGCAACTCAGGACAACTATCTGCGTGCATACGATACCAGTAACGGAGATTTATTATGGCAGACACGTTTGCCTGCCGGCGGACAGGCTACACCAATGACGTATGCCGTTAATGGTAAACAATATGTAGTACAAATGGCCGGTGGTCATAGCTCATTCGGTACGAAGATGGGAGACTATCTAATCGCCTATACTCTACCCTGAATTATTTGCGGTACAGGCGCCAAATAATCTAGGCGTATTTCGCAGTAATTGATTTATGTAATAAAAAAAAGACATGTTAATAACATGTCTTTTTCATCGGATTATGCGATCAGATAACAATATTGACTAATCGTTTTGGCACAACAATAACTTTTTTTGGTGTTTTGCCATCCACAAATCGTTGTATGGCCGGATCAGCCAATGCTGCTGCCTGTACTTCATCATTACTACTATCGGCAGAAACTGTAATTTGTCCGCGCAGCTTACCATTTACCTGAACCATCAGGGTAATTTCATCCTGTACCAGTGCGGCTTCATCAACACATGGCCATGCAGCATCCCACAGTGTTTGCTGCGGAGACAGCTCATTCCATAATGTTTCACACACATGAGGCACAATCGGCCATAACAGACGCAATACGCACTCCAGCACTTCCTGTGCCACGGCTCGCCCTGCTTCTGTAGTGCAATCAGTCCGGTCATACTGATTCAGCAATTCCATAACCGCAGCAATTGCGGTATTAAATTGCTGCCGGCGACCATAATCATCGGTTACTTTGGCGACTGTGCTATGCAGTTTCAACCGCAGCGCTTTCAGGTCGGCAGACAAATTATCCTGACTACCGGTAAATGCGGTTACACCTGCACCCTGCTGTAAATAATCATATACAGTACGCCACAAACGGCGCAGGAAGCGATGCGCACCCTCTACCCCGGCATCTGACCACTCCAGTGATTGCTCAGGCGGTGCGGCAAACATCATAAACAATCGCGCAGTATCCGCACCATAGCGGTCAATCAGCTCTTGCGGATCCACACCATTATTCTTGGATTTAGACATTTTCTCAATGCCACCGATACACACCGGTTTACCATCTGCTTTCAGGGTTGCAGCCAGAGGCCGGCCTTTATCATCCCGCTGCAAATCTACATCTTGCGGTGCAATCCATTCTTTGCTGCCATTAGCACCTTCACGATAATACGTTTCACATACCACCATACCCTGGGTAAGTAAGCGGGCAAATGGCTCATCTACATTCAGTAGCCCCTCATCGCGCATTAACTTTGTAAAGAAACGGGCATAGAGCAGATGTAAAATAGCGTGTTCAATACCACCGATATACTGGTCTGCATTCATCCAGTAATTAGCAGCCTCTTTATCCACCATTGCGGTATTGCAATGTGGTGATGCATACCGTACCGCATACCAGCTCGATTCAACAAAAGTATCCATAGTATCGGTTTCCCGACGAGCTGTTTTACCACAGCATGGACAGGTAGTTTCGTAAAATTCCGGCATTCTGGCTAACGGAGAACCGGCACCATCCGGTACCACATTTTCCGGCAAAACAACTGGCAACTGTTCTTCTGGAACAGTGACATCACCACAATCATCACAATGGATAATCGGAATTGGGCAACCCCAGTAACGCTGCCGGGAAATACCCCAGTCACGCAGGCGATATTGTGTTTTCGGTGCACCGGCATTTTTAGCCTGTAAAATCTCACCAACACGCTCAAATGCCGCATAAAAATCCAGACCATCCAGTTCACCGCTGTTAACACACTGTGTCTGCTCTTTACTGCCATACCATTCCTGCCACGCGCTTGTATTAAAAACATCTGTATTCTGCGTAGAGGCAATTACTTGTTTTACTGGTAGCTGATATTTAGTGGCAAATTCAAAATCACGTTCATCATGCGCCGGAACAGCCATTACCGCACCATCACCATATCCCCACAGCACATAATTAGCCACCCAGACCGGCAGCACATCGCCATTAAGCGGATTGATGGCAAAGCGTCCGGTAGGCATACCTTTCTTCTCCATCGTGGCCATGTCTGCTTCAGCCACAGAACCGGCCTTGCACTCAGCAATAAACTGCTGTAACTGAGGGTTATCAGCAGCGGCAGCTGTCGCTAGCGGATGTTCTGCAGCAACAGCAACATAAGTTGCTCCCATCAGTGTATCAGGACGTGTGGTATATACCTGTACAAAATCTGCGTACTCACCGGTTAATCCTGCTTTACTGTCTTCAGCCAGTGCAAACCGTACCTGCATCCCGCGTGACTTGCCAATCCAGTTGCGCTGCATGGTTTTTACCTGCTCAGGCCAATGTTCCAGTGTATCCAGACCATTGAGCAGTTCTTCAGCATAATCCGTAATCCTGAAGTAATACATCGGGATTTCACGTTTTTCTACAATGGCACCAGAACGCCAGCCTCGACCGTCTACAACCTGCTCATTGGCCAGTACAGTCTGATCCACCGGATCCCAGTTTACTGTTCCGTTTTTCTTATAAATAATGCCCTTCTGAAATAAACGCACAAACAGCCACTGTTCCCAGCGATAATATTCCGGTGTACAGGTTGCAATTTCCCGCTCCCAGTCAATCGCAAAACCCAGACTCTGCAACTGCTTTTTCATATAAGCTATGTTGTCATAAGTCCATTGTGCCGGTGCTACCTGATGTTTCATCGCAGCATTTTCAGCAGGCAAACCAAATGCATCCCAGCCCATCGGCTGCATCACATTAAACCCATTAAGCAAGCGATAACGGCTCAGTACATCACCAATAGTGTAGTTTCGCACATGTCCCATATGTAACTTACCTGAGGGGTAAGGGAACATCGACAGACAATAATATTTAGGTTTCGGACTAAAATCTTTAGCATTAAATAAACGGTATTCCTGCCAGCGCGCTTGTGCAGCCGGCTCAATCTTTTCGGGACAATAATGTTCTTGCATCATGAATTATCAGTTTATTGTATAAAAATAGACCACTATTATAACAGTTTACTCAAGACACAAACTTGCAATTAATCATTCTGGCAATACAGTTATTGAGTTTAGTCCATCAATACTACAATATCATATTAATTGCATGAATCATTTTTAATATTTATATAGCATATATAAAAATAAATAAAAAAAACCACCGATACCAAGGGAGGGAATATCGGTGGACAATTTGCGGGAAAACACTACTTACTCAATACTGATTGTCAGGCAAAAACAATACTGACAAATTTATTATAGGAACTTCATCATTAAACGCAGTTAAACTGTGCTAAGTCAGACAAAACAATTTATTTAATCCGCAGTTTCAGATAATTCATGTGAAGAATTTAATTTTTTCAATAATTTTAATGCTTTATCCGGATCATCATTACGTAATATTTTCTGTACTTCGGTTTCAAGCATCAGCAGATCACTTTGAATAATCTGATTTTTCACCGACAGAATATTATTTGCATTCATCGAAAACCGGCGCAGCCCCATCGCCATCAATAACCGTGTATATTGAGCATCACCAGCCATTTCTCCGCACACGGATACTGGTTTATTCAAACGTGCAGCGGTACGAATAATATGCAGCAATAACTTCAGTACCGCAGGATGACCCGGCTGATATAAATAACTCACACTTTCATCATTACGGTCTGCCGCCAGCGTATACTGAATTAAATCATTAGTACCGACTGAAACGAAATCAATCATCTTCAAAATAGAATTAACTGTTAATGCAGCTGACGGAATCTCTATCATCGCCCCAACCTGAATATTTTCATCAAAGGTTTCAAAGCGATCATGTAACTGTTGTTTAGCGGTATTTAGATGAGTCAAACACTGCTGTATCTCTGTTACTGATGAAATCATTGGCCACATCATGCGCACGGGCCCCAAAACCGCAGCCCGCATAATTGCCCGCATCTGAGTACGGAACATCACAGGTTCAGCCAGACACAAACGGATACCGGTCAATCCCAAAGCCGGATTCATCGTATGACTGGGACCAAACCAGCGCGGATTTTTATCTACACCTAAATCAATTGTTCGTATGGTTAATGGTTTACCCTTCAGCTTTTTAACCACATCAGCGTATTCGGTATACAGTTCATCTTCTGTAGGCAGAGCATCACGGTTCAGATAAAAAAACTCACTGCGATATAATCCGATACCATCCATACCCAGACTATGCAGTGCTTTTATGTCATTAGCACTTTCAATATTACCCAACAACTCAATATTGATTCCATCTAATGTTGTTGCTGCCGTATTCTTAAGTTTATTTAACTGCCGTCTTAAGCTGCGAAATTCCCGCAAGCGTCGGCGATATTCCTTTAAAATAACATCATCAGGTGCAATAATAACTACACCCATTGTGCCATCTACAATAATCAGCTCATCTTCATTAATTAATTCCCGTGCATAGCCCAGTGCAATCACAGAGGGAATATCTAGACTACGCCCCAGAATCGCGGTATGGCTGGTTGGTCCGCCGGCATCAGTAACAAATGCAGCAATACGGCTGTCTTTAAAAAAAACCGTATCTGCTGGCGATAAATCATGGGCAACAAGAATCGTATCTTCTTCAAAATCCTCCGCTTCAGTCACGACTTCTGTCGATAAACCAATCAGATTTTTAAAAATACGCTCAACTACTTGCAGCATATCCTGCTTACGTGCGCGTAAATAATTATCTTCAATTGCATCAAACTGATCTGAAAGTTTATCCGTTTGCAGTTTTAATGCCCATTCTGCATTAACACATTGTGCTTCAATAATATCTACAGGCTCTCTGGATAGACTTACATCACCTACCAGCATCAGGTGCAGAGAAATAAACGCTCCCAGTTCTGAAGGTGCATTCTGCGGAATATCTGTACGCAACTGCTCTAACTGACGGCGAGTTGTTTTGATTGCCTGCTCATAACGGGCAACTTCTGCGGGCACTTCTTCAATCGACAACTCCTGATGTGGCACATCGTCCATACCGCGCACCACCAGATGAGCACGACCGATAGCGACACCGGCCCCCACTGCAACACCATGCAGGACGATACTCATTATTCGTCTTCACCAAAATAATTATTAATCAGCTCAACCAGCGCTTGCATTGCCTGACTTTCATCAACACCGTCGGTTTCCAGCTCAATTACACTACCTTGAGCAGCAGCCAGCATCATTAGTCCCATAATGCTTTTACCGTTAACGCGGCGATCTTTCCGAGCTACCCATACTTCGCACTGAAACCGGCTGGCTACCTGAGTAAATTTATTCGATGCCCGTGCATGCAAACCAAGCTTGTTAATAATCTCAATTTCCTTTTTTACCATTTCAAAGCTCATCCTGATTAGAAATAGTCATAATGCCGGCAATAGCAGCAGCTTTAACTTCATCTGCAAATTTATGTACATCATCTGCTTTAGTAAAATGTTGAAGTGCCTTAATCAGCATTGGAGCATTAAGACCAGTTAGCAGAATTACATTGTCACTCTGAATTAACCGGCGCACCAGATTACAGGGTGTGGCACCGAAAATATCAGTGAGAATCAATACACCGTGACCATAATCCAAAGAAGCCAGTTTTTCTACAACCTCAGCATGTATACTTTCAACTGAATCACTACTACGTACCCCGATTAAAGTAACATTATCAGGTACAGAACCAAAAATATGCCGGATTAATTGCATATTTGCCTGCCCTACTGTCTCGTGGGTAACAATCATCAAACCTATCATTGTATTACCTATTACCATTTGGGTATTAAGTGTACTGAATAAACCCATTCAATGAGAAATAATCGTACTGACTTTTACTACCCGACAAACAATTGGCTTAATATTTCTGCCTATAAATCTCCCAATCAAAACTTATCATACTAATCACATAACAGGAAGAGTCTGTCAGAAGAAAATACAGAATAAACAATATGCATATTACTGCTACAGGGCAGCACAATAATTATATAAGTGAAATAATATTTAAATCAGACCAGAATCTATTTCAGAACCGTTAAATAGTTATCGAATCGTTTATGGAGCGATCATCTATATAAACTGTAACCAAAAGTTTTTCATTTTTCCTAAATTATATTTCAGCCACTAAAGCTTGTATCCAAAGCTATAGTACTTATAGCAGTGAAATTTAAAATGTTCATCGGGATAACCGAAACCCAAACTAATGCACAGGTCTACCTGATAGAAACCTACGGCACACGCAATTACACTCAGTTCGACTACAGCGACCCCAATCAGCAAATCTACTTTCTCTTCGGTCGCGAAACCACCGGATTGCCACAGGCATTCGCACAGGCACGCGCAGAGCAGTGACTGCGAATTCCGCAGTCAGAGCACATCCGCTCACTGAACCTGTCCAACGCAGCCGCCATCGTCCTCTATGAAGCGCTGCGTCAGCAGTCCTTCCCCTCTCTAACCTAGATACAGCAACAGCAGCCATTAGGCTGCTGCGGTATTGTTTTATTCTCAGTACTTAAAGTAAGAAACCCGGCTGACTAATCAACCGGGTTCTTCTATGGGGAGTCTGGCGGTGTCCTACTTTCACATG
>NZ_JACFRQ010000009.1:0-23437 GCF_016100865.1 Snodgrassella sp. W8132
CTGCCATGCTGCTCATGCTGGTTGACAGACTGTTCAGTCCGGTTGAGGCTGAGCTGGACAGAGCAAAGAGCTGACCTCCGTTAATCGCATCGGTTGAATCTGCTGATACATCACCGGCAGCTACATGGGTAATTCTTTGTGCACTATCGCTTCCATGACTGGCATCGTATGCACTAATACCGCCATTCCATTGCAGGGCATCCTGCTGTAGTCCGGCAACATTACTGGTGGCAGTACTGATCGTATTGTCTAATTGTCCCAGTATCGTTGAAGTACTGGAAGAAAGGCTATTCAGTCCGATGGCAGTACTGGAAGACAGACTGCTCAATCCGCTAGCTGCACTGGAAGATAAACTGTTCAATCCGCTAGAAGTACTGTTAGACAGGCTGGCTATCGTGCTTGAAGTAGTCGAAGATAAACTGCTCAAAGCATTTGATGCTGCGGTAGACAGACTGCTTAATCCGCTGGAAGTTGTGGTAGACAGACTATTTAGTCTGTCCGGCCAGTCTGCAGATAAACCGTTTACTTTATCCTGAACTGAGCTTAAACCACTAGAGACTGATCCTGATACTTCTGCCAGACTGCTGGCATAATTTGCATTAGCCTGATCAAGCTGCGCACCAGTAATCACATCAGTTGAATCTGCTGATACTTCACCGGCAGCAACATTGGTAATTTTTGCCGGATTTTTGGTTGCACGACTGGCATCATAAGCAGCAATATCATCATTCCATTGCAGTGCATTCTGCTTTAAATTAGTTACCCTGTTATCAATATTGCTTGCAACAGTAGACAGACTGATCACATCATTACCACCAGTTTGAGTAATCGTACTCAAAGAAGACGTGAAATGATCGAAACTGGTACTAACACTGCTGGAAAGTTCCGTAATATTAGTATTAGTTGTATATAACTGGCCAGCAGTAGCAACATCACTTGATCCCTTTTCAATATTGCCATCAGCTACATTGGTAATTTTCTGGACTTTTCCGTCACGCATAGCATCATAAGCACCATCTTTCCACAATAGCGCATTCTGCTGTAATGTTTTTACATGAGAGTCAGTCGCTGCCAGGCTGCTTGATGCTGATGCAGACAGTTCAGTCAATCTGCTGTTGGTACTGTCGATACCAGTAGACAAACTGGATAATCGATTACCACTAATTTCAGACAATGATGAAGACAGGCTATTTAAACCTGTTACCACACTGCTGGAAACGTCGTTTAGATTACCGGACAGGCTGCTAACCTGAGTATTGGTATCAAACAATTGCCCGCCGGTTATTACATCACTTGAGTCTGCTGTCAGACTACCTTTGGCTACATTGGTAATTTTTTGTGCACTACCGGTTGCATGACTGGCATCATAAGCAGATATATTGCTATTCCATTGCAGCGCATTCTGCTGTAATGTTTTTACATGAGAGTCAGCCACAGCCAGACTGCTTGATGCTGATACAGACAGACTGCTCAGACTCTGATTAGTCTGTTCCAGCTGACTGACCAATCCATTCGGACTTTTATTTTGTAAATCTTCTAATGAAGTTGACAAAGAGTTAAAACCTGAACTAACGCTATCAGACAAAGTACCAAGATGACTATTAGTCGTGAATAGCTGGCCACCAGTAACCACATCACTTGAACCGGCTGCAAGATTTCCAGCCAGTACATTTGTAATGCGCTGCGCTTTTCCATCGTGAGTAGCATCATATGCGCCACCGTCAATGTCGTTATTCCATAACAATGCATTGTGCTGCAATGATGCTACGCTGGAATTGGTTGTACTCAGTTTATCCTCAAAAGTAGTAGACAGACTATTGATTTTCTCATTGGCAAACTGACCCAGTGCGCTAGAAAGGCTACCCACACTGGCCGATGTTGATGAAGAAATTGAATTCATCTTACTATCAACATTATCAGACAGAGTGCTTACACTATTATTGGTATTAAACAGCTGGGCGCCTGTTACTACATCACTTGAGTCTGCTGCCAGACTACCTTGGGCTACATTGGTAATTTTTTGTGCAGTACCGGTTGCATGACTGGCATCATAAGCAGATATATTGCTATTCCATTGCAGCGCATTCTGCTGTAATGTAGCTATATTTGAATTAACAGAGCTTAACCCCGTATTGGCCGCTGCAGAAAGAGAGCTCAGACCGCTACTCAGCGATTGATTTAAATCAGCTGAAATATTATTCAAACTGGCAGATGTCGAACCAGACAAACTTACCAATCTGCTATCCAGACCGGCAGACAGAGTAGCTACACTGGTATTGGTGTCAAATAATTGCTTACCGGTGACAACATCAGTGGAATATTCATTCAGATCACCATCTTTAACATGGGTAATTTTCTGTACACCATTTTCAACACCATGGCTGGCATCGTAAGCACCGTCTTTCCACTGTAAAGCATCCTGCTGCAAGGTAGTAATACTGGAATTGATATTATTCAAACCTGTACTAAGGGCTGTAGATAAACTGCCCACACCATCCGCAGATAGATTCTGCAGAGAACTGGATAAATTATTCAAACTTTCTGCTGTAGAACTGGAAAGACTAAACAGCTGTTTACCGGTCACCGCATCGGTTGAGTCAGCACCCTCTCTGCCGTCTGCTACATTGGTAATGCGCTGATTACCAAATGCCGGATGTTTAGCACTGTATGCCTTATCAGTATCATTCCATTGCAAAGCATTATCCTGCAAGGCCGCAACTTCGCGCTGATTGTTTCCCACAAGTCCGGAAAGACTACTAATAATCGACTGAGAAGAGCTGCTTAAGGCCGTACTCAGGCTGTCTAACCCACCTGTAGTTGATAAAGATAGATTATTCAGAAGATTATTGGTTGTATATAACTGTGCTCCGATCACCACATCAGATGAATCTGCTGTTAATGCACCGGCAGCAACACCTGTAATTTTCCGATTACCGGCATCATAAGCGATTTTACTTTCATTCCATAACAGAGCTTTATTACTTACATCGTCTATTTTTTGGTTACTGTCTGTCAAACTTGTACTTATTGTGCTGGTTACGTTATCCAGTTTAGCTACAGTAGCAGTCGAAAGACTGTATAACTGTCCACCGGTAATTACATCTGTTGATCCCTGTTCAGTACTGCCGTCTGCAACATTGGTAATTTTCTGAGCTTTTCCGTTACGCTCAGCATCATAGGCACCATCTACCTTATTTTCACCCGCTTTCCATAGTAAAGCATCATTTCGCAAACTGGACAGGCTGCTACTTACGCCACTGGCTACTGTAGACAAACTAGTAATATCTGCTATATTTGAATTACCCACTGAATTTGACAAGCTGGTCAAACTTGAAGCAAAACTGTCTGATAAATTAGACAGATTTGTATTGGTTTCATATAACTGCGAACCAATAACCACATCACTGGAATGAGCCGAAGAAATATCACCGGCCGCAACATGCGTGATTTTCTGGGCTTTTCCGTCACGTTCAGCATCAAATACACCATCTTTTAACTGTAGTGCATCCCGGCTTAATTGATTCATGCTGGTTGAAGTATTGTCCAGAAGCTGACTGAGCTTATTTGAAGTTTCTGACAGGGTTGTGCTGATTGAAGCAGACATTGAAGTGGAATTCGATAGCGCAGTGGAAATACTGCTTATCGCAACAGTTGACAAACTGCTCAATGCTGAATTGGTATTATAAAGCTGTCCGCCATTAATAGCATCAGTTGATTCTGGCGATAAATCACCGGCCGCAACATTGATAATTTTTGCTGTATTTGCCTGACCATGAACTGCATCATAAGCCTGTACATCGTCATTCCACCGTAATGCATTTTCCTGCAACTGGCTGATACTGGTTAAAACTGAAGTATTTACTGCATCAAGTTTGTTATTAGTTTCAGTAATCCGGCTGTCCAGTAATCCGGCTGTATCTACCAGCTTGCTGTCATATGTAACTAAAGTTGAATTGGTCGTATTTATCAGATTATCTAATTTATTGTCGTTTTCAGTTAAATGGCTTACTGTTGTAGAAGACAGATCATACAGACTGGTTGACACAGAATCGCCCAGGCTTTTTAACTGAGCCACATTGACAGCATCAGTATCCTGTGTACCGGCAGCCAGGCCGGTAATCTGCCGTGTGACACCGGCACTGGCATTACCAATCGCCACCGAGCCTCTGGTACTGTTCCAGGTAGATGATGTGGCATCATGAACCCCACCTGCAGGATCATAGCCAGCCACACCTGCTGCGGCTGTAGTTGCAGAATTACTGCCTATAGCCACGCCGTTATCAGAACTGACATTAGCCTCTGTACCGATGGCGACGCCATTCATACCACTAATTTGGGTCTTGTTACCCAGTGCCAGGGCATTAGCAGCACCGACTTTAGCTTCATTACCTACAATCATGGCCCCGGTAGCATTTGCAGAGACTTTGTTCAGATTGCCTAATATTCTTATATCATCTGCCTTAGTAGCACCGGTTGAATCAAGTGCTATAACATTACTATTACCGAATATACCGGTATTATTAGCAGCAATCGTACCATTCTGATTACCGAAAGAATAAGTGTCATTCCCGGTTACACTAGTGATACCGGTTGCCTGATCTTTATCTTCATCTGCAATTTCACCATTGACTGAATTATAAGCAGTTGTTGTCTGAGAGCCGCCAATTGCACCGGATCTTTTTCCGCTTACCTGATTGGCTGAGCCTATACTGATACTTTGTTCGCCAGTGGCCTGAGCTGTATTACCGATAGCTACGGCAGAATCTGCTGTAGCCTGTGCCTGAACACCTAAGGCAACAGTACCGTCAGCACTGGCCTGAGATTTCAAACCGGCTGCCACACTACCCACACCATTAGAAGATGCAACCGAACCTAAAGCTACACTGGAGACACCTGTAGCTTCAGCGCCGACACCAAAAGCAATGGAAGCCCGCCCGGAAGCCAGAGCAGCAGTTCCGACAGCTATCGCGCCGCCGGTAGTAGCGGTGGCGTTGGTACCGAATGCTACTGAGTAGTTACCACTTGCGTAAGAACCACAACCGGATGCAAAAGAATGGACACCATAAGCTACCGGCATTTTATTTGAGGCTGCGTCCCCTTGCTGAACAGCTTTATTCCCATTAACAGCAGTTGTTGTTGTACCATAGGCCGGATCAATTTGATTAGCAAAGCGTTTATATTCGTCCAATGCAGAGATTAATGCACCAGTAATTGTACGCTCCGGATCACTCCTGCCCGCAACTTCATCGGCTCTGCAGTTTGTACCATCTTTAGAAAAACCATTAATCCCATTGATAACTACAGAACCATGACTTGCCCATACCTTACCTTTTTGATCTGCATACTTTACTTCAATACTAGGGTCACTCAAGCTAACACCACCAACCAGTGCCGTATTTGCAGCAAAAACATTCGGAATAACGAGTGAAAAATTCAGAATTGAAGCGATAAGACTCCGTTTAAAGACTGATCCGAATCGGGACTTACTTTTTATCATGCCTGTGGCCGGCAAGCAGGCTACGGTATCGGACTTGGTTTTGCTCTTAGCTAGTTCGGAGGCGGCCACCCAGGTCTGGGTCGTTTCATTCCATATAGCACGATATATTTTATTCAATTGGTTTACTCCTGATTAGAAATCATGCCGTCAAACAAAATTTGTATAAATTTAAATAAAGTTAAAATTTAAAATTAAATCTTTAAGCAATATAACATAATATACTTGCTTGTATGTATTCAACAAATTTAAATAATATTTAGTAAACTCAATAAAAACTATATTTTTTATAAAAATAAATATCTGAAATTCAAATATTTTTTTAAATTTATTTCAAAAATTAAATATATAAATATGTTAATTAAATAGATTGTTTATATATTATTATTGTCTTATTAACACCACAGTAATCTGATTAATCCGTTTTCTCAAAATTAAAAAATTAGAATGGCATTTTATTACACCTAAACAAATCTGATCTAAATAAATGGTTTTAGGCAGTTAGATTTATTATCTGCTTTTCGTTTGCTAGCCACTTGAATAAATACAGTAATGGAAGTAAATATAGTTATTAATTAGCTAAACGACGCAAATTGGCCGCAATTAAATTACGCTTACACATCATTTGAATTGTATTTTGTGTATTACCATTTCTGCATAACAGAATAAAATTTGATCCGGCATAATATTAATCCATCAAAACAGACAGATACAGACAATGCATCTATATTCGCAGAGAAAAGCAGAATAGCCAGAAAATCTAGATCAAGGCATAACAGAATGTTATGCAGAAAGGTACAAAGCAAAAATGGTCTGACTGTAAAAACAATATGCTATTTAAATTAATAAATAGCATATTGTTAATCTGAATTAAAAATATAACTGTGAATAGTTAATTACAGAAGAATTCAATTTTTAATTAATAACCATGTAGCCGGAATACTGGTTTAACAGCCATATTCAAATCAATCAGCAGCCATATCGAATCTATATAATCCGGTTACTACTCCATTTGTTTTTCAACATCAATCAGCGCCCGGCGCGATAAAGCCAGATTGGCACGGTGGCTATCAAGTACTGAATACAAAAACAGGCTACCCAGTTTTTTCAGCGGCCGGATCAGATGATACTGCTGCCCCTGTGTAATCAGTATATCCTCAATTTCATCGCTAAGATCCAGCATCTGCATAGTTTTGATTTTAGAGCGGATAACTTCCGTACTGCTGGCCGCGGCAATTTCCAGATCAATTTTATTAATGGCATTACCGGCCATTAACATACCATTATCATAATCAACCACCGCCGCCGCCAGTGCACCTTCTACGTTTAGTAATTGCGCTACAACAGCTTGATAATCCATTGCATTTATATCCCGGAATAATATAATAAAGTGAAGCCGGTTAAATATTATCCGGCCAGTTTAACCTGATTTTGTTAAGTAATTATAACATATTCTTAACATGAATATTATCATGGCCGCAAGTCAGGCTGCATGCGGCAACTGATGAAATGCGGCCGGCAGCTGATAATTATGCGGAAAAGTTACCCATTCATAGGATTGTGGCTGCGCCAAAAGCTGCCTTAACAGCGCATTATTGATCGCATGGCCGGATTTATGCCCCTCAAAGGAGCCAATAATCGGGTGACCAAGCGTATAAAGATCTCCGACAGCATCGAGAATTTTATGCCGGACAAATTCATCCGGATAGCGCAATCCTTCAGGATTAAGCACATCCGTATCATCAATTACAATCGCATTACTCAGATTACCCCCAAGCCCCAGATTGTGGCTGCGCATCAGTTCTACTTCCTGCATAAAACCAAATGTCCGCGCCCGGGAAATTTCATCAACATATGACTGTCCTGCAAAATCAATCCGGAAAGTCTGGTTACTGCGATTAAAAACAGGATGATCAAAATTTATGGTTAATGTAATCTGAAATCCTTCATATGGAGTAAATTTTACCCATTTATCTCCCTCTGTCAGTACCAGCGACTGTTTAATACGCAAAAATTTTTTTTCGACAGGCTGATCAATTACCCCGGCATCCTGTAACAGATAAATAAAAGGCAGGCTGGAACCATCCATAATAGGGATTTCCGGTGCATTAAGCTCAACAATAATATTATCGATTCCATAGGCAGCAAATGCCGACATAATATGCTCGATGGTGCCAATACGAATACCGTCCGGCGTAACAACCGTAGAAGATAAACGGGTATCGTTAATCAGTTCAGGAGTCAGCGGCACAAGCCGGCCAAATTCTCCGTTCAGATCCGTCCGGCGAAAACGAATACCACTATCCGAAGCAGCCGGATGCAGACTCAGGCGTACCCGTTCCCCGGAATGCAAACCCACTCCTGTAACACTGATACTTTTTGCTAATGTGCGCTGCAGCATATTCTGTTCCTGATCAATCCGACCATCCTATGGTAACGAATTTCACTGGTAAAGGTAATGAAATTTGCCAAACAGTGGATAAATTATTGCTATCAGCATTCATTTCTGTTAATTATCCACAGCAAACAATAGTATCAGAAAAATTATCCACATAATCCACAAATCATCCGCAGATGCATTTAATAACTTATCTACAAATAAAAATATGATTTATAGTGATATTTTAAGTTTTCCACAGGATGTATGGCTTCGTCTTTGTCTTCATCCATTTATTATTTATATTTTTATTTGAATAATAATTCTAAATTCCGATATGTTCGCGTAATCCGGTTACTTCAACAGATTTACCTCTGAATTGAAATAAAACATCAAAATTACCCAGATGCATAACAAAAACTTTGTCTGTATGGTGCTGATGCACCGGTCGCGGATCTTGAGCCAGACTTTGATTAACTAATTGAAAATATTCTGAATCTAATGAAAAAAATTGCATTTGATTTAATGCATACTGTGACCAGTGAACTGTCAGTAATTCGCGTTCATGTGCAAAACTGCTGTGTGCATAAGGTTTAGCCTCAACAAACGGAATATAGGGTTTGATATCAATTACAGGTGTCTGATCGAGAAAATCCACACCGCTTACATACAATCGAATCTGTTTGTTACATTCAATCCGCTTCAGTTTTACCAGTGATAAACCTAAATGATTGGGCCGGTGTGGACTGCGGGTTGCAAAAACCCCTTTTTTTTCTTTACCACCCAGTTTTGGAGGACGAATTAATGGTTGCCAGCCATCTTTAATCGTGGCATGAAAAACAAACTGAATCCAGATATATTCATAATCACTTAAACCGCGTACACATTCGGCAGTAAACTCTGTGGATAATTCTATATATGCCTGAGCTGCCGGTACCAGACCGGGCTGCCGGGCGACCCCAAATTTTTGTTTATAGGGAGAATAAATGTAACCAATCGGACGGATTATCCAGTGCGGACTGGTATTGACTGCAGAATCAGACATAAAAGCAATATACATTATTTTGAATCAGAATAGCTGTATTGTACGGTAATTGGTGTATATGTCTGTATATAAATTGTGGATAAATTATTCAGTTTATTGTTTTTTTTGATTTTGTTTTTTCCGGTAGCCTAATTATGGTATATCACCATCATCATATTGATATTTTGTAATGAAATTTTATAATTAAATTAACGGATAAGTATAAAATTTATCCTGTTTATCCGGATGATGTGCATTTGTGAATAAAAAATGATACTTTTGGAATATACTAGTCTGTCCGGTTAGCCGGCTTTAAATATTTAAAAAAACATTATCAATAATTAAAATAAACTGATCTTGCCTGTGGATAATTAATTATTGCCGGCTAAAAACAGCTCTTATTTGCTGGTCTGTTTAAGAACAGGTTATCAGACTGATTGTTTCAGGAATATAACTGGTAAATCGGTATTCTGTCGCTGACTGAGAGCTGATATTTGAACTGTGGCTGAATATAACAGAGTAGGGAAGTGGTTAAATATATGATTTATCAATAGTTAATTACTATATTTTCCTATCGGATCTGAGCGGCAGCTGTGTTTATTTCAGAAGCAGAAATCAGAGTGAATGAATATTTCTATTTTTATTGGTGCTTATTAAACCATAATGTAAACTTCAGATAACCGGTCTGATTTAATACTGGCCGGCTGACAGTTATTCACAGCAGTTCTGACTGGCAAAAAGATATTACAGATTGATTATCGGCAGTTTGCCTGTATTTCTGTTACTATATCCTGTTAAATATAAGTGAGTAGTCATAATTAAATTACACTGATTAGCTGATTTATCTGTATTGCGGTGGTTAATCTGCAATCAGAATACCGGTAATCACTGATGGTTAGCGGTTATGATTAATCTAAGGGTGGTTCAGATGAAAATATTGGTAGCGGTAAAGCGTGTTGTCGATTACAACGTGAAAGTGCGTGTTAAACCTGATGAATCAGATGTGGATATTGGCAATGTGAAGATGTCGATGAATCCGTTTGATGAAATAGCTGTGGAAGAAGCTGTGCGTTTAAAGGAGGCCGGTAAAGCCACTGAGGTGGTGGTGGTATCTTTAGGCGTAAAACAGTGTGAAGAAACTTTGCGTACAGCTCTGGCAATGGGTGCTGATCGTGCCATTCATGTTGAAACAGATGAAAAGCTCGAGCCGCTGGCCGTGGCTAAGTTATTAAAAGCTGTGGCCGAAACCGAGCAGCCGCAGTTGTTGTTGCTGGGTAAGCAGGCAATTGATGATGATGCCAATCAGACGGCACAAATGCTTGCCGCTTTAATGCAGCTTGCGCAGGGTACTTTTGCCAGCAAAATAGAGCTTAAAGCAGATGAAGTGCTGGTTACCCGTGAAATTGACGGCGGGCAGGAACAGCTGGCGCTGAAATTACCTGCTGTAATCAGTACTGATTTGCGGCTGAATGAACCTCGCTATATCAAGCTGCCGAATATTATGCAGGCAAAAAAGAAACCGCTTGAGAAAAAAACAGTAGCTGAGCTGGGTGTCGATATCAGCCCGCGGTTAGTACAGTTAAAGGTAACTGAACCGGCTGAGCGGGCTGCCGGCATCCGGGTTGGAAATGTGGCTGAGCTGGCAGACAGATTGCATCACGAAGCAAAAGTCATTTAAAGGAGATATTAATGTCGGTATTGATTATTGCTGAGTATCAGCAATCCTGTCTGGATGAGGCCACTTTGCATGCTGTATCTGCGGCACAGCAACTGGGGGAAATTGATATTCTGATAGCCGGGCACAATGTGGCCGGTATCGCTGCTCAGGCACAGCAAATTAGCGGGGTACGAAAAATATTACTGGCTGATGCTCCTGACTATGCTCAGGTATTGGCGGAAGCAGTAGCTCCGCTGGTAGTGCAACTTGCTGATTCATATGATCATATTATTGCAGCAGCTACTTGTTTCGGTAAAAATTTGTTACCGCGTGTTGCTGCTTTACTTGATTGTGCCCCTGTTTCTGATGTTGTTGCCATTATCGACAGTCAGACCTTTGTTCACCCGATTTATGCCGGAAATGCTTTGCAAACAGTGCGTAGTGAACAATCGAAACAGTTGCTGACAATCCGGACTACCGCATTTGCTCTGGCAGAATCTGCTGGCGGGCAAGCGGCAATTAAATCTGTTGCCGCTGTTCCTGTGCCTGAATTAAGCCGTTTTATTGAACGTAAACTGACCAAATCAGATCATCCTGAGCTGACTACTGCTAAAGTGGTAGTCAGTGGCGGACGTGGTTTGGGCAGTGCTGAAAATTTTGCTGCACTTCTCAACCCGCTTGCCGATACCCTGAATGCAGCTATCGGTGCTTCACGCGCAGCTGTGGATGCCGGTTATGCTCCGAACGATTATCAGGTAGGGCAGACAGGGAAAGTAGTCGCACCGGAGTTATATATTGCTATTGGTATTTCAGGAGCCATTCAGCATCTGGCCGGAATGAAAGACAGTAAAGTTATTGTGGCTATTAATAAAGATGCTGATGCTCCGATTTTTAATGTAGCTGATTATGCGCTGGTTGCTGATTTAAATACTGCTGTACCAGAACTGCTTGAACAGTTGAAGGCTCTCGGACATTAAATTGCTGATGGTTGTTGAATAATGTTTCACGTGAAACATTATTCAACAGTTTGACCTTGAAACAAACGGGTAGAAAGTATCCGGTTTGCTGTAACTGATTGCCGGTAAACTGCCTGAATAAACCCAGTATTCAGGCAATTTTTACGATATCTTTTATAAAAAATTCAGCTTAAAACAATGAACCGATTACATGATAATCAGAGTTATGCTTTTGCATCAGATAATTATTCAGGTGTTCACCCGAAAATTATCCAGGCACTGACAATCGCTAATGGCGGACATCAGCCTGCTTATGGTGCTGATGTGTATACGCTTGCTCTGCAACAGAAAATCAAACAGTTATTTGGTGAGCAGGCTGAAGCTTTTCCGGTATTTAACGGAACCGGAGCCAATGTTACCGCTTTACAGGCATTGTTGCCGCGCTGGGGTGCGGTGATTTATGCGGAGAGTGCACATATTCAGTGTGATGAAGGAGTGGCGCCTGAACATCTGGCCGGCGTAAAGCTCCTGACGGTTGCTACTGATGATGGTAAATTAACCCCGCAACTGGTAGCCCGGCAAGCCTGGGGTTTTGGAATGGAACATCGTGCTCAGCCGGCAGTTGTGTATATCAGCCAGACTACTGAGCTGGGTACTTGTTATAGTGTGGCTGAAATCCGTGATCTGGCCGAATATTGTCATAAACATAATATGCAGCTTTATCTGGATGGAGCACGGCTGGCGAATGCACTGGTAGCGGAAAATACTGACGCCAGAACCATGATTACTGATACGGGTGTGGATATGCTTAATCTGGGCGGTACTAAAAATGGTATGCTTCAGGGCGAATGTATCATCAGTATGCGCGCAGATACTCATGCTGCTATGCCGTATCTGCGTAAAATTAATGCTCAGCTTGGTGCAAAAATGCGTTTTATTTCAGCACAATTTCTGGCATGGCTGGAAGACGATCTGTGGCTGGATCTGGCCGCCGGCAGTAATCTGATGGCAAAGCGGCTGGCTGCATCACTGACCGCAATTGAGCAGGTATCGGTTACTCAAAAAGTTCAGGCAAATGCCATATTTGCAATATTACCTGCTAATGCTCGTGCCCGTTTGCATCAGCAGTTTCATTTTTATGACTGGGATGAAAGCAAAGGAGAAGTACGCTGGATGACCAGTTTTGATACCACGCCTGAACAAGTTGATGCATTTGCGGCCGCAATCAGGCAGGCTATTGCGGAAAAATGAGTACAATTTATCAGTACACAACGCTGGCAGCACCGGCACAGGCTGAATTTAAAGATAAAGGCAGCCGTTTTCTGGCCTTTGCCTATCCGGTGCAGGATGAATCCGAAATTCGCCAGTATGTGCAAACTTTGCGGGAACAGCATCATAAGGCACGTCATTGCTGTTTTGCCTGGCGTCTGGGCGTAGACGGTAACCGTTATCGTGCCAATGATGATGGAGAACCTGCCGGCAGTGCCGGCCGGCCGATTCTCGGACAGATTGATTCTGCGAATATCACTGACATTGTAGTGATAGTGATACGCTATTTTGGTGGTACTTTGCTGGGAGTGCCCGGGCTGATCCATGCTTATAAATCTGCTACTGCGGCAGCGATAGAAGCTGCTGATAAAATTTGTCTGGATGTATGCCGGCAATTATGGCTTTATTGTGATTATGCTCATTTGAGTGAAGCAATGCGCTGGTGCCGGCAGCAGCAGGCACAGATAATACAGCAGGATCTGCAGCAGCAGTGCTGTCTGTCTGTCCGCCTGCCGCTTGCTCAGCTGGAAAGCGGGCTGTCATCTTTACGCAAGCTGCGGATGATTGATGTTAAACTGGATAACTGAATATTACTGGTTAATGCTATAAAACGCAGCCGGCTGGCTGCATACACACCTTATTTTGGAGAAGGGGTATATGAAATTACTGGTTATCGGCAGCGGCGGAAGAGAACACGCTCTGGCCTGGCGTCTGGCACAGTCTCCCAAAGTAAATACGGTTTATGTTGCTCCGGGTAATGCCGGTACTGCAACAGAACCAAAGCTGCTCAACCTTGCTGTAACTGATCATCAGCAGTTGATTGCCTTCTGTCGTGAACAGCAAATAGCATTTACAGTAGTCGGTCCGGAAGCACCACTGGCAGCGGGTATTGTGGATGATTTTACTGCCGCTGGTCTGGCTGTTTTTGGTCCGAGCCAATATTGTGCTCAGCTGGAAAGCTCAAAAGATTTTGCTAAGGCGTTTATGGCCAGAACGGGTATCCCCACAGCTGCCTATCAGACTTTTACTGATGCTGAAGCTGCTCATCAGTATATCAGTCAGAAAAGCGCACCGATTGTTATCAAGGCTGATGGTCTGGCAGCCGGTAAGGGAGTGATTGTTGCCATGACACTGGCCGAAGCTCATCAGGCTGTAGATGATATGTTGCGGGACAATGCTATGGGTGCTGCCGGTAGCCGGGTGGTAATCGAAGATTTTTTACAGGGAGAAGAAGCCAGCTTTATTGTTATGGTGGATGGTGAGCACGTTTTACCTATGGCTACCAGTCAGGATCACAAACGCCTGCTTGATTTCGATAAAGGTCCGAATACCGGCGGAATGGGTGCTTATTCTCCTGCTCCGGTAGTGACTGAAGCTGTATATCAGCGGGTAATGGATGAAATTATTCTACCTGTAGTAAAGGGGATGCAGGCTGACGGCCACCCTTATCGCGGCTTTCTGTATGCCGGTTTGATGATAGATGATAGCGGAGCACCATATACCATAGAATTTAACTGCCGGTTTGGTGATCCTGAAACTCAGCCGATTATGTGCCGGTTACAAAGTGATCTGGTGGAGCTGATAGAAGCTGCTCTGGACGGCCGGCTTGATACGGTGACCGCTGAATGGCGAGATCAGGCTGCTGTTGGTGTGGTACTGGCGGCGGCTGGTTATCCACAGGATCCGCGTAAGGGAGATGTAATTTCCGGGATTGCTGAAGCTAATCAAACCGGAAAAGTTTTCCATGCCGGTACAGCGTTTAATTCCCGGCATGAACTGGTTACTCATGGCGGACGGGTATTATGTGTAGTCGGATTAGGTGCAGATATCAAAACTGCACAAACCAAAGCTTATACTGCTCTGGCATCGATAAAATTTGCCGGTATGCAATACCGGCATGATATTGGTGCAAAAGCATTGAAAGCTGTGGATAACTAAATCTGATTTTTATATTTTATCCTGTTTATCAACAGATATTTTAATTATGTATTCTGTTTAGTTTAGCCGAACAGAATACTTAATTTTTTGGCTAAACCAAATAATTAGTATGCACTATCAAATTATTAAGATAAATTTTGATTATCGTGATATTCAATTTTAGCTTAGTACAGGCAAATGATAAGAATATAAAACTGTAATTGAATCGATTCTGTGGATAAATATAAAAATGATGCTATGGATAATGCTGTCTATAACTTGATTACATCCTCAGCAGTTAAAATAAATCGGCATATTCATTAACGATTTTGAGAGATCAGTATAAAACTGTTTTATGCGAAAAATTTGAACAGGTTTCAATAAGAGGATTTAAGCATCAGAATATTTTTTATTAACTGTGTATTATCAGCAATTGTAATCAAAATTAAATATGACTTATTCAGATATCGATTATTAATAACAGACACTATATAAAATGATAGATATCATCAATACTGGATTGTTTGCACATAGTCATTTATCCAGTATTTATCCACAGTCGCCGGATTTCCGGCTAAAAATATGGTTTTTATGTTCCGGCCTGTTTAGCACCTATTTTATTTAAAAGTATGCTGAAATTTTTCCCAGAAAAGATGTTAACTATCAGTAATCAGTAAATTTCAAATCAGGCCTGATAATCTGTTAAAATTTCAATGGCCGGAGAAAATTATCCGTTACATTTCTCAATGAATCAGCCGGATATTGAATAGGCGATGCTAACTATTGCTGTGCCTAATTCTGAATTTCTAAGCCGGAGAGAAATGTTATCTGGTTGTTTGGTATTAATAAGATTATAATAAAATAACTTCTCGGTAACATTACCTACTTACAATAAGCGTTTTTTGAGCGGATATGATGTAGTGGTAGCATAACTGCTTCCCAAGCAGTTCGGGCGGGTTCGAATCCCGTTATCCGCTCCAAATCTTCTTTTGATAAGTCCATGGGTAATGATAATCAGTCTGCTGCTATATTCATTCCGACAGTTTTTTTGAGTATCTTATCTTATTTCCTATGATGTGTTTGAGGTTAGATAAATACTTCAGTCATTACTGGGTAATATTGCTTGTTCCGATTAATTTGACATTAAAAAATAAGCAGATATCGCTGCTAACCAATTTATCAGTTCGGCTTAACAAACCTGCTGTCAAATCTGTATCCTGAAATGTCAGTGCTGACATCAATATTTTCGTTTGATATGCTTGGTTGAATTATCAGTGTGAAATATACAATGCCGGAAATATATGTCTTCAAACAAGCCGAACTTAGCAACAGAATTATATGAAGAATATAAAACTATTATTAGTCACCATAGCAACTATATCTGTAAGCTAAAAATAAAAGTTTCTGCCATCATTGCAAAAAGACAACTTGTTTCATTTATGAATGACATTAAATGGCTTGAACTTCAATATGCAGTTAAAGAATTATCATTTCCGCCTCCGTATATACTGCGATGTGTTACCGATGGTGACGATATTGCAGAACCTTTTTTTGAAAAAATACCCTGGTGGATAGGTGACTGGTCAAATTATTATCATGAAGGTATACCTGCATTATTTAATATTGAATGGATAAAAGTATACCCGCAATTAAGCAAATATCGCGGGCGTTTAGTGGAAAATGAAGTTTTAGATGAAACAGAAGCTTTCAGGACAATACTTAACCGGCTGAATATACCTTATGACAGAAAAGATAATATTTTTACTATTTATGGATATAAAAACCCTTAGCATTCGATAAATATAAAAATTTACAGAGTAAATAATCCTATTTTTTGTTTTATTACGAACACTTTTTTGCTTATTCAGCGAAACTAGATATTGAAAATCAGTGATCTACTTAAAGAATAAGTTTAATATGTCTTGTTTTATTAGAAGAAAGCCTGCGATTAGATATCTGTGGAGAAATAACTAAAAGATAAATTTCTCTTAATTTGGATAATAAAAATATATTTTATTAATAAAGAGTTACAACAAGAACAATATAATCTGATATTTGGAGACTGCAACCATGATTTGCTGTCAATAAAGCAAGTATTGAAACATCAGAAAAATCTTCGGGAATATTTGATCGATATTTGTAGTTATATGTGGATTTATTGTCTGCTATAGAATGATATCCACAGATTTATACACAAGCTGTAAACTTTTTATTCTGGTTTATTTAAACTGATACGTATCCTATCTGATAGCAGCAAAAAAAAGATGTTTTATTTAAATTACACGGCTTGAATCAGTAATACAAAATTTATACACCGAAAAATGTGCTGTTTGCTCCACTGTTGGTTTTATTCAAAGTTTACTTATTTCATCAGCTATACCATATGTAACTGATAAAAATTTATCCCTGAAATTTGATTAAAAATCAGCAATTGCTGCCGCTAGCCGATGCTTTATGTATAGGCCTGGCTGATGTTTTCCAACTTAAGAGCAGGTTTAACTCTCTGATAGTTGGTTTATTCCTCTTATAAAGCAGAAATAGCAACTATAGTCCTGTGCATTTGATTTTATCCGCAAAAATTTATTTAAATTGATGATTTGCTTTTGTTTAATATGAATCAATTAGATTTTAAAATATTGATTTATTATATATAAATATTGCATAATAATTTAATTATATTATTAATAATTAATACTATTTTCAAAAGAGCATATTATCTTAATAGCATAAATAATAATGAAATACAAAGTAATGTGTCACAAAAATTATATATATTATAGTAGCTTAAAGAGAAAAATTTAAATCATTACGGATGCAGATCGATCGTTACTAAAATTTAACTTATTTAATATACTGTCGCTTTTATAATACATTTGATAATAAATAAACAAATAACGTATAGGAATAAATAGGTAATATAAAAAATATAAAAAATCATATAAATTAAATAGTTAAATTTATTTATTTCTAAGATTTCTAAATGATTTTGCCTGTGTTTAAGTATAAAAATGTTATTTATTTATTCGCATTTATTAAAATATTTATGTTATATTTATGAATAATTTAACTTAATTTTAATCTATCTTTAATTTATTAAAGTAATTTTGATAAACGCATGATTTTAAAAAATTAGGAGTAAACCAATTGAATAAAATATATCGTGCGATATGGAACGAATCCACTCAGACTTGGGTGGCCGCTTCTGAATTAGCAAAAAGTAAAACCAAGGCCAATGCGGTTTCCAGTGATACTGCTAAGCCATCCCTGTTGGCCAGAATGGGTCTTTGTACTTTCAGACTCGGATTACTTGCCTCGCTGATCAATATGTCTTTGTATTCTGCTGATGCAGTAGCAGCGGCTGACCGGACTTCTCTCTGGGGGTCGTTTATTAACAAGTCTGCTACTAAAACCAGCTTTAGTGCAGTTTCTATAGTAGGCGATGATAACTACTGTGGTCATGATGTTGTTCAGGGTCGTTCAAATGCAGGAAAAAAAGGAATTAGCCCACTAGAAGAATATTTGCGGTTTGCACAGAATGCAGAATATTATAGGAAAGGTGATACTCATACATATACACCGTATGGCTCAACCACCCAAGCAGAAAAATGGGGCTCTGGCAGTTGGACAAATATTATAGGTAAAGATTACGGTACTGCCGGTTTTCAGAACAAAAATACTGGTGGAGAAAATAATGTTATGCCACTGGCATATGGAGTAGGGTCTTTTTCCTATGGTTGCGCTTCATTAACAACAGGTAATTATTCCCTGGCTTTTGGTGTTAATGCTACCGCTACTGCCGGCGGAGCTCAGGCATTTGGTGTGGCAGCTGTGGCTTCCGGGCGGGCGTCCAATGCGATCGGAATTTCATCTGAAGCTACCGGTGTGTCCGGTGTTGCTCTGGGTTCTGTGGCTCAGTCTGATGGTGTGGGAAGTGTTGCGCTGGGTTTGCAGGCACGGGCTAATGCTGACGGTGCTGTAGGTGTCGGGGTAGGGGCTCATGCAGGACTGGATTCCAGCGTAGCCATTGGTAACGATAATATTCTTGCCGGCAAGCAAAGTATCGGTATCGGTTCCGGTAACGCGGTAGATGGTGAGCAATCAATTGCTATCGGCAGTGCCCAGACACCTACTACCTACAACACGGTTGACGGTACGCAGAAAAATGTAACAACACACTATACCCATATTAAAGGAAATAAAACTTTATCTCTGGGTAACAGTAATACAGGCGGGAACTTTGATACGAAGGGGAGCCTTATTACAGACGGTATTTCGGCAGCCAATACCGCCATCTTCGGTAACAACAATGTGATCAATAATGCCGTCGACGGTGCTCATATTATTGGTAGCGATAATACAGTAGGTATCTCAACAGGTATTGCAGGTACCGGTGCAACAGTAATTGGTAATCAAGCCAACATTAGTGCAGATAATGCTCTTGCTCTAGGTAATCAAACCACTGTTAGCGGTGCTGATGCTATGGCAATAGGTACTGGTGCGGTGGCTACGGTGTCTGGCGGTGTTGCTCTGGGCTCCGGTTCTCTGGCGGACACAGCTCAGGATGTTGCCGGCTATAATCCAAATAATCATGCAACCTACAGCGATCCGGAAAGTATAGTTGCCTGGAAAAGTACCAAGGGTGCTGTTGCCATAGGCAATACTGCCCAAAATCACAATACTAAACAAAATGACAATACTGAACAAAATCAAAAAAATACCCGGCAAATTACAGATGTTGCAGCGGGTACCAACCCTACGGATGCAGTTAATGTTGCTCAGTTAAAAAATCTGAGCTTTTCAGTTCCGGGTATTTTTTCGTCTGCGTCAACAAGTATTGATGCTAATCTGATTGCAGCAGATAAGACTATCATCAGTAGTTCTGCTGCAATACCTGCAAAATTTGATTCGCTTAATAGCAGCATCAGTACTGTTTCATCGCAGATAAAGCAGAAGTTTGGTGATCAGACTACTTCTGGTGAAGTAGGAGAAAATATTTCCCGGCTGAGTACATCTTTAGCAGATAATATTACTTCTATACAGAAAAAGCTCCTGCTGGATCAGGGCGGATTCTATGACGCTAAAATTTATGATGGTAAAACACCGCGTAAAATCATTCACGTAGCTGATGCAGATATCAGCAACGCCGGTTCAACCGATCTGGTTAATGGCAGACTGCTTTATGCGACCAATTCGTCGCTGAGCTCTTTATCATCCAGTATAGATAGTGGTCTGAGTACGCTTAATAGCGGTACAACTGAGGCTAAAAATATAGTTGATACTACAACCAGCCAAATCAATACTGGTATAGATAGTTATTCTACATCGGTTTCTACCGGTATCCATAATCTGCAAACAGGCATATTAAAATGGAATGGTCTGCCTGAAGGCGAATTCAGGGCTGATAATGATAATACTGACCACAAGATAACAGGTGTGGCAGAAGGTTCGTTAGCAGCTGATTCAACCGATGCTGTAACCGGCGGTCAGTTACATGCCACTAATACCAATATTAGCAGTCTGTCCAATAGCGTCAGCACAAGTTTCAGTAGTTTATCCAGCTCACTGTATGAATCTTCCGGTCTGGAAAAATTATCAACAAGTCTGAGTGATACAGGTAATCAAGTCGCTGCTTTACAAAATGATGCACTGCAATGGGATGATATTCATAAGGTGTATCGTGCCAGACACGGTGATAATGATGAAAATCAGAAAATCACTCATGTCTCTGCCGGTGTTGTTGATTTCGCTTCAACTGATGCGGTAACCGGTGGTCAGTATTATGATCTGAATACCGAGACAGATACCAGTGTAAGTACACTGACAGCAAGTGCTTTGCGCTCTGTCGGTCAGATTAATAGCAACATTTCGGCATTGCAGCAACAAGTACTGATGTTTGACGGAAAGAGCTTTAATGCACAGCGTGCCGGAAAAAATCAGGCTATTACCGGAGTAGCCGGGGCTGATTTAACTGATTCATCAGCTGATGCTGTTACCGGAGCACAGTTAGATTCAACAAACACATCCCTGAATAATTTAACGGCTTCAACTGCTACCGGATTGAGCAGCTTGTCGACACAACTGAGCAGATATTCTGAAAATACGCTGCAAAGCGGTATGGAACTTGTGAACGGTTCCAATACGAGTCTCAGTGCCTTACAAAGTAATGCTTTACTGTGGAATAGTGAAGATAAAGCATACAGTGCTGCTCACGGTACGCAGGGAAACCAGAACATTACCAATATAGCGGCCGGCGAGGTAAAAGAAAATTCAACTGATCTGATTAATATGGGTCAGATTCATGTATTCTCGGTGTCTGCATCTACAAGTATCGCTGCTGTAAACCAGGCAATAAATTCATTAAATGGTTTATCTGATACTGAAATTAATCGCCTGGCTGATACCATTAGTAGCAGTCTGAGTACGGCAGGTAATCAAATAGCGGGTTTAAAGAAAAATCTGTTGTTGTGGAACGGGAACGCTTATGATGCCAGTCACGGTAATCCTGATGGTACGGGGAAAATTACCCATGTAGCAGAGGGCAGTTTGCAGTCCGATTCAACGGATGCCGTAACCGGAGGGCAGTTATACCGGACCAATACCAGAATCAGTGATCTGAAAGCAGAATCTGATAATCAGTTTAATATTTATTCCGGTAAGATTGATAGCAGTCTGGCTGCTGCGCAAACAAGTCTGAGTAATTCTATTGCTACAGATATCAATAGTGTGCATGGTAATATGGATTCCGGTGTACAGACAGCTAACTCGCATATTACTGCTCTGCAGCAGGACAGTTTATTGTGGAATGGAAAAGCTTATGATGCCAGCCATAATCAGGGTGATAATGGAAAAAACAAAATCACTAATGTGGCTAAAGGGGACATTTTACATGATACATCATCCGATGCTGTTACCGGTGCGCAGTTATTCGCTACCAATAGCAGTATAGATTCACTTTCTACTGCGTTTGACAGCAATGCATCTAAGTTTATCAGTACTACGGACAGTAATTTGAGCAGCTTGTCAGTTGCCATGCAGAATTCATCTTTTCCCGGACTGGAAAGCCTGTCTACCGGAACTCAGTCTCGTCTGGGTGAGATAAATAATCAAATTTCTGGATTACAGCAGGCATTGCAATGGAACGATGGTGCTTATGATGCCAGTTTTGGTAAAAACGGAATGCAAAAAATTACTCATGTTGCTGATGGCCGGCTGGAAGAAGGGTCAAAAGATGCGGTAACAGGTAATCAGTTGTATAACACTGATGCTGCCATCAGTAATCTGGGAGCAAGTTTAAGTACCGGTATAAATAATATTAGCAGCTCCATACAGAGTATCGCTCAAAAAAATGATGAAACGATAACTGATTTATCCGAAAAAGTGCAGCAAACTAAGAGTCAGCTGACCAGTCTGGAGACTACTACAGCAGCCGATCTGACTCATATCAATACCGGTATTTCTGCTCTGCAGGATGATGCTGTGCAATGGGATGGCAAAAATTATGTTGCCAGCCATAGTGGTAAGCCAGGCATTATTACTCATGTATTAGCTGGTAGTCTGAATGAAGGTTCGTCAGATGCAGTGATTGGTGCACAGCTACACAGCACTAACAGCAGTATTACTGATCTGGGAAATAAACTGACAGATGTATCCAATAGCTTTAGCACGGGTATCAGCAGTTTATCCACAGCTTTATATGATAATGCTGATTCGAAGCTGTCGCAGTTGGTACAAAACAGGGAAAATATTGAAAATAATATTACACATTTGTCCTCAAGTGTATCCTCTGCATTTATTTCCGCTGACAATGAAATAGCTATTCTTAATCAAAATGCATTACAGTGGAACAGCTCACTGAGTGCATTTGATGCCAGTCATGGTCAGAAGGATGAAAAACATCTGATTAAGAACGCAGCTGAAGGTGATCTGCATGCCGGTTCGACTGATGCCATTACTGCAGGTCAGCTGTATACCACCAATAGCACATTTAATGCACTGGATGATAATATCAGCGGGCGTTTTAGTAGTTTGTCAACGACATTAAGCAGTTTGATTAATACTAATGTAAGTACGCTTTCTTCCAGCATTGCCGGTCTGGATACCCGGGTGAGCGGATTAGAGCAGAATGCATTACAATGGAACAGCGATATTGCTGCTTATGATGCCAGTCGTGCAACCAAAAATCCGGCTAAAATTACTAATGTAGCTGCCGGTCTGATAGCATCAGATTCGTCTGATGCCGTTATTGGTGCTCAGTTACACAGCCTGTCAACTGTGTCTGATGGTCATTTATCCGCCTGGCGCAGTTCAATACTCTCCAGCTTAAGTACAATAGAAGATTCAGCAACTACGGCATCCGGTTCACTTTCTCAGCAGTTCGATACGCTATCAGAAAATATCTCTAACAATTTCCAAGAATTTTCCGGCAGTGTTTCAAGTGGTGTGAGCAGTTCGTTTGTCAGCACTTCAGAGATTGTTACCGGTTTGTCATCTGCTATACATGAGCATCTGAGCCAGCTGTCTGATGGTATAGGTGAGAGTTTAACCAGTCTGTCGACCAGTACGGATACTGGTATCAACACGCTTTCTTCGCGTATTGACAGCTCAGCAAGTATATTAACAGAGTCTTTAAATACCGTTAATAACCATATAAGTACGCTTAATCAGGATGCCCTGCAATGGAATGGCGGTATTAGTGCATACGATGCCAGTCATGGAAGCGATAGTGCACAAAGAATTACCCATG